>CAYOHI010000001.1:0-678 GCA_964403725.1 uncultured Candidatus Saccharibacteria bacterium
AGTTTTTTTTCATTCTTACACTCTAACTCAATTCGGATTCAAATGGGACAGTGCGGCATAAGGCAACCCCTTAAACCCCATAACGGCCTTGCGAACACCCATGTCGCAAGGCCTTATTTTTTAGTACTCAATACCCTTTCTTGCTTTGATTTTTTTAAAATAATGCCTTACTTCTTTCATTTCTGTAATTAAATCAGCCATTTCAATAATCTTCTTGTTCGCCTTTCTGCCAGTTAAAATTAATTCTGTTTTTTTGGGAGTTTTTTTTATTAAATCGATTAAGTCTTTTGTTTTGATTAAATTAAAATAGTTAGCTACATTAATTTCATCTAAAACAATTAAATCATACTTTTTACTTTCAATACTCTTTTTAGCAAAATTAAAACCTTGCATAGCAAGGTCAAAATCTTTCTTAGTTAAACTGTCTTTAGTTACAAATCCTTTTTTACCAAAAGTTTTTACATTAAAATTTTTTAAATTATTTATTGCTTTTAATTCTGAGCTTTTTCCATCTTTTAGGAATTGGATAAGCAAAACCCTCTTATTCGCACCGACTGCCCTTAAACACAGCCCCAGAGAGGCTGTTGTCTTGCCTTTTCCGTTGCCAGTATAGATTTGAATCATAAACTATATATTACACGTTGGACACGAGCCAGGGGGCAAATCAGGCACATCTGG
>CAYOHI010000001.1:703-46080 GCA_964403725.1 uncultured Candidatus Saccharibacteria bacterium
CGATGGATCACGAAGTTCGGGAGAAACATCTTTCTCTGGGATCTTTTCTTCTTTTTCCTTAATTAATTTCTTTTGCTCTGATCCTTTAATATTCAATACCTGTTGCTTGCGGCTTTCATTTCTGTATAGGGTAATACCCTTACAGCCAAGACTGTATGACAAAAGATAAGCTCTTTTAATTTCAGGCTCTGAAGCTGAATAAGGAAAATTAATTGTCTTACTAGTCGCATTATCAACATATTTCTGAAATGATGCCTGCATTTTAATGTGATTCTTTGGATCAATCTCCAGAGAAGTGACAAAGATTTTTTTAACATCAGCTGGAATGCCTTTGACTTCTTGTAAATTTCCTTTAATTGAAATTTCTTCGATTAATTCCTTGGACCAAAAACCTCTTTCTTTGGCAATATTTTCAAACAAAGGATTAACCTCAACCATTTCCTGACCCCCTAAGACATGCTTACGGGTAAAGGCGATAGCAAAGTGGGGTTCAATGCCAGAAGATGCTCCAGCAATTATGCCGATCGTTCCTGTTGGAGCGATGGTTGTGACTGTTGCATTCCTTACTCTTGGCATTTCCTTAGCATTATAGATACTATCAATGAAATTTGGAAAAGTTCCTCTTTTCTCAGTCAGCTCAGTTGAAGCTTTTCTGCCTTCGCTTTGGATAAAGCCCATTATTTTTTCAGCCAGATTAAAAGCACGTTGTGAGTTATATGAAATACCCAGATTTATGAGCATGTCTGCCCAGCCCATAACTCCCAGACCAATTTTACGATTACCTCTGGTTAATTTTTCAATCTTATCAAAAGGATAACGGTTAACTTCAATAACATTATCTAAGAAATGAACTGCATTTCTAGTTGTTGCCTTTAGTTTATCCCAGTCAACAGCATAATTCTTAGCCTTAGCTGATTTCTTCATAATCATCTTACTTAGGTTGATGCTTCCTAAGTTACAGCTTTCATGACCAAGCAATGGCTGCTCGCCACATTGCGCAGTGATAATACCTGTTAATAAACCTTTTTTGGAAATCTTTGTTTTTGCCTTCGGATTAGTAATGTAAGCAACTGTATGAAATTCATCTACGGTGATATTATATACATCTTCATATCCGTAAAATTTTATAGATTTAACTTTATGATTATATAAAGTTAACTCTTCCTTAAATTTACTGAAGCCGCCAAAAGTACTTCTAACATCCCCTGAATGTCCATATTTCTCTGTAAATCTCTTGAATTCTCCGTAACTTGGAATCTTGTTGTATTTCTTGATAAAATCAACACCAAGATTATAAAGTTTCTCTCTCAAATTCTTTCTATTTTTCTTTTTAGCTTCTACTATGCTATTTGTATTTCTGATTTTATTTACATAACTCATTCTACATGAAGAAGAACAAAAGTGTTTCTTTGTATTCTCTTTAAAAACTATCTCCTTTCCGCAAGTTAAGCAACTTGAACTCAAAAATGAATATATTGTTTTGGTTCTACTTATTTTTTCTTTTATTTCAGGTTTATCTTTGTAAATTTGTAATATTTTTTTACTCATAGCCAGCCTATTTTCAGGATTTTTAAAATATTCACGAGACAATTTTCCGATTAATTCTTTAGTTTGTTTGCTGTGTTTTCTCCCAAACATACCATTACCTTTGCCAGATTTTATTGCACTCATTTTCTTTTTGTAAATCTCCTTCTCTTGTTCAGTTAATTTTTGCCACCATTTTCCTCTCATTACATTTTGATCTCCTGTTTGATGAAGACTATCATGCGCACCTTGACTCATAATTTCCAAATTCTCGAATTGATTATTTAAACCGTTAAAATCTTTATGATGAACTACTTCTGTTGGATATCTTTTAATTTTCCTTCCTAATAAAAATTCGGCTATCATCCTATGTTCAGATCTAGCTTTTTCCCCATTATTCTGAGAAATACCCCAATAAACACAATTCTTTTTAGTTGCTGTATATTTAAACTTATTGAAAGGCATTAAGCTCATTCCTTGCTTAAGATCTTTCAACTTAATTTTTTCGCCATTTCTATCTATAAACTTATGATCTTCCGTAGCAATAATATGATCTCCTTTATCAAAAACAACCTTCCAAACCGGAATTTTTTTTCTAGTTTTTCTTGGATTTCTACCCATTCTAATTTGAACCTTGCCTCTGCCATGACAATAAACGGGTACATCCTTGCCTTCTTCAGCTAATTGTTTAATAGAAACATACTTTCTTCCATCTGCTATTCCTACTAAAGTACTACCAACCACACACGGATTAGTTGATTCAATTTCACCTAATTTTGGCGTTGGGTTGTCATCATTAATTCGGTCAATGAAGATAATGCCTGGCTCTCCGTTTTCCCAAGCATAATGAACAATTAAATCAAATACCTTGTTTGCATCTAATTTCTTATCTACTTGTCCTGTTCTTGGGTTAATTAAATCATATTTTTTCTTTTTCTTGACTGCTTCCATGAACTTATCAGTAATTGCAACTGATATATTGAAGTTATTCAATTTTCCTTCCTCAATTTTAGAAGTAATGAATTCCAGAATATCTGGGTGATCAACCCTCAGTATTCCCATATTAGCCCCTCTCCTTTTTCCGCCTTGTTTGACGACTTCTGTTGCAGCATTAAAAACAGTCATAAAGGAAAGCGGACCTGAAGCGCAGCCTTGAGTTGATTTAACAAGATCACCTTTTGGTCTTAGGCGAGAAAAACTAAAGCCTGTCCCGCCGCCAGACTGGTGAACCAAAGCTGTATGCTTTATGCCTTCAAATATTTCTTCCATTGAATCTCCTATTGGAATAACAAAACATCCACTCAATTGCTGGAGCGTACTACCAGCATTCATTAAGGTGGGTGAATTAGGTAAAAATTCTAATGAGGCCATCATTCGATAGAATCCCCGGCCTACTGCAAAAAGATCGTCATCCGTTATTGACGGATTAAAAAAAGTTTCAGCACTGGCAATATTAGCAGCTACTCGCTGAAACAGTTGTTGGGGTGTTTCGATAATCTTACCCTGGTCATCTTTCTTTAAATATCTCGATTCTAAAACACGCAAAGCATTAGGAGTTAACCTAGTTTTAACATCTTGGCTTAAAAGCCACCATTTGGCATCACGAATTTCTTTCCTTTTTTCCCGATAAAGAGTATATGCCTCAGCAGCTTTCTTGTGTTTGGCTTTTCCTAGAACATTAACTACTGTATCCTGAATTTGCTCGACTGTAGGAACCTTTCCTTCAAATTTCTTATTCAAGCTCTCAATTACTTTATCTGAAATTTTTTCAGCCAATTTTTGGTCTTCTTTGCCTTGGGCTTGGAATACCTTAAAAACAGCTTTAGTAATTTTAGACTGATTAAAGTCGACTACTCGGCCATCTCTTTTTTTAATCTGATTGAATTTTAATTCTACGACAGACATTTTTACAAAGTTAAGTCCTTATATTTTACTCTAATTAAAAACTAACGTCAAAGAAACAAACAAAAACAGCTCCAGATCAATAAGGGCCGTCTTTGTCAGATCTATTTCATCTTCCTCCTAATGAAAGCTGGGATATCCCATTCATTTTCTTCTTCAACAGGAGGAGTTTTTGGTTTTGGAGTTGGAACTGGATTTACCTTTACGCTTGTTTTTCTGATAGTGTTCTTCTCTTCTGTTTTGTTTGGCTGGCCAACTGGTGAAATGTCTTGGATTCTAGTTTCGCCTGATTTTTTTAAAATTCCTTCATCAAATCCTGTGGCTACTACAGTAACCTTAATTTCGCCTTTCTTTAATTTATCATCCATGACAGCACCAAAGATTACTTTAGCATCTGGATCAATTGATTCAGTGATGACTTTAGCTGCATCGTTAATTTCAGTCATAGCTAGATCAGCGCCACCACTTACATTAAAGAGAACTCCTTTAGCACCATCAATTGAAAGCTCAAGTAATGGTGAGTTGACTGCTGCCTTAGCAGCTTCTATCGCTCTATCTTCTCCAGTAGCTCGTCCAATACCCATCAAAGCTGAACCGGTGTTTGACATAATGGCTTTAATATCAGCAAAGTCAACATTAACAATACCTGGCGTAACGATCAAATCCGAGATTCCTTGGACTGCTTGCCTCAAAACATCATCAACTACTCCAAAGGCATTAAGTAAAGGTGTTTTACGATCAATAAAGGAAAGCAATTTATCATTTGGAATAGTAATTAAAGTATCAACTCTGTCTTTTAATTCAACTAAACCTTCCTCAGCAATCCTAGCTCTTTGTTGTCCTTCGAAAGAAAAAGGCTTAGTTACTACAGCAACAGTCAAGGCGCCTGAATCTTTAGCTGCCTCAGCAATGATTGGTCCGGCACCAGACCCTGTTCCTCCACCTAAACCATAAGTTACAAAAACCATATCTGAACCCTTAACTGCTTCATGTATTTCATCTCTGTTTTCCTCAGCGGCTTGACGTCCAATTTCAGGATTCATTCCAGCACCTAGTCCTTTGGTTAAGTTCTTGCCAATATGCAATCTTTCAGGAGCTTTAACATGATGCAAATCTTGAGCATCAGTATTAACTGCTACAAAATCTACACCTTGAATTTTGCAAGCTAACATTCGAGCAACGCTATTATTGCCACTTCCTCCTACGCCCACTACTTTAATTTTTGCAAAAGTTTCTACATCAGGTTTTATTTGTGCCATGGTTATAAATAACAATGAGGAGCCCTAAACCCCTCCTCATCGCGTTTAATATATTATTTTTAAATCTCTTTAAAAATTATCACAATTATATAAATAATGCAAGGTTTATGGTAAAAATCCCCTAAACCAATGCTTGACCTTATCAACCGTCGGCCTGACTTTCTTGGGTAAAGGAATTCCTTGCCCACTCGTTTTAACTTGATTATCCATACTCCACAGAATAAGTCCGATAGCTGTAGCAAAAGCAGGATCTTCAACTTCTTCAATAATCCCTTCTAGTTCCAAAGGAAAACCAACTTGAACCGGCAGTTTCAAAGTTTCTTTAGCTAAATCAACCAATCCTGGAACTTTGGCTCCACCGCCCAAAAGTACTACGCCAGCCGGCAGTAATCCTTGACGGTCAATCTTTTTCAACTCTTTATTAGCTAGGTCTAAGATTTCACTCAGTCTTGCCTCTACTATTTCAACTACTTGAGCCCGCGGTACTACTCCGCCTTCTTGCGATCCTAGTTTAGCCAAGTCAATCACATCCTTCTTATTAATATCACCCAGCAAAGCTGAGCCATATTCCAATTTAACCTTTTCAGCCAAATCAATATCACTCCTTAATCCGATGGCAATATCATTGGTAATATGTGATGAGCCTACTGGCAGGATACAACTATGGATAATGTATCCTTCTTCAAAAACAGTCATACCAGCCGTACCGCCACCTAGGTCTAAAACTAAAACACCCAATTCTTTTTGTCTTTTGCTAAGTGCTGCATAACTGGCTGCCAAAGGAGCTAAGACTAATTCTTCAACTTCTAGTCCTGCTTCAGAAATACATTTGGTTAAGTTTTTAATAAAGGGAGATGACCCTTCAATAACTAAGGCATCCAGTTCCAACCTGACTCCATTCATGCCGACTGGATCTTTGATCCCATCTTGATCATCAACTAAATAATTTCGAGGAATGACATGGAGGATATCCCGATTAGCTGAAATTGGAATATTTGAAGCTGCATCAATAGCCCGGTCAACATCTTCTTTTGAAACCTCGCTATCAGCACGAGAAACTGCGATCACTCCTTTGCTTACCCTAGGTTCAATATGGTTTCCGCTAATACTGACAATCACTCGTTCAATTGATACGCCACTGCTTCTTTCTGCTTCCTGAATGGCTTGAGAAATATTCTTGGTTGCCTCTTCAACATCAACTACAACTCCTCGGCGCAAACCAAAAGAAGGCACCTGACCAACACCAAGAATCTGCGGCTTGCTTTGGTCAGCCCGTACCTTAGCTACAACTGTTCTAATAAAACAGCTGCCTACATCTAATCCGGCAATAATGGTTTCTTTTGGCATAATATTTAAATTTATTACAACTCAGCCAAAATCTTTTCCTCCATTTCTTTCATTTTCTTTTCCTCTTCTCCTCCCTTTTCATGGTCATACCCAAGTAAATGAAGTATACCATGAATTAACAAAATAGTCAGTTCTTTTTCTAATGTATGATTCAATTTCTTAGCTTGTTTTTTAGCTCGGGGATAACAGATGACAACTTCGCCTAATCTTTTGACTCCATCCGGTGCTTCAATGAATTCATCACCCTTTTTCATTTTAGGAAAAGCTTTCGATAGATATGGAAGTACTGATTTGTTTTCAAAAGACAAAACATCAGTTACCCGATTTTTACCCCGGTACATTTTATTCAATCTTCTGATTCTCCCATCACCGACAATTGCTAAGCTAATTTCTGTCTTATCCTTTACATCTGTAATTTCTAAAGTTTTCTTGGCAATTTTTTGGAAAAATTTTTTATCTAATTCGTTCTGGGTGAAGTTATGTATTTCAAGCATTAATTTACAAACTTAAATGAAGTATAGAATTCTTCAAAACTTATATTATACTCTTCTCCTGTTTTTTCCAGAAGCATATCATTAAGATTGATATCTGTTATAGCTCCGTTGCTAATACTGAATAATTTGTCTCTGCTATCAATTACTATCAAAACTGAATACCAATCTTCAATTTGATCCGTGGTTGTTATTATCTTAGTCGCAGCCAAGCCATTAACAGTAATATTTTCCTCTGTCTGTTTTCTATCAGAGAATTGACTTCCACTACTATCTTTTATTTGAGAAACAGTTTTTTCTGACTTATTATAAGTTAACAATCCCCAAAGAAGATCCTCTCTTATCTCTTCTGGACCAAAACCAACTCCTTGGTCAGAAATATTTCCTATACGCCATTCTGATGGATACTTAATACTAAACCCAGCTCCGCTATTAGAATAAGTTTGCCATCCTTCATCAATTAAATCATCTGATGCAGGTAATATGTTTGGATCTAAGTTAGATTGATTCTCGTTTGTAGCTGGTAACTCCGGGGAGCAGCAGACTGAATAATAGTATTGATAAACAGCATAACCAACACCTCCAATAACGGCTATGGATAAAATTGCAATCAAAACAATCACCCAGGCTGGTTTGCCCTGTTTTTGAGGTATTTCTGGCTGAATACTTGGTTGTTCTGGAATATTTGGTTGAACTTGTTGTTCTTCCATTATTTCTTCAATTCTTCACCAACAATTTTGTTAACCATTCCTCCATCAGCTTTGCCTTTTAACTGGCCCATAATAGCGCCCATTACTTTCCCTGTATCTTGCGGTCCACTAGCACCAAGCTCTTGAATCTTATCTGAAATGATTTTTCTAACTTCATCTTCTGGCATTTGTTCTGGCATGTATTCCATTAGGATTTCTAATTCTTTCTTTTCATTGTCAGCTAAATCTTGGCGATTTCCTTCTTCATATTGCTTGATAGAATCTTTTCTTTTCTTAACTTCGCTTGATATTACTTCCAAGACTTCTTCATCAGTTAGCTTACTCATTTCATCTAACTTGGCTTCATCTTCTCCGTCTTTAACGAATTTAGCTCTTTTTTCTTTTTCTTTATTAAAGACAGAGGCCATGACCATACGCAAAACAGAAAGCTCTTCTGTTTTCTTTTCCTGCATGGCCGTTTTTATCTTTGATTGAATTGTTTCTTTTAGAGACATTTATTTACGCCTTCCCCATTTTGGTTCTTCATCTAGAAGACCCATTTTTCTTAATTTTTCTTTTTCTCCGACGATTTTAACTCTACGTAATGCGCTATTCCTTCTATCCGTCTTACTTATTTCTTTTGTCCTGAATCTTGATTTACGGGCACGAATCAAAACGCCGCTTTGTTGAATTCTTCTTGAAAAGCGTCTTAGTAAACTTCTAGTTGTCTCTCCGGTTTTTTTCTTGACTTCAATAGCCACATGATTCACCTCCTTTTCTTGGTGAAATTCTATTTCTTAATTTTAATTTCTTTTTCCTTGTCGACTAATTTAATTACTTCTTCAACTAATTTTTTTGGATCTGATTCATAGACCACTTTGCCTGGGCCTCGATGAGCATTATCAACTAATCCTTTCAGGATATCTGCCGTACCGCCGCTTTGGGTTAATACGCCAATCGGCTTATTATCCTCAAAGGCAATGGTAAATTCGTTCAAAGTCCCCAATCGGCCGCAAATGATAATGACAGCATCTGATGATCTGGTTAAAAGCAAGTTTCTTCCTGAATAATTGAATCCCGTATAGATGATCAGGTCATGAAAATCAGTTGGTAAACGATATTTTTTAAGATGAGCTTTCTCTGAAGCAGCTGGTGAAAGGCCAATGACAATTCCTTTTTCTTCCTTGGCGCCAATAGCGGACCAGTAAGGGGCGCCAGTAGTGGCTCCGGTTACTAAAACGCCACTTTGTCTAATGATTTCACGACCTACTTCTTTGGATGTTTCCAAAGCATTAGCTGCACAGTGTCTTGTTTCAGCAGCTCCTGATACACAAATCTTATATTTCAAATATGTTTTCTTTTCCATTTGTTTAGTCTACTATTTTTATTAATTTTTGTCAAAACCTATAACTCGACTACTTCGTTCTCTTTAGGCACTTTGGCTGACAAGCCTAAATGGTCTTTGATGCGCTGGGCAAGCAGCGTAGCTGGCTTTTCCTCGCCCTGGCAAACAAAGATTTTTTTAGGTCTCTTGGTTGATTCCGGACTGATAAAACTTGCCAGCCAGTCAATCAATTCATCTTGGTCAGCATGGCCAGAATATCCATTGATATGTTTAATTTTAGCTTTGACTGGAACCATTCTGTTTTTAATCTTAACTTTATCAGCGCCTTCCAAAAGCTGTCTCCCTAAAGTCCCGGCAACCTGATAAGTAACTATTAGCAAGATACTGTTTGGATCAGGCAAATATTTCTGCTCATGGTAAATGATCCTGCCACCATGAGACATACCTGAACCAGCAATGATAATTTTAGGAGGTTCAACTTTGTTAATTTCTCTTGATTCTTGGGCTCTTTGGGTCAGTTTTAATCCAGGAAAATCAAAAATATCATCTCCTGATTTAACTAGAACACTGGCATCCTGGTTATAGTATTGAGGATACTTCTTATACACCCCAGTCAACTTGATAGCCAAGGGACTATCAACAAAGATTGGGATTTGAGGAATTCTCCTGTTTTCTGTTAATTCATTTAGATGATAGAGAATTTGCTGAGTTCTTTCCAGAGCAAAGCTAGGTATCATCAATACTCCGCCTTTAGTGACTGTTTCTTCAACTACATCTTCAACCATATCTTTTGATGAAGATTCTGACTCATGAACTCTGCCGCCATAGGCTGATTCAACAATGACATAGTCTGCGTCTTTAAGTTTAGTCGGATTATTCAGCAAAGGCACTCTGCCTGATCCTAAATCTCCTGAAAAAACAATTTTCTTGCCTTCAGCTTCTACTTCAATACTGGCTGATCCCAAGACATGCCCAGCATCTTTAAAGCATACTGTTACTTCTTCATTCAGTTTTGTTATTTCATCGTATTCAACTGGTTCAAACAAACTCATAATCTCTTCAATCTCATTTTTTGATTTTTCCTTGTCAATTTTCCCCTTGATGATTTTCTGGCTGTCTTCAAGCATGAATCTGGCAAAATCCATAGTTGGCCTGGTAGTAACAATTTTTCCTTTAAAGCCATCGCTTACTAATTTAGGGATTCTTCCAATGTGATCCAAATGAGCATGGGTGATTAAGGCAAAATCAATATCTTTTGGATCATATGGGAAAGATTCTTCATTTCTCTTATCGATTTTTTTAGTGCCCTGGAAAAGACCGCAATCAACAATGACTTTGGTTTTTTCGGTTTGTAATAAATAGTTGACGCCGGTAACAATACCGGCACCTCCGTGAAAATGTAATTTCATATATTTTTAGTTATTAAAGTTTCTTTAATTCTTTATATTAACAGCATTTTAACAGAATATTTTTAAAAAGGAAAGACATTGTGATAAAATATATTTATGAAAAAGCTTCTAATTATTCTAATAGTCTTAACTGGTTTCTCTTTTCTAATATTCCAAGCAAAGCCTTTGACAACTGATAATATTCCAGAAATTAAAGAAGAACCAGAAATAGAAAACACAGAGCCAATTGATGAATTTAAAGAAAGGATTAATAAGAAGCCTTTTGGCATTTTCATTACTCCAGAAACTTCACCTGTCCAGCCTGAAAGATTTAGCGGATATCATACTGGGGTTGATGTGGAATATGAGGATATTGAAAACGAAGTATCTGTTTTTGCCATAGCTGACGGCTTAGTTAAGTATTCTGGATGGGTTTCTGGATATGGCGGCCTATTAGCCATTCAACACACAGTTAATGAAAAAGAATATTTAGCCATCTATGGACACTTGAATCCGGATAGTTTAGTTGAAAAAGATGAGAAAGTTGTTCAAGGTCAGCAAATTGGAATATTAGGAGAAGGTAATACCAATGAGACTGATTTTGAAAGAAAGCATTTGCATTTTGCAATTTATTCAAATTCAGATATTAATCTGAAAGGATATGTTAATAATGAAAGTGAATTGAATGATTGGATTGATCCTGAAATTTTTTTGGAACAGAAATAGGTGCTTGATTTTTTTAACATACTCTGATTTAATCAACTTACAGGAATAGACGCTGTTTCAAGTTCTTTTCACCCCGAAACAAGAGAAAGGAGACTTGCATGAGCATTCAGGTAATCACTCACAATGGGCAAATGCCCAAAGATGGAGGAATTCGTCTGGGGTATTGTGTTGGATGTTGTACGGTTCCCATAGGCACCAGCGTAACAATTACGCCTCAGCAACTCCAACCGCAACCGCAGCAGCAGCCAAAGCCCATTGAGATCAAAACCAAAAAACCGACGATAACTGCGGCAACAAGCGGGTTAATTTTCTACAGCAACCTCCCGAGAGCCACCGATGACGATGAGGAATGTCCTCATTGCGGGCATTATCCTAACAATCGTCAGGACAACTTCGTTCATAAATCAACCGATCTGGGAAAAAGTAGGCTTGTCCAATGCTCTCGGTGTAGTAAATTTCTCCGTTCCTACTACGATTAACAGAACAATCCTTTCAAAACACCAAGCCCCGGCGAACCTAATCGTCGGGGCTTACCTTTTGAAATAAAAAACGCCTCTCGGCGGTTGATTAAACATTATCAATATCTACTTGTACGGCGGATATTTTTTCTTGGGCGCTGCTTTGTATTCCCAGCTCATCAGAATTGATCCTTGTGGTCCGAAAAGATTGACCTTGCTTGGACGGTTCTTCCTGTCGCTTGCTTTTTCCTTAACGAAATTTATCGCTTTCTGCCTTTCTTTGAAATATCTGGTTGAGTTGAAAAAAGAAGGAGTTTTTACAAACCAGCTCTTCTTATCCTTATCATATTTTACACTAAAAACTTTCATCTTATGTATACTTATCAGCGATGCTTGAAGCAGCATAGGATTGAGGCTTAATCCTAGCATCAAAACCATTACCCCTGACCATGCCTACCACTTCCTTGATCATTTCTCTGGTTGGTCCTTTCTGGCCCACATCAATATGTATTTGGAAATCGTAATTAGGTTCGCTGGTTGTCCTGACCAGCGATGCCAATTGACTTAAGACATCCTGGGCACATTCCAGTGACAGATTCACTTCCTGGTAAATCCTGTCTCTCAAGGTATGGTAAACTTTCCCTCCGTTTGTCTTTCTCCAAAAATAGCGGCCGCCTTTGCCGACGCGGTAGACGATAATAGCAGTAACAAAATCAGTTTTTCCATTTCCATTAGAATCAGTTCCGACAATTAATTTGTATTCAGATTGTGAATCTTCATCAATGTATCTTGAAATTTCTTTGGCTACTTTGACTAATTTCATCTGTCCGCTACTTGGACTTTTGAATGTATCCTTGCTTTTCATTATCCTTACTATACTCCTCTTTTTCCTTTTTGACAAGTTCTGTTTTTACTCCAAATTTGGCGTATAATTCGTTAATTTTCTCTTCTCTTTTCTTGAAATCAAAAAATTCTCGTTTTAGGCGAGCTTTTTCTTTTCTAATATATTTACGGGTACTTTTTGGTAGTTTTTTCATTTATAAAAAAGAATTAATTAATTCATATATAGCGCCGATAATGAAGAATAAGACTAAGAAATAGACGAAGAATTTGGGCAAATTCATCGTATATCCCGGTTCAACATCGCCTTCTTTTTTAGCCTTGAAATATATTAAGATCATTAGAATTGCACTGGTAGCTAATAAGACGCCACCACTTAAGCTAATAATCTTAATAAAATCATTGAAACCAAACAGATACAAAGCCAAAGGCAGAAAACAGACAATAAACCAGGAAAGATTCTTGTTTACCTTAAAATCATACCAAAGCATTTTTTTAAGAGTTAAGCCTACTGTTAAAAATGAAGTGAAAGTGGCTAAAATTCCAAACAAAAGAGCCAGTATCACAACTCCGTTGCCCAAGTAATTATTCAATCCATTTATTGCTTCAGGAGTAGTTTCTGATCCAGTAATCCCTAGGATTATGAAAGTGAAGAACAGGGAAATAAAAGCGGCTATTAAGGTAGCGATAATAATGACTCTTTTTAAATTCTTACCTTTGTAGATTAATAGTTCTTTGACTTCTGGAACCATTGAAGCGCCAGACAATGAAAAGAATACCGCTCCATAAGGCAAGAATAGATACTTAATATCAAAGACCATTAAGTTATTCAAATTAATTACTGAAAGACCTTTGTAAAAAATTAGGCCCAAGACAATAAAAAAAGAGACTAACAAGACTAATTCTGTCTGGGCAATGCTTTTAATGCCAACGTAAATTAGAAAAGCACCAATAGCAAAAAAGATTAAGATATACAGCAATTCAGTTCCGCCAAGAATTGGAATCAGAATGGAACCCAAGAAACCGCCACCGACAATGATATAAGCAAGGATTCCCGTCATTGAACCCAAGCCATTTGAAACCAAAGCTAATTTTTTTGCCCAAGGTCCTAAGTATTTTTCAGCGTATCCCGGCAGACGATGTTTTTCTTTAGTTCTTAAGACAACTTCGCCGTAAAGTAGTTCAAAAAGAATAACTACCGTGCTTAAGATGAGAAAATAAAAAAGCATCGCCATGATGCCTACCTTAGCAGCAATAAAAGGCAAACTGAAAATACCCACTCCAATAATATGCCCTACCATCAGGGCCAAAGCTTGAAAGAATTTATTAGTCATTATGAATAATCAGGTAAATAACCTTGTTTGACTAGCCAGTCTGTCAAAAAGATAAAGATTATTCCCCAAATTATGGAAAAGATAAGAATAGTCCTGCCCTGCCTCTTGAATCCCGGTTCAGTCCAAAAAGTGATTGCCAAAACCAATCCAGCAATGGGGCTGATCAAAGCAACAACAATTCCCATCCAAAACCATTTCTTGCTCGAACTTATGCTAATTTTCTCACTCTCTTGGTCTAAAGGAGAATTCGATTTTTCTTCATTCATATTTTTAATTAATACTCTTTTTAATTTTCTCGGCAATATCCTTCATTTCTTCTTCGCTGATTTCCTTAAAGTTTCCGAACTGAATTGCTCCGCCATGGCCGTCTCCCTCATATCGCGGAACAAGCCAGACATGAGCATGAGGCACTTCCTCGCCCACCACAGCTGAAGCTAAGAATTCAGTTTTCATGGCCTGGCGGATAGCATTGGCTACTTTTTTAACTACTTTAAAATATTCTCCGATATTTTCGACATCCCAGACCCAGCGATAATGTTTTTTAGGAATAACTAAAGTATGTCCAGGATTGATTGAAGGAACTGCTAAAAAGGCTAAATAGCTTTCGTCTTCATAGACTTTGTAGCTTGGAATTTCATTTGAAATGATTTTACAGAAAACACAATCCATCTATTTCTTCCTAATTTTTTTCTTTAATTTTTCAACTACTTTTTTCAAAGGCACGATTTCCTGGCTGCTTGATTCCATATCTCTAATAATGATAGTTTCATCCAATGCTTCTTTCTGGCCAAGAATCAGAGCAAATCGAGCCCCTGCCTTATCAGCTCTTTTCAATTGGGCTTTCATGGTATTGCGGCTAAAAGAATTATTAACCTTGAGTCCTGCTTGGCGAAGCTCTTCAAACAGCTTTAAAGATTTCTTTTTGCCCAATTCGCCTAATTGGATTAGGAATACCAAAGGACGCCTTCTCTGTGGAATCTTAATTTCCCTTTCTTCCATTAAGTTGACGATTCTATCGAGGCCCATGGCAAAACCAACGCCTGGCAAATCATTGCCGCCTAAAAGCTTGACTAAGCCGTCATATCTTCCGCCACCAGCTAGGGCAATCTGCCTGCCCTCTTCATCTTCAGGCCAAATTTCAAAAACTGTCTTGGTATAGTAATCTAGTCCCCTGACTAAGTGTGAATTTAGAATGTATGGAATCTCTATTTCATCCAAATATTCCAAGACGCTCTTGAAGTGATTATGACAATCATCACATAAGTGATCGATAATTTGTGGAGCCTCTTTAGCTATTTCCACGCATTTCTCACTCTTGCAATCCAAT
Organism: uncultured Candidatus Saccharibacteria bacterium; assembly: GCA_964403725.1. Taxonomy (GTDB): domain Bacteria; phylum Patescibacteriota; class Minisyncoccia; order Portnoybacterales; family UBA2143; genus JAHJOV01. The sequence goes on from CAYOHI010000001.1 coordinate 15,334, forward strand.
AATCTCAATGGGTTCTGCTTTAATCTTCTCTGACAGGTAGCACAAGCATTCTTAACACGGCTGCGGTAATAGCTGACTAACATCCTTCTATAAACCGGACGGCAATTCGGACAGCCGATGCTGTTAATCTGAGTTATTAGGTTCTTAATGCCTAATGTTTTGCTAATTGAGAAAAACAATTGGATTAACTGAGCATCTAAGATTGGATCCTTTTCTCCAACAACCTCAAAGTTAGCCTGATAGGCTTGCCTATAGCGACCTTTTTGCTGTCTTTCATATCTAAAGATCGGACCAATACTGTAAAGTTTGACTGGATGAGGTAGAGCAGTAAGGCCTCTTTCCAGGTAGGCTCGGATAATAGGCGGGGTAAATTCAGGTCTTAGAGTTAATTTCTCTCCCCCTTTGGTCCTTAGGCTGAACATTTCCTTTTCAACAATATCGGTGAATTGCCCTGTTCCTTTGACAAACAGTTCCGTTTCTTCAGGAATTGGCGTTTCTAAAAGCCCGAATCCATATGATTTGGACAGATCATTGACAACTTTTTTAACTCTTTCCCAATAGGCTTGATCTTCGGGAAGAATATCTCGCATTCCTTTGGGGGCTTTGAATTTTGGTTTTTTAGACATATTTAAAATATTTTAGCTGAATCAAAGGGCCAAGCTCTGAGCCAAACCTTGCCGATAATATTATCTATTGGCAAAGCCCCCCACTGACGAGAATCTGAACTTGCTCCCCTGTTGTCACCTAAAACAAAGTATTCATTATCATTTAATCTCAAATGAACCATTCCTTGGGTTATTGTATCTTCTGACAAATATTCAGATTCATCCAATTCCTGGCCTTGGGGAAATTCTTCGTTGTAAATTATGACCTGGCCATTTTCAACCTCAACCAATTCGCCCGGCAATCCGACTATTCTTTTGATGTAGTATTGAGAAGGATCAAATGGATATTTAAAGACAACCACCTCTCCTCTTTCTGGCTCTTCAAAGCGATAGCCGATCTCATTGATTACCAGATATTGGCCATCATCAAAATTAGGCTCCATTGAAGCCCCTCTGACAAAAAACGGCTGAACTAGATAGTATCTGACCGGAATAATGATCGCCAAAGAAATAACCACTATCTTAGTGATCTCCCAGATAAAGATAACTGCTTTTTTCATAGTTAATTCATTCTAACTTTTTTCACAAAAAAAATCAAATCTGGTATACTAAAGGTTAATGAGTGAAAATGAACAAATTGACCGCTTAATCAAAAAAGGATTGTTTGACGAGCAATTAAAGATTCAAAGACAGAAGAAAAAGCAAAGAAATTTAAGATTAACATATTTCTTTACTCTTGTTTTAATTACCCTATTCATTTCCATTTCAATTTATCAAGATACTCCTGATGTTTCCTCTGAGAATCAAATCATTTCAGAAGAGCCAAAAAAGGAAAAAATTAGCATATTGAAATCAATCCTTCCTTTCAGCTTGGACAAGAGCTATCCTGATATGAATATCTTGGCTCTGGGCAGGCCAGGACAAGGATATTCTGGAGGCAACTTGACTGATACGATAATTTTAATTCATTTAGAGCCTGACGAAGAAAAGGCAATATTAGTTTCATTGCCTCGAGACTTGCTGGTGAAAATTCCTGAAAGCGGCCGCCTGACAAAGATCAATGCCTTATACAATATTACAGGCATTGAAGGTCTTAAAGAAAAAGTTACAGAAATTACTGGATTAAATATTGACTATCATATTTTAGTTGACTTAGTTGTCGCCAAGGAAATCATTGAATTGGTTGACGGCCTTAATGTCTATGTTCCTCAAGACATCAATGACCCATATTTCCCAGGACCAAATTACACTTACCAGACATTCAACCTGTCGGCTGGCTGGCGATACTTAAACGGCAATGAAGCCCTAAGATATATCAGGACCAGATACACTTCGCCTAATGGCGATTTTGACCGGATGGCCAGACAACAGCAAGTTGTCACCTTGCTGAAACAAAAAGTCTTAGAATTAAATCTCTTATGGGACTTTCCAACATATTTAAAAATGTTTAATTCTTTGAAGAATAATATTGAGACAGATTTGGGAATCTTAGAATTAAAGGATTTATGGAAAATAGCGAGAAAAACAAAAGCCAGCGACATCACCCAAATCGTTGTTGATAAGAAAGAAACTAACTTACTTGTTGGCGGACTGGTTCCTTTTGGTCAGCAGATGGCTTCAGTCGTCTATCCAAAAGCCGGTCAAGGAAATTATGAAAATATTAAGGAATACATTAATAAGTATATAAATTTATGAAATTAATCGTTGGTTTAGGTAATCCAGGGGGGAAATATGAGAAGACTAGGCATAATGTCGGCTTTATGGTTTTAGACATTCTAGCTGAAGAAACAGAATGGAAAGAAAGCAAGAAAGCCAATTGCCTATATGTCAAAAAGCAAATCAATTCTGAAAAAATTGAATTAATCAAGCCTCTGACCTTTATGAATAATTCTGGCCGGGCAATAAACCATATCAAGCAAAAACACTATTTCAAGCCAAAAGATATTGTTGTTGTTCACGATGATATAGACTTGCCTTTGGGAGAAATTAGAGTCCAGCAGAACAAGAACTCTGCTGGACATAAAGGAGTCCAGTCGATTATTGATGCCTTAGGCACAAAAGATTTCATTAGGATAAGAATCGGCATCAGGCCAGATAAATTAAATATTGAAACTGAAAAATTCGTCATTCAAAAATTCAACAAAGAGGAAAAAGAGATCATTGCAAAGACAATCAAAAAGGCCGCCCAGGTTATTAAGGCAGCCTTTTAGCTTTGGTGAATCACTAGAAATTAATGACCGTTTTTCTTTTTTGTTTTCCTGCTAAGCCATTCAATGACCAAAACAAAGCAAATGACGACAGCAAAAATCCCGAAAAACGCATCATTATTGGTATCTATCATATGAAATAACTTCTGCCACATCTCGCACCCCCTTTGTTTGAGATGGATATTAATCTTCACTATCCCACCCAGCATGGATCTCACTAAATCTTAGGAGGGATGATTCAGATGTGAACATAACTAGGCAGGATAGTAAAGACTAAACAATATCAATACTATACCAAAATGACTGAATTTGTCAATCCTGAGGCAAAATATTTTAATGGTTTTAACTTAATCAACGGAGTTGGTCCGATTGCCTTTAAAAAAATTTTAAACCATTTCAAGTCATTAAAATATGCCTGGAATGCCAATATCAATGAATTCTATAAAACTGGCTTGAATAAATCAACAATTGAGCAGATCAAGAATTCCCGTCCTAAGATAAATCTGGATTTTGAGATGGAAAAGATAATCAGAGAGAAAGTTCACTTAATAACCATTAAAGACAAAGGCTATCCCGAATCATTAAAAGAAATTTACAATCCCCCAGCCATCCTCTATGTCAGAGGAAATTTAAAGCCAGAAGATAAATTTGCCCTAGGAGTTGTCGGTACTAGGAACCTATCCCCTTACGGACGCCAGATTACACCCTTAATTACCGCTGAATTAGCCAGAAACAAATTAACTATAATCAGCGGACTAGCTAAAGGAATCGATACCCTAGCTCATCAGACAGCTTTAAAAACAAGAAACAGAACAATCGCTGTTCTGGGTGCAGGAGTTGATAAGAATAGTATCTACCCAAGAGCTAACAAGTATTTGGCTGAAGAGATAACGCAGAATGGCGCTTTGATCAGTGAATACCCTATCGGCACCCAGCCATCAAGACAAAGCTTTCCTCAAAGAAATAGAATAATTTCAGGACTGTCTTTAGGTGTTCTGGTCATTGAGGCGCCTGAGAGAAGCGGCGCCTTGATCACCGCCCATAACGCTTTAGAGCAAAACAGAGAGGTCTTCGCCATTCCTGGACAGGTCTTTTCTCCTAATTCTGCAGGGCCTAATAAGCTGATTAAGATGGGAGCTAAACTAGTAAACGAGACCAAAGATATTATTGAAGAGCTTAATTATCCACATTGACAAAAATATCAATGCGATTAAACTAACAGAGACATGAACTTAGTCATTGTAGAGAGTCCAACCAAATCAAAAACGATTAATAAATACCTGGGATCCGATTACAAGGTGCTTTCTTCCTATGGCCATATTCGGGATCTGCCCGAACGCGCTTTTGGCGTTGATTTAGAAAAAGATTTCACCCCAAAGTATGTCATCTCTGCCAAAAAGAAAAAAGTAGCCAAGGAATTAAAGGATGCTGCTAAAAAAGCTGACCTGGTCATTCTGGCAACTGATAAGGACCGTGAAGGAGAAGCCATTGCCTGGCATATATTGCAAATCCTGCCAAAAAGCAAAACAAAGAATTACCAAAGGATTGCCTTTCACGAAATTACCAAAAAAGCCATTCGAGAGTCTCTGAAAAACCATCGTCAGATTGATATGGATCTGGTTAACGCCCAGCAAGCTAGAAGAATCCTAGATCGCCTGGTAGGGTATAAGCTATCGCCTTTCCTATGGAAAAAAGTAGTTAAAGGATTATCAGCTGGACGAGTCCAGTCAGTAGCTGTTCGTCTGATTGTTGACAGAGAAAGAGAAATTAAAGATTTCAAACCAGAAGAATACTGGAGCATTGAAGCTGAACTTTGTTCTAACACTGTCATTGCGAGCGAAGCGAAGCAATCCCGTGGAAAAGACGGGATTGCCACGTCGCCTTCGGCTCCTCGCAATGACAATGAAAAATTTACTGCCCAACTGATAAAGATAGATGATAAGAAAATAGAGAAATTGGAAATAAAGAGTAAGAAAGATGCTGATGAAATATTAAAGAATTTAGATGGTGCTGAGTACAAAATTTCAGATATTAAGAAAAAAGAAGTTAATAAGCACACCAAGCCTCCTTTTACAACCAGCACCTTACAGCAAGAAGCAGCCCGAAAGCTTGGGTTTTCAGCCAAGCAAACTATGATTGTTGCCCAGAAGCTTTATGAAGGTGTTAAATTAGGAAGCAAAGGACGCTCTGGATTAATCACTTATCACAGAACAGATTCCTTGAATCTTTCTTCTGAAGCATTAAGCAAGGCTCAAGAATTCATTAAATCTGAATTCGGCGAAAAATATTGCCCGGATAAGCCAAAATTCTACAAAAATAGAAGCAAAGGTGCTCAAGAAGCCCATGAAGCTATTCGACCAACTTTAGTCAATAAACACCCTGATAAAATTAAAGAATACTTGGATCCAAGACAATTCAAGCTATATAATCTTATCTGGCGGCGCTTTATTGCCTGTCAGATGAATCCGGCGATACTCGATGCAACTAAAGTCGATATCCAAGCTAATGAATATACTTTCAGAGCTAACGGCTCAACAGTAAAATTTGATGGTTGGTTAAAAGTTTATCCAAATAAGCTGAAAGAAAATATCCTGCCTTCTTTAAGTAAGGATGAAATTCTTGAATTAATTAAGCTGATTTCTGAACAGCATTTCACTCAGCCTCCAGCCCGTTTTACTGAAGCATCTCTGGTTAAAATATTGGAAGAATACGGCATTGGCCGGCCTTCAACCTACGCTCCAATTATTAGTACTATTCAGGCCAGAGGCTATGTTCAAAAAAATGATCAAAAAAGATTCGTTCCAAGTGAAATTGCCTTTATTGTCATAGATCTGCTTAAAGAAAACTTTGCCCAAATTGTCGATGTTAAATTCACTGCCTATATGGAAGAGGATTTAGACAGAATTGCCCACGGCAAACAGAACTGGCTGACAGTTCTGAAGGAATTTTACAAGCCTTTTCAGGAAAACCTTGATAAGAAATACAAAGAGGTTGAAAAGAAGAATATGGATGAGGAAACTGACAAGAAATGTCCTGAGTGCGGCAAGAACCTCGTTATTAAATTAGGAAGATTTGGCAAATTCTATGCCTGTCCCGGTTTTCCAGATTGCAAGCATACTGAAGCCATTATCACTCCTACTGGAGTTAAATGCCCCGAATGTAAAGAAGGCGACATTATTGAAAGAAGAACTAAAAAAGGAAAAATCTTCTATTCCTGCTCTGGATATCCTAAATGCAAATATGCCCTATGGGATAAGCCTGTTAACAAGAAGTGCCCTAAATGCAAATCGCTTCTAGTGGAAACAAAATCCAAGAAAGTTAAGTGCAGCAGCAAGGAATGTGATTTTAAGAAACCTTAAAGGCCGACCTGCTTAACGCTGAGGTCGGCCTTCAGTTTTGATTCACCGCCATTGGTGGTCTTTCTGGTATTAGTGAGATTAGTTTTCTGACAGTTCGTTGACGACATCGATCAACCTGTTTCCAATCTTTCTTAAGATCCAGGTTTCCATTGACAACCTTTGTACGGGATTTTGGCAAAATCGTATTTTTCAACACTTGATATGACTCCTCTAGACCGTTAAGAAAATCGGAGTTAATAACCCGGCCAGGAATACGTCTGCCTTCGTCTTCATCCCTTTTGATTATTGTTTCTTGAGATACATCAACGAAAATGAAGAAATCTTCTTCTTGGCGCAAAACATCAAGCGCCTGTCTCCTGCCTGATTCTGCTTTCTCCTTTTGCTTTCTGTCCAGTTTCCCTTCTCTTAAAAGCCAATCGAGTGAAGCATAGACTGCTCCAGCACCACGTTCAATCACAACCAGATCGTATAACCCGTTTTTGACTTCTAGGATACTGGAATGGATTTGACTAATAGCCCAAAGATTCCTGTCCAACTCATCAGAGATACGAGCATTCCTGATCAAATCCTGGATAAAGACGATATTGTACTGGTCTGGATGAGTCCTGAAATACCTTTCAAGAAAACGTAAAAGGTTGGTTTTTCTGCCGTTTGGGAGCCCCAGGATAACAACTACTTTAGGAATCCACAACGATCCGTTACCATTAATGCTATTGCCGTTTGCCCACACCCTAATCACCTCCTCTCACAACCATAATATAAAATTTTAAAAAACCATATATACACAAAACACGGGTCAGACCCGCGTTCTATTCTTTTTTGTATCTTACCCCAAACATACATTGTTAGGTAACTCTTGTCAAGAGTTGTTTTTTAATATATGATTAGTAAATATGACTACCATTGAACAAGTCATTAACAAGTTTCGCCAGACGCATCCTTTAGCTGATATTAAGGTAATACAGAAAGCTTATTATTTTGCCGAAGAAGCCCACCGCGGACAAATGAGATTGAATGGCGAGACAAGAATGGAACATCTTTTGCAAACAGCTAAAACTTTAGCTGAGTTAAAGTTAGATGCTGCTTCTCTATCTGCTGGTATTCTACATGATATTATGGAATACACTCCAGTTAAGTTAATTGATATTAAAAAGCAATTCGGTGACGAGATTGCTTTTTTAGTTGAAGGCATTACATATATTGATAAAATTAGATACGACAAAAAAGATAAGGAACCAGAAGATCAAGTTGAAAATATCAGAAAAATCCTATTAGCCATGGCTAAAGACATTAGAGTAATTTTAATAAAATTATCTGATCGTCTCCATAATATGAAAACATTAGATGCTTTGCCTAAAGAAAAACAATCGAGACAAGCCTTAGAAACACTAGAAATCTATGCTCCTTTGGCTAATCACCTGGGTATCGGTGAACTTAAGGGCCAATTGGAAGATTTAGCCTTCCCATATGTCTATCCTAAAGAATACAAAGAAATCACAAAGCAAGTTAAAGACAGATATGTTGAAAATCAAAAATATTTAGAAAAAATTACGCCAACGATTAAAAAGACTTTAACTCAAAAAGGAATTAAAATATTAAATGTTCACTCCCGAACCAAGCATTATTACAGCCTTTACAAAAAACTTCTCCGCTATGACATGGACTGGCATAAGATATATGATTTGGTTGCCTTGAGAATCATTGTTCCTGACATTGAAAATTGCTATGCAGCTTTAGGTGTAATTCACAAAAATTGGAAGCCATTAATTGGGAGAATTAAAGACTATATCGCTCTGCCAAAACCTAATGGCTACCAATCCATACATACAACAGTTTTTTGTGACGGTGGCAAGATCACTGAATTCCAGATCAGAACATCAAAAATGCACGAAGAGGCCGAACACGGTATTGCAGCTCATTGGCACTATAGCGAGAATAAAGGAATTAAAGAGCACATTAAAGACGCTATCTTTGGAAAGAAAAAAAAGGAAAAGCGTCAGTTACTAGAAGAACTGACTTGGGTCAAGCAATTAAAAGAATGGCAAAAAGAGCAATTTTCTTCACCCCGTGATTTTCTCGATTCATTAAAGATTAATTTCTTAAAGGATAGGATTTTCGTCTTTACTCCCAAAGGTGATATTATTGACCTATCTGAAGGATCTACGCCAGTAGACTTTGCTTATCAGATTCACAGTGATATTGGAGATAAATGTATTGGTGCTAAAATTGACGGAAAGCTCAGTTCCTTATCAGACCCATTACAGAACGGACAAGTAATTGAAATCGTTATTGGGAAAAACAAAAAGCCAAACAGAGATTGGCTTAAGTTTGTCAAAACCAGTGAAGCAAGAAAAAAAATACAGTCCTGGTATAGGAATAATTAGATTTTCATCAAATACTTGGCTAGCTTGTCTAATTCCTTTTGGCTGGCAAATTCAATATTCATATAGTTGGTATCGCCTCTTTTAAGGATACTAACCCGACGACCTAAGACACTACCTAGGTCTTTTTCTATTTTCTTAAAAAATGGATTCTTAGGTCCCTTGGCATTGGGCTTGTTTTCTATAGCCAATTTCCTGGCTCTTTCTTCAACTTGCCTGACGCTTAATCCATGCTTAATTATCGCCTTATACAAGGACAAATGAGCTCCTGGTCTGGCCAGTAGAATGGCTCGGCCATGACCCTCGCTAATCTTGTTACCACTCATTGCTTTTTTGACTTCTGTTGGCAAGACTAAAAGACGCAATGTATTGGTCACAGTAGTTCGGCTTTTACCAACTTTTTCAGCAATATCTTTGTGTCTCAGATTAAAGTCATCTTGGAGCTGCTTGTAAGCCAAAGCTGATTCAATAGCATTAAGATTTTCTCTTTGAATATTTTCAACCAAGGCGATTTCCAGTTTTTGCTGGGCAGCGCTATCTTTAATAATGACTGGGACGTGTGGCAGCCCGGCTAACTGGGATGCTCTCCATCTCCTTTCTCCGGCAATCAATTCATATTCAACTTGCTGGCCCCTTTCAGTAGGCTTTTCAATTTTAGTAACAATTAATGGCTGCAAAACACCATGCTGTTTAATTGATTCAGCTAATTCCTTTAGGCTGCTTTCTTCCATATCTTTGCGAGGCTGATTAGGATTAGGGATAATCTTATCAACTTCAATATTAAAAACGCTTTCTTTCTGAGATTTCATTGAATTAGAAGCCTTGCTCTGTTTTTTAATCAAGCTAGTTATCTTTGATTCTTTTTTTGGAATTAAGGATTGAAGACCCTTGCCTAATGGTGAATTTGTCATATTTATTTATCTAAATTAATAATTTCTTGAGCTAATTGCTTGTATGCCTTAGCTCCTCTAGAATGTGGATTGTATTGAATGATTGATTGGCCAAAGCTAGGCGCCTCAGCAAGCTTAACGCATCTTGGAATGATGGTTTCAAAAACATGTCCGGCAAAATTCCTTTCCATTTCCTTCCTTACTTGCCTGGATAGGCGATTACGGCGATCATACATAGTCATCAAAGCGCCTTTGACTTTAATGGGACTATCCAGATTTTCCTGGACTAATTCAATTGTTCTAAGTAGTTGACCTAATCCTTCCAAGGCATAGTACTCGCATTGGACCGGAATGATTACTTCATCAGCAGCCACTAGGCCATTGATAGTCAAAAGACCCAGACTTGGCGGACAATCTATTAAGATATAGTCGTAGTTAGTTCTAATACGGCGGAGTAATTCATACAATTTAAATTCCCTATTATTTTCATTAACTAGTTCAATAGCTGCTCCAGCCAGGTCAGGCGCTGCTGGCATAACTTCATATCCAAAAAGACCAGTCTGGCGAATAACTTCTTCTGGTGTTAATTCACCTACTAAGGCATGATACAAATTTACTGAAACAGTCTGAGGATCAACCCCTATGCCTGAAGTGGCATTAGCTTGAGGATCAATGTCGACAAGCAAAACATACTTGCCTAAGGCAGCTAAGTACGCTCCTAAATTCGTACTTGTAGTTGTTTTTGATACCCCGCCCTTCTGATTGACTAAACTTAAAATCTGAGCCATATATTCTAATTATACTCCAACATTATTCAATTGACAAGAAATACTTTTTGAGCAACAATAGGAGTATGCCGCGGTGGTGAAATTGGCAAACACGTACGACTCAAACTCGTATGGACTTGTTCCTTGTGGGTTCGACTCCCACCCGCGGCACCATAGAAACTGGCTATAAGCCAGTTTTGTCATTTAACAGCTCTGTATAGGAAATTTGAAATTAACAGGAATAAGCAAATGAAAATTGAATATTTTGATATGGAGTAGGCGAGACGCCAAGATTGGTTTGCCTCTTTTAGAATCTTAAAGTCTGTCAGATAAATTGTCTCACAAGCCCCATTGCCAGTATCTTTTCTTGATATGCTTGAACCGCGTTCAAAGCCATCTTCTGAAGCATATTTTGCTAAATATCCCTTAAGATAAATCTGATCTCCTTTTTTGGCTTTCATCACTATCTTATTAATCTCTTCATCGATATTGCTTAAAAGATGGTTATTCGATATGTTGTCATTCCTGAATTGCGACCAGACTTCCCTTTTTGTTCCTGTTTTGAACTTAGAATAGCATGTAAAGCTGCCATTCTTGAATTTCATGCTCGAATAGACATTTGTCTTTATATTATCACCCCAGATTACACAGATATCCTTTTCATTTAAGTAATCATCCCATTCTTTGTGGTAATAATCAAAAAAGTCTGAACTATGATGATAGGAAACGATCAAACCATAAAGCTCATAATCGTATAGTGGAGTGATTTTGTAGGTTTTTTCTTCTCTTTCAATATTAAATGGTTTTTTAAAAGTTTCGGTCTGTATGGGATTTTGGTATAGGCTTTCAAGGATTTCGCTTTTATCCGGCAACTTTTCTTTTTGGAAAAAAGAAATGCCAAAAACAATAATGCTAATTAATAAGAATATTTTTATTAATCTCTTCATTTTAACATTTCCATTAAATCTTTTTTTGTTATTGGCCCGACACGTGTAATTTTAGGTTTAGAATCAGTTAAGTCCAAAACAGTCGAAGGCGGACTTGGTGGCAACTCCCCTGCGTCCAAAATTAAATCTGGTCGGGGATAGGTTTTATCAAAAATTTCAAGTATTTCAGCTGAAGAGGTAATATCTGACTGACCGGAGAAATTAGCTGTAGTAATTGTCACTGGTGCATCTAGATTTTCCATTAAATATTGGGTGAAATAGTGATTGGGAATTCTTAGTCCAACTGTCTTTCTTCCAGCTGTCAAAACATCTGGGACAACCGGCTTTTTTTCTAAGATAACAGTTACTTGGCCAGGCCAGACTTCATTTAAGGCTTTTTCTGTTTTTTTATCAACATAGGCCAATTGCTTGGCCATCTCAATATCTTTGATCATTATGGGAACCGGTTTGCTTTCTGGTCTTTTTTTAATTTTAAAAAGCCGCTCAACACTGTGCGGCTTTAAGGCATTAACACCTAATCCATAGACTGTATCTGTCGGGAAAACAATACTGCCTCCCCTTTTAATGATTCTGGCAGCAGCTTCAATAATCCGACCATCCAGATCGCTATAATCCCCCCTTAAATTGAATTTAATAATTTCCATCAAACTACTAAATTAACTATTTTTCCAGAAATGTATATGACTTTCTTTGGTTTCTTGCTATCTAGCCATTTTTTAACTGCATCTTGAGATAAAGCTAATTCTTTAGCTTCTTTCTCGGTAATTCCTTTTTTAACTTCAATTTTATCCCTAACCTTGCCGTTGATTTGGATAATCAGACTCCAAGTTTCTTCCTGAATCAATTTATTATTAAATTTTGGCCATTTTTGCTTGAAAATACTTTCTTTATTACCCAGTTCCTGCCAAATTTCTTCTGTAACATGAGGCGCAAAAGGAGATGTTAAAATTAAGAACTTTTGCCAAATATCTTTTGAGATATTTTCTTCTTTGCCTAATTCATTATTAAGTATCATTAATTGACTAATAGCAGTATTGAATTTAAAGCTTTCAATATCTTCGGTAACTTTTTTGATTGTCTTGTGGAATAAAGAATTGATTTTCTTATCTGGCTTAATGTCTTCAACTTTATCTTTCTGATTCCATATTTTTTCTAAAAATCTTTTAATACCAACAATCCCTTTGGTATTCCAAGGCTTTACATCTTCCAATGGGCCCATAAACATCTCATACATCCTCAAGGCATCAGCACCATATTCCTTGACCACGTCATCTGGATTAATGACGTTACCTAGGCTTTTGCTCATTTTTCGACTATCTTCAGCCAGAATCATCCCTTGGTGTCTCAATTTAACAAATGGCTCGTTAAATTTAACATATCCATATTTCTGCAGAACTTTGGTAAAGAATCTTGAATAAAGCAGATGCAAGACAGCATGCTCTGCTCCGCCGACATAAACATCGACAGGCAGCCATTTCTTTAATAGTTTTTTACTGGCAAATTCTTTATCATTTTTAGCATCAGCATATCTTAAATAATACCAGGAGGAACAGACGAACGTATCCATAGTGTCTGACTCTCTTTTCGCCTTAGCGCCACATTTTGGACATTTTACATTATGGAATTTTTCAGAATATTTCAAAGGAGATTCGCCCGTTGGCATAAAGTCTACGTCTTTTGGAAGCTTAACTGGCAGGTCTTTTTTATCTACTGGCACTTCACCGCATTTATCGCAATAGATTATTGGGATTGGCGCGCCCCAATATCTTTGTCTAGAAACAAGCCAGTCTCTTACTTTATAATTAATGGCAGATTTGCCAAGATTCTTATCCTTTAGCCATTTAATAATCTTCTTAATTGATTCTTTCTTATTTAAATCATTTAAAAATTCTGAATTAACATGGATTCCATCTTCTATATATGGTTCTTTTTCTACATTACCACCTTTGAGAACTTCAATAATTGGCAATTTGAATTTCTTAGCGAATTCCCAGTCTCGCACGTCATGAGCTGGTACAGCCATAATGGCTCCTGTACCATAATCCATCAAAACATAATCAGCAATGAAAACTGGAATCTCTTCATTATTAACAGGATTCGTCACCTTGAATCCTTTTAATCTAACCCCTGTTTTTTCTTTGGCTAAATCTGTTCTTTCCAGTTCAGTTTTTTTTCTAGATACTTTCCTGTATTCTTCAACTTCTTTCCAATTTTTAATATTGCCTTTGTATTTATCTAAAATTTGATGCTCGGGTGAAATGATAAAGTAAGTACAGCCAAAAAGAGTATCTGGCCTGGTGGTGTATACTTCGATATATTCTTTAGTGCCTTCAATTTTAAATTTAACAATAGCACCTTGTGACTTGCCTATCCAATTCTTTTGAGATAGCTTAGTCGATTCTGGCCAGTCGATATCATCCAGCCCATTGATCAACCCATTTATTTTCTTGCCTTTATACGTTTGATCTTCAATAAAATCAGTGATTCTGAAAAACCACTGCTCTAAATCCTTTTGAATGACCGGACTTTGACATCTATCGCATTTTCCACCTTCGGCTTGTTCATTGGCCAAAACTGTCTGACATTTCTTACACCAGTTAACCTTAGCTTTGTCTTTGTAAGCCAGCCCATTTTTGTATAGAAGCAAGAAAAACCACTGGGTCCATTTATAGTAATCTGGATCACTTGAATTAACTTCCCTATCCCAGTCGTATGAAAAACCCATTGAATTGATTTGTTTTTTAAAGGTATTAATGGATTTCTGGGTAGTCTCTGAAGGATGAACTCCTGTTTTGACAGCGTAATTTTCAGCGGGTAAGCCAAAAGCATCCCAGCCCTGGGGATGCATTACATTGTATCCGTTCATTCTTAAAAAACGAGAATATATGTCAGTAGCAGTATATGATTCGACATGACCAACATGAAGACCAGCCCCAGATGGATACGGGAACATGTCTAAAATGAATTTGTTTTTTCCTTTTGGATTCAGATCAGCTTTATGCAGCTTATTCTCTTGCCAATATCTCTGCCATTTTTTCTCTGTTTTTTTATGACTGTATTTAGGCATATATGTCTTAATATATATGAAAATGAGTGTTTTTTCAAGGTAATTAAAAAACAACAAAAAATGTTGTCCTATTTGTATAGATTATTATGATTGCCTATAGTTACAAAAACACATCCATCAGAACTAATATATTTATATATTGCTTTTAAATCACCTTTTATATCAATACTCCGATAATCTAAGTATTTACCTTTTAATGGATGATTTTTTAAAACAGAATCAAACTGATCATCTAAAAAAAGATTTAATCTTTCTTCAACTTTTTCCTTATCTTTTTTAACTAATTTCCGATACTGTTTTTTGAAATTTTTGTGAAAACGAATTTTCATTAGGAAGATAAATATTTCTTTAAGTCTTTTTTATCGGAAATTACAAAAGATAAGTTCTTGTCTTTTTTAATATCTTTCTCAATAATCCCTAAAAGATCCTCTAATTCCTTGCTCATATTGGGCTTAGCGCTGAAATATACACTCTTATTCCTGACAAACTGTTTAAGATAAGCGTTAATAACAGCACTTAAAGACAATCCTAAATCCTGAGCAATCTTCTTTGCCTTAACCTTAATTTCTTTATCTGCTTTGACATTAATTACTGTCTTCATATAACTAAAGTATATACAATGGTTATTATATTGTCAATACTATATCCCGAACAACTCTCTTGCATTCTTGGTTGTTTGTTCAGCCACCTCTTTATATTCCAATCCCTTAACTTCTGCTATTTTTTCAGCTACATATTTAACGTATGCTGGCTCGTTTCTTTTTCCTCTATATGGAACAGGAGTTAAATATGGAGAATCTGTTTCAATCAGTATCCTATCTAAAGGAGTATTTTTAATTACTTTGTCATAATCTCTGGCATAAGTAATCAAGCCAGTAAAGCTAATATGAAAATCCATCTCTAAAAATTTTTCTGCTTGAGACCAGCGCCCCATAAAAGAATGAACCACGCCTCTTAATTTAGAAGATGAACAACTCATCGGACAACCAGCACAGCCAAAATTAAACATTTCTAAAAGGTCTAATAGGTCATTGTATGCTTTTCTGCAATGGAGAATTACTGGCTTGTCCATTTGCCTGGCTAAATCTAGTTGCTGCATGAAAACAGTCTTTTGTTTTTCTTTGGCTTCTTCGGTTATATCTTCAAAATAATCTAGGCCAATTTCTCCTAAAGCAATCGTTTTTTGGTGTTCTAAGAGTTTTCTGTATTTTTCCAAATCTAACTCTTCAAATTCCCTTTCAACAACTTCCCCATCCCATTCAGTCTCAAATCCCCCTTTGTTAACATGGATTGGATGAAGTCCAACTGCCGCGTAAACACCTTGCTTATATTTCTCAGCATACTTAATGGATCTCTTGCTGGTTGAATACTGAGAGCCAACGTTAATGAACCAGACATTTTCTTTCAATGTCTTTTTGACAACTTCATCTCCATCGTCTTTATATGGATTAAAGTTAATATGAGCGTGAGTATCAATTAATTTTGGTTTAGACATATATGCATCTTAACTTAATTAGAATCTGTTTTCAAGTTAGTAATTTATTGGTATAATGGAGGAAAATTAAAAAGGAGGAAATATATGAATATTCAAAAAATCTTATTATCTAGCGTTTTGATTTGGATAGTAAGTACTCTCTTTGCTTGGCTGACTTGTGGCTGGCTTTTTAATTGGGTTTATCAAATAGAGCCTATTATTTGGCTAACACCTGAAGTAATGATGAGTGCTAATAATATGATTGCTTCTAATATTATTGGTATTTTTATGTCGATAATATTTGTTTCCGTTTATGCCTGGCTTCACGGCAATTTTCCTGGCAAGACCAATATTAGAAAAGGACTTAATTATGGATTTATGGTTTGGCTGGTTGGCGCTCTTGCCGGAATGGTAGGCATGCCCTTCTATATGACTATTGCCTGGACAGTGGTTATTTACTGGCTAGTCCAAGCATTGGTAGTTAGCCTAATTAAAGGTGCTATTGTTGGTGCAATTTACAAAGATTAAAATATGAAAAAAATAAATATAATCATCTTATTAGTCATCGCTATTTCTTTTGTTAGCGGCGTTTATCTTTATTCTATTATGCCAGACGAAATGGCATCTCACTGGAATACCCAAGGCGAAGTTGACGGTTATATGACAAAATTCTGGGGATTATTCCTAATGCCTTTTGTCTCTCTGGCTGTTTTTCTCCTTTTCCTATTAATTCCTAAGATAGATCCATTGAAAAAGAATATTGAAAAATTCAGAGAATATTTTGATTGGTTTATCTTTCTAATTGTTGTTTTCCTTCTATATATACACTCTTTGTCTATTTTCTGGAATCTTGGGCATAGCTTTAACTTTAGCAAAATGATGATCCCTGCCCTAGCCGTATTATTCTTTGCTATCGGCATTATTCTTAAAAAGGCTAAAAGAAATTGGTTTTTCGGCATTAGAACGCCCTGGACTCTGTCAAATGACATTGTCTGGGAAAAGACCCATCAAATGGGCAGTCGATTGTTCAAATTAGCAGCTATCATTATCCTCATAGCCATATTTTCTCCAAAGTATTCCATTTGGATGATCTTAGTGCCAATCATCGCTATTACTCTATACTTAATAGTCTATTCATATCTTGAATACAGGCAGTTGAAGAAATAGATTAAAAG
This sequence comes from uncultured Candidatus Saccharibacteria bacterium, assembly GCA_964403725.1. Lineage (GTDB taxonomy): Bacteria > Patescibacteriota > Minisyncoccia > Portnoybacterales > UBA2143 > JAHJOV01. The sequence goes on from CAYOHI010000001.1 coordinate 32,206, forward strand.
CCCCATGTGGGGCTTTTAAAATTGACAAAAGTGGCTTTTAGGATTAAATTTCAATAAGTACACTAAACCAAAATGAAGGGAGGGAATAATTATGGATCTGAACATAAAGGTGCTCATAGTCGATGATTTTGCAGTCATGAGGCGAACAGTAAGAAGGACTCTTAGGATGATTGGCTTTACCGAAATTGACGAAGCTAAAAACGGCAAAGAGGCCCTTAAAAAACTACGAGAGGGAAAATTCGATCTAGTGCTGTCCGACTGGAGTATGCCTGAAATGTCGGGCCCCAAGCTGCTTGGATCAATGAAAGCAGATAAGGACCTCAGAGATATTCCCTTCATCATGATATCGGCTGAATCAAGTAAAGAGGGTATCGCTGGGATACTCAAAGCCGGTGCCAATGGATATATTACCAAACCGTTTACACAAGAAATGATTGAACAAAAGATTTCTGATGTTCTCAGGTAAGTGATATGTTTGATCTTCAAAAATAAAAAGCCGATCGGTAACCGCCGATCGGCTTTTGTGATTCAATCAAAATCTATATCCGCGGAAACAAGCTTTCAGTCTTCTTGTTCTTTTTAATTTGTTTTAGAATCTTCTCTGAAGTTTCTGGAATGAAAGGTTCTAGCAAGCCAGTAATTTCCTTTACTGTGAATAATAGGCTGGATAATACGTCTCTAGCCTTATCTTCATCATTCTTAACTAATTCCCATGGTTTGGTTTTTTCAATATATTCATCGCAAAAACTAATCAGACGCCAAACTGATTCCAGAGCCTCGTTCGGCTTAATATTCTCCATCGCCTTTTTGTAATTTTCCTGAGTTTCCTTAATTTTCTTATCGAAATCCTTATTAGAATTTTTTGGCTCAGCATTTACTTTTTCTGATAGAGTTAAAACTCGGCTAACTAGATTACCCAAGCCGTTAGCTAAATCTGCATTGTATCTTTCCTCTAGCCTTTTGATGCTAAAATCGCCATCACCAGTACTAGAAAATTCCCTTAAAAGAAAATATCTAACTGGATCAGTTTTGTATTTACTAACTAATTCAAATGGATCCACTACATTACCAAGAGACTTGGACATTTTTTGACCCTCAAGCGTAAGATAACCATGTACAAAAATAGTATTAGGAAGACTCAATCCAGCTGATAAAAGCATAGCTGGCCAATATATAGCATGAAAACGAAGAATGCCTTTACCTATAATATGTAACTTATCATTACTTTCCTGCCACCTTTCTTGAAACTCTTTACTATTTTCTGCATATCCTAAAGCATTGATGTAGTTACTTAAAGCATCAAACCAAGTCCACATAATTTGAGAACTATCACCAGGAACTGGAATTCCCCACCCTCTACCCCGTTCAGATGATCTAGAAATACAAAAATCTTTTAATCCAGAATTAATAAAACTCAATACTTCATTTTTCCTAGTTTCTGGAATAATTTTAATTATATCTTTCTCGTATATTTCCTTAAGTTGATTTTGATATTTTGATAATTTAAAGAAATAATTTTCTTCTTCAACTAACTCTGGTCTCTTTTTGTGTTCAGGACAAAGACCATCTATTAACTCATCCTCTTTGTAAAACTCTTCGCAACCTACACAATATAGACCCTGGTATTTCTTTTTGTAAATATCCCCTTTACAAGCTCGCCACAGTTTCTCAGCTCCTTTGATATGATACTGTTCAGTAGTTCTAATGAAATCATCTGTAGAAAGATTCAATACCGATTGTAATTTATAAAATTCCTGAGCATTCCTATCAACGAAATCCTTAACTTTAATACCTTCTTTTTCGGCCCCTTGAACACTTTTAAGAGAATTCTCATCTGTTCCTGTCATAAAAAAAACATCATTTCCTAAAGAACGATAGTAACGTGCTATAACATCTGCCTGAACTTTTTCTAGAGTATGCCCTAAATGCGGAATTGAATTTACGTAATCTATTGCTGTCGAAACAAAATATTTACCTTTTTTATTATTTAACTTATTAGCCATATAAAATATTTCTCCTTTTAATATTACCAATTGCTTTTTCTATCGCTTCTTTTTTATCTTTGTGTTTTGATCTAATCTTTAATATTTTTAATAATTTCATTAATTGATCTTTTTTTGAAATTCTTAAACTCCAATAATTCTGATTATGAGCATATTTATCAAAACAGATTCTGCCTTTTATTTTTGACTCATACAGTTCCATCGACGAAATCCCATACTTTAATAAATAATCTTTAATTTGTTCTAATAATTTTTTATTGTAATTTCCTAATGAGTAATAAGCAGCACTCACTCTATTGTTATTTTTATTACTTACAGAAATACATCCCTCCGCGTCAGTAAAACCTGCCAGAAATGAGAAAAAACAATTTTTATTATTTAATATCCATTTGTCAATCTTATCTCCTCTTTCTAATAAGAAAGAAAAGGAATTATTTAACGCACATTCTATTTGTCTTACTCCTCTTTTATTTAACTTACTAATCCAAATTCTACCATAATCCTCAAATAAACTTTTGATAAGCTTAATCTGGTTTTGTTTTGTGGATCCACAGTCGATATGTATTGTTCCGCTATTGGGAAATCTTTTTCTTACTCGTAAATCACTCATAGCAAATCCTATTAAATACGATTTTGAATATTAGAACCCCTATAATTCTTCTTTTTAAATAAAATATGTGACTCTACACGATTTCTTGTAGGAAAACCATATTCTTTAATTTTCCTATCAACCGTTGAATAGGCACATTTATATATTTTTGCGATTTTTCTACTTGATAATCGTTTTTTAAGATAAAGATCTTTTAATTCCAGCTTTGGAATAAAAACTGAATTTCTACCACTGGGCAATCTTTTAATGTTGTATTTTATTAGTTTTTTCCATATCGTAGCTTGGCAACAATCATAAACATCTGCTATTTCATAAGTAGTTAGACTCTTCTCTTTATATAGATTTATTAAATCTTTTTTCTTTATTTTTACAACTCGAGGCATATAATTATCTGATGCACTATATAATTACTATACCATAATTCGAGTCTTAATCAAATACTTTTAATGACTATAACAAATTCGCCTTTAGGTTTGACCTGTTCAATAATATCCTTGGCTTTCCCCCTGTAAATCGTTTCGAATTTTTTGGTTAACTCCCGGCAAACAGCAATTTCCCTGTCTAGATCAATTAATTGGTTTAAAGTCTTTAAGATTCGATGAGGCGATTCATAGAAAACTATTGTTTGCTTTAATTCTTTTAATTCTTCAAAAAACTTATTCCTTTTCTTCTTGATGGGCGGAAATCCAAGGAAGATGAATTTGTCGGCAGAAAAACCAGAGATGCTTAAGGCAGCAATCAAGGCAGAAGGTCCGGGAATGGGAATAATTTCTAGTTCTGGCAATTCTTCATTCAGATATTCGATCAATTTAGCGCCTGGATCACTGATGGTCGGCGTACCAGCATCTGAAACCAAAGCTATTTTCTTGCCTTTTTTCAATTCTTCTAAAACATATTTATTCTTAGTCAGTTTGCTGTGCTGGTGATAACTGGTCAGTGGCTTAGAAATTTCATAATGGAATAGCAATTTTTTAGTTACTCGCGTATCTTCACACAGAATCAAATCCACATCTTTTAAAACCTCTATTGCCCTTGTTGAAATATCCCTTAAATTCCCAATAGGTGTTGCGATAATGTATAGCATGATTTAATTGTATATACAAAACGCCCTTTCTGGCAAGGGCGACTCTGTGTAACAATTTTTGTAAATACCTATTTTTGCAAGTCTTTTACAAATTCAGCAATCGACGCAGCCAGAGGAACAGAGAGAACAATTCCCATAACCCCAGCTAGCTTGGCACCAATTAACATGACGATAATGATAACAATCGGGTTGAGACCAACTGTTTTCTTCATTACTTGTGGGACAATGACATAATTTTCCAGTTGCTGGATAACAACATACAGGAGAATAACCAATAGAGCCAAGACAGGCGATTGAATAAACGCCAATATAGAAGCAGGGACCAAAGCGACAAAAGGACCGATATATGGAACAAGTTCAAAAAGACCGGCTACCAAAGCCAAGGTCAAGGCATATTCAACACCTAAGAAATACAGGCCAATATATGTCAAAATACCAATTATTAACATCAACAATAACTGACCTCTCAGCCATCCTCCAATTTTCTTCTGAATTCTTTCAATTAAATCTGAAACATAATGTTGATGTTCTGTTGGTGTTAGAGAAACCAAGAATTTTTTAACACCTTTTTCCTGGACTGCTAAATAGAAAGAGATGACTAGAACAACACCGGCTGAGAATAGCCCGCCAAAGAAATTAATAACTGTACCAAAAATACTGGCAGTTGCCTGTTCTAGTCCTTGGCTGAATTTATCCAAAAGAGTTTGCAAATTGCCCCCCACTTGGTATTTGCCCCACAATTCCTGAACATTTAATCCAATCTTCTCCATAAAACCTGGGAAATTTACAGCTAACTGCTTAACCTGAGCAGCCAAAGGAGGAAAAACCAGAGTAATAATTAGAGCTATAAATAGAATGAAAACCAAATAGATGAAAATGACGCCTAAAATACGAGGTACTCTGTGTCTTTGCAGCCAACTAACTGGTCCATTGATAGCCGCAGCAATAATTACTGCTACAAAAACAATCAACAAGATATCACTTATTAAATACAAAAAGGCCAAACTTAAAAGAATAATAACAGTTCGGAAAATTGTTGAAGTTGAAATATTAATATTTTGAGTATCGTTGTTCATTTTAAATCTTTAAAATTTTCTCAAATCTCTTTTTATCTTTAAACGGACCAATCAAGGATAAGTTAAGATTTTCCGGTCGGAAAATATCTTTAGCTACTCTTTGAATGTCATTAGCCGTTACTCTATTTATTTTACTGATTTTTTCATCTAATGTCAAAATATCATCTGTTAATAACTCCTGATTGGCATAAAAAGAAGCTTGGGCATCTGGAGCTTCCATGCCAATCAGAGACGATCCTTTGATATGGTCTTTGGCTTTCTTTAATTCCTTAGGGCTAATCTTCTTATTAACAGTTTTTTTGAATTCATCTAGAATAGTTACAATTGCCTTGTCGATTTTTTGGTTATCGACTCCAGCATTAGCTGCTAAATAACCCGTATCAGTATTCACATCAGCACTAGCCCCGACATAGTATGCCAGACCTTGGTTTTCCCTGACAGAGATAAATAGGCGAGAGCTCATATATCCACCCAAGATTGTTGCCAGTAGCCCCAAGGCATATTTATCCTTATGGAATGTATTGTATGCTCTGACTCCTAAGATTAAGTGGCTCTGATCCGTATCCTTGTAATGAATCAAACATTCCGGCTTGCTTTGCTTTTCTTTAACAGCCAATTTGCTTTTTGCCGGCTTTTTATTAATTCCTTTAAAATATCTTTTGACTTTATCAATGCCCTCCTTGTGAGTGATGTTACCAGCAACAGCAATAACAGTATTCTTGGCTGAATAGTGGTTTTTGAAATAATCAACGAATTGATTTCTTTCTACGCTGCTAACTGTCTCCTTAGTCCCCGCTATATCCCAGCCAGCTGGCTGATTACCATACAGAAGTTCCAACCAGAGGTCATGAACATATCGGGCCGGGTCATCTAGGATCATATTGATTTCCTGCAGGATAGTGCCTCTTTCCCGATTGATTTCTTTTTCTTCAAATTTAGAGTTTAAATATATGTCTGAAACCCAATCGAGAGCCAAATCAAAGTGATCGGCATCAACTTTTGCCCAATAGCCAGTATATTCCTGTCCAGTAAAGGCATTGTACCTTCCGCCGATCTGGTCTAAAGGCTCGATTATCTCGACCTTGTCCGGTCGTTTTTCAGTTCCTTTGAAGAACATATGTTCCAAGAAATGCGAGATGCCGTTAATATCCTTGGTTTCATACTTGGAGCCTGTTCCTACTAATACTAAAACAGCTGCTGTTTTAGTATTCTTAGAAGGAACAGTAATGATTCTCAAGCCATTTTTAAGAGTTGTTTTCTTGTAGTTATTAGGCATTTAAGACTATTTGTTAATTTCTGATGGCAAGAAAAATCTTTTAAATAACTGACCAACAGAGAATAATAAACCTAGACGATTCTCTTTAACTTTTTCATCCTCAGCCATAACTAATACATCATTGAAATAATTATTAGTATACTTAGATGAGTCTAAATAAATCTTAAGCATTTCTTTAAAAGATTTATTTTCAGAACTATAAGAATGATAATCTCTAAAAAATCTATATAAGTCATTCTCAGCTTTTTCTTCAAATAAAGATGTATTTATTTTGAAATCACTAAAGTTAAAATTTTTACTTATATTATCAACTCTTTTAGCTGTTTGAATAAAATCTTTAAACTTATTATTATCAACTAATCGAGATACTTCACTTATCATTTCAAAGGATAAATATATATTATCACCCAATGGTCCATTTAGAACTGATCTAACAACATCATCTCTGACTTTTTTGTCTCTAAAATCAGCTCTAATTCTATCTCTAATAAAATCAATTAATCCTTCTAATTCCTTGTCATTTAAATCAACCGGTAAATTCTTGCCAGCTTTTTCAAAAATATCTCTTAAATCTAAACCATTGTCCATTTCTGACAGTATCTGGACTAACCCTAAAGCAGATCTTCTTAAAGCATAAGGATCTTGAGAACCATCAGGTCTAATATTAACAGCGAAAAAACCAGCTAAAGTATCAAGTCTATCAATAACACTTAATATCTTACCTAATTTACTAAATGGCAGTTTGTCACCACTAAAATTAGGTAAACGATGTTCATAAATAGCATCGCAAACAGTTTTTTTCTCTTTATCTTGTTTAGCATAAATTCTACCAATTTCTCCTTGCAAACTTGAAAATTCAACTACTAAAGCCGTACCTAGATCAGCCTTACATAAATAAGCAGCTCTTTTTAAATCTTCTCTTTCTTCTTTCGTCAAGTTAAATAAACTCGCTAAAGAATCTGATAATTTTTCTAAACGAACAGTTTTATCATAAACTGAACCAAGTTTTTCATGAAAAATAATATCTTTTAATTTAGATCTAAAGTGTCCTAATTTGTAGCCTCTATCTTGATTATAAAAGAATTCCCCATCAGATAATCTAGCACCAACCACTTTTTCGTTTCCTGGCTTAATAATAGAAGCATTTTCTTTAAGTTGATTAGCAATAACAATAAAATATTGAAGTAATTTCTTTTTTTTATCAACAATCGGAAAATATCGCTGATGTTTTTTCATAACTGTAACAGATACTTCACTAGGAATCTTTAAAAACTTTTTATCGAACTCACATAAAATACAGAAAGGAAATTCGACTAAATGAGTTATTTCATCCAAAAGATCTTCATCTTGGATAATCTTACCATTAACCTTTTTAGCTAATTCTTGACTCTGTTTTAAGATTAATTCTTTTCTTTTCTGATAATCAACTATTACTTTATTTTTCTTTAACTGGCTAAAATATTGACTAGCTGATTTAATCTTAATTTTAGGCGAAGCTAAAAAACGAGGTCCATAACTAATATCAGATGATTTAACGTTAGCATATTTAATGTTAATAACCTTATTATCTAATAAGGCAACTAGCCAACGAACAGGTCGAGAAAAAGTAAGTTGACTATCAGGCATCCAACGCATAGTTTTTTTAAACCTTAAACAACCGATTAAGGAAACCAACATTCTTTCCAATTGAACATTACTAGCCTCTTGAATGTTCTTAACGTAAATAACAAGTCTACGAGGAGTAGCTGAAATAGAAATTTTTCCAGCCTCTATTTTCTGAGCTTTCAATAAATGTGGTGTTTTTTCCTCGAGTTGCTTAATAACTGCCCAAACATCATCTGAAGGTAACTCCTCAACACCAATTTCTAATAATAAATCTTTGTTATTTTTTGCCATATTTTTTCATTAAAGGATGATTAAGTTCCTCTCTTTGTTTAATATATCCCTGCGCTACTCTTCTAGCCAATTCTCTCATTCTTTTAAAACTAGCTGCTCTTTCATTAACACCAATCGCCCCTCGAGCATCTAGAACATTAAAAGTATGACTCATCTTTAAAACATAATCATAAGCTGGCCAAAAAAGACCTTTTTCTAGTAAATCAATAGATTCTTCTTCGAATATCCTAAACATATTTTTCAATCTCTCGATATTACCAGCTTTAAAATTGTATTCTGATTGAGCTTGTTCAAATTGTTTATAGATATCCCCATATGTTATATCTTTAGTCCATTTAATATCTTGAATACTATCAACATTCTGAAGATACATAGCGATTCTTTCAATTCCATAGGTAATTTCTACAGCTGGTAATTCCAAATCTATTCCACCAACTTGCTGGAAATATGTATATTGGGTAATTTCCATACCATCTAACCAAATTTCCCAACCTAAACCCCAAGCACCAATTGAAGGAGATTCCCAATTATCTTCAACTAATCGAATATCATGCTTTTTAGAGTCTATTCCAATCCTTTTTAAAGAATTTAAATAAGCTTCTATATGATTTCCTGGATCAGGCTTAAGAATAACTTGGAATTGAAAATAATGTTGTAGTCGATTAGGATTCTCACCATAACGACCATCAGCTGGACGACGAGATGGTTCGACATAAGCTACATTCCATGGTTCTGGACCAAGTACCCTAATGAAAGTGTGAGGATTGCTTGTACCTGCACCCACTTCTAAACCATAGGGTTGACCAATTAAACAACCGTAATCAGCCCAAAATTTTTGGAGATTCTCAATGATTTCTTGAAAAGTCATATTTTTCATAAAATTAATGTTTAATATTCTTATTTAACAACTATACCGTCTCGCCAGTGAATATTCAAGTCGCTAAGATCACTCGTATCAACTGAATCGGCTGAATATGTCAATTCTTGATCAACAAAATTATCTTTTCCTGTAACTTTAGATTGACCGACTAATTCAACTGAACTGCCTACCTGGGCAACGCTTGGCGTAATTGATACTTGGAAAGCTACTTCTCTGACTGGCAAAAGGACTCCGGTAGCAGCCGGTAGGTCGCCGACTGTCCAGGTAACTTGTCCAGTCTGAGAACTATATTTCAAATCAACATAGCCTGGGTTAATCTTACTGTTCCATTTGACATGAGGTGGTAGATATCCAATGACCTTAACATTTTCCAAATCATTACTAATGTTCAATAGTCTCCATTTGATTGTATAACTGGTTGCCTGGCCAACTTTAGGCGGAATCGGACCGCTGTTAGGAATCAAGTCATCATAATGATAGCCTTGTGATTGAAGGATTAATCTACTGACAATTTTTGTTATTAACTGGCTTTGGCCAGTGATTTCAATATCCTTTAGGCCGATAGGAATATCTACTGAATCAATTTCAACTGAATTGGTCACTGTGAAATTCTTATCACTGTATGTATTGATTGGCAAAGAATCTCTGACCTTAACGGAAAAACTTACCTCGCCTTCTTCATTAGGGCCTAAATAGTTTAAATCAGGAGTATTGGCAGCATTCCATGTTATTGTTTGAGTATTTCCGTCAAAAGAAGCGCCTTCTAGCTCTAAGCTAGATAAATCCAATGCACTTCCTTGTATTTTAGAAGTAATGACAACATTCCTAATTCCTACATCAGTCGTATTCTTGTAAGTTATCTTGTATTTGAGCGTATCATCAGGCTCAGCGATAAAATTATCAGTATTGTTGATCTTCTGGGTTACTGACAAAGGAGAAATTGAAATATTAATAGCGTCTACTGCTTCGGCGTACGGCGTGAATTCATCATCTTTAAAAAGTCCAAGTTGAGATTTAAACGCCTTGTTATCTCCCTCTTCTCCAGAAATGCTGGCTCTAACGGATATTTCTCCTTGCTCACCAGCTATTAATTTACCTAAAGACCAGACCTTGTCTTCTTCTATCGGGTCCATATTAGCTGATTCAAAAACGAAGCCATCTGGATATTCAAGGCGGACTTGAACATCTTCAAAGGAAACCTCTGCCTGATTGACATATCTTATGGAAAAATCGAAAGACTGGCCAGCCACCAATTTATCCGGCATATCAAAGTCTAAAATTAGAGGAACGGAAATTATTTCATTTTCAAATTCTGCTTTGTTTGTGTATTGAGAACTAATACCAGCTGGTTGGTAAGTTAATTCTGCCCAGGCTTCTTTGCGATCACCCCTAAGACCAATAATTCTGACTAATAGCTCGGTTTCTTTTTCCTGGCCGGCTAATAAGTCTGGTAGATCGACCGTTTCATCTAATCCTTTTTGATTTGATGGAATTGAGTTTTCTGGATAATGGAAAATTAATTTAACGTTTTCTAAATTTAATCTCGTGTTATTTCTATATTTAACTGCATATTTTACCTCTTCTCCGCTGACTACCCTTTCAGCGCCCGTTATTTCCAAACTAACTTCACTTTTATCAAAAGAAGTAAAGCCGCGCCAGATGATAAAACCGGCAATAGCGGTAAAAATTACAGCAAAAGAAATCGTAATGATTAAGAATTTCTTTTTTTTCTTAGGAGGTATTTCTTTTTTCTCTATTTTCTGCCATTCCTGGGCAACTCCGTTAGCTGTTTTTTTCTTGGATCCAAAAGAAGTCGACTCTAGCCGATCCTCAAACTTAGCTTCTGGCTTGTACAGCTTCTTTTTTAGCTCGTCTAATTTCATATGTATTTAGGGGTATTATAGTATAGATTAGAGAAAAAGGCAAAAACTTATATTATCTTTTTAAGCTGCTGATAGCTCCTTATCTCGCTATTAATCAGCTCCTGGATAAAATCAATGAAATTTTTCTGCTGTCCATAGCCCAAGACTTGCAAAAGACTATTTTCAAAATTTTTAATTGTCTCTTTAATATCATTTCCACTATCTAAATCTTGAAAGCTATTTGATATTAACTGCCATAAATTCTCGTCTCTTTCTGGACCAGCGATTAGTTTGTCTAAAATTTCAGAGAAATATATGGCGGTGTACAGGGAGGGTAAATCTTGATGAAGTCTTGGAAAGCTTTCTATTGTTTCAGCGCCAGTGATAATGTCGAATTTCTTGCCTGGAGCAATCATGAGGTGGGTTAACAAAAAAAGCTCAAGATGACCCTTGAGTTTTGACTGGTTCTTTCTGATTGATTTGCCTTTAATTACCAGTTTGCCAAATTCTTTAGTGTAGATGGTAATTAATTTATCAAATTCTCCCCAGTTTGTTCTCTTTATGATTATTCCTTGACTTTTATAGAGCATATGTGGTATAGTATGTGAAAGTAAACAACCCAAAACCTGGAGGGGATATGTCATTAGGAGATAGAATAGGGATGGGGATTATGTTTGGATTGATGCTCACCGTCTCCGTTTTAGGCCTTATTAAAAATGGTACCTTGGTGGACAGTTGTCGATCGATGCTGGTGTGCTTTTGGTGTCCTGGGCTGCGCAACATGCCTTATTCGAAGTTTGAAAGGTAGCCTATATACCAAGAAAACATCAACAGAAACAGAAAAATAAACGAACCCGAAACAACGGCAGATCGGAAACGGTCTGCCGTTTCCTATTTCCTAATCCCCAGCCAAACATTCTGTCCATCTAATTGAACTTCTTTTTCTGTTAAATATTTTCCTTTTGACTTAACCTCCATTTTTTTAGCTGTCACTTCCTTTTGGATTTCCTTTTTGTATTCTTCTAATATTTTTCCTAATTCAGGATTTGCTGAATAGAAAAGATTCATACTCTGGCCTGGCTTCAGATCGCCTTGTTTTCTCATTCCTTGAACAGAACGGATTAATTCTCTAACCATTCCTTCAGTTTTTAATTCTTTGGTTATCTTAGTATCTAGTTTTAATGATTTGCCAAAGACAAGATTCTTAACATTGACTTCATCCTTAATTAGTTCGCTCAACTCTTTGTCATTAACGATTGTCTTGTTATTAATGGTTAATTTGGACAAAGGCTGTCTGATCTTAAGTCCGTTATTCGCTCTTTGTGCTAAGGTTAAAGCTACAATTTCTCTAACCTTGTTCATCTTTGATTCAAGATTGGCATTAATATATTTCTTGCTAACCTTAGGATAATCACATAAATGAACTGATAGAGGATTCTTGCTAATCCTAATATCCTGATATATCTCTTCAGCCATAAATGGAGCAAAAGGAGCAGTCAGTCTGGATAGGTTGCAAAGCACTTTGTAGAAAGTCTGAACAGCTTGTTCTTTCTCTTTTTTGTTTTTTGGTTTTTGTAATCTTGATCTAGAACGACGGATATACCAGTTAGAAAATTCATCAACAAAGCTTTCAATTAGTCTGGCTGCTGAAACAACATCATATTTTTCCAAGTTTTTAATAACGGAATCAATCAAAGAATTAAGGCGGGAAAGAATCCACTTGTCTAAGATATGGTTTGATTTGGTATTTTTAGGCTTAAAGCTCTTTTCTTTGTAAGTCTTAAAGAAAATATGTGAATTTAACAGAGTTCCAAAAAATCTTCTATTCTTATCAGCTACATCTTTGACATTGAATTTCTTCGGTTCGCCTGCTTGGTTGACGGTGTATAGATACCAGCGCAGAGTATCTGAACCAAATTGATCACACATTTCCCAAGGACTAACCACATTTCCTTTTGATTTAGACATTTTCTTGCCATCTTTGTCTAAAACATGACCTAGGCAAATGACATTGTCAAAACAGTGTCCTTTTTTGATCTCACCCGTATATTCCATCAGAGTAGCGATGGCTAACAGGGAGTAAAACCAGCCTCTAGTTTGATCAACTGCCTCGCAGATATAGCTGGCAGGATAGTGATTTTCAAAATTCTTCTTGCTGTTCCTCTTATAAGGATAGCCCCATTGGGCAAAAAACATAGCTCCTGAATCAAACCAAACATCAATGACGCTTTTATCACGGGTCATTTCTCCGCCACATTTGCATTTCAATTTAACCTTATCAACAAAAGGACGATGCAGATCATTAATTTTCTTACCTAATTCTTTAGCACTGCCAATGCATTTAAATTCACCGCATTTTTGACATTGCCAAACTGGAAGCGGAGTTCCCCAATACCTTTCTCGTGACAGGGCCCAGTCTCTAGCTTCTTTGATGAATTCTCCAAATCTGCCTTTTTTAATATGGCCTGGTTCCCAAAAGATTTTCTGATTATTCTTAACCAGATTCTTGCGAAGCTTGGACATTTTAATAAACCAAGAATCTTTGGCGTAATAGAGCAAAGGAGTGTCACAACGCCAGCAATATGGATAATCATGCTCATATTCCTCTTCTTTGAAAAGCAGATCATTCTTTTTTAAATAGCTTAGAATCTTTTCTTCTACTTCCTTATCCTTAACGAATTTATCCAATAAACCATATGGTTTCAAATCTTTGGTGAAAAATCCCTTGTCAGTTACGGTATGGACCATGGGCAAGTCAACTTTTTGGCCCAGTTCATAATCTTCTTCGCCATACATAACTGCCGTATGGACTACGCCTGTGCCATCTTCGGTTGAAACAAAGTCAGCCGGAACGACGTAATGGGATTTCTTGCCAGATTTTTTAACTGATTCAATTTCAAACAGGGGCTGGTATTCTACATCAATCAAATCTTTGCCTTTGAATTGGCCTTCTATCTTGTATTCCCCTTCAATTATTCCTAATCTGCTTTTGGCTAGAATATATTTCTTGCCTTGGTAATTAACTTTAACGTAATCAATCTTTTCGCCAATTGCCAAAGCGACATTACCTGGCAAGGTCCAAGGAGTCGTTGTCCAGGCTAGGATAATATCTCCTTTTTTAACTTTGTCATTTCCCTTGGTAATTTTGAAATTTAAGTAAACTGAATTTTCCTTGACCTTCTTGTATC
>CAYOHI010000001.1:46090-97979 GCA_964403725.1 uncultured Candidatus Saccharibacteria bacterium
ATGGCTAGAAAGAGCAGTTTCGCATCTTGGACAATATGGAACGATTTTAAATCCCTTGAATAGCAAACCTTTATCCCAAACTTTCTTTAGAATATACCAGACTGATTCGATATAGTGATTCTCATAAGTTACATAAGGATCTTTCATATCTATCCAGAAAGCAATTCGTTCAGTCATCTTTTCCCATTCATCCTTGTATTTCCAAACGCTTTTCTTGCACTTTTGGTTAAATTTAGCAATACCGTATTCTTCAATATCGTCTTTGTTTTTAAAACCAAGTTGTTTTTCTACTTCTAATTCAACTGGTAGCCCATGAGTATCCCAACCCGCCTTTCGATCAACAAAAAATCCTCGCATTGTCTTATATCGCGGGATTATATCCTTAAAAGCTCTGGCTTCAACATGATGCATGCCTGGTCGGCCGTTAGCTGTTGGCGGACCTTCAAAGAAAACAAAGTTTTTCTTTCCTTTGTTTTTCTTAAGGCTTTTTTCAAAGACTTTATTCTTTTTCCAAAACTTTAATATTGCTTCTTCTATTTTAGGTATTTGTTTCATTACATTTTCTTTGGAGCTGAAATTCCCATCAGATCCAAGGTATTCTTTAATATTATCTTTGTTGCTTTAATTAAGCTAATTCTACTTCTAGTAACTTCCTTATCCTCATCCATAACCCTGCAGTTTTCATAGAATTTATGGAATCTATGAGCCAATTCCATGGAATAGTATGGCAGTCTTTGAGTTTGGTAATCCTTGGCTGTATCTTCAACAATTTCAGGAAATTTAATCAATTCTTTAATTAAATTCAATTCTGACTCATGGGTTAATTTGCTCAAATTACCTTTTTTTTCTTCCTTTGCTTTCCTTAAGATACTGCAAATTCTAGCATGAGCGTACTGAACGTAATATATTGGGTTCTTGTTTGACTGCTCTTGGGCTAGATTGATATCGAAATTCAAATGAGTATTAGCAGATTTCTGTAGGAAGAAAAACCTGGTTGCGTCTACTCCAGCTTTTTCTAATAGCTCATCCATATATACATAATTACCTGATCGCTTAGACATTCTCTTAGCTTTGCCTTTTTCTAAAATCGTAACAAATTGATAAAGTAAAATCTCTAATTTTCCCTTGTGCCCTATGGCTTCTACACCAGCTGATAGTCCTTTAATATCGCCATGATGGTCCGCCCCCCAGATATTTATGACCTTGTCAAATTTCTTATCTTCAAATTTGTAATTGTGCAGAGCGATGTCTCCGGCTAAGTATGTCTTGTTCTTATCCTTTTTAATCACTACTCTGTCTCTCTCATCGCCTAATTTCTTTGCCTTAAACCATTCTGCATCATCTTCTTCATAGACTAACCCTTTTTCTTTCAAAAAATCAAGGATTTTATTAACTTTATCTGATTTATGCAAATCTGATTCAAAAATCCATTCATCATACTTAATGCCCATCTTATCAGTGGTTTTTTGAATATGGTTTTTAATAATATACTTGGCAGCTAATTGCCCAGCTTTAAATGGATTCTTTTCTTTAATTTCTTTGTTTAACTTATCAATATATCCTCCCTCATATTTCCCATCTTTGTCTTTTAAGACAGAATGTCCAAGAATTAAGATTTGATTTCCAAAGTCATTGACATAGTATGCTTTTTCCGTTTTGAATCCTGCTTTTTTTAAAATATTGGCTAAAACATCGCCATATGGTCCGCCTCTGGCAT
This sequence comes from uncultured Candidatus Saccharibacteria bacterium, assembly GCA_964403725.1. GTDB lineage: Bacteria > Patescibacteriota > Minisyncoccia > Portnoybacterales > UBA2143 > JAHJOV01. Next base: position 47,808 of record CAYOHI010000001.1, read on the forward strand.
TTCCTACAGTCAAAGGACCAGTCGGATTAGCTGAAATGAATTCAACTTGGACTTTCTTATCCTTTCCAATTGTCAATTGCCCATAATTGTCTTTTTCTTTCAAAATTTCAGCTAATTCATTCTGCAAAGCCTTTTTTGATAAATATATGTTAATGAATCCTGGCCCGGCTTTTTCAACACGCTCAAATAGGTCATTGTCTTTCAATTTATCAATGATTTCATTTGGATCAGTTTTGGTTTTTAGGGCAATATTGGTTGAAAAATCACCGTGCTTTGATACGGCTGGATGCTCTAAAATGGCATCAGTTTTAACGATATCTTTAATTAATTCCAATATTTCATCTCTTAACATACATTCATCATAGCCTATTTATCCCTTTTTCTCAAGGATTTGTTTGACATATTCAATTTTTATGATATGTTAAAGAAAATTGAATAACCCAAGCTATGGAGGGAGATATGGTCTCGCAATTGCAGTTCTTACAACTCTCCCAAGGCACCATTACAATCCTTAGGAGGAAAATAGAGGAGTCTCAAGAGATTTTTAATATCAAGCTAAACTCGGAATCTGGCGTCAGTATTGTAATTTACATCGAAGACCCCAAACTTAAAAAAGCTGCTGAAAATCTCAACGAGAGACTCTTGAGAGTTCTCCCTGAAAAGCTCAGGAAAATGGTACATACCCGATTCCTGGTCTTTATCAGATCGACAGGATTATTCGATGTCCACGTCGGATTGAACCGCGCCCATACCATGAGCGGTGAGTGTGTCGTAAAGTTCATTTACGACCAGATGCGACACCGCGCCCAGCCTGGCTATGAATTTATCGAAAAAATAGAGAGAACGAGACCTTGGTGCGTCTAAAAAACAGCCGCGTCCCTAAGGGACCGGTTGTTTTGTTTTGTAAATATAAGCATTACATTAGTAAAAAGTATTTTATAGGAACTTTAACAACATCACCAGATAAAGAAAGTTCTGTATTAGAAACAACCAATCCATAATTGCCCTTTATCTTTTCTAATGAACGTAAAGTTTGATCATTATTTTTAGACCCACATCCAACTTCAATGACGATTTTCCTATTCTTTAATTGAATAATAAAATCTGCTCCACCTTTAGCACTATCATAATAAATAGGAGAAATTAGTTTTTGACTAAATTCTCTGTATAAATAAAAAGAAACAATGTCTTCTAAATATTTTCCTTTATTTCTCTCAAAAGTTCCCTCTCCTCCTATAATACTTAACAAAGTATGCCTTATAGCAGGTGTCATAAAGCAATATTTTGAAGGTTTACGAACTTTCTTATAAACTGAACCATATGGATAAATTCTAATTATCATCTCTGCTTTTTCCAAAGCGCTAAATACATCTATTAACGTATTAATAGAAATATCGGTTAGATTTTTAGCTAGACTTGTTATGCTAATCTCATCACTTGCTGCAATCATTAAAAGAATATTCTTTATTTTCTCTATTGTCTCTGGAGTAAATTTATTTAATTCCAATAAATCTTTATTAATAACCTTATCGATTAATTCATTTGTTAGAGCATGAATTCTGTCTTCATCCTTAATAGCCAACGCAAAAGGCATTGTCTTGAACCGTAAATATTTGTCTATTTCTAGTTGATCTATTCCGCTCCAGTAATTATTAACTTTATCTTGTATGTTTTTCAAACTTATAAAACATTTATTCGCATTTTCGCTGTAGAAAAAAGCGTTCTTTATTTCTTCCTTCAATCCTTTAATCGGATATTTTACAATAAGATCCTTATTTGAACTGTTTAAATATTTACTATTTAATAGAACATATTCCCTGAAATTCATTGGATATAATTTTTCAAAAATAGCTCTTCTTGATAAATCAACCGTTGATTGTAAAGACAAGGCTGATGATCCTGTACATATTACAAATACATTTTTAGATTTATCAAAAATAGATTTTAAAACTGATGGCCAATTCTCATCAAAATGAATCTCATCTATAAATAAAAATATATTTCTTTCTAACTTCTCAAAGCTTGTTCCTATCACTTTTTGATACTCCTCCAAAACTGTATATAAATCTGATCTCAATATATTAACAATCTGATCTACTGATAAGTATAGTAAATCTTTTTGATATTTGGGGAATAATTCAAGAAATAATTGTGCTAGTAAAGTTGTTTTACCTACACCACGTAATCCAGGAATTACAATCATTCTTATTTCTTTTCGTCCAGAAATAAAATTACTTACATACTTTTTAGCCCTTATATAAATATCCCTTGATATATATTTATTACCAAGATCATCTTGTGTATAGCCTTTTAGTAAAGATGGTGCTCGACTTATTTGATTTTGAACATATTGATTTATTTGATTTTGAGTCATATTTTTTGTATTAATAGCTTAATGTAAAGATTCTTATCTCTATATTAACGTAATGATATAGACTTGTCAATACCTTATATTACGGCTTAAAATAAGGGTTTTTAAACCCTATTTCTATTTTAATATTTTTAAGATATAATAGGAGTATGAAAAATCTAGCAATCAACCGAAGAGCTAAGTTCGATTACAGAATCCTGGAGAAATTCGAGGCTGGCTTGGTTTTGAACGGCTATGAAGTCAAAGCCGCTAAAAACGGACACCTAAGCCTGAAAGGAGCATATGTCACCATCAATCAGAATGAGGTTTGGCTGATCAATGCTTTGATCTCCCCATACCAGCCTAAAAACATGCCTGAAGACTATGATTCGTCCAGAAGCAGAAAACTGTTGATGCATAAGAGAGAAATCAAGAGCCTGATTGGCAAAAGAAAGGGCAAAGGCTTGACTTTAGTGCCGCTTCGGGTCTATACTAAGCACAGCAGAGTGAAGTTAGAATTCGGTCTCGGGCAAGGCAAGAGACAAATAGATAAAAGAGAAAATATCAAGCAGAGGGAGACAGACCGAAAAATCGAAAGAGCTATGAAATATCGGGGATGACAGGTATCGATGGAAGTTCCTTTTTTAATATGCAAGTCGAGCGTAATCTCGCAAAACTTACATACAGATTAAATGCAAATTTATTCTCAAAAGCTAAGAGTGCAGTAGCTTCGCTATTCGCTGCTCCAGCTTACGCTGTTGCTTAAAGTCAGCAGCCATCTGACTCCTTGACTCCTAATAGGGGAAATCAGGTGTCAACTTATTAGGATAGGCAATCGATTCGTCTTGGTTGGTTGCTAAAAACTTAAAGACAAAAAATCATGGGTGTTTTGCTTGGTTTTTAACCCTTGATTTTTATCCTAAACCGAGATATGCTTGTAGAGTTATTAAAAAATATCTTTCAGACGGGAGTTCGATTCTCCCCTTCTCCACAGAAAAAATAAAGAAAAAATATTTACAAAAAGAGATTTATTAAAAGAAAATTCGTTCCGCGGACCCGGATAAACCATTGGATAAAGATCAGTCCTATCAGGCTGATTGACCAGAATGGCGAAAATGTCGGCGTTGTCGAGACTTCTAAAGCCTTGAAGATGGCCCAAGAAGCGGGTCTTGATTTAATTGAGATAGCGCCCAATGTCAGGCCGCCGGTCTGCCGGATCATGGATCACGGCAAGTTCCAATATCAGAAATCAAAGCAAGAAAGAGAACAGCGCGCCAAACAGAAGAAAGTCGAGACCAAGGGAGTCAGGATCAGCATGAGAACCGGCCAGCATGACCTGGACACTAAGATCAAGCAGATCGAAAAATTCCTAGGCAAAGGAGACCGGGTAAAGATCGATATGATCCTAAAAGGAAGAGAGAAGAGCCTGTTCATGTTAGCCAAGGAAAAATTGAACGAATTTATCCAATCAATCCCAACAGAAGTGAAGATTGAACAAGAAATTAGAAAACAACCAAGAGGCTTAAGCGTGGTTGTAGGAAAACAACAATGACAAAATTAAAAACAAGAAAATCATTACTGACGAGAATAAAGATCACTGGTCGAAAAAAGATTACTAGAAGAAAGATGCACCAGGGACACTTCAATGCAAAGGATTCAGGCAATCAGACCAGAGGCAAAAGAGGAGATAGCCGGGCATCGTCAGTTGAAACCAAAAAATTTAAGAAAATATTGCCAAAGATATAAATTGGCTTTTTAAATATGACTAGAGTAAAAAGAGGCGTAATGGCCAACAAAAGAAGAAAGAAAGTTATCAAGCAGGCTAAAGGATATAAATGGGGAAGAAAGTCCAAGTACAAATTAGCCAAAGATGCTGTTAAGCACGCTTTAACTTATGCCTATCGAGACCGCAAGACAAAGAAACGGAATTTTAGACGTCTTTGGCAGATTAAGATTAATGCTGCAGCTAGAATTAATGACATGACTTATTCAAAATTCATCAACGCATTAAAGAAGAAAAACATTGAGATTGATAGGAAAATATTAGCCACATTGGCTGAAAAGCATTCTGAAGTTTTCAAAAGCATTGTCGAGAAAGTGAAATAAGGATACTTGATTAAATGCAAAAGCGACCCATTGGGGTCGCTTTTTGGTTTTTCGTTCACTTATTTATATTCTCTCTTCTTTGCGAATCCAAGGATAAATAACCGGAATAGCCGAAGATCCTGTACACCTGAGCATATCTGTCCTTTCTATCCAAACTCCAGGACCTTCAGTCTGGAGTAATATGCCTCCTAAGACTTTTAAAAATCTGCCCTGCGCTCCATAGAGCATATATTTCTTTTTTGCCATTTCAACTAAGATCTCTCGGGAAAAATTCAACAAACCACAATATGGGCCATCAACAGAAAAAAGTTTTTCAAAAAACTTAATTTCTTTTTGTAGAGCACCCCTAGAGATCAGTGGTTCAATGTTATCCTTTGATACATCATATTCCGATAAAGACCAAACTACAAAATTAGAATCACCGAACAACTTCTCACATCTTCTTTCAAAGGAAGAACAATACTGTCTTTTCCTTCGCTCAAACAATTCGGCATTTAATCCAAAGGAATCCATAAAAGGAAATATGTATTCTTCAGCATCATTATCCCCTATAACCACATTAATTTCTGTTAATAGGCCAATTTTCATTAAATCTTTTCTCAGTGACAGAATCTTTGTAACTCTCGGCTCAAACAGATCAGCTGTTGCTTTTGTAGGCATATATTCTTCAGGATTTTTGGAAAATAGTGCTTTTGTGTCGAATTTTGGACAAGCAAAGATACATAATTTTAAAAGGCCGTTTTCTTCTAGTTGACTAACAATCATTTTTTTTATGCGTGTATTATCAGGATTATTAGATAATCGATCGTACTTTCTAAGTATTTCGACAGCCTTACTTATCCTAAACATTCTATTCCTCCTTTCCCTGAAATTTTTGACAGTTTTTCTGATTAATTTTAAAAGAACAATTTTAAATAACCTTAGTTTGTATCTAAATTTACCAAACTTGCTTCTTTTTAATTTTTTTCTTTTGTAACTCATGGGTCACCAAGGAGACTCGAACTCCCAACCAATCGCGCCACAAGCGATCGCTCTTGCCAATTGAGCTATGGTGACCGTGTGCCTGGGAGAGATTGTTCTCCCCCAAGATAGTTAATTATGACTTCCCATTCCGCCGAATGATCTGTGATATGGATTCATTTATCCCTCCTTTTTGGGAAATAAAAAACAGCCGGTTGCTGCCGGCTGACGTGATAATGAGAAGTATTTTATCTATTCCCTACTTTTTAGTCATCACGAAATAACCAACAGCGAACTGCGGCATATGATGACTATGATTTTGGGAAAAGATATTTTCCATGTTTTTAGGATATATTATTAATTCAGCTGTGTCAACCCTTAGAAAGGTTGACAAAATAAGTTGAATATGATACAGTTTATACATAGTACATTTGACTGACCCCGAAGGGAGCAATTCCTTAAAGGGCAAAAAAGAAGTGCTTTCCAAAAAGTGGGTCCTATTCTTGGGTCCAGCAAAGAGATATATACTCACATAGCAGAAATTTCGGGTTTCTGCTACTCGCTAGTACATTCTCTTAAATAAGAAACAACAACCCGTTGCGCAACGCAGCGGGTTTATGCTTTTAAATCTCAGCAATCAGTAGATCTAAGGCTGTCTGGCCATCCAGGCGGCCTTTTTTGATTCCTAAATCAATATCAAGCAAGCGCTTGTAAATATTCTTTAATTGATCCAGGCTAAAATTCCTTAATTGTTCAGAACTTTTTTTAACTACAAAAGGATGCAATTTTGTTTTTTTAGCTAACTCGTAATATTGAACTCCTTTTTCAATCAAGTCTTTTAATTTAATCAGAGTTCTGACTTGGTAAACAAACATAGATAACAGATATATTTCATTTTCCCCTGTTTCTAAATGCTCATGCAATAGTCTGAAGGCAGTTTTCTTATCTCTCTTAGCCAATGCATCTAAGGTGTTGAAAATATTTGTGTCCAGTTTGGCATTGATCAATAGATCAACATCTTGTTCATTAACTGTGCTTTCTGCCTTGTAACTCCCTAACTTATTCAATTCAGTGGTTAATTGCCATAAATCACTGCCAATGTATGCTATTAATTTACTAAGTGCCATCTGTTCAATATTGATATCATTTCTTTCTGCTTCTTTTTTAAGCCAATTGGCTAATTCTAATCCTTGCAAAGGTTTGAATTCTTCAGACATACTGGCTTGTCTTTTAAAAGCAATGCCTACACTCTTATCTTCTTGGAATAGGACAAGGATTACATCCTCATTATCCTTTAATTTAATTTTCTTTATGTATTTTAGAAAATCATCAGCAATATTTTTATTCTTTAAAATATTTTCTAAAACAATCAGTTTCTTTTCATCAAACATTGAAACTGATTCAATATTTTGCTTGACTTTGTCAAAATCAAATTCCTTGTCTTTAAAACGAGATAAATTAAGACCACTTTGGTGTTTGGTCTTATACTGGCTAATAATTTCATTTAATTTTTGTCTTAAGCGAAAACTGTCTTCGCCATAAAGTAGAATTAACATGGTTTATTCCCAACTAATTTCTGTATTAGGTTCTACTATTTCAATCCAAGTCTGGCCTTGGACAAAAGAAATTTCTTCATCATTTTCATCTATGAATTTTAATTTGCTAAATGGCTTAATTTCACTTTTCTGCCAGGTACAGTCAATGACAATTCCATTCTGATAAATTTGGCATTCCCCGCTTCCCTCTAAGTCTAAATCATTGTAATCAGGTCCTTGGATTTGTTTTGAAAAAGATCTCATGACCACAACATTTTTAGGATTAACTTGCTGATTGTTTCCTGCATCCATTTCTCTTAAATTATCCCTGTATCTCAAATATGTATTGGTTTCTGGATTATACTGGTAAGAAACATAATATGGCCTGGAATATCCGATTTTTAAAACCTTGCTATTTAATTCTTGACTTTGTCCTTTAACAAAGGAATATCCTTCAAAAATATTAGTCATTCTGTAATTTAATTTTTTAGCAGCATTTGTCAGACGGTCTAAAGATGTAAATCCGTTATGTGGCTGAGGCTTGCTGCTTTCCCTATAGAATGCATTGTATGGATTTTTTAGTGCATCGATATTATCCATAATTCCTGCATTTAATTTATCTAATGCAAAATGCGAGCCACCCCAATGAACTAGAATTGCATCCATGCCTTGGGCTAAATGAATAAAATCGTGCCTAGCACTTCTTAGAGATCCAATTTCTTCCGGCTGTTCACAGACAAAAAATGCAATTAATCTGGTAATGCTGCCTGTAATGACTGGCATCTCAATAACCAGGTCTGCTTGAGACAGGCCGAATAAGGGTCTGGCTACCGGATCATTGGCCATAGCTATGGCCAAAGGCCTTTGATTGTAATTATCACATACTTCCCCGCTTAAAGGACTGATCTTATCACTTTCTATCTGGCTGACTGATTGGGCCAATTGATCGCTAATTTCAATAGTCCGGCTGCTTTTTTGCCAAATAAAAATTAGCCCAACGGCTAAAACAACAAAAAGAAAAATTTTAATTATTTTCTTATCAACCATCTTATTTAGATCCTAAAATATCCCTTACCTTTTTAATAATCTGATCAGGCGTGAAATGGGCTTTGATCAGATAATCACTGGCTCCCAGTTGCATTCCTTTGTCAACTTCTTCTTTTTGGCCGAGATTGCTCAAGATGATAACTGGGATATCCTTGGTTTTTTCATCTTTCCTGATTTGCTCCAGGATATCAAAGCCTTCTATGCCGGGTAAGACTAAATCAAGCAAGACAATGTCTGGCATTTCATCTTTCGTCTTCCTAAAAGCCTCTTGCCCGTCAACGGCTGTTGAAATCTTAAAGCCAGCTGACTCTAATTTGCGCACTAAAAGCTCTCTTAGGAACTTATCATCCTCAACCAGCATTATAAATATTTTCTTTTCTTTAGTCATGGTTTGATATATTTTTTAACTTTATCGACTACTTCTTGCGGGTCAAAGTCAGTCTTGATCAGCCAGTCAACGACTCCTAATTCCTTGGCCCGGTCAAGCTCAACCGGCTGGCCTGAATTAGAAATGATAATAATTGGGATCCTGCTTAATATCTCGTCTTTTTGAAGCTCTTCCATAACTTCAAAGCCACCCATTTTAGGCATGACAATATCCAGTAAGATCAAATCAATCATGTTTGTCTTAATTTTTTCAAGTCCTTCCTGTCCGTCTCTGGCCACGATGACCTCATATCCCTCTTGATTTAATTTCTTATCTAGAAGATTTAATAAAGTTTCTTCATCTTCGATAATAATGACTTTTTTCATATTATTTCACAGGCAGAGTAAATCTGAAAGTGGTTCCTTTTCCTTTTTCACTTTCAAATGAAATCTTGCCCTTATGAGCATTAATAATATTCTTAACAATAAATAATCCCAGTCCTGTTCCTTCAGTCTCTGTCCTGACTGCGTTATCAGCTCTGAAAAACTTGTTAAATATCCTTTTCTTTTGCTCATCAGGAATACCGATACCATCATCCTTGACTGCAACTTCTAAATTAACTTTATCACATTTTATTGATACTGTCACTTCTCCACCAGGCTTGTTAAATCTGATAGCGTTGTCCAGTAGATTCTGGACAACAATGCCTATTTTCTCTCTGTCAGCGTTAACTTTCGGTATTTTCGCCTTGGATTTCTTGTAGGTTAGCTTAATATTCTTGTCCTTGACTATCCCAGACAAGCCATCTAGTGTCTCTTGGATGATTTCATCTATTGATTGCGGGGTCAGGTCGTAAATGAAGCGTCCTTCTTCAATCCTGGCTACATTTAATAGGTCATTGATCAGAATGATCATCCTTTCATTGCTCTGATATCCTTTGTTTAAGAATTCAACTTGTTCGGCTGTCAGATTACCCACATCTCCGTCTAAAAGCATCCTCAGGGTCCATTTGATAGCTGATAATGGAGTCCTTAACTGGTGAGCAGCAATAGAGACGAATTCTGTCTTTAATCTTTCAATTTCTTTTCCTCGGGTAACGTCATGCAAGATGACCATCAGACCGACTGTCTCTTTGCCGACTACAACAGGAGCAATGGAGACTTGGAAATATCTTTTAATCGGTTTTTTTAGGGTTAATTCATATTTTTGGCCGGTCCATTCAATTTTTTTACCCAAAGCCTGGTAAAGATCGTTGAAATTTTTGTGATTTAGAACATCATCGATCTTTTTATTCAAGACTTCCGTTTCTTTCAATTCCAATATCTTCTCTGCTTCCGGGTTAACTAAGGTGATTCTTTTGTTTTTGCCAAAGACAACCAGTCCGTCCGTCAGGCTGACCAGAGCTGCTCTTGTCTTGTTTTCTTCTTCCTGGATCTTCTTTCTGATCTCTTCTGCGTCTTCAAGCATGTTTATCAATGCTTTTTTGGCTGTTTCTAATTCTTGAGTTCTTTCCTTTACTTTTTCTTCCAGATTTTCCTGGAATTTCTTGATTTCAGTAATATCTGAAATGGCCAGAAAAGCGCCGATGACATTCTTTTTCGTGTCCCTTCTGACTGATCCAGAGACATTGACTGGAATCTCTTTCTTGTCTTTATCGATTAGGGTCAGTTCATGGTTTCTGACTAATCCTTCCTTTAATACTTTGTCAAAGAATTTAACAGAATCCTTTTTTTCTTTGAATAGGAATTCCAAGTTTTTTCCGATAGCTTCCCCTTCTGTATATTTAGACAGATCCTTAACAGCATTGTTGACATCAACAATAATGCCTGTCGGATTGATCATGCAGACTGCCAGAGGCAGAAAAATGGAAAATTCCTCGATGTATCTTTCGAGGTTTTCCAAGTCATCTTGATAATTTTTCAGTAAGAGTTTTTGATCAATCATTTCTATTCCCAGGTGATAATATATTGATCATATGGATCACCTTTAAAGACACATTGGACTTCTTCGATGTTCATCTTGTCCGTCTTGACTACCAGGCTGGCAATGGCCCTGAAATATCCTTTGAAGTACTCGCAGAGGATAGGATGGATCTTGAAATCCTTAAGCTGGATAACCAGGCGCTTGTCTTCAATATTTATTTCAGGTGATTCCAATTGGCCTACTGAATAGTGTTCCCGCCAATACTTGGAGCTCTCGGCAAATGTCTTCTCCAGAGAAACGAAATATCTCAGAAGCGTTTTGACAATGAAGGAATACTTCGGCGCTACCAGGCCCATCTTGAATATTTCCTGGTCATCCCAATTAAAGGTATCTTTAATGAACATCAAAGAGAGAACACGCCAGCTTAAAGGATACCAATTGGTCGCCTTGACTTCCTTGCCATACTTGATGGCTTGGCCAGTTTCTTTCAGAATGATTTCTTCCAGTTTCTTCAGTCCTTCTTCGTCGTGCTTTTCCAAAACATATCTGGCATCAGTCTGGAAAACAGCGCCTCTGACTTTTCCTTGTATTTTTAAAACTTCTTCGATTGTTTTTTGATCTATCATATTTTTATCCCTTCTTAATTTCCTCCTTTAATTTTTTGACCTTTTCTTTTAATTCAATCATCTTAATTTCACGGCCAATGGTTAGCTTGTAAAATCTTTCAAGCTCATCAACTCTTTCTTCTAATTCTTTTGTTCTCTGTCTCACTTTTTCTTCTAAATTACCAGTCATTTCTTCCAATTCCTTGGTTCTTTGACTGACCTTTTCCTGAAGGTTTAATTTTACTTCTTCCAGTTCATCTGTTTTTTGCCTCAGTCTGCTAGCAAATATGTTAATATTGACAGCCACTAATCCAAAAGCTCCGCCAGCTACTAAGAGAGTAGTGAAAATGTAATATGGATTCTGGTGAAAGCCGCCGCTAGAAACCAACCCCTGGAAAGGGATGACTTGGGAATATTGGAGGATCAGCAGAGTAGCGTACAGGAAAAAAACCAGGGATACCAAAAGTATCTTTTTGGCTTTCTGGGGAAGATAGAAGACAGAATAGATTATGGTGAAGATGTAGAAGAAGGATCCAATCCATTCAATAGCGCCGATAAAATAGATGACTACCGTCAGGATAATCACGTCAAAGATCAATTGGCCGAAGAAAAAATCATTGATTTTAGCAACTGTCTTCAGTTTCTGGATGATCAGGAAAGAAAAAAACTGCTCAATGATCCAGATGAGCAGGATAGCTGAAACCATCAATGGAATGTCGATCTGTTTTAGGAAATGCAGGCTAAAAGCAAGAATGAGGAAAACAGATGTGGTCAAGAGCCTCATTTGAACAGTAGGATTGATATCCTTGAGAAATGTTTTGGCTTTTTCTTTGTTCTCCATAATTACCATTCAAAAATGTATTCGTGGCTGTATTCGTCAATTGACGAATACTTAATGTCTTTTAAATCGATTTTTATGCCGATGGTCATTTCCAGAACCTTGGAAAAGACACCGACAAAGTATATGAGGGTAAAGCGGTGCATTTTGAAATCTTCAAGCCTCAGGATTACTTTTTTCTTCTCAAATTCAACTATTTTCAGATTCCCGTATGAATAGTGGTTATGCCAGCCAGCAGCGCCTTTTTGGAGGGTTTTTTCAGCTGAAGAGAAATATTTGATGTACAGCTTGGTCAAATATTTGAATCCGATGGAACCCTGGCCGATCCTGATAATATCGGCTTTGCTCCATTGGAATTCTTCAACGCAAGTCACAAAGAATATGTTGACTAGGCTGACTGGAATCCAAGACATGCCATCGATGCCTTCAATATCCGGCGTTTCATAATCCAGTTCCTTTAATCTGTTCTTTACTCTTTCAAGGCCGTTTTCCTCGTTTTCTTCAATATAATTGGCTAAATACTTGAGGTCTTCGCCTCTTTCTTCCCCAGTCAGCTCCTTTATTTCATCTATTTCTTTTTTTAGATCAATATTGTTGATATCAGTCATATTACTATAATTATATCACATCCAATCTTTTGATTAAACTTTTGAATTCCAATCTTTCCAAGATTTTCTTAATTTCTTCCTTGTTGAATCCGTTCCATTTGCAATCATCCAGATTGAAATCAATCTCTACGTCTTTCTTTATGGTTGCCAGATTCTTGCTCATCAAGGCATCTTCCTTGTATTCCAAAAGTCTTGCCTGCAAGGGCGGCTTTATTTCTCCCTTGTTGATGTCTTTGTAAATTTTCTCAAGACTGCCGAATTGCTTGATCAGCTGGATGGCGGTCTTTTCCCCGATGCCAGAAATCCCGGGAATATTGTCTGATGGATCCCCTTTCAATCCCTTGAAATCGATGATCTGGTCCGGGGTCAGGCCGTACTTTTCCTTTATGGCCTTGGTGTCATAGATAAAGGTATGGTTGATTCCTTTTTTCAAGGTGCAGATTTCAGTCTTTTCATCAACTAACTGCAGGGTATCCAAGTCTCCGGTAATGATAGTCTTTCTAATATCTTCACCTTTCAATTTCTCAACAATGGTGCCGATAACATCATCTGCTTCAAATCCCTTCTTCTCATAGATCGGAATTTCCATAACTTTAAGCAATTCCTTTATTAAAGGAAATTGGTTATAGAATTCTGAGGATTGCTTTACTCTTTTGGCTTTGTATTCCTTGTATTCCAAATCTCTGAAAGTGGGTCCTTCCAGATCAAAGGTAGCCAGCAGATAATCTGGCTTTAATTCCTGGATTATCCTGAATAGGATACTGGTGAATCCATAGACTGAATTAACCAGCATTCCTTTTTTGGTCTTGAAAGGAGGCAAGGCGTGAAAAGCCCTGTGAATCAGGGCATTACTGTCAATTAGAATCAGATTCTTCATATGTCACCTTTCTTTTATCTTTATCAATGTATTCAAAATTAATCCAAATCTTATTTGATGGCAGAATTTCCTTTATCTTTTCAGCCCATTCAATGATTACAATATTTCCTTTCGTACTTATGATTTCATTGAAATCCAATTCTTTCAGATCATCGGAATTTATCCTGTATGAATCAATGTGGAAAAGCTTTCCTTTTGGAAGACTGTATTGTTTCATAATGACGAAAGTAGGGCTGGTTACCTTGTCTTCAATTCCTAAATGTTTGGCTAAAAATTGGGTAAATGTTGTCTTGCCGCTGCCTAGGTCACCTTGCAGGGCAATGATTACAGGGTTTTCTTCATTTTGGATTTTTTTAGCAAATTCTTTTGCTAATTCTTCCATTTCTTTTGTGTTGTTGATGATGGTTTGCATGGTTTTAGTATATTATATTTAGAGAAATAGGGAAACAATAGCACCCCGAACCTTTTTAGGCTGGGGCGCTAAACTTAAGATTGAAACCGGCCGGATCAATCAGGTCAATTCGAGGCCTCTAACTTTTTTGGGATCGAGGCCCTCGACTTTGTCGAAATAAAGGATATTCATGCCGTGGAACATGATCCGCTGGCCTTTTTCCGGCGTATCTTGGATGGTAAACGGTACGCCGTTCGGAATAATGAACGGCTTATCCGACTCAATTGCCGTCCACTCATCAGGCAATCCCATACCTGAAAGTTTCGCTTCGGCGGCCCATTCAAGCTCGATGATGACCATATCACTGTCATTCATTTTGACGCTCTTGATGGGACCATGAACCACCCTTTGACCGTTGTTGAGTTCCAGATACCCTTGCGGATTTCGCTCAACAACCTCTTGCCAATCAACTTTCATTTCGGACATTTGTTTTACCTCCCCCTTAAAGATTAATGTCATTCGCACTGTATTTGCCATTGAACTATTGGGAATATAGTAGTATGCAAATATTTTTCTGTCAATGTTTAAATTACCACATTGACCCCCCACCCAAAATAGAATAAAATATAAGACATGGATAAAGCTAAGCAACTTCAAGAGAAATTAAATCAAATAAAGCACCAAGAAGAAGAAAACAAAGCCAAAAGATTGGCTGATAAGCTTGATTTGCCATACATTGATCTGAACATTACCCCTATTGATCCAAACGATTTAGTCTTAATCCCAAAAGAAGAAGCCCAAAAAGGAAAGATTCTAGTCATCAGAAAAGCAGGAAAAATCTTAAGACTGGCCGTCTATGACCCTGAAAACACAAAAACAAAAGAAATTATTAATTCCCTTTCAAAAAAAGGATTCGAGTGCAAGCTATTCATTGCATCCTTGAGCAGTCTACAAAAAGGATGGCAGAGATATGAGCTAGCCATATCACCCCAGAAGGATACTCCTATCAGGGGTGTTTTCGTCATTAAAAATGAAGACTTAGAAAAATTTGAAAAATCCCTAAAGACTGTCCAAGATCTGCAAAAGGCAATCAATGATCTTTCAACCAGCGAACTTTTGACATTGATACTAGCTGGATCAATAAAGATGAGTGCTTCTGACATTCATTTGGAGCCAGGCAAAGATGGAATCAGATTGAGATACAGGATTGACGGCCTCTTGCAAGACGTTGCCGTATTCCCATCAGAAGAACACCACTTCCTAGTTTCAAGGATCAAGACCCTGTCAGATATGATCCTAAATATTACCGATGTCAGCCAAGATGGAAGATTTACGACTAAGATTACAAATAACAAGAAAGGAGTTCCTGAAACAATCGACTTGAGAGTTTCAATCCTGCCGACCAACTACGGCGAAAGCGTAGTTATGCGTCTTTTGGGAATGTCTGCTATTAAACTGAACCTGGATGACATAGGCATCAGGCCAGAACTGTTCAAACTGGTCAAAGGCCAGATTGACAGACCTAACGGAATGATTCTAACTACCGGTCCGACAGGATCCGGTAAGACAACCACCCTTTATGCCTGCCTTAACTATGTCAACAAGCCGGGAACTAAGATCATCACCGTCGAAGATCCAGTTGAATACAAGCTGAAAGGAATTACCCAGACGCCGATCAGCCACAGGAAAGGACACACCTTCGGCAAAGCCTTGAGATCGATTGTCAGACAAGACCCGGATATCCTAATGCTTGGCGAAATCAGAGACCAGGAAAGCGCTGAAATCGCCATTGAATTCGCCCTGACCGGACATATTGTCTTCTCAACCATCCATACCAATCAGGCAGCCGGAGCGATCCCTAGGCTTTTCGGCATGGAAGCCAGCCCGGGGTCCCTAGCCTCTTCCCTGAACCTGATTATGGCCCAGAGGCTGGTCAGGAAGCTCTGTCCTGATTGCAAAGAGAAATATGAGGTTGAATCGGAGAAAAAAGAAATTATGAAGAAAATCATTTCATCCATAGGACCTGAATCTGGATTGAAGATTCCAGAAGAAATTCCTGAAATATATAAGGCTAAAGGATGCGAGAAATGCCATGGTCTGGGATATCAAGGAAGAATCGGTATCTTTGAATTTTTAAACGTAACTGAGGCAATAAAGAAGATTATCCTTAAAAAATCAGCTGCTTTTGAAATCCAAGACAAAGCTCAGGAAGAAGGGATGATCACCCTAATGCAGGATGCCATATTAAGGACCATTGAAGGGCAAACGAGCCTTGATGAAGTAGAAAGAGTGGTTGGATCACTAGAAATTACAGCTAAAAGAATGGAAAATTTAAAAAAAAGAAACCCCGTCGGTAATGACGAGGTTACATCCTAATATCCACTAAACTGTAGGCAACAACTCCCTGCCTGAGAACAGAGAGAAAAGACCTTCCGAGGAGTATTCCAGTCGAAACCAAAATATCCAAAAATCTAAGAGAAATCCCCACAGGCTCTATTGAATAAATTGAGCCCCCCATTGCCTACAGATTGTTAAATATTAACTAAAAGGAGGAGAGAACATCTCCTCATTTGTATACATAGTAGCAGATTATCACTAAAATGTCAAGAGAAATTACGGATTCCAAACAATTAAATGAAGATCGCTATCTAGATATGACCTTGAGGCCCAAAAGCTTTGATGAATACATGGGCCAGGAAAAAATCAAGGATAACCTTAAGATTCTGATAGAAGCAGCCAGAAAAAGGGATGAAGCCGTAGATCATGTCCTTCTATGCGGCAGTTCAGGACTGGGCAAGACTACCCTGGCCCATATCATTTCAAAGGAAATGAATAGCAATATCAAGATTACCTCTGGCCCGGCTATCGAGAAGGTTGGCGACCTGGCTTCAATCTTAACCAACCTGCAGCCTGGTGATATTCTTTTTGTTGATGAAATCCATAGACTAAACAAAACTATTGAAGAAACCCTTTATCCGGCAATGGAGGACTTTGCCTTGGATATCATTATAGGCAAAGGGCCTTCAGCTAGAACTCTACAGTTGGAATTGCCTAGATTCACCCTAATTGGAGCCACTACCAGGACAGGATTGATTTCCTCCCCTTTAAGAGGGCGCTTTGGCGCAACTTACAGATTGGATTTCTATCACCAGCCAGATATTGAAAGGATTATAGCCAGATCAGCTAATATTTTAAATGTCTCAATCAATGAAAATGAAGCCCTGCAGGTCATTGCCCAATCAGCCAGACAGACTCCGAGAGTAGCTAACAGATTACTTAAAAGAGTCAGAGATTACAGCCAGGTCAGGGCAGATGGCGTAATTAACCGACAAACAGCTTCTGAAGCATTAAAAATGCTTGAAATCGATCAGTATGGATTAGAGCCAGCTGATCGAAGATTATTGGAAATGATTATTAAAAAATTTAGCGGTGGACCAGTTGGATTACAAGCTTTGGCAGCAGCCTGCCAGGAAGAAACTGACACCATTGCCGATGTTCATGAACCCTATCTTCTGCAATTGGGATTCATTGACCGTACACCTCGTGGACGCATTGCCACTAAGACGGCTTATGAGCATCTGGGAATTGACTTTCCTGAAGTAGAACAGAGCAAGTTGATACTTTAGTTATTTATATATCTTGTGAGTTCCGATTAAATAGAAACGAACTTCTTCTTTGCTTATAAACCTGAAAATTATTCGGTATTTATAATCAACAGAAAAAGACCAGTATTTTTCTATTTTCCCCTTGAACTTTCCATGAAGTTTGTGAGTTTTTAGTTTTGGATTAAATGGATTCTTAAGGAAAATACTTTCTTTTTCTTCAGCTAACTCCTTAACTTTATTAGGTAGTCTTTTGTAGTCACGGATAAACTTGTTTGAGTAATAAATTTTCATTAAATTAATATACCCACCACCTCCACTCTTTATTCTTTTTAGGTATATAGCTTTCTTTCGACCTTACTTATTAAGTTATTTTAAATCTTTAAGAGAGCGCAGAGTCTTACCTTTGCCAGTATCAAAATCACGATCCATTTTTTCTAGTTTAGATAGTAATTTGCTTTCTTCTTCATAGTCACGCAAAAGAGCGCGAAAGAATTCGCTAACACTAACATACTTATTCTTTTTTACTTCCCGCTTGATCATCTTTACAGTTTCAGCAGGAAGAGAAAGATTAACAATACTACGCATATATTTAATATTTTAATCTTGTTACTCGACTATGTAACAATATGTATTAGATTGTATTACAAGTTTATCAAAATCAAAATACTCTGTCAAGCCCTATTCTTAGGCCTGTTTTTACTCAATCCTCTATTAACTCTAGCCGCTACAGGCGATGTAATCATCAATGAAATTGCCTGGATGGGCACAGAAACATCTTCAAGCGATGAATGGATTGAACTATACAATACAACTTCCCAAGATATTGATCTGACTGACTGGACCCTAGCTTCAACTGACGGAACGCCTGATATCACCCTGTCTGGAACAATAGCTGCCAACAGCTATTTTTTATTAGAACGAACTGATGATAATTCAGTTCCTAGTATTACCGCAGACCAAATTTACACTGGTGCCCTAGGTAATTCTGGAGAGAATTTAGAATTGAAAGATAACAGCAGTAATCTGATTGATTCAGCTGATCATTCAGGCGGCTGGACAGCTGGCGACAATTCAACCAAGCAAACAATGGAACTGGTCAGCAGCGCCTGGCAGACAAGCACTGATATTGGCGGAACCCCTAAGGCGCAAAACAGCATATCAACTTCAACCACAACAGAAGATACCAGCACTACTACTGAATCCACTACCACAACCAGCAGTGATTCTACTGATTATCCTCCATTTGCCATTGCCGGAACGAATATTACGGCCCTGACTAACCAGGAAATCCCATTTGATGCCAGCGAATCATATGACAGAAGAAATGATCCTTTAACATACTTTTGGAATTTCGGAGATGGAGCCACTGACACAGAAAAGAAAACAACCCATACTTATGCCCATCCTGGACAATATTTAGTCACCCTGATGGTTTCAGATGGTGCTTTTGAATCTTTAGATATTATTACCGTAAATATTTATGACCAATCCGTCATTATTAGCGAATTTAGCAAAGATTGGATTGAATTATATAACCAGAGCGATTCAGTGGCCAATCTGACTGATTGGCAGTTAGTCAATTCAAGTAGTTCTCTTTTTATCTTCCCGCCCAACAGCCTGATTGGACCGAAGCAATTCCTTGTCTTGAGAAAAGAGATTACGAAGATGGAATTCAACGATAATCAAATTAGCTTAATTTACCCAGATGGCTCGATTGGCATTGAAATCAATTATTCAACACAAGGAAAAGAAAATTTCTGCATTGCTTTTAATGGATCTGACTATTTCTGGACGAATATGGCTACGCCTGGAACAAGCAACATTATTTCCACCCAGCCAATCATTCCAAAAAGCTTTTCAGTTAACAATCCGAAGATCCCAAAACAAGAAACAAACAATCTGACCCAAGAACAGAATTTCAATACCCAAAACCAAGCCACTACGACAAATACAATTCAACCTACAAAAGAAATACCTAAAAACGAATTAAAAGACACCCAATCTGCATCCATATTCCAATCACAGCAAAATACAAAATCTAATCTGATTACATATATTATCCTAATTACCTCTGCTTCTTTGGTAATTAGCTGGATTGTAATCAAAATTAGGAAAAGGGTGTTAAAGCATTGACAAATACTATCTTGGGTGGTATAATACAGCCAGTACTATAAAACAGATTTTGGAAATATATCGTTGACCCATACAGGAGAAGTATGATGAATCAAGTTGAAAGAGACAGACTCATCAAAATGAGAGACTGGTTGGCCAGCATTCTCAGCGTAGCCGCAAGCATGATCGCTACCCTATCCGTTTTTATGAAAACTAACCCAGATGTACCTAAATCACTATTCGACGACATTGTTTTACTGCCATGTGTCGTTACCGGCCTTGCAACAGGCATTCTGATCTTATTGGCAGTGCATAAAGCTTTCGATATGAAACTTAAAAAATAACGCGCACTAGCGCACTAACCAAAATACCGGTGATCTACTTAAAGGTCACCGGTGTTTTAATTCCATCCATTGACACTGATTAAGGCATAATAGTATCATTAAGGTATGAGCGGACACAGTCACTGGTCAACAATCAAGCATAAAAAGGGGGCGGAGGATGCGAAACGGGGTAAGATTTTTTCTAAAATATCCCGTTTAATTAGTGTCGCTGCTAAAGAAAAAGGAGGAGATCCTGATTCAAATCCAAAACTGAGAACCGCTATCAAGAAAGCCAATGAGGCGAACATGCCAAAAGACAAGATTGAGCATGCCATTAAAAGAGGAACCGGGCAATTAGAAGGATCTGTCATTGAAGAAGTAATCTATGAAGCCTACGGTCCAAACAGCGTCGCTATTATCATTGAAGGAATTACTGATAATAGGAATAGGACCTCTGCTGAAATCAAGCATATCCTGTCAAAACATGGAGGAAAATTAGCCGAGCCGGGAAGCGTCAAATACATGTTTGATAAGAATGACGAAGGATGGATTCCAAAATACCCGATGGAAGTTGATGAAAAGACCCAGAAGCAATTGGAAAAGATTTTTGAAGCTCTAGACGACAATGATGATGTCCAGGAAATATATAGCAATATAAAGTAATATGGTAATTTTAGGCGTCGATCCAGGAACAGCATTAATCGGTTTTGGCGTTATCAAAGATACAAAAAGGAGGATTGAAATGATTGAATACGGCTGTATTGAAACTGATCCTCAATATTCAACAGCCGAACGTCTTTTAAAACTAGATACGGATCTAGAGAAGATAATAAAGAAACATAAGCCAGACAGGGCTGCTGTTGAAGACATTTTCTTTTTTAAGAATCTAAAAACAGCAGTCAAAGTCAGCCAGGCTCGGGGGGTAATTTTAGCACGAATTGCCAAAATGAAGATTCCGGTATGCGAATACACTCCCCTGCAAGTAAAGCAAGCCGTGACCAGCTATGGCCGAGCTGAAAAGAAACAGGTCCAGCAAATGGTCAAGCTTCTTTTAAACTTAAAAGAAATTCCAAAGCCGGATGACGCAGCTGATGCTTTGGCTGTCGCTATCTGTTGCGCTAATTCAAATATTAATTACTAATACATATGTCATTTATCACCCAATTCATGATCAGTCAGGGAGTCCCCCAGGAGACCCTAATTTACCTTCTAATGCTGCCCATCGTAGCTACTGTCATTGCCCTTGCTAGGCAAGTTATCGGCATCAAAGGATTCGGCATCTACACTCCCTTAATCATCGCTTTTGCCTTTTTGGCTACCGGATTGAAATATGGGATAATTTTCTTTTTCACCATCCTAATAACCGGAACATTGGCCAGGCTGTTCATCAGAAAATTCAGGCTTCTCTATCTTCCCCGAATGGCCATTGCTTTGACTGTCGTTGTCTTGGCTATTCTTGCAATCTTCTATTTCGGCGCCTATAATGGCCAGACGAATCTGATTAGCATTTCCATTTTCACGGTCTTGATCATGGTAACTCTGGTTGAAAAATTCCTGGCTGCCCAGATTGAAAGAGGCGGCAAAGGAGCCATGTTTCTGACCATGGAAACCTTAATCCTTTCAATCATCTGCTATTGGGTAGCTTCCTGGGTCTGGCTGCAGGCCTTTATCCTGAGCCATCCTTTAGCCACGATCTTTTTAGCAATCATTATCAATATCTTCTTGGGCAAATGGACCGGCTTGCGCCTGATCGAATACTTCCGATTCAGGGAAGTGATTAAAAGCATTGAAATACCCAAGAAAAAAAGACCGGGCAAAATTTAAAAAATATGTTTGAATTCTTAGAAAAATCTCGTTATGTCTTAGGTATGAATGCCCGTATCCTGACATATATGCGGCCCTCTAATTCCTTGAGGGCTATTCGTATTGCGGATAATAAATTGCTGGCCAAAAGGATATTGAAGAAGAACGGCCTGCCAGTCCTGCAGAATTACGCTGTCATCAGGAAACTTCATGAGTTGAGAGATTTTGACTGGAGTACTCTGCCTAACAGTTTTACCCTGAAGCCGAATAGAGGATTAGGTGGCGAAGGTATCCTGATAGTTTACGCTAAAAGGAAAAAATATCCTCATCCTTGGGTCAAGGCAGACAAGAAGATCATTACCATCAATGATTTGGAAAGCCATATCCTAAACATTCTTGAAGGAACATATTCCATGACCAGCGTTCCTGATGTTGCTTTTTTTGAAGAAAGGATCAAGCTATTGAAGCTTTTCAAGCCGTATTCCTTCAGAGGCATTCCTGATATTAGGATAATCGTCTATAACTCTGTCCCTATCATGGCTGAACTCAGATTGCCTACTGAAGAATCTGGCGGTAAAGCCAATCTTCATCTGGGCGGTATCGGCGTCGGTATCGATATGGGCACGGGCGTAACCACTACGGCCATTTGCAAGAACAAGATTATCGAATACGTGCCCAAAACCAGGCTACCTTTAAGAGGCATCCAGATTCCTGACTGGGAAGAAATCCTGAGATTGGCAATCCACGCCCAGCAGATTACAAAGATCGGCTTCCTGGGCATCGATATCGCTATTGACCGGGAAAAAGGACCTGTTATCTTAGAATTGAACACGCGCCCGGGACTATCCATCCAGATTGCCAATTTGAGCCCCTTAAACGACAGACTGAAAAGAGTTAAAGGATTAAAGGTAAAGACTGTTACCAAAGGAGTGAAATTAGCCCAAGATCTATTCGGCGGTGAAGTAGAAGACGAACTGGAAGAGATTTCTGGAAGAAAAGTCGTCGGCATCAATGAGACCATTGAAATACTTGATAAGAACAAGGAAAAGCATGCTATTATGGCCAAAGTCGATACCGGCGCTTACCGAACGACAATTTGTTCCAATCTGGCTAAGGAATTGGGCGTTGACCAGGTTATCGGATCAAAGAAAGTCAGAGGCGCCTTGGGTATGGAGGAGAGAAACATCGTCAATTTCTCCTTCTATATGGACAAGCGTATGGTCACTACTGAAGCTTTTGTCGCTGACAGGTCTGAGATGAAATATGATATTATTGTCGGCCGTCGAGATTTAAAAAGATTCTTAGTTGATCCAGCCAAAAATGTCTTCATGAAAAAGCCAATCAAGGCTAAGTGAATATGATCAAAGATTTAGAGACACAAAAACAATATTTAAAAGATTTAAAGACCCCCATATTCGGAGCCGGAGTTTATGTCTGGGACAGATTGGGCTTAGAAAATATCATTGATAATTACAGGATTCTAGCCCTGCGCTATAGTCTGGATACAGAATTAATCGAAAAAGATATTGAAATATTATCTTTGGAAAAAGGCATGGGCAACAGGCATATTAGAGAACCTCGCAATGCTACTACTGTCATCGGTCATCCAAAAACAAGAAAATTCTTAGACAAATTCACTTCTCAAGAAAGACCAGCCATCCTAGTCTACAAGCCTTCAACTAAAATGGAGAAAATTTGCAAAGAGAATAATTGGAATTTACTGGCCAATCCTACTTCTTTTGGCAAGGAAACATTGGAAAACAAGATTAAATTCAGGAAAATACTAAAGGAAATCGGCGTTCCTGTACCGCCAGGAAAAATATCTTCAGTTGATAAATTACATTACGGTCATCTGATGAATAAATACGGATTGCCTTTCGTTATCCAGCATCCGACTAAAGGCGGCGGCAAAGGAACTTTTTTCATTAACAATCAAGAAGATTTTGATAAAGCCTTTAAGAAATTGAAAGGCAGATGGAAGCCTGGATTGCAAGACGATGCAGAGACGAAATATGAGCAAGTCCCTGAAGCCTTAGTGGCTAAATATATTCAAGGATCATCCCCTAGTATAACTGGATGTGTTACCAGACACGGCATCATTTCAACGAATCTTCAGCATCAGATTGTCGATATTCCTGAATTATTCAGCCCAGAAAAGGGATCTGGCCTGTTCTGCGGCCATGATTGGACAGCTTCGGAATTCGATGATGAAGTCAAAAGTCAGGCCTATGAAGCTGTTGAAAAAATCGGCCAATATTTCAAATCATTAGGTTACAAGGGTATTTTCGGATTAGATTTTGTCTTAGATAGAGAAACCAACAAACTCTATACTGTAGAATGCAACCCTCGACTGGTCGGCTCTTTCCCTGTTTTGCCTATGACACAAGAACTGAACAACGAGCCTTCAATTTTAGCTTTCCATATTATGGAATTCCTTAACTTAGATTATGAGATTGATTTGGATGAAATCAACCGCCTGATGAGACAGGACAAGATCGGAACCCAGATGATATCGCACAACCTGACCAAGCGATGGGCCAGAAACCATAAACAGATGAAAGCAGGTGTTTACAAACTAGACAATGATGAATTAAAATACTTAAGGCCTGGGTACAAGCTGACACACATTAAAAATGATGAAGAGTTCGTCTTGGCTGACGGCATCCAGTTCAAGAAATCCCCTTTCAGCCCCAATAGAAGATTAGGTCGCATCTTAACCCTAAAAAGAGTATTGGATGATTCATACAAGCAATTAACACCTTGGGCTCTGAAAGTCACTGAAGAGATACATAAGGCCCATGATTTAAAACCAGTCAGATTTCTAAAAATTAAGAAGTTTTTTAACCCAAATATTCTGGCCAAAGGATAAATGATTTCAGTCACCGAAAAAAACTTAAAAGATATTTTTAAATATGGAGGCCAGTATTTAATTTTAAAAGAGTCTCTTAAAAAGAAGATCAAATGCTCCGTTTTAATCCAGAAAAAGGGCAATAGGAAGAATATATATATCAAGCTTAAGAAAGATGGTAAATCCCGTTGGTTGAGCCACCAAAAGGGATTTTTTAATTCAAAGCTCAGTTGTGAATTGGCTTTGTCGAAATATTTAACTTACAAAGCTCTGGAATCGATAAAATCACCCATCCCCCAATTTATTAAGATTAACAAGACCGATAAAATTGGTGAAATTAAGATTCCAGAACCCTGGGTTATCAAGCCGATCAACCAGACTAAGGGACGAGACGTAGTAATCAAGATTAAGACCAAAGAACGGCTTAAAAAAGTGGCCAGAAGATTATTCAAGAAATACAAATATCTGATGATTGAAGAATTCATCCAAGGAAAAGATTACAGACTCTTAATTTTAAACAACAAGTTAATTGGCGCTGTCAGAAGAATCCCAGCCAAAATAAAGGGAGACGGAATCCATAATATCAAGCAATTAATTGAAATTAGCAACAAAAAAGAACGAAGAATTAAAGCCAAACAACTGGCTCCATTTATTAAAAAAATTAAAATTGATTCAGAAGTCAAAAGATGTCTTGCCCAGAAGAAATTAAGATTGACTTCTGTTCCAAAAAAGAATCAGATTGTCCAAGTCAGAAAAAATGCCAATTTCAGCACTGGCGGCGAGGCTGAAGACGTAACCAAATCAGTCCATCCTGATAATATTAAAATAGCCCGCAAAGCAGTAAAAGCTCTGGGGCTAAAGATCGGAGGGGTTGATATTATTACCAAGGATATCTCAAAATCTATTCTTAAAAGCAAAGGCAAGGTTATTGAAATTAACGGAATTCCTTCGCTTTGGCTCCATCATTTCCCGAATCAAGGCAAAGGCCAGAATACAACTAGTAAAGTTATTGATTATTTATTTAAAAATCACCTTTGATAAACACTGAAATGAGGAGCGGTAATCTGAGATATTTCCAGACAAGTTATCCCTTCTTTTCTGTACCGATTACAGCTGCCAGAACCCCCGTTATGCTCATAAACAACATCTTTTCGAGGGAAACCAGACGCTACGAGACTATCAAAGACATCTTTTACATCACTAGGATCATCGCTGCGATCCGTTAAATTAACATCAACACATGTCCCGTTATAATGACAGGGAGACTGATGATTAACTGTTGGAGGCCAACCTTCAGTCACCCACCAATCAGAACAAGTAGGATCACTGTTGCACCTCGCATAAGCATCATTCAACAAGGTTGCCATAACAGGCGTAATCTTATTACTACTACCAGGCTTAACCGGTACTGTCATAGCCACGCAAGTCGGACAGTCAACGCTGTGCTGCATTGGCGGCATCATAGTCACACTTGGCAGGTTAGGAGATTGATTCTGCAGCAATACGGGATTGATGGTATTAAGGATTAAGTAAGTAGCTAGTCCCAGTACTAATCCAGACAGGGCTCCGGTAATGTAGTCTTTAGCCTTATCCTTGGAAGTGACTGTGTCTGAGAGCATATAGAGGAATCCTCCATAGACCAGCATGCCCAGTGCTGCTATGCCTACTGCACCCAGTCCTATGAAGTATATATAGCTCAGATACTGAGGTAATGTGAATGTAGCCATCGAAGTCGCGCCTGGGAGGGTTATCTCTACTTGGTAGCCGGCCAAAGCAAAATTAACAACAAAAAAGAGGTTTAATAATATAATTAGTATTAAAACTAATTTTTTCATAAATTAACCTTAATAAATTTCCTTTTGCCTACTTGGATAATCATTCCCTTTTTCACTTCAATCTCTTTTTGCCAGTCTTTAACTTTCTGATCATCAATCTTGACTCCACCTTGCTCAACCAATCTTTTAGCTTCTCCTTTACTAGGAGTCATCTTTGTTTCTACTAATAAATCTAAAATTTGATGTTTCTTTTTATCTGTCTTGAAAACAGGGATTTCTGTTGGCTTGTCTTTGTCTTTAAATACTTTTTCAAATTCTTTCTCTGCTTTTTCTGCATCCTTCTTGCTGTAATAAAGAGCAACCAATTCTCTAGCTAACCTCGCTTTGGCATCTCTTGGATTCAATTTATCAGCCTTCATATCGCTTTCCATTTTTTTAATTTCATCCATATCCACGCTTGTACACAATTCTAATCCTGGAATAATCAAGCCGTCAGACCAAGCCATGACTTGGCCGAACATTTCATTAGGACTTTCATCTAGGTTAATGATATTGCCTTCTGTCTTACCCATCTTCTTGCCTGATGGATCAGCTAGTAATTTAGTGGTTAGGACGAATTTTTCTTTGTTTTTAATAGCCTTCATCAAGTCTCTTCCTCTGAGCATATTGAAAGTCTGGTCATTGCCTCCGATTTCCAAATCAACATCCATGCCGACACTGTCATAACCTTGGGCTAAAGGATAGAGAAATTCATGCAGATAGATCGGCTCATTATTCTTAATCCTTTCTTGGAACATATCCCTGACCATCATCTGCTGAACTGTGAAATTAGAGGCGATTTCAATCAAATCAATAAAGCTCAGCTTATCGCTCCATTCACTGTTGTTCATAACCTTGGCCGGATTCTTTCCTGAAAAATCCAATATCTTACCAGCTTGTTCCTGATAGAATTCAGAATTCTCAAGAACTTCCTTTCTGGTCATCTTCTTGCGGGCTGCCGTCTTGTCGGTCGGATCGCCAATCATGCCCGTAAAATCGCCGATCAAGAAAATTACTTCATGGCCTAATCTCTGGAATTGGGCTAATTTCATAATTTGGATAGCATTGCCGATATGCAAAGACTTAGCGCTAGGATCAAAACCACAATACAACCTAATTTTCTTATCAGACCTCAATACTTTTTCAAAAGTTTCCCTATCAGGGTAAATATTCTCTACCCCACGGGTCAAAACCTCCTTAATTTGTTGTTCTTTATTCATAATATTGCCCTTATCTACTGATATATTAAATATATCACCCTTGATAAAAATAAGCAATTCTGTCAAAATGTATAATATGTTAATAAGAAGTGGAAAAGTAGTAAGAACATTTATCAAAATCTTAATATTCCTAATACTAATCGGTTTCCTTTTTGGAATCGGCGTTTTAGCATATTTTGCCAAAGATCTACCAGATCCGACTAAGATCGACGAACGGCAAGTCGTAGAATCGACCAAAATATATGACAGGACTGGCCAAGTCATCCTTTATGATATCCATGGCGAAGAAAAAAGAACCATTATTCCTTTTGAAGATATCCATCAGCACGTCAAAGACGCCACTATTGTCGCTGAAGACGATAATTTCTACCACCATATCGGCATAGATTGGCGGGGTATTATTAGATCTTTTATCGCCAACTTTAGGAATAGTAGAATTTCACAAGGCGCTTCGACTATCACCCAGCAATTCATTAAAAATGCATACTTAGGTGGCCCTCAGGCAGAAAGGACGTATACCCGTAAAATTAAGGAAGTGATTCTATCAGTCATTATGGAAAGAAAGTATTCCAAGGATGAAATCCTAGGATTCTACTTAAATCAAGTCCCATACGGCTCAAACGCCTATGGCATTGAAGCAGCAGCTCAGACTTTCTTCAATAAATCAGCTAAAGAATTGAATTTGGCTGAAACCAGCCTTTTAGCTGCTCTGCCTAACGGCCCAAGCTATTACTCCCCTTACGGATCCCACCCTGAAGAATTAAAGGAAAGACAAGAATATATTCTGGACAGGATGGTTAAATTCGGATACATCAATAAAGAAGAAGCAGAAAGCGCCAAGCAGGAAGAATTAAAATATGCTTCTAAGGGAGATTTGAAAGCGCATCATTTTGTCACCATGATTCAGGAATATTTAGAAGAAGAATACAGCCGAAACTACAGCGATATCAATATGGCTGGACTGAAAGTTTATACTACCCTAGATTGGGATCTACAGCAATTAGCTGAAGAGATCATTACAGAAAAAGCGGAAACAAATGAAAAAACCTACAGAGCCAGCAATGCGGCTCTAGTCAGCATCGATCCAAAAACAGGACAAGTATTAACTCTGGTCGGATCCAAGAATTACAGTGAGGACCAGTTCAACGTAGCTACCAGCCCGAACAGGCAACCTGGATCTTCTTTCAAGCCTTTTGCTTACGCTATGGCATTTGAAAAAGGATATAGTCCGGCCAGTATTCTTTTTGATCTAGAAACGAGCTTTGGCGAATTCGGCCCGGTCGGCGAAGAGAAAGAATACAAGCCGAACAACTATGACTTGAAATTCAGAGGACCGATCAGCATGAGAGACTCCTTAGCCCAGTCAGTCAACGTTACTTCAGTTAAAGCCCTTTACTTAGCTGGCGTTAACGATACCATCAATCTAGCCCAGGATATGGGCATCACTACCTTAAAAGACAGAGGCAGATACAGCCTATCTCTGGTTCTTGGCGGCGGAGAAGTTAAATTAATCGATGAAACGGCAGCTTACGGAGTTTTCGCCACAGAAGGAACCAGACATCCAACTAAATTAATCTTAAGAATTGAAGATTCCAAGGGAAATATTTTAGAAGAATACGAAGATGATCCAAAGAAAGTTTTAAGCGAACAGACAGCCAGGCAGATCAGCGATGTCTTATCGGATGAAGCTGCCAGAATCCCTGTCTTTGGACCTAAGTCAGACCTATACCTATCTGGCCGGCCAGCTGCTGCCAAAACCGGTACAACTCAAGATTACGCCGATGGTTGGACAATCGGATACACCCCTAGTCTGGTCACTGGCGTCTGGGCTGGGAATAATGATTTTACCGATAAGATGAAGCCTGGGGCAGCCGGCCTTTATGTCGCCTCCCCTATTTGGAACGAATTCATGAGTAGAGCTTATGAATTAAAAATTGAAGATAATGATAATACTATTACTGATGAAGAAAATATTATTGAAAACGAATTTTTCTTACCTGAGAAAACAGAACAATTCACTTCTCCGGAACCAGTAGCTAGTAGCACTACGCCAATGATTAATGGAGAATTGGCATATATGAATAAGGTGAAAATTGACAGGATTTCTGGGAAATTAGCTACTGAACTGACTCCGCCTGATCTGATTACAGAAAAAACTTACCAGGAAGTCCACTCAATCCTTTACTATATCGACCAAGATGACGAACAATTCAATAATTGGGAACCAGCTGTTCAGACTTGGGTTTCAAGCCAGTCATGCTCTTCTGGGAATATTTGTTACAATCAAAATCCACCAACTGAATATGACGACATCCATACAAAAGAAAACCAGCCTGATGTAGAAATCACTTCCCCAATGGAAGATACGACTATTAACGGCTCAAGCTTAACCATTCAAGCTGATGCATTCGCTAAATTAGGAATTAAGCAAGTTGATTTCTTCTTAAACGATCAATTAATTGGAACTGATAGAACTCTGCCTTATTCAGTAACTTTTAATCCTATTCCCTATTTAACAGGTGATGAACAAATAATTAAAGTAAGAGCCTATGATATGGTTTTAAATAGGCAAGAAGATGAGATTAATGTAGATTATTAAGATAAATCTTCAAACTAAAAAGCGGGGTCATACCCCGCTTTTTTAATTCCTTTAAATAAACTTAAACCTTAATCGGCATAATTACATAAGTATATAATGTGTCGCCCACTGGCCTGGCTACGACAGGCTTTGATTCATCATTTAATCCTAGAATTACCTTATCGCTGAAAATATTATTCAATCCGTCTAAGAGATACTTGTAATTAAATATTACTTCCACTTCTTTCCCTGTAATTTCAGCTTCAATTTTTGACTTATTCTCACCAATATCAGCATCTTTGGCTAAAACCTCGATAAATGACTTTTTAGGATTGATAGTCATCCTAATATCATTAATCTTTCCACTAAACAAGCTAGCTACTTTAATATTACTAATCAACTCGCTTCGATCAACAGTAACCTGGGTCTGAAAGCTGCCTGGGATAATCTGTTGATAATCTGGGTATTGTCCTTCAATAAGCCTTGAAATGACTTGGGCATAGCCTAAATCGAATAAGATTTGGTTACCAGACAGGATCACTTCTACTTCAGTATCTTCTTCCCCTAAGATCCTGTTAATTTCCTGGATTGTCCTCTGGGGGATAATAATAGATTGAGTTTTAGGCGCTTTTGAGCCATTTATTTCCAAATCTTTTTCTGCTAGGCGAAAACTATCCGTTGCCGCTAATTTAATCTTATCCTTATCGAACTTCATGAAAATACCAGATATTTCAGGCCTTGATTCTGATAAGGAAGCCATTTCCACTACTTGAGAAAAGCCATTCTTCAAAACAATACCTTTGGTTTTCAATAAAGGCTTATCTTTAATCTTAGGAATGATTGGAAAATCATCAGCTGGCAATCCTTTTAAAGATGCTTTGAATTTCTTGCATTTAACATCTAGTTGATTACCCTTAGTCTTTAACTCGACTTTTTCATTAGGTAGGTTATTAACAAAATCAGCTAATAGCCTGGCTGGAATAGTGATACTTCCCTTATCCTGGACTTTCCCGTTAACCCAAGAATTAATGCCGATTTCCAAATTAGTTGAAGATATCTTTAATCTACTTCCCTCCACTGTTAATAGAAGATTATTTAGGATCGGTAGAGTTAAATTACGACCGATAATCTTCTCAGTAATATTCAATGCTTGTTTTAAATTTTCTTGGAGGCAAATTATGTGCATAAGTTTTTATTTAATAATTAATAATATAAATATTTAAAAAAATTATTATTACTATTAGCCTATCTAAATACGGGGAAAAGTCAATATATTGGGTTAGTAATTGATAATTCTAAATTGTTAAACTGTTAATTTCTCTCTTGTTAATCTGTGGATAAAATATGAATTATTTTTTGACTTAATTATACAGTCGTTCTTTAATTAAGTTTAACTCATGTTGGAGAGAATCATTACTCTCTATTTCCTTATTGATTTTTTGACAGGCATACATAACAGTGGTGTGGTCACGGCCGCCTAATTTCTCTCCGATGTATGGATATGATCCATTTAATTCATTCCTAATCAAATACATACTGATCTGTCTTGGTCTGACTAATTGTTTTTTTCTTGAATGGGTGAATAGATCATCGAATTTAATGTCATAAAAGTCAGATACAGCTTTGAATATCTTCTTACAATTAGTCATTTTCTTTGGAGTATTGATAATCTGAGAAAGGATTTTAGGAACATTCTTGACTGTCGGAGTGGTATTGGTAATTTGGGAATGAGCGATTATCCTGTTTAAAGCCCCTTCTAATTCTCTAATATTGCTTTGGATATTCTTAGCGACATATTCTAAAACGTCTTCTGATACCTTATACTTCTTCTCTTCTGTCTTATTCTTAAGGATAGCCAGTCTTGTCTCTAGATCCGGCTGGGATATGTCAGCGATCATTCCTCCTTCAAATCTAGACCTTAGCCTGTCTTCTAAAGTTGAAATAGCTTTAGGCGGTCTATCGGAGCTAATGATAATCTGCTTATTCTTTTGGTATAGGGCATTGAAAGTATTGAAGAATTCTTCCTGAGTTTTTTCCTTGCCAGCGATGAATTGAATATCATCAATAATCAGGGTATCGATCTTATGATATTTCTTCTTAAAGGCTTCCATTCCTCTATTACGCAAGGCATCAACCAATTCACCAGTGAATTTTTCAGAACTCAAGTATTTAACCTTCTTATTCTTATCTTTCTTAGATAATTCATTTCCAATTGCCTGGAGTAAATGGGTTTTTCCCAAACCGACTCCGCCATAAATAAAAAGGGGGTTGTATAAAGTACCAATATGTTTGGTTACCCCCTTGCCAGCTGCTTGAGCTAATTCATTAAAAGATCCAATAATGAAATTATCAAAAGAATATTTAGGATTTAAATTAGTTTCTTTGTTAAGATTGAATTCTTGGAAATTCAATTGGCTGTCTATCTGATTGGGTTTTGTCTTCTTTTTTGTTTTGGTATTACTTACAGTTACAGCTTCATTACCACCGATAACGAATTTTATTTCCTTAACATCAGGTGAATTATTTCTAAGAATCTTAAGAATCAGCTTATTATACTTATTCTCCAACCATTCTTTAGTAAAGCCATTAGGAGCGCTTACTGTAATCATTCCATCTTTCTTGGAATGGATTTTAGTATTCCTGAACCAAGTAATGAAACTGGCTTTGGATATAGTTAACTCAACCTCCCCTAAAACAGTTTGCCAAAGATTTTTTAAGTTCATAAAGATAACAGATTAGTAATTTAGACTTATTGTATCATAATAGCAGAAAATTCAAAACAACTCAATTTTGTTAATAAGCTGTGGATGAAATGTGGAATATTTTCGGGTTAATTATTAGAAATATGAAGATTGACTTTATGATTATGAGATGCTATTCTGGAATATATGTCGCAAACATATAATCCAAAAAAGAAGAAAAGAAAAAAGACTCATGGATTCAAAGCAAGGATGGCCACTTCGTATGGTCGTCGTGTTTTATCCAAAAGAAGAGCTAAAAAACGGAAGAAACTAACTGTTTAAAGTTAGTCATTTTTTAATTTAAAATATGTTGTC
This sequence comes from uncultured Candidatus Saccharibacteria bacterium, assembly GCA_964403725.1. Lineage (GTDB taxonomy): Bacteria > Patescibacteriota > Minisyncoccia > Portnoybacterales > UBA2143 > JAHJOV01. Next base: position 80,774 of record CAYOHI010000001.1, read on the forward strand.
TCGAGAATATAAATTAAAAAGGGATAATGATTTCAAGAAAGTATTCAATGAAGGAAAGTATTATCGAGATAATTTTATTGGAATCAAATATTTGAAAAATGACTTAGAGTTCAGCCGTTTTGCTTTTATAGTTGGATTAAAAATTTCAAAAAAAGCTGTAGTAAGAAACAGAGTTAAGCGTCGGCTTGAAGAAATAGTTAGATTGAGTTTAGATCAGATTAAGAAAGGTTTTGATATTGTAGTTATGGTTGAATCTCAGATAATCAAGGAGGATTACCAAAAGATAGAAAGTGAGCTTGTTAATGTGCTTGAGAAAAATAAATTAATTAACTAATATGGATCTTATAATAACTATTTTCAATGAAAGCCTTTACCGTCCTTTGTTTAACGCCTTGGTTTGGCTTTATAATATAATTCCCGGAAACGACTTAGGTATCGCTATTATTGTCTTAACAGTAATAATCAGATTAATTCTCTATCCTTTATCCAAAAAAGCGATTCAATCGCAAAAAGCGATTAATAAATTGCAGCCTAAAATGAAAGAGATTCAGAAGAAATATAAGAACAAGGAAGAACAGGCCAAAGCGATGATGGAGTTGTATCAGAAGCATAAGGTAAATCCGATGGCCGGTTGCTTGCCAATATTAATCCAATTGCCTCTTTTGATTGCTTTGTACCAAGTTTTCATTAATGGATTAAAGCCAGAGGCATTAAGCGCCTTATACAGCTTCATCCCGAGTCCAGAATCATTGAATGTAATGTTTTTAGGATTAATCGATCTCTCTCAAAGAAATATTTTCTTGGCATTATTAGCCGGTTTCTTCCAATTCATCCAGTCTAAGATGATTATGCCAAAGAATTTAAATACTAAGAAAGGCAAATCTGACAGTATGGATTTCGCATCGATAATGAGCAAGCAAATGCTGTATTTCATGCCTTTAATCACTATTTTTATTGCTTGGAGTCTGCCGGCTGCCCTACCTCTCTATTGGATAGTAATCACCTTATTCGGCATCCTGCAGCAACACACCACTAAAAGCGAAATTAAAAATTAAATTTAAACATATGGATAAGACAAATATTATTAAAGATACAATCAAAGAATTATTAGAAGCTATGAAATTTGATGGAAATATTGCAGTTGATAATCCGCAATCAGACAGCGTTTTGGTTAATGTCCAGACTGAGCAAGCAGGTTTCTTGATTGGTCAAGCTGGCGCTAATCTGGATGCTTTGCAGCATATTGCCAGGATTCTAGTGAATAAGAAGAATGAAGAACCGGTTCCATTTGTCTTAGATGTGAATAATTATCGCAAACACAGGATAGATCTTTTGAAAGATTTAGCTGAGAATATGGCTCGTCAAGCTTTGACAGAAAAAGTGGCTCTGACTCTTCAGCCAATGTCCGCCTATGAAAGACGAGTTATTCATTTGGCTTTAGTTGATAAGCCAGAGGTAAGTACTGAAAGTGTTGGCTCTGATCTAGAAAGAAGAATAGTTATTAAACCTGTTAAATAGTTTTTATTCATAAGAATAAAAACCATGCTTATTAAAGCTAAAAAAATCATTAATAATAAAGTTGTTACTAGAAGCGGACAACCGCTTGGTAGAGTGGTTGATTTTGAGGTGGATACTTCCGGCCAGAGAATCGTTAAGTATCATACCCATCAAGACCTGCTTGGTTTTCTGAAGGAGCCATTAATTATTGATGCCGCTCAAGTTGTTGATATTAAGGATGATGAATTAATCGTTGAAGACGGCTTAGTTTCTCAAAAAATAAGTAAAAAGAAAACAACATCAGACGTAGAATATGTTAGGTAGAAAAATTGCTTTTAATACTATTATCTCAGCTGGGGCTAGGATTATCGGACTAGCCCTTTCTTTAGTCATAATTGGTCTGATTTCTCGATATCTGGGCCAGGATGGATTTGGGTATTACTCAACTATCTTGGCTTTTTTGTTTTTCTTCAATTCTTTAGCTGATCTGGGCCTTTATTCCATTTGCCTAAGAGAAATATCAAGACCCAAAGCAGATGAGGTGAAAGTAATTAGCAATGCTTTTACTCTGAAATTCGTATCTGGTCTGTTTATTTTTGCCCTGTCTCCTATTATTGTTTATCTTTTTCCATATCCGGTTGAAGTTAAAGTTGGAGTTTTGATCGGAGCGGTTGGTTTCTGGCTAATGTCTAATCAACATGTTTTAATAGGTATTTTCCAGAAGTATCTGAGAATGGATAAAGTAGCTTTGGCTGAAGTGATGGGCCGTTTAGTTCAATTAGGATTGGTCCTGTTTTTCGTTAAATATGACTTTGATTTTCTATATATAGTCAGCGCTTTGGTTTTCGGTTCTTTGGTTAATTTCATTCTGCTCTTTTTATTCGGTCAGAAATATATTCGTATTTCATTTGAATTTGATTTTAAATTCTGGAAATCTTTACTGAAGGAATCTCTTCCTTTAGCTTTGGCTATTGTCTTTACGATGATCTATTTCAAAGTAGATACAATTATGCTTTCTCTGATGAAGCCGGTAGCTGATGTAGGGATTTATAATCTGGCTTACAAGTTCTTGGAGAGTCTATTGTTCTTCCCGGCAATGTTTGTCGGCTTGGTCATGCCTCTGATGTCTGAATATGCTTTTTCAGCTAAAAAGAAATTCAGGAAGATAATCCAGAGGACATCGGATATTTTGTTGATTTTTGCTATTCCTATGGTTATTGGAGTTATCTTTCTCTCTGAAAATATTGTTGTTCTGATAGCTGGGCCTGATTTCATCCTTTCAGCTGGGGTTTTGAATATTCTGATTGTTGCTGCTGGGATTATTTTCCTAGGCGTCCTTTTCTCTAATATGATTATCGTTTTAAAGAAACAAAAGAGCCTGACTTATATTTATGGAGCTGGGGTAATTGTTAATTTGATAGCCAATTATATTTTTATTCCTAAGTATTCATATTACGGGGCTGCTTGGACAACTCTTTTAACTGAATTAATTGTTACTATTTTAATGCTGTTTGTGATTAAGAATATTCCTTCTTTTAGGTTTGTTTATAAGTATGTATTGGCTGGTTTGGTTATGGCTCTGGTTTTGTATTATTTCTCTAGCTTGCCTCTGTTTGTTTTGATTATCCTGTCGATCTTTGTCTATTTTGGCGTTCTGTTCTTAATTAAAGGTTTTTCTGGCAGAGAGGTCTTATACTTAATTAAAAAAGATGTTTAACTGGATCCTTCTCTTAGTTAACTACCTCCCCTTTCAGATAGCTCTGAATCCAAGGGTCGGTTTTGATTTGTCTTCCTTGCGCGTATTTATTCTGCTGTTATTTATTTTTTCCTTAATAGAAATCTATTTAAAGAGAAAAAATCTTTACAATCTTCAATTTGCAGGATTGTTTTTGTTTTTAATCTTATCTGGCGTTTCTCTATTCGGGGCAGAGAATATTTCCTGGGGATTGAGGAAAGTATTGTTCTTTGTCTCTGTTTTTCCCATGTATCTTTTAATTTTGTTTTTTGTTAATAATTATTTGAAGACTGATAAGATTATTAGGTTTTTATATATTTCTACGGGCTTATTTGCTTTTATTGGTTTAATTCAGTTCTTATCTCAATTTGTATTCAGTTTAGAGAGAGTTTATGAATTCTGGTCAATAAATGTCTTGCCGATTTTTTCCGGTTTTAATCTAGGGTCTATGATTTTAGCTTATCCTAGTTGGCTGGTTAATGTGGGAGGAGAGACGATAATGAGGGCTTTTTCTTTGTTTTCTGATCCCCATATGTTTTCTTTTTACTTAGGCTTGGTTTTGCCATTTTTTGTTTTTCTTTATTTCAAGGGGTTTAATAGGGTTGTTTTATATTCTATATATTTCTTAATATTCATTACTTTAACACTTACTTTTACAAGAGGTGCTTATTTGGCTATTATTATCACTTTTTCTGCATTATTTCTTCTTTTATGGTGGATCAAAGAGAAGAAATTGGCTCTTTTGTTCATTTTATCATTATTGATTTTCATTATTCCGATTACTCCTGTTTCAGATAGGTTTTATTCATCTTTTGATTTAGATGAAGGCTCTAATGTAGGGAGATTGGAAATGTGGCAGCAGGCTGGAGAAACTGGGTTTGATTATTTCTTCTCGGGTGTCGGTTTGGGTAATTATTCGCTTTCAGTCAATTCTGAACTTGATTACCGTAATCCTGTCACTGCTCATAATTTGTATCTGGATATTTTTTCTGAAATGGGCATATTTGCTCTATTAATCTTATTAATCCTTATTATTGGCACTATTTATCATTTATTTAAGAGAATTAATGGGGATAATGGTTATTTAGTTATTTCTTTAATTGGCTCACTAGTATATTTCTTGGTTCATAGTGTTTTTGAAACGGCTATTTACAGCCCGAGCGTTTTAGCTCTCTTAATGGTAATTTTGGGGCTCTCATCATATGTTACAAAAGATAATCGATAATTTAATTTATTTGATAGTTTTCTCTCTGCCTCTATATCTGGTTAGTTTCAAGGTTTTTTGGGTGCCTTTTAATATTTTGGAAATATTGATCTGTGTTTTATTTATCTTTTGGGCTTTTAATTTTAAGGATAGATCTTTGTTCAATTCAAAGATTTTCTTGCCAATATTATTGATTCTTGTTGGTATAACTGTTTCTGTTTGGGTTTCAAATGATTTAGAGGTTAGTGCTGGCATCTGGAAGGGTTGGTTTATTGTTCCGATGCTGTTTTTTATAGTACTTATTGACCGGGTTAAGAAAAGAGATCAGGTTAACAGGATTATTGTTAGCTTAACTTTATCGGGTTTAGTTGTGGCCTTAATATCTCTTTGGTATTGGTTGAGTGGCAATTTGACCTATGATGGAAGATTAAGCGGATTTTATCTTTCAGCTAATTTCTTAGCTATGTATTTGTCCCCTATCTTAATATTATCCCTGTATTTATTTTCTGTCTTTAAGGAGAGAAAATACAGGATAGGTCTGTTGTTTGTCTATTTTCTATTATCTTTTGTAATCTATTTGACTTATTCTTATGGCGCTTGGCTGGGTCTTCTGATAGCTTTTCTTTTTATCTTATTAAAACAAAAAAACAAGAAAATCCTATTGATATTTTCTTTGTTGGTTATTCTGGTTTCTGTTATCCAGATTCCTAGTTACAAGTTTCAGGGTTTTTTGGATTTGTCTTATCCTTCTCTGCAGTCGCGCTTGGTTATTTGGCAAAGCGCTTTTGAAATATTGAAAGATAATCTTGTCTTTGGTATTGGACTGGGCATGTTTCAGGAATATTACTTGGCATATCAGGATATGTTTTTGCCTTATCCTGAATGGGCCGTACCCCAGCCTCATAATATTTTCTTGGCTTTCTGGCTGCAGGCTGGATTATTGGGCTTTGTCGGCTTTGTCTGGCTGTTAGTATATTTCTTTAAAAAAACAAACCCCAGTCATGTGCTAGGGTCTGTTCTAATAGGTCTTATGGTCTATATCTTAATTCACGGTCTGATTGATACCACTTATTTCAAAAATGACTTATCAGTAATATTCTGGCTTGTTATAGCTCTAGGCTATAAAGCAGATTATCTGGCTGATTGACGAAAATCAGGTAATCTTCCAAAGGAGGTAAGATTAATTCCTCTACATTATATATCTTTGTCTCTCCGAGTCCCTGGACTTCAAATATCTTAGTCATTTCTTCTGTTTCTAGGTTGATTCTCCAGAATTCATCATTAAATGAAACTTTTTCTTTGTAATAGTCATCTGGCATGACAGCATCGTTGGAGATATTCTTCGGAATAGCGCAGAAAATCGTCCGGTTATCCTGGCTCCAGATGCATTTCTCTACTAAAGTGACAACATTTAACTCGCTAACAGTCTGGCCATCTAGGTCAGCTATTTTTAATTTCAGATTCTTGCCGTCACTGTCCGTTTCTGAATAAAGTATCTTATCCCCCATAGGTGACCATAAGGCTGATAAACCATAGGTTTCGTTGATAATTTTTTGGAAATCTCCAGTTGTTGGATTAATGACATAGACTACGCTTTCAACAAGGCCGCTAGGCTTGTTTCTGATTGATACCTTATTGGCTACTGGCCACTCTACGATTAAATCCTTCATCCTTGTTTGGAAGATGGATTCCCAATTCGATCCATCTGGGTTAGCAATGCTGATATTGTTATCCTCAGTAACGGAATTATAGTATTGGTAAGCTATTTTGCTCTGATTTGGCGACCAGGTTACCCAGCGGACCTCTCCGAGTAAAGGAGTTGATATTTTCGTGTTGTAGTCATAAAGATATTTCTTAATCAATCCATTTTCATCAAAAAGAGCAATAACTTTATCCTTATCAGGAGACCAGATAGCTTTGATTAGATCACTTAGAACAATAGATGATGTTCTGGTCAGCTCAGCGCCATCAAGGTCCGATTCGAATACATTACCATTGCTTTTCGAGTAGTACCTGACTTTTTTACCATCTGTAACAGGACTCAAGACTGCCTCTTGGGAAATTTGTTTGAGTTTTCCTTCAATAGGAGTGTTATTTATTGGATCCGTGCTTGGATCAGAGATCGGTATCTGGCTGGGGTCGTCTGTTGTCGCAGTCGGGTCTGTTTCTTCGTCAGAAGAAAAGTAATTGTACGCGACCAGACCGGTAATGACCATAACCAAGGCTATTATTAGAATGATGAATATTTGTTTAAGTGACATATATTTTTATTAATTAGTATTTTGAAATTATCTAGGTATACAGCAGCAAACGTTTGTGTTTGGCGGAGTGCAAAGTCCCTTTAGAGCAGCACAATCCGTAGCACAGTTTCCTGTAGTTCCACCTTTTTTATGGAGATCAGTACATGCTGATGCTGATATAGGAGCGCAGATTTGGGGTGAAGGCGGAGCGGGCGGAGATGGCATCATAGTCACACTTGGCAGGTTAGGTGATTGATTCTGCAACAGTACAGGATTGATAGTATTAAGGATTAAGTAAGCTGCTAGTCCTAGTACTAATCCAGATAGAGCTCCGGTAATGTAGTCTTTAGCCTTGTCCTTGGAAGTGACTGTGTCTGAGAGCATATAGAGGAATCCTCCATAGACCAGCATGCCCAGTGCTGCTATGCCTACTGCACCCAGTCCTATGAAGTATATATAGCTCAGATACTGAGGCAATGTGAATGTAGTTGTTGGAGTTGTACCTGGGAGGGTTATCTCTACTTGGTAGCCGGCTGCCTGGACATTAAAACAAATGAATAGCGAGAATGCTGCAATGATTAATATTTTTTTAAATTTTAAATTCATATTTTATGGAACTAAGAATACTTCAGCAGAAGCACTATTCCTTTGAATCCGGTTATTCCTATTCTCTACCCAGACTTCTAGGGTCTGCCTGATGGTTTCATTAACCTTGCCTATCTTTATGGAGAGATCGTTGAAATCAACGACATCTACTTGGGGAGCTATTTTCTGTCCAAATTGCCACTGGTATTCCAATTCGCTCAGATTAAAGATATTGAAGAAGAACGGTTGGGCTGTGAATTCTACTTCCTGGTCACCAGAGAGGTTATATTGCTCCAGGAATCCCAAGGCTGGACTTTTCAGCTTTATGACAATTTCAGGTAAACGGGCTTTTAGGAAGAGGTTTTTCGATGTTGCTATCTTGTAGTTGTTTCTATCTATGACTTCAACTCTAATTATATGGTCCTTGGTAATGCTTTCACTCATCTGGAATTTGAAATTCTGTTTGCCAAGTCCTGATTCGTCTTGAATATGGTTATTCAAGAACCAGTTAAAAGTCAATTCTTCTGGGTTTAATCCCTTGGAATTAAATTGGGCAGCTACTTCTACATTGCTTCCCCTGCTAGGCAGAGCTGCTCCTCTGTAATCAAGGGGAACATAGGTGTCTGTTATCCAAGTCAAAGTCACTCCAGCAGCTTGAGCTGAAAAAGCGAAAGATAAACAAAGAATAGTTGGTAAGATGTAATGTTTTAATTTCATTTTTTAGCTATTTTCCCTAATTGAGTATTGTGTTCAGCATACATGCTGATTAGGAATATGGTCCAAGTTGGTGAAAGATCGCCTATTCCCGGGAACATTTCTATCAGGAATGTTCCGCCAAATCTAGCTGAAGGGAATTTATGAAGGCGGATAAAGCACCATATTCCCAAGATTCCCGCAGTGCTTAAATCAAGTGCTCTGAAAAGGATCAAATCTAGTCCGAAATAGTCACAGGCGTCGTTGATCACCCCGATTGATCCGATAATGGCCCATTCAGCGCCCGTTATTTCACTAATTGACTGTCTTGATTTTTCTTTCAGTTTCCCTTTTATCTTTCCCTTAGCTTTTTTTTGAGTGTCTTTTCTTAATTGATTCAATTTGGCTAATCTTTCCGTGTAATCTGGCATGGTTTTAATAGGCAGTGCCTTCTCCTTTCATTTCTTCTTCCGCTAAATCTTTTTTAGCTTGTTCAATTTCCATCAATTGGGCTGGATCAGAGGTGATTACCTGGTCTTCAGTATATGAAGCAACGATTTTAATGGCTACATGCTTTGATCCAGCAAAGAATATCCCCTCTCCCACAGCGCTCTCCAAAAGCATGTATTTTTCCTGGTCTGTTAGGTTGAATGTTTCCTTGATTACATCAATAGCAGCCGGAGATTGTTTTAAAAGTAGTTGAATAGATGAGTTAGTTACAATCGGTTTGCCATATTTGGATTTCATGAAATCTGCTACGTCCTGGGTTATGGTAGTCAGTCCGAGATAGTATTTTCGGCATCTTTTAGCGATGCCGTACAAGAATGAGGCAGCATCGTCATTCTGCATCATGACCCAGGCTTCATCAACAACCATCATCCTTTTCTTTCTCTTAGAACGGATAATATTCCAGATATATCTTAGGATAATATACATGGCCAGTGGCCTCAATTCTTTTTCCATATCTCTGATGCTGAAAACGACTAGCTTCTTCCCTAATTCAACATTAGTTGGCTGGTTGAAGAAATTGGCATAGCTGCCAGAAATGAATTTTTCCAGTCTAGTTACCAAAGATTCTGTTCCAGTCATGCCCTTGAGGACTGTGTACAGGTCCTGCATCAAAGGAGGATTGACTTTGCTGAAATCAGATTCAGGGGTAATGTCTCTGGCGGCATAGGTTTCAGTCAGGGCCTTGTCGACGATAGCGTCTTCTTCAGGGGTCAGTCCGCCCAGCATTATCCTTAGAAGCCCGACTAGGTTAATGACGTTGTTTCTCAATACGTCAGCTGGCTTTTCATCCGGCCCAGGAACCGGCAAGTCAAAAGGATTCAAGTGATGGGGAGAAGAAATTGATATATCAATAAAGGTGCCCCCTACTGTTTCAGCCAGGTATTTATATTCTTTTTCTGGGTCGATAATTAAAACTTCTGTATCCTGCATCAAGGAACGAAGAACTTCCAGTTTAATAGCATAAGATTTGCCGCTGCCTGATTTGGCGAAGACACAGGCATTCGCATTTTCCATGCCGAATCTGTCAAAAAGAATCAAGGAATTATTATGCCTGTTGATTCCATAAAGGATTCCCTTGTTCTCGCTCAAATCAGATGAAATGAAAGGGAAAGCAGCTGATAATGGTGCCGTATTGAAATTATTGTGGACATAGATCTTATCTGATCCCAAAGGAAGAGTAGAAACGAAGCCTTGTTCCTGCTGGAAGACGGCTGGCTTGGCATAGATCATCTGGTTTTCCAAAAGAGCCCTGATGCTATTCTCTATCTCATCCAATTGTTTGGGATTATCTGCGAAAAAAGTGACGTAAAGACCGAGCTTGAAGAGCTTCTCAGTCCCTTGCTGGAGGGTAGTTCTCAATTCTTCGATGCTTTGCAGGGCGGTTTCCAGCTTGGGATCGCGCACTTTTCCTTTTTCTGCCTGCATAGACATCTGTGATTGGACTTGGGCTGTCTTTTTAGTCAGTGTCTTCAAGGCGGCGTTAGTCTCGGCTGGGTGAATGAACATGGATATATTCGTTTCTTGGTCCAAGGTGATGACTGAGGATAGCCAGCCGGTATCCAAATTCTGGGGGTACGAGAAGACAAATATGGTCCGGCCATACTTCTCGCCGATCTGGATATAGTTTGAGTTGATTTGTAATCCGGCTGGAGCGATCAAATCAACCAAATCGGTTTCTTGGTGTGTTCCTTGAGGCGCTATTTGCTTTTTCTTGAATAAATTAAGCATTTTCTTGTTTTTCTATTTTTGGATCTTCTTTGGCGCTTGGGTTATAGAATTTATAGAAGAGTTCTATCAATTCTTCCGTGTTCAGAGGGACTGTCTTGATGCCCAATCCCCTGAGGCCGGTAGAGATATATTCCACTCTTTGCCAAAGATTATTCTTTAATTCTTGGAATGATTCCTCTTTGGTAGCTTCTTTCTCTTTTTTAGTGAAGATATTACTGAAGAATCCTCCTTTCTTTATAGCTGACGGACTGTACGGGACAATTATGTAAAAGGATTTAGTCATGACGTTGGTCATCTGGGTCAATCCTTTGACAAAATTGATATATTCGTTGGTTTGAATTCTTAAAAGCTCGTTTTCTTGCTGGGTTTGTCTATGTTCTAGGGTCTGGATATATGGGGTGATGTCAAATTTGCGTGAAGAAGTCATTATTTGAAGGGAAAAATCAAGTGAATTTAAGAAATCCTGATAGCGGTAAATGATAGCATCTCTTTCCTCAGTTGATTTTAGGGCAAAGTTTATGCTGGTAGCCATCAAAACAGAACGCAGTCCTTTGTTCTTAAGGACTACAACATCATCTTTAATTTCCTTTACTTCCAAATGCTTTTGGATTGAAGCTGCGTTTAATTTGTTAGCCATACTATTTTTTCCCTCTTTTCCATAGGTATAGTTTTGGTTTAGTCATATATTTTATCAGTGAACCCAAGAGATATACGAATGGTCTTCCATTAACTTTGTAAAAAGCTAATCCTAAGACTAGGATAGCGATAGGAACAGCGATAATGATGAAAAGAGTTAATTTGAGATAGAACCAAAGCATAGCCAGGACACCAACTCCGCCTAATAGATACAGGAATTGCTTGAGAGTCAGGGGTCCGACTATCTTGTCTTCTATATCGATAAATTGAGGAACTCTAAATCTCATATTTATTCTCCTTTCAGGTCAACAATATTTCCATTAAGCTGAGGCTTTGGCTCGACTGGCTCTTGGTAATTATTAACTGGTTCCGGCTTTGGCTCTTCTTTTTGTATTTCTTGTTTTGGCTGCTCTTGCCCTTTGGGCCATTCTGAAATTTGATGGACTTTCTTTAGGCTCTCTTGGGCTGATAGGAATATTTGTTGATTGACATCGCGGGCCAGTTGCCTGGCAGCTGATTCTTCTAGGGTGCACTTGTCTTGGAGCGTCTTAACGAAGTCAGTTATTTTGGTTTCACCCAAGAAGATCATGCCGATTGTATGAGAAGCCCACCAAATCTGATTGCTATCTAAGTTATTCTTTTGTCCTGTTTGATGTATCTTATCGGCAGTCTCAATGCTAAACATCATCTGACGCAAGTCAGTTGGCAATTGAGACCATTTGATATATCTTTGTTTGATCAAAGGGTCTTTTATGGATTGGATATTTTTAATTTGATTTGGAGTAAGCATAATTTATATTAAGCTGTTGAAAATGGTGCTCCTTGTTTTGGTTGATTTTTAACATCTCCAAAGAGTGCTTTGCCAGCAGTGCTGTCAAGATATTTTTCAATATCAGCTCGAAAGCTGCCTTTTTTCTTATCAATAATTTCTTTTTTGACTTTAATAAATAGATCGGCATTATCTTCAGCCATCTTTTCTAAATGATTCTTCTTCCATTTGCCTTTATCCATAAGTTCTTTTTCGATTGCTTTCATAACATCATCATTAATATATTTTTCTTGGAGATTCTCCATATCTTTGGGCTTAACACCAGAGACAACCTTACTAATTGCTTCATCTTTGCTGAGTTTTTTATTCTTGTCATCTTTGTCTGTAAAGCCCATTAGAGGCGCAAGGTCAGGTCTGTATTTGGTGATTTCGCTAGCATCACCATGCATCTTTTTAAGGAAGTCAATTTTTTCCTGAGCTTTACTTCCAGAATCCTTAAATCCTCCTTTTTTAGCTAGTTCGGCAATAGCAGCTGCTTTTCTAATTCTATCTTCTTGGGTGTATGTCCCTTGATTGGCCATTATATTCAAATCATCAGTAGTACGCTCAGAAATCTTTTTGCGCTCTTCTTTGATTTTTTCAGCCTGATCAGAAGCATACTTGCCAGGTCCGCCTATGGCTCGGCCAAGTACTGGTGTTTTTTCTGCTTTCTTCATAGCCCAGCTCTTTATCTTGTTAGTTTCAGGGAATGCTTTTCCTAAAATAGGTACTTTTCTAGCTAATCCAGCAGCGCCTCCGGCAGTGGCCTTTGTTCCCCGCCAAGTGCCTTTGCCAGCCGATCTGCCGATTGATTTAGAAAAATTAATTGCTCCATTAGCTCCATAAACACTCATTTTCTGAGCAGCTATCAATCCGCCAAAGAGGACGCCGATAATTACAATGAATTGCATAAGGGCTGAAGGAGTTGATGCTAAAGCAACAAAAAGAGTTTCCTTAAACCCGCTAGCATTGACGATATTTTCCATTTCAGTACTGACAATATTGCTGAATTTACCGGCTTGTCCTGCTTGGATAGCTAAATATACGAAGAACATATATATTGGAGCAAAGAAGGTCCACTTCAGGAAAGTATTCCACCATTGTTTGAATAGATGGCTAGTACCCGGTATTATCCAAAAAAACCAAGCAAGTGGGGCTAGAATTAATAAGATCCAAATCATAATCATTCGTATAATCAAGAAGAAAGCGCCGAGGAGCAAGGCTAAACTAGCGGCTAAGATTAGGATTGTTCCAAAGAATATAGAGAAGGCCAACATTATCACTCCAGCTACTCCCTCCGCTATTTTTTCCGCCGCATTGGCATCTGGATTTAGTTTTGGTACTTGTTGGATATTGAATACGCTGGCTATTTGTGCTCCAACTCCTGAACTTCCTTTTATTTCTTCATAGAAGAAGTTTGTCAAAATTTGTGAAAAATCAATCACTACTCCAGCAATAACTAAACTGAAATTAATTAATAAAGCGGCCACAATCAATTTCCATAGAATTTGCTTCATGCCGTAGGTTTCAACCCTTAAGATGGTAGCAAAAGCAATTGCTAATAGGACAAGAACAAAGAACATATTAGCCAAGTCTCTAGTAATAGTCCAGCCAGTCTGGACAAATCCAGATTTGGTAAATTTTTCTATACCGAAGGTCATTTCCAGAATCATTCCTGAAAGCCAAAACAGAATAGAAACAAAACTATGGATTATCGCGCCAATGCGGGTAATTATCCAAGCTAGGATATCAAAGCCAATATCTATGCCAAATAAATCAGCATGAGCTGGTCTAGCACTAAAAACAAAAACACCTAAAGAACTAATTACAAGAATTAGGAATAGGCTCAGAAAAAGTTTTTTGTGTTTTAAATTAAACATTTATATATATTAACGACCGCAGCAAACGACACAACAGGAACAGCAACATAATCCTCCACAATGCCATACTCTTCCATATGGTGTATCTGTATAGCATGGTCCCTCAGCATTATCGCAAGTGCATCCTGGCCCTGAAAAAGCTAATGTGTTTTCACAAAGAGAAGTTGAGTAGTCATCTTCCCAGAATAATTCTTTGTTAGCTTCATAATACGCCATCCCTTCCTTAAAATCTTCTGATAAAAAGTATTCTTCCCAAGAGAGAAAACCAACCATGGCCAGAGCTTCTTCTAAATATTCTTCATTAGCAGAACAAAGAGAGCATGTTTTTGAATCTTGAGGCTGATAACTAGATGGACTTAATGATAGGCTTTTAATTTCTGATAAAATACTTTCTGTTGTTAAATATTCAACACTATTAATTAAATCTGATGATGTTGGTGTTTCTGGATTGTTAATTTCTTGTTCTTGTTTATTAGAATTATCCTGGCTTTTGGTTAATTTTTCTGTTTTTTGGGATTTGGTGCTTAAAATGCTTTTGAATAAGCTTACTTTTTCAGTTTCTTCTTGATTAGTATTAGTATTTACTTCCATTGGCTTTTCATCATTTGTCCATCCATATGAGAATAAGATTATTGCTAAACTGCCAAATAAAATAATAACAGGAATAAATTTTTCTTTAAAAGAAATCATATATTTATCGTGTTATTGGCGGTACCCATGCATTACAAGTGTCTTCTCTGCTTTGTGCATCTGCCTTTAATTGCGCAGCTGCTTCTATTTCAGCATATAGGGTGCCTGGATCTGGGAATGTTGGATTACCTCTGGCTGTCATTAAATTCTGAGCCAAAGTGACAATAGTTGAATTGGAATTAAGAGTTTCTGTAGTCAGTCCGCCCAGATCTGTTGAAGAGACAGCGCCGTTAATGTCTGTTATTAAGGCCTGAGTGGCTGTAATTAAATTATTCTTAGCTGTATTCATTTCTGTGGTGGCAGTCTGCATAGCAGTGGTAGTAGCTCGTCCACCTGTTTGTTGATAAACAGTAAGCCAATTATTTGCCTTGTTAACTAATTCTTGAGCTAGAACAGAGGTACTTCTGGTATCATTGATCAAAGCGATAGTATCGGGAATATCAACGGTTTCCATAGTATTAATCATGCTGTTGTATCTTGGAATTATGGTATTGTTAATCTCATTTTTCTTGCCTTGAGCCCAAGTAATATAACTAGCATATGGAGGAACATTAGTACAGGCGTTAATGACAAGATCCAAATCAGGAAAGGCTCCCTGATAAGCTGGTCCAATAGATCTCATGACTGCCAGGTTTGTCTGCTGTTCGTTAAGTAGCTGATTATTGATGTTGTTATCAAGTGCAGCTAATTGGACATCTAGAGCAGTTGCATCAACTTTATTCTGTTCAGCATCTTGGGGGGAGATGGTTTGAGGAATACCAGCACTAGCGCCAACATCACCAAAATTAGGTTTTGTCTGAGGATCAGCTTTGAGAAGTCCCATTCCTTCTTTCATTATTCGATTCATCAAGGCATTGATTACAGCTTGGAGATATACTTGATAAGGGCCGGCCTTAGCCGTAGCTCCGGCAATAGCTGCGTTCATCTGATCCATCCAGTTATTAACAGTCTTGTTGACAGTCTTGTTGATTGTGTTAGCTGGTGTCCAGGTCTCACATTGCAGGGCACATGGCTTAACAACTCCTGATGTTTGCCAATCTCCTTTACAAGCACTAGGTAAAGGAGGAATGCCTCTGACATCTGTTATCCTCTGAACAACCGTACGCCTAGCATCATACCAAATACAGTTTCTGGCTGGTAACCAGCCTTCATCAGAATCTGCTTCAATATTTCTCATGGTGTCATTAATGACCTTAGTTTTCTCATCTTGAGCCATTAACAGGGAGCCATAGAAATTGTTTTGCGGTTTTGATAATTCAATCCATCCTTTCCATCCCCCTTGGCTAAAGTCTTGGTAAAAATTATCAAGGTTGCCAATCATTTGCGAGAAAGTACATTGAGCTTTGGCATCAAAGGTTGGTACATCCAACAGAGCAATCTTAATATCTAAATCAAAAGACTGACATAGGAGGCCTAATCCTAAATACTGGTCTATGAAATTGCCAGCTACATTGTCTATTGCGTCTTCGAGATAGCCGCCAAATCCTTCAGTCATAAATCTGGGCTTTTGTCCATTTTCAATCCAATTAACAATATCATTAGTCAGTTCAGTCAAGAGCTGATGGATCATCATATTCAAAAGAACGCTAGCTGCCCATTTAGCTATTTCACCAGCATTGGCAGCCACTAATTCAGCAACTGTAGTAATGGCCTCACCTAAGGCTCCTGATTCATATGCTTTTTGAATTGCTCGCCATCCTATTTGAAGAGCTGATTGCTTTTCTTCAGGTACTGATGTAGCTACAGAAACAGGACATAGAGCTTGTGCTTTTTTAGGATAAAACAAAACCGGTCCAGCTATTAAGCTGATCATAC
Organism: uncultured Candidatus Saccharibacteria bacterium; assembly: GCA_964403725.1. Classification (GTDB taxonomy): domain Bacteria; phylum Patescibacteriota; class Minisyncoccia; order Portnoybacterales; family UBA2143; genus JAHJOV01. The sequence continues at coordinate 96,795 of CAYOHI010000001.1, forward strand.
AAATACTTAAAATTAAAGCAGTGCTTTTTTTTAGGTATGAGTTTTGGAAAATGATCATTGTTGACGACTTTCTAAATCGTTTTGCATCTCATTTAAAAGTTGGGCAAATTGTTCAGCAGTTTCTTTGAATTTTTCTACAACTAGCAAGCCCTTGAGAGGATCATCTGTATACGTTGGCAAATGCTGATAAATCTTATGGTAATTCCAATAAACTGTTAAAAATTTCCTATGGACATCTAGCCAATCCAAGGGTACCGGTACATTCAACATCATCTTGTAAGCTTGGAGGTATGAATTGGTTAGGCAATAACTCATTGAAAAATCACTGTATTGAATGCTGTCATTTATGATTTCAGCGTCATTCTTATGATTATTAGGATCCTGACATGATTCAATCTCGCTTAACTTATCACTTACTTCTTTGCTGTAGTTCTTAATAGTAGTCAGATTATTCTCTGGTGTTAATTGGAATTCATGTTGTTCCTTTTCAAAAGCTGGAACGAATTCATAGATAAAATTGGTAGATGCTTTTTGTAAGGCATCAACAACTTTTTCATCCATAGCTTCAGTTAAAGATTCTTCAAATGAATCAATATCATTGCCGGTAACTGAAATTGACTCGAATTTCATCTGATTAGCTAGAATGTATGTCAGGGTCTGAGTTAGGTTTCCTGGCTGAGGTCTGATTGGCTGATTAAGAACAGTTCCGTCATCAAGTCTGTCATCAGGAGAAGGAATAGTTGGGCTGTATCCGGCGGCCACCTCTTCCCCATCAAGATATCCATCGCCATCAGTATCAGGATTATTAGGATCAGTTCCTTGGATACTCTCTTCCCAACCACTTAGACCATCATAGTCTAGATCATCAATGATTTTCTTATCTTGTATTTGTTGAGCTATTTGTTCTAGTAAATTGGCTTTACTGATTCTGCTTTGAAGAATCAGATAGGTGCCAATAATCGTGCTGCTTACCAAAACCAAAACGGCCACAACAATAACTATTTTTTTGGAGGATTTTTGTGGTTTCATTTGTATTAATATTACTAATTATTATACATCAATTTCAAATATTTCTCAAACACCTTTTCCACAGAATTTTGGCTTTAAGCCATAGGTTAAGGGGAAGTAGCTAAACTATTGACAGAATGGATATTTATGTGGTATAATTAGAACATCAAGAAGCTT
>CAYOHI010000002.1:0-97245 GCA_964403725.1 uncultured Candidatus Saccharibacteria bacterium
AAAAACGCCTAACGGCGCATTAAGTTTCGATTCGGATTGAGGGGGGTCGGTGGGTTGTTGTTCATATCCATATTATACACCAGATTCTTCCTTATTAAAACAAAAACCACCCAAAATGGGTAATTTTTGTATATAATTGAAGAATTTTCTTAACTTTGTTATCATAATACTTATGAGCATAGAGAAACCAAAAGGAATAGAACCAAAAGAAACTTCTTTTGAAGTTATGAGAATTCCAGAAATTATTGTGCAGGAAGAGAGAGGTGCACAACTTTTTTCTTTATTACTAAAAGCACAAAATCCAGAATGGGGTGAAACAGAAACCTCTTTGGCAAAAGAAGCAACAGAATATTTCCATGATAATCCATTGGATCCAGAGATTGTGGAGGCTATTGATGATTTCTATGAACAAGATGTAGATGAAGAAACTCTATATAATTTAGCGCTTACATATCAAAACCCAGAGAGAGCAGAAAAAGTCTTGGAAATGGCAGAAAAGTATAAACCTCATGTTAAAAATCCACAGGAAGTTCATCAAAATCTTTTGGAAATTCTAGAATCATTTGACCAAACTTTTTCTAATTCTTCATTGGCAGAAAAATTCGCATCTAAAATAGAACAAGATAAAAGCAAGAGGATAGAAAGATTAGAGGAAGCTAAAGAAAGAATAGGTAATTTAATTAATTTTTTCAAACCGGATTCTGAAACAACGGATATTCAAAAGTTGGTTTTTGTTCCTACAGATCCACTTTATAAGAAAAATTCTGGTAGAAGTTTTTCTGCTTTTCCAGGTGAGCAAATAATAATTTCTCATATTGATAATACTGATAATCAAGATCATGAATTTTTACATGGCATTATTAATCCGATTGTTGAAAAATTATCTCAACAATTAACAGATGGACAAAAAGAAAAGATATCTCAACTTGCCAATGAAAAATTAAAACAAGATTATGGTGAGAGTTATTTCAGTCTATTATGTGAAGAACTTATAAGAACATATAATGATGTTTTTAAAAGAGGAGAAAAACCTCAGACTTATGAAAGTTTTTTTGAAAAAATATCTGATATTGATGAGAATCAATTTCAAGAATTTTTAAAACAAGGTAAAAATTTAAAAGCGAGATGTAAACAACTTGAAATAACTACAGTTAGTGACTTTAAAAGTAAATCTCAAGAATATTTTGAAAAGTTTGAAAGAAATCCTTTGCAAGATTTAATATTTGATCTTTACCAAGAATATTCAGATTGTCCTGATGAGGAAAATTTTGAACAATTCATTATGTTGAAGTTTTCTAAGAGAGTATAATAATGAGATGATTTTTTATCAATCTTACATAACAAAAACACCCAATCGGGTGTTTTTGTATATCTGTGGGCGGTACAGGGATCGAACCTGTGACCTCTCGCATGTCAAGCGAACGCGCTAACCAACTGCGCCAACCGCCCTTAAAAATTATTCGACATTCGTAATATTTCTTTTCCAATGACTTCTATTCTTTTATGAAGATTAACATCACAATAATAAACCGTACATACTCCCTTGTATCCTTTATAAGTAGTTGTAATTGTTCTTTTGTCGAATTGTGATTTGATGAATTGTGACTCTGGGATATTTAAAACTTTAGACCAGTATTTTTTAAGTTTTTTCTCGGATTGATCCATTCTCAGATGAAGATAACATCTGAATTTGGATTTATCTGGTGAATACAGGTAACAGAATAATTTCCAAAGAGAAGATAATATTTCAGGATTTGTATTAGCTATTTCCACTTTTCCATTATATTTTCCGCCTTCAGCTAGATAAAATGAGCCAAAAATCAATTCTCCTATTCTTTTATCTAATTTAACACTTGAAATTTCCTTTTTCGTCTCTAGTTCGATTTTTTTCATTCTGACTAACTTTCTGTTTCTATTCGATTCGCTAGCTTTTTTACGAGCCTTTACTAAAGCATTTAGCCATTTCTTATGTAATACCTCCTTTTGTTTTTTAGATAATTTAACATCTCTAAACCAAGGACTAAGAGTCGAACGGGGGATATTTAGAGTATTTTCTATATCCCGTATGCTTTTACCTTGTTTCCTTAAGTTGACAGCTAATTCTTTCCTTTTTGGACTATGTTTCATATTATTCGAAACTCAGAATAATTATTGCTCTATTATTATTTTAAGGTACCGATTAAATTAAATCAAGTGGATAACTTTGTGGGTGCGCCAGGACTCGAACCTGGAACCGCCAAGATATAAGCTTGGAGCTCTGCCATTGAGCTACGCACCCATGGGTCTAATGTACCCTAAACTTTCTTTTTCATCAAGCGTTCAAAAGCTTTGCGTTCAATGGTTTCTTTCTTTATTAAAACATCAGCAATCTGGTCAAGTTTTTTTCTTTCTTGAGTTAAGATTTTCTTAGCAGTTTTAGAAGCGTTATCAATAAATTTGTTAACTTCTTTGTCGATCTGTCCTGCAATTTCTTCAGAATAATTCTTTTCGGTAGTCATTTCTCTTCCCAAAAATACCATATCTTCTTGTCCGCCAAAAGTTCTTGGACCTAACTTATCACTCATGCCATATCTGGTAACTAATTTACGAGATAAGTTAGTAACTTTTTCTAAGTCATTAGAAGCACCAGTAGTTAATTCATTGAAAACAATTTTTTCTGCCATATAGCCGCCCAAAAGAACAGCCAATTCGTCAATAAATTCAGAGCGTGAATGCAAATGCCTGTCTTCAGTAGGTAATTTTAATGTATATCCGGCAGCCTGGCCGCGGGAAATGATTGAAATTTTCTGGACTGGATCAGTGTTTGGAAGTACGGCTGCCACTAAGGCATGACCAGCTTCATGATAAGCTGTAATTTCTTTTTCTTTCTTGGATAGGATGTTGCTTTTTCTTTCAGGTCCAAGCAGAACTTTTTCAATAGCTTCTCGCAATTCGTCTTGGCTAATTTCTTTATTATTCATCCTGGCTGTAAGGATTGCTGCTTCATTCATGATATTAGCCAAGTCAGCTCCAGAAAATCCAGGTGTTCTTTCTGCAATTTCTTTGAGATTGACATTTTTAGCTAAAGGTTTGTTTAATGAATGGATTTTTAAAATATTTCTTCTATCTTTTAGATCGGGCAGATCAAAGACAACTCTTCTGTCAAATCTGCCTGGTCTGAGTAAGGCAGGGTCTAAGACATCTGGCCTATTAGTAGCGGCTAGTAAGATAATGCCAGAATTAGGATCAAAGCCATCCATTTCAACTAAGATTTGATTCAAGGTCTGTTCTCTTTCGTCATGGCCGCCGCCCATGCCAGCGCCGCGCTGTCTGCCAATAGCGTCTAATTCATCAATGAAAATTAAGGCTGGAGCATTTTTCTTAGCCGTTGAGAATAGATCCCTAGTACGAGCTGAGCCAACACCAACAAACATTTCTACGAATTCAGAGCCGGAAACGCTAAAGAAGGGGACATTGGCTTCAGTGGCTACAGCCCTGGCAATTAAGGTTTTGCCAGTTCCTGGTGGACCGACTAGCAGGACGCCTTTGGGTATCTTAGCTCCTAAATTAACAAATTTCTTAGGACTTTTGAGAAAGTCTACAATTTCATAAAGCTCTTCTTTGGCTTCCTTTAGCCCGGCTACATCTTTGAAAGTTATCCTGTTTTTCTTGTCTTTTGGATCAACTAACTTGGCTCGAGAGCGACCAAAAGTGAAAGCTTGCATCTGTCCTTTCTGGGCTCCTTTGAGCATGAACCAGAGAAAGAAGCCAATAATGAGCAAAGGCAAAAGGAATGGCAAGACAGTGCCGACCCAGAAGACGAATCCGCTTTCTCCCTTTATTTCCAAATCAATGGCATTTAATTTTTCTGAATCAACGTTGAAATTTTTCAAAGACTCAGTTAAAGATGATTCTCTTTCTTTGACTGCGATTTGCTTAGCGCCATCTTTCAGTTCAACTTCCAGCTTATCTCCTTTAATTACAATCTTTGAGACTTCCTCTTGATTGATTTGAGAGACTAATTGATTTAAAGAAATTTCTTCCGGTTTTTCATCGCTTTCGTTAAGCAAAGCAAAAAGACCGGCAATCGTTAAAAAAGCCAGTAAAGCAATCAAAAGATTTTTAAAAAGATATTTCATATATTTATTTGTTCTAAAGCATCAGATTACTCTGCCAGAGCCAAAGCCATTTTATGCATTTGAGGGCTCAAAGAAACGATTTCAAAACTATATGATTCATCTAATTTCAAAGCATTCTCTATTTGAAGATTATTCTTAGTGAATTCAGCAGCATGAGCCAGTCCATGAATACCGTCTTCTATCTGGACAAAGGCGCCAGTCGGAGTGAATTTAATAACTCTTCCTTTAATCTTTTGGCCATTTTCGTACTTGCTTTCAATATCCTGCCAAGGATCTTTCTTCAAGGCTTTTAAAGAAAGAGATATCTGCCCATTGGAGATATCAATGATTTGAGCTTTGACTTTGTCATTTTCCTTAAGGACCTGGTTTGGATGATCAATGATTTGCCAATCAAGTTCAGAAATGTGAGCTAGGCCTTCTAGGGTATCATCTATTTTAATAAAGGCGCCGAAATTAGCTAAAGCTGAAACTGTTCCTTCAACAGTATCGCCTTTGTTATAGTTTTCTAAATTAGCTTGTAATTTCTTTTCCTGAGCTGCTTTTTCAGAGACAATCAGCTTTTCATCTCTTTTATCCAATCCGATAATCTTAACTTTAATTTCCTGACCGACAAATTTATTCAACTCCTGAAGAATCTTATTCTTGTCTCCGCCTTCAACCCGAGGATAATTTTCAGGCGACAATTGAGAGACAGGCAAAAAGCCAGTTGTGCCTGAATAGTTGATGACCAGGCCGCCCCTATTGGCGTCTATTACCTTGACAGAGATAGTTTCATTATCTTGCTTCTTAGCTTTGAGATCACCCCATGTCTTCTCTAGAGATGCTTCTTTAATGGATAGTTCGACATATCCTTCATCGTTTTCTGGATTTAAAACTAAGGCGGAAATTTCCTGACCAACTTCTAAATCCTTAATCATGGCTTTGTTATCTTTCCATTCTCCGCCATAAATGATGCCAGCACCCAAAGGACTTAATTCTAAGATAATGGCATTCTTGCTAATCTTGATAATCTTGCCCTCGACTAAGTCACCCGCTTGAGGTAGGCGAGGTGATTTCTCATCTTTAAAAATTAGATCTTTCATTGTTTTTATTTTTTTCTTTATCATACTTTTTTCGAGTATAACTTAAGATTGCCTCCTTGGCAAGAGGCAGAAGGTATGATAGAATGATTGTAGAGATAATTAATGGAACTATATAGTTCCCAGATTTTTATTATGACTATTACTTGGTACGGTCATTCTTGCTTTAAGATTTCAAATCAAGGTGGCCATCTGACAATCATTACAGACCCTTTCGATAAGAAGATCGGCTTGACTCCGCCTCGGGGCAACGCTCATATTATCACCGTTTCTCATGATCATTTTGATCACAACAATACTAAAGCTATTAGCGGCGAACCCTTTATCATTGATACGCCAGGGGAATATGAGGTTGAAGGAATCAGAGTTTTGGGAGTTTCTGGATATCATGACAAAAAAGAAGGCGAGGAAAGAGGCCTTAATACAATGTATCTAATGAAAGTAGATGATATTAGGATTTGTCATCTGGGAGATATGGGTCAGGAGAAATTAACCGACAAGCAATTAGAACTGATTGGCGATGTGGATGTCTTAATGATTCCAGTTGATGGAGTCTATACCATCAATGCCAAAGAAGCAGTTAAGATAATCAAGCAGATTGAGCCAAATATCATTATCCCTATGCATTACAAACTACCAGGACTGACTGAAAAATTAGCTGATGTTAAGGACTTCTTGAAAGAGATGGGATTAAATGGACAAGAACCTGTTGATAAATTAACTCTTAAGAAAAAAGATTTAATCGGCAAAGAAATGGAAGTAGTTGTGTTTAAATTTTAAAATGTCTTTAATTGACTTTATTCAAAAAATTCAAAAGAAACCCAGACATGTCCGCGTCCAGTTTCTCTGGCTGGCTGTTTTTGTTTCCATGATCATTATTGTCTCCCTGTGGGTTGTCACTCTAAAAGGATCTCTATCTAATAAGGAAGAAGAAACAAAATCAGATGAATTGGTTGAATCTTTAAATGATGTAAAAGAACAAATCCCATCCCTATTAGATTCCTTAAAAGCAAATGTTGGCTCTCTTTTTGAAAAAGATGTAGAATTAGAGAATCAATTAATCAAAGAAACTAGTCCTATGAACGAAGAAATGGAACAACCAACACGGGAGAGTGATATAGCCCCGGGTAAATTACCTTTAAGCAAAACTATCAATGACTAAGAAAAAAACTAAAAAAGAAGAACAACCTGATTCAAATATTGGCTATGTAAAAAAACAGTCAATCACTGAAGAGATGAAAGAGTCATATCTGGCCTATGCTATGAGCGTCATTATCTCTCGAGCTTTGCCAGATGTTCGCGATGGACTAAAGCCGGTCCACCGCCGTATTTTGTATGCTATGCATAAGATGGGATTGAATAGCGGCGCTAAATTTAGAAAATCAGCTACCATCGTTGGTGAGGCGCTCGGGAAATATCATCCGCATGGTGATTTAGCTGTCTATGAGTCAATGGTCAAAATGGCCCAGGATTTCTATGAAAGATATACGCTTGTTAACGGCCAAGGCAACTTTGGCTGTTTTACAAAAGAGACGAAAGTTAGATTAACAGATGGAAGAAGTTTAAGTTTTGAGGATCTCATAAAAGAATTTAAAAAAGGAAAAAGAAATTGGACTTTTTCTTTTAATTCTAAAAATAAAGAAATAGAGATTGCTGAAATCAAAAATCCTAGGCTAACCCGCAAAAAGGAAAAAATACTGGAGATAACTTTAGATAATGGCGAAAAGATTAAATGCACTTTGGATCATCGGTTCATGCTTAGGAATGGTTTATACAAAAGAGCTAAGGATTTAACTCCAGAAGATTCTTTAATGCCTCTTTACACTGAATCATATAAAGGAAAAGATCTTAATTTAAATGGATATGAGATTGTTCGTCAATCTTTTAAGAATACATGGGAATTTGTTCATCGTTTAGCTGATAAATGGAATTTAGATAATAGGGTTTATAGGAAAAAATCAGGAAAAGTAAGGCATCATTTAGATTTTAATAAGTTGAATAATAATCCAGATAATATTTTGAGAATTCCTTGGAATGAACATTGGCAATATCACAAGGAGATTGCTTCTTGGCGCCATAAAAATGATCCTGATTATGTTGAAAAAGTAGCAAAAGCAAGGGATAAATTTTGGTCTAAAAAAGAGAACAAAGAGAAAGCAGCTCAGAGAATATCAGAATTAAACAAGAAGAATTGGAAGGATCCTGTTTATCGGGAAAAAATGATTAAAGTAATCAAAAAAGCCTGGCAAAATCCTGAGTATAAGGAAAGAGCAAGTCAAGTATCAAGTAAAAATCTTAAAAGATTATGGCAGAAAAAGGATTTTAAGGAATTGATGAGTGATTTAAAGTCAAAAGAACTTAAAAAGAGGTGGCAAAATAAAGAATATCGAGAAAAGATGTCCCAAATGATGAAAGATATATCTCTAGAAATTTGGTCAAATCCAAAGCATCGAGAATATATTTCTAAATTAACTAAAGAAAGATTTAAAGATCCTAAAGAGAGAAAAAAACAGAGTGAAATATCAAAGGCATTATGGAAAAGTTCTGAGTACCGGGCGAAGTATCCAAGCGATCATTTTAGCCAAATGGCTAAAAAATTATGGAAAAATCCAAAAATTAGGGAATTTCACAGTAAAAGAGCAAAAGCACAGTGGCAGGATCCGGAGTTTAGGAAAAGAATTGGTAAGTTAGTAAGCATTCGCAATGAGAAGAGGTTAAAAGAAAATCCTAAATTAATGAAAGAATTAGCAAATAAAGCGAAAATCTCTTTGCAAAAGAATTGGAAAAATCCCTCATATAAAAATAGAGTAATTAAAAGTAAAATTTTAGGATTTGCTTATTCTCTTTTGAATAAATATAAAAGAGTAACACCTAAAATATATGAACAAGAGAGAATAAATAATGGAGTACCAAGAGTAGAGAATGCACTAAATTATTTTAATAATTTTTCAGAAATCATATCTGAGTCTAGAAAATACAATCACCGCATAGTAAGTACAAAAATTCTTAGAAAAAAAGAAGATGTATATGATTTAACTATAAAATCTCACCATAATTTTTCACTTGATGCAGGGGTTTTTGTGCATAATTCAATGGACGGAGATAGTGCTGCACATATGCGTTATACAGAGGCTAAAATGACTAAATTATCTGAAGAGATGCTGATTGACATTGAAAAGGAAACGGTTGACTGGGTTGATAACTATGACGGCACCAAACAAGAACCATCAGTTTTGCCAGCCAGATTCCCTCAATTACTAGTCAACGGAATTTTTGGCATTGCTGTAGGAATGACTACCAATATCCCGCCGCATAATATGGGTGAGATTATTGATGCGACTATACACTTGATCGATCATCCAAAAGCGACGGTTAAAGACTTGTTTGAATTTGTCAAAGGACCTGATTTTCCGACTGGCGGAGAGATATATGATAAGAAAACCATGATCCAGGCATATAGCACTGGACGGGGTCCGATCGTTAACAGAGCTAGAGCAGAGATTATTGAATTGAAAAACGGCAAGTATCAGATCATTATCAATGAAATGACCTATGGTACTAACAAGGCTAATCTGATCGCTAAGATAGCGGAACTTTACAAAGCCAAGAAACTCCAAGGGATCAAGGATGTCAGAGATGAATCAGACAGGGAAGACAAAGTCAGAGTGGTAATCGATCTGAAAAATGACGGCAGCCCGCAGAAATTACTTAATCGATTGTATAAGCTGACTGATCTGCAAAAGACCTTCCATATGAATATGCTGGCTCTGGTTGATCGCGGTCTTCAGCCGCAAATCCTGTCACTAGTAGGAGTTCTTGAAGAATATATCAAGCATCGCCAGGAAGTAATTACTCGCAGAACCAAATACTTGTTAAACCAAGCTAAAGAAAGAGCCCATATCCTAGAAGGATTGAGTATAGCCCTAGACCATATTGATGCAGTCATCAATACCATCAAGAAATCACCGACCAAAGAAGAAGCCCATAAAAACTTGATGAAGAAATTCAAGTTATCTGATCGCCAGGCTTCTGCCATTTTAGAAATGCGTCTGCAAACCTTAGCAGGACTCGAGCAAAAGAAGATCAAGGATGAACTGAAAGAAAAGAAGAAACTGATTAAAGAATTAGAAGCTTTGCTTAAGAGTCCGCGCAAAATTTTGACATTAGTCAAAAAAGATTTAAAAGAAATTAGGGAAAAATTTGCTGATCCTCGCAAAACTAAAGTCTTTGCCAGGCCATTGGGTAAATTAAGCGATGAAGATTTAATTCCCCAAGAAGATTGCGTTGTCATCCTGACTCAGGGTGGATATATTAAAAGAGTTAATCCTCAGGCTTACAAAGCGCAAAAGAGGGGCGGTAAAGGTATTTTAGGAATTACACCACGTGAAGAAGACGCTGTGGGCTGGTTCCTATCTTCTTCGACCCATGACAGCCTATTGTTCTTTACTGACCAAGGCAGGGTCTTCCAGACCAAGACATATGAGCTGCCTGAAGCCAGCAGGGTAGCCAGAGGACAGGCTATAGTCAATTTCCTACAGCTAGGATCCAAAGAGCAAGTCACAGCTGTTTTGAAGATGAGCAAAGATGCCCAGGCTAAATATTTGGTTATGTCAACTGAAAATGGTATAATAAAGAGAACTAAATTAGAGGACTTTGCCAATGTCAGAAGGAACGGATTGATAGCCATCAAGCTCAAAGGAAATGATAAGCTGAAATGGGCTAAATTGACTTCAGGCAAAGGTGAAATTCTTTTAGTGACAATCAACGGACAAAGCATCCGCTTCAAGGAAAGCGATGTTAGGGCTATGAGCAGGGCAGCTGCGGGAGTTAAGGGAATTACCCTGAAAGGCGATGATAAGCTGATTAGAATGGATGTCATTGATGAAAAAGAGAAGGGCCAGAAAGTACTGGTTGTCACAGAAAATGGATTTGGCAAAAGAACTGATTTGAAGAATTACAAAGTTCAGAAAAGAGGCGGTTCAGGAATCAAGACAGCCAAATTAACAGCTAAGACAGGCGATATTGTAGCCAGTTATGTATTGAGGGGCGAACAAGAAGATCTAATCGCCATTTCCAAAAAAGGACAAGTTATTAGAACCAAACTTAAAAGCATTGCTACTTTAGGCAGAGCTACCCAAGGGGTTAAAGTTATGAAGCTGAATCGTGGAGATAAGGTAGTTTCAATTGCTTGTATTTAAAATATGGAAAAAATTACTGATGGTTTAATCCAACCAGAAGAAGTTTTAGCCCAACTGGATTTGCATGATAATATGCGAGTTGCTGATTTTGGCTGTGGTAACGGATATTTCAGTATCCCCTTGGCCAAGATTGTCACTCAGGGAGAAATATTTGCCTTAGATGTAGTTAAAGAAACATTAGAGGCAGTTGAAAGCAGGGCCAATCTGGAAGGCGTGGAAAACATTAGTACAGTTCACTGTAACTTAGAGATATTAGGTTCTTCTAAATTAGAAGATGAATCAATAGATCTAGTTTTGATGCGCAATATCCTGTTCCAATCTCAGAAAAAAGCAGAAATCATTAGAGAAGCTAGGCGTGTCTTAAAGCCAGAAGGCAGAATGATATTGCTTGAATGGGTGCCTGGTGCTTCTATGGCGCCAAAAGAAGGTTGGTTAATTTCCAAAGATGAAGCTATCGATCTCGTTAAAGCTGAAGATGTTTCATTTGATAAGGAGTTAGTTTTAGATAATCAACATTACGGGTTAATCTTTAAGAAATAGCGTAAGGCTCTATGCCTAAACAAAAAACAACAATTCTTTACACGCTTGTAGTCCCAATGCTTATCTTTGGACTAGCGGCTGCTTTTCCTGGATGTAAAGAAGATCCTTTCAAAGACGTAGAATTAGAATTCTGGGGTGTTTTTGATGATTCTGATGTCTTTAGTCAGTTGATTGATGAGTTCAATGAAGAGTATAAGCACATTACCATAAATTATTACAAGAAGAATTACCAGACTTATGAAAAAGACCTGTTAGAAGCCATGGCCACGGGAAGAGGCCCTGATATGTATATGATCCATCATACTTGGGTTCCAAGGTATGAGGAGAAAATCATAGCAGCACCTTCTGAATTAATTACCCTGAAAGACTTTCAAGATAATTTTGTTGATGTGGTCTATGATGACTTTGTCCTGGATGGATATATTACAGCTATTCCTTTGAGCGTTGATACTCTAGCGCTCTATTACAACAAGGATATTTTTAATACAAATGGTATTCCTCAACCCCCTCAGACTTGGGAGGAGTTCTTGACTGTGGTTGAAGAAATTACAACCAAAGATGAAAGGGGAAACATTGTCCAGGCCGGAGCGGCTCTGGGAACAGCTCGTAATGTTAATCGATCAACTGATATTTTAGCCCTTTTGATGCTTCAGTCAGGAGCTAAAATGACTAATGATAATAAGACTGGGGCGACTTTTAATTCATCTGTTACCTCTGGTAATTCAACATTTAATCCTGGTGAAAGGGCTCTGGAATTCTATACTGATTTTGCCAATCCGTTAAAGACATCATATACTTGGAATACAAGAATGCATTATTCAATAGATGCCTTTTATGAAGGCAAGGTAGCGATGATGTTTAATTATTCATATAACTTGCCAACCATCAGGGCAAAATCTCCTTATTTGAATTTTGGAATTTCTCAAATGCCTCAGATCAAAGACTCAAGTAAAGACATTAACTATGCTAATTATTGGGGATTAACAGCTTCTGCTAATTCCGATGCTTCTAATGAAGCTTGGCAATTTATAGTCTGGCTGGCTGATAGAGATAATGCTCAGAAATACTTAGAATCAGCTGAAAAGCCAACAGCCAGAAGAGATTTAGTTAATTGGCAGAGCAGCGATAAAGATCTGGGCGTTTTTGCAAAACAATCCCTAACAGCGCATTCTTGGTACCAAGTGGATAACTCAACTATTGAGCAATACTTAGCTGATATGATAGAATCAATAGTACTAAGCGAGTCAACCATTAAAGATGCAGTTAACAAAGCAGTCAACCAGGTAACGCTACTAATGAAACAATGATGAAATTTAATAAAATTTTAATTGTTCTGCCTTTCTTTATAAGTTTGTTTGTGGTCAATTTCGCTTATGCAGGAATACATACCGGGCCGCTTGTTCCTTGTACTGGCAGTAGTTGCAATATTTGTCACTTATGGCAATTAGGCAGTAATATTATTAATTTCATTAGCTTTAATTTGGCTATTCCTGTGGCTACTCTATTGTTTATTGTAGCAGGTGTCTTTTTCTTGACTTCAGGCGGTGATGAAAGTAGGGTTACTAAAGCTAGGACAATATTTACTAATACGGTTATAGGGTTAATAATAATCTTTGCCAGTTGGTTGTTAATTGATACTTTGTTTAAAACTTTAGCTAATGGAACAACCGCTATTGGTTTTCAGATTAAATATTCGTGGAATGTTTTTCCTACGTGTTCAGCTCCAGTTCCACCACCTCCACTCCCATAATTTATATGTTTAAAATATTTTCTCTATTATTAATATTATTTATTCTTATACTGCCGATGGTAGTTGATGCTAATATTCCTCCCCCTGGTCCGACATCTATCCAAAACCCGATTTCAGCTACCAGCTTTGATCAGTTGGCAGAAGCAATTATTGATTGGGTTGCAGCTATTGGTATTTCAATATCTGTAGTAGTAATTATTTATGCTGGGTTTCTATTTATGACAGCAGGTGGAGTTGAAGATAAGATTACTAGAGCGAGAAAAACTCTGATTTGGGCATTAGTTGGCTTGGCGATACTGATAATGGGTCGTAATTTTATTGCTTTAGTTAGAAGTATTTTGTCACCGTAATTAAATTATTAAATGAAAGGGGGTGAATTATAAATGAAAAATAAGAAAACTGCAGTTTTAGTTACATCTGTATTTCTATTTGCTTTAGCGCCAATGGCCCTAGCAGTTACTACTGCCGGACCAACTAGCATTACTAAAGTAGATGACCTGATTGATGATATTGCTACATGGTTTCAATTGATAGTTTTTGCCATAGCTGTTGTAATGATAATTTATGCTGGATTCACCTGGATGACTGCCGGAGGAGATGAAGATAAGACAAAAACAGCAAGAAGCACATTAGTTTGGGCATTAGTTGGTATTGCTGTTGCTTTGTTTGCTGGATTAGCTCTAGATTTTGTAAAGAGCATACTATAAGGCAATATATTACTTAGAAATGAAAAAGCCGAGCACGCTTCTGCGTGTCCGGCTTTTTGTTTTACGATTCAGTGAGGTTACCTTTTTTTGGTAAACCACACTTGAAGTAGTTTAGGGTTGCCGTCGATAGACCGTATTTTTAACAACCCTGAGGATGTTGTAGGTCCGGTAACGATTTCCCTCCTCTTTTCCCTCCAAGATGCATAAACACCTTGGCTGTTTACGACTTCATACGCTCCCCACTTTAGCTTTACTTCCTCGTCTTCTGCTTCTGGTTGAGGGATGGGTTTCAGCTGAAGAACATGGAAATATACTCCTTTGGGATATGCGATTTTGTGCCCATCAGTTGACCGTTCGATAACTCGACCATCAGCAGGTAGATAATACTGCGAGATAGGGGGTAAGGGAAGGGGAATGTCTTGGCCTGACCCTGACCCTGATTGTTTGTCCGGGTCATAGCCAAAGGTTTCTGCCAAATTTTTTACCCCTGTTGTGTCTCCTTCCAATAGTCCAGCGACCGCCGGATCAATAAGAGGAGCTTTCTTCTGGACCGCCTTCATCGATTGCGGGAATATCATGGTACCTATGTTGAAGATAATGACCAGTACCATGATGTTGAAAGCCAGCTTACGAAACCAGCTCAGTTCCATCTTCCAAACTTTAATCATGATTCCGATCAAGAGTGCGGCAAAAGCAATATTAATTCCTTTAGTTACATTACTGTGTACCGGGAAGATAGCGATAAAACTAATTACTATCATCTCCCAGAGAACAATAGCGAACATGAAATCAATATACTTTTTACCGATTTTGACGGCTGCATCATCCATGTCCTTCTTTTCATAGATGGCTCCTTGGACAATGCCGATTAGGGCGGCGATACTGAGGTACAGAGGTTTAAAGGTTAAGATCATTGCGGAGAATAAAACAATGATTCCAAACAGGGCCACAGGCCAAGTTTCCTCGGAAATCTTCGATATTCCTAATCCGATGAGTGGGATGATCATCATAGTGGTCATCGCAAGAATTAAGAGTAACCAAAGTTTTCTTTCTAAGGGTTTGACGTTTTCTTTGTATTCCTCTTTGAATGTTCCTGAAAAGATTAATTGCATAAGAACTAAAAACAGGTCGGTCCAAGAATTTCCTTTTGTTTCTGTTTCCGATGATTCCGTTTCTGTTATTTCTTCCAACAGTAATTCGACTTCAGGGGATTCTGTTTCCATTTTGTACTCCTTTTGAGAAATATGGTTATATTGATAAGTCTATTCTCTTCTAGCTTTCCGTTCCCGGGCTGCTTGTTTCCTCATGGCTTTCTGTTCTTTTTTTATGGCTTTCTGTTCCCGGGCCGCTTGTTTTTTTCTTTCTGTTTCTTTGATTTTCCTTCTCATTATTTCGATTAACGTATCTCGCCCTTCTTCAAGGGGTCCATATTTTACTACTCCTAATGTTCTGGCATATTTTTTCATAGCCTTGTGATCAGGAGCAATTAAAGCTAATCGGAATAATGCTTTGGTTCCTTCGCCTTTTTTCTTTTGTTCCATTGCGTCAATGACACGACGAAACCAAGCTCTCTCACTAGCATCTAATGCGTCGTTCATGAAGTTTACCAGACCAGCCAAAATTTTTGCAAGTTTTTCGCCAGTCGGATCATCTTTAATTTTCAGGTTATGAAAAGCGATGGCGAAACTTGCTTCATCTTCCGGTCCAAGACCAAATAGAATAGTCTTGATTGTGGTAGATGCTTTCTCTACTGTTTCACCAACTTTTTTAGAACCTTTTTCGGCAGTGTCTTTGCCGACACCTTCAACAACGCCTTTTACTCCAGCCGTAGCCATTTCTTTAAGACTTGCTTTTATTGGCATTTTTATCTCCTTTTTCTGAATTTTATTAACGTATAAATTTTCAAGGGACTGTATGAAACCAGCCCTTTTAGCTTAATTTCATTATCTATATTATATATCATAAACATGAATTTGTCAATAGTTGACTGGTGTTTGAAATATGTCTATACTTAATGTATGCGGACGTGGCGGAACTGGCAGACGCGCCAGGTTTAGGTCCTGGTGGGATTTATCCCTTGTGGGTTCGACTCCCACCGTCCGCACATCTTTCATTTATTAATATTAATATGGTATTTAAAAAATGATGAGGTTATTTTTTTTGTCTAAAATTAACTGGCCTATTTATGTAATAGTATTTTTATTGTTAGGAATAATGTTTTTTCTTGGATTTATGAGTATGAAAGATGACTCAGAAAATGGCGATGAAGTACTTCATGTTAATGCCGGTTATTCTTATTTAACAAGACAAGATTATCGTTTAAATCCCGAACATCCTCCTATTATTAAAGATTTTGCGGCTATACCTCTTTTATTTTTGGATCTTAATTTTGTTGACGAAAATTCTTATTGGAATACTGAAATTAATCGACAGCATATACTTGGTCCTGATTTTTTTTATCACTCAGGCAACGATCCTAATCAAATAATATTTTGGTCTAGGCTTCCCATGCTTTTTGTTATGGTTTTTCTTGGCTTTTTCATTTTTTACTGGGCCAAGAAATTGACTGGCTCTCTATTTGGATTAATAACTTTAATTCTTTTTTCTTTTTCTCCAAATTTCTTGGCTCATGGGAGGCTAGTTACCACAGATGTGGGGGCAACTCTTGGTTTTGTAATTGCAATTTATTTTTATCTGAAGTTTTTGGATAATCCTTCTTTTAAAAATATTTTGCTGGCTGGATGCTCTCTTGGGTTTGCTTTATTAACGAAGTTCTCAACTTTTATTCTAATTCCATTTTTTGTCTTTCTTACTATTATCTATGTTCATGTGCAAATACAAAAAGGAAGAGAAAAGGATTCATTTATTAAATATCTTTTTTTTGGATTACTGGTTTTTTTAGTTGCTCTTGTGGTTGTTGGGATTGTATATCAGTTGCATATGATAAATTATCCGGTGGAAAAACAGATATCTGATTCTGAAGAAATTTTAGCTCGTTGGTGTAATTCAGAACCAAGCGAAGTTAATTATGAATTTGCTGATAATGTATTGATTAGGCCTTACGCACATTACTTTATGGGTCTTTTAAGGACAGTAGCTAGAGTCAATACGACTGGGATAATAGATTATGTATATTTTTGGGGCGAAGCAATTATTACTAATTGCCGAATTTATTTTCCGGCTTTGTATTTGTTTAAAATCCCATTGGGATTTCATTTGTTAAGTTTGATATCCTTAATAACCGTTTTTTATCTAACGGCTAAAAAATTACTTCATGGTTTTGATAAAGTAAAATGGAAGTTGTGGTTGAAGAAGCATTTTCATGAGTTTTCAATGCTTAGTTTTGTTGTAATGTATAGCTTTATTGCTATTATGAGTCCGATAAGCATTGGTTTTCGTCATTTTATTCCAGTGCTTCCATTTATTTATATTCTGGTTGTTATTATAATTAAGAAATGGTTCCAGGAAGTTTCTTTTCCTAATTTTGAAACAAAAATTATTCTAATCTTTTCGTTATTATTGTGGTACGTTTTATCATCAATTTATTCTTTCCCTCATTATTTGTCATATTATAATGAGCTGGCTGGCGGAATTCATAATGGATATAAAATATCAGCAGATTTAAATTATGATTGGGGTAAAGATTTGAAAAGATTAACAAATTGGGTTGATGATAACGAAATCCAATCTATTTATTTAGATTATTTCGGAACAGCAGAGCCAGAATATTATCTTGGGGAAAAATATATTCCTTGGAAAGAATCTTCATGGTGGAAATATTATGGCATAGAACAAGATAATCATAATGATTTTCCTCGAGGTAATTATTTTGCTGTTTCAGTAACTTTTCTTGTTATTGGAGAGCTAGATGATAATCTTTCTATAAAAAAAGATTATACATGGCTTGATGATCATCGATTTGTTGGTCGAGTAGGTTCTTCTATCTTTGTTTATTACATAAATTAAATTTATGACCAAATTAAAAAAAATTCTCCATTCCATTAGAATTGAAGAATACGCTCTGTTTTTCTTAGCTTTTATTATATTTTTATTCTATTTTGCCTTTTTGAATCCACCTTCAAATTATGTGGATTTTTTTGAGAATGGTTTGAAAAGTGTTAAATTTGGTTTAATATATTTTTTCCTTATTCCCTTTTTTATATTTGGATATATTCTTTATAGGGTTCATTTGCATTTATCTAGTTGGCTTTTGAATCTTTTTAATAAAGAATTTTACAAAAATTCATTAAAAAAAGTTTTAATTGAGTTTAAAACTCTTTCTATAGATCTCCTTATTCTAGCAAGATCTTTGTTTCCAATAGTAATTTTTTTTGGTTCTGCTTCTTTGGTGTTAGGATATTTAGCTGTTAATTTAAGAGGCAGATTGCTTGATGGTTATCTGATGGGAGTAGACCAAAGTATCTTGGGCTTTCATCCATTTTTGATTTCATATTATGAGATTCCCTTTATTGATAATATTAGTAGCTTGTTTGTTAATGGATATATGCATTTGGGATTAGTTATGAGTTTTGGCTGGGCCATATTCTATTTTTCCAAAAGAAAGAAAATCTTTGGCAGATACATCTTGGCTTTGGCTCTGGTTTGTTTCATGTCAATTCCAATATGGTATTCTTTTCCATCTAATAGTCCCAGGCATTTTAATAATATTGATAATCCTCATTTTTTAGATGAATCTTATCCGGTTGATGAATCTGATACTTTCCTTATTAACACAATAATCAGTGAAAATGAATTAAATGAAAATGTTTCTAAATTTCAGGAAAACACTGGTATTAAAAGAGGTGACATAGCGCCAATTAGCACTATCCCTAGCATGCATGTTGCCTGGGCTATTATCATTGTCTACTATTTCTTCATATTCAACAAAAGGACGATTTTCTTCATTTTGCCTTGGTTCTTCTTTTCTACATATGGGGCAGTGTATCTGGGTCAGCACTATTTTATCGATGTAGTCGTTTCTTTCCCAATAGCAATATTGGCTATTTTGATAACTAACTGGATAATCAAAAAAGAGGATAAGTATTATCAATCAAATAGGTATGATGGAAGAGAAAATGAATTCAAAGAGAGAATCAGAAAAGATATGAATAAGCTGTATAATCTAATCAAAAGAATTCCATTTGTGGATAAGATACTTGACAAAGGAAAGGCATTAGATTAGGATTAATCTTAAGTATGGAAACATATATAACCAAAACTTGTTTAGCGACCTTATTGTTTGTGGTCTATTTTATTATCTGGCTTTGTCAGACCGGTTTTGGTTTAGCGAAAATGAGAATATAGATTAGAGAAAAATTTTCACCAAACCAAAATCGGCCTGAGGCCGGTTTTTTTGTTAGATAAAATATATGAAAGAAAAAAACAAGAAGAAATGGGATGAGTACGCTGCTGCTAATTACGAAAATTGCAAAGAGTGTAATAAATTAAAAGATAAATTAGATAAAAAATTCTCTTCAAATTATTTACAGCCTAAATTAGAACAAATTGAAGAAAGTAAAGAAGTAAAGAAATTTATCAAAAGCGGTAAATTAGCAGTTGTTGTTCCGATGAAGGAAAACGGACCAGTAATTGAACCATTTCTTTCAAAATTATCAACTCAAATACCAAACGACTTAGTTTGTGTCATAAATGATCGTAGTAATCAGGAAGCAGTAGATACTGTAAAAAGATACAAAAATATTGTCTTTATTGATAGGGATGAAGTTTTGGATGCTTTGGATTGGAAAAAACTTCTGAAGATTCTCAATCTGAAAGAACGACCCTATGGCAAAGGAATGACTGTTTTAGCTGGATATTTGGTTCAACATTTCATAGCTAAACACACTAAGAGAAAGCCTTTGTGGTTAGCTCAGCATGACGCAGAATTATCTACAGAAGCAAGACATCATAATATCAGATATCTTGTTTGGGGATTACTGAACACTAAAAAGAAAGCACATCATCTTAAAATTGCTAAATATGGACGAAATAATGAGATTACTATGGCTGTTAGATCAAGTTTATTGGAATTAAGAAATCTACCTTTTTCTGTAAAGAATTTGAAGATAAGAAGAAGAGCTAAGGAATTATTTAATAGATTATCTCCTTTAAAATGGATGATTACAGGACAATTTGCCTTGTCTTGGGAACGAGCTATGGAAAGACCATTTGCGACAGGATACTTAGAAGAAACTTTAACTTCTGCTTTTATTGAGGATAGGGGTAGTAATACAGGAGAAGTGACAGTACAGGTTGTTAATCCTAATCCTTGTCTAGATGGAGAAAACGGTTTTAGAAAAGAAATGATTATTCTTCAAACGGTATCAAATTTTGTTTTTACTCTTGCTTTAGTTGGTAAATCAGTAGATAAATGGACTGTTAAGGATATAAGTAGAATTAATCGAAAATTCTTAAACAAAGATCGACCAATGGCCTTTATTCCTAATGATGAGAATCCTGTATATACAGAAGTGATTCCACAGGAAAAAATTATACCTTCAGTTAATATGTTATTAAAAAATAATCTAGTTAATGAAAAAGTGATGATTGATTTAGTTGAAAAACATATATAGTTTTTGTTTTGGGTCAGGGGAACACCTATTCCTCTGCCTCAGGCCAAAAAAGTTCTTAAAAGCGTAGTTAATATATTTGTTGAAATTTGCCTGAATTTTAACAATATTAACCAATTAAAGGGGTTACAGAAAAGGAGGGTGTCATGGTATGTTATGAAGGTGGAAGCTTTGAGACGGCTGAAGGTCATAAAAACTTGGTGGTTGTTGATTCTTTGGATCCGGATGACGTCCTTGTCTACGGAACATCGGATTGCACAATTAATCCGGCCGAATTATTCATGACGGCAATCACCGCCGAGCGTTTCGGGCTTCAAAAGTGGATTTTCTTCAACTATCCCATCGGGAATGGTTGGCGTGACTTCGACGTCAATCGCGTTTTCGATCCCTATGGGTTTCCATATAACGGAAATTTGAGGGATGCAATCGAAGACTGTAATTTGGGTGAAGTTGTCGACCGGATGGATTTTCTCCCTTTCCAAGAGATGTTTAAGAATGGGAATGGATTTCTGGACATGACTCTTGAAGAAGTCGTTGAGATGGTTAAGGCGGTCCGGAAAATCCGAGCTTTTCGAGTTCTCAATCTCCTGGGAGAAAAACCGGTTTATGGTAGCAAGAAAGACAAACGCTATCTCCGGAACTACAAGTTCAAAACTATCCGGGAATTATTGGCTCTTAATCAGAAGATCGGCGGTGCCTTGATTTACTTCATTTACGGCTACTACATTGCTCAAAATGACTTGGTTGGGCTGATGCCGCATAACATGAAGGGTGATGTATGGAATTCATTTGCCCGAGGTGCTAAACTCGCCGGTGGTCAAGCCAGGCTTTTCCCAATTGGCGGCATCGACTTCATGACCACGCGTCAATGGGAAATGTGGCGCGAAACCAGACAATGGAAGAAAGCTCCTGTTACGGTCGTTGCCAAGCTTCAGGACAATCCTTTTAGGGAAGAACTCGAAAGAGCGCTTCTCGATGAGAAGGTGTACTGTCCGGTGGCCTATGACGATGAGCAGGGTTTCTATCTCGAAAACCTCTAACAACTACGCTCTAAAAAGCCGGAAGGCGGACAGGAAAACAAAAACCTGTCCGTCTTTCAGAGTATTTAAATTATGAAAACAAAAAACAAAAAAATTCTAGTCTTTTCAGCTCATCCCGACGATCATTTATGTTGTGCGGGTACTTTAATGTATTTAAAAGGTAAGGGATATAATATATGTGAAATTGTAGCTACTGGTGGAGAAAGTGGTGTCTGGTTTGATTCTAATAACAAGAAGAAAAGCGGTTTTGATAAAAATAAATTAGCTCAAGAAAGAAAAAAAGAAATTAGCAAAGCTTCTAAGATTATTGGTGTTTCAGAGACAGTGTTTTTAGGCCTGCCTGATAGTAAAGTAGAGAAAACCCATGAGGTAATTGAAAATATTATTAAAATCATTCGTAAAGAGAAGCCAGAAATTGTCATTACTCATAATTCTAATGATTATCACCCAGATCATAAAGCTGTTAATGAAATAGTCTTAGAAGCAGCAGAAAGAGCTTCTTGGACCTATTTGCCTGAGTTTGGTAATTCATACAAGATTCCAATAATACTTTTGATGGAAGGATTTTATTTAGGCAGATCTGATTTGGTCTTTGATATTACCAAATATAAAAAGCGAAAAGAATCGCTTTTAGATGTTTATGGATCTCAAATTTATCCTAGTGAAAGAAAAATGTTAGAATCGATGAATAATTATAGATCTTTCTTTTTAAGGGGATATGACAACATAGATTGTGCTGAAGCATTTGAAATCCCAGATCATTTTCCAGTGTATATGAATAGGGTTCTTGAGATTTTCTCCAAGAAGTAACTTATTAATCATTCCTCCTCATCTTCCTCTTCTTCTCCATTATCTACTGGATACAGGTCAGGGGATTTGTAATATGATCGGAATTCCTGTTCTTCAAGAATCTCACCACTTAGCTTGTAAACTTCCTGGGTCAGAATGGTTTTCATAGACCCATCCTCATTGCTTTCTAAAACATAAGGACCTTTGACTTTGACTGTTCTCTTGTCATCGGTAGCATAGAAATTAACAAAAACTTGATTACCTGAAACATAAGCTTCTATTAAAAGATGATTAGGCGTATTGTTTATAAACATTAAATCAGGCTTTGGATCATAGATTGTAGCGTCAAATCCTTGAGGGTTGTAATAGACAACAGGAAAGGAATGATTCTGTCTTTCAGTGATTTTTAATCCTGAATTAATAGCTGCTCTGAAAAAAGTCGTTGAAACCTGACAAACACCCCCACCATACTCAAGGGTTGTTTTTTTATCCTTAATTACTAATTCAGCCAAATATCCCTGTTCTGCTTCAGTTGGTCCTAATGTATTAACAAAAGAAAATTCTTCTTCTGGAGCTATGATATATCCATCCAGTTTATTAATCGCTGTCTGGATATTGTGTTTTCTGTTAGCTGGTGATCCGGCAAAACTGGAGTACCCCTGGCCTACTAATTTTTTAATACCCAAGCTATTGGTTTGCCATAACCTAATCTCAGGCAAGGCCTTATCAGATACAATAGGAGTTGTTTTAATAGATGGACTAGCCAAAAGATTAGCTACCAAATTGTCAAAGGTAGTGTCTTTTTTGACTTCAAAGCCAGGCTGATCGGGAATAAAGACAGTCGCCCTATTATCCTCAATCTCCATCTGAGCATTGGTTACGGGTTGGTCTACCTGATAGGCAACAGTATTTAAATATTTTTTGACCTTTTCATAATCCAGACTGAAACCAAGAATTAAATTTTCTGAATTTTCTTCTTTAATTGGTTCAAAAGAAATCCAATCAATCAGTCTGTTGCGATCAATAGTCAGATTCTTGACTTCATGGGTCAGATAGTATGGCTGATTAGTCATAATGCGCTGGGCTTCCTGCTTGGCTGTTTCCACTTCGTCATTTTGAACCTCTGGTTCATCAATGATTAATTCTAAAGTAATTAACTGATTAGAAAAAGAGGTAATCTGATTATCAATATTATCAATCAATTGATCTCTGTCTATGGTAATTCCTTCAACTGAATGCTGGAGGGAAAAATCATTAACTTCTGTATTGAAAAACAAGGTTGCATTTTGGGCAGGTGTTTCAATGTTTTTGAAAAGCTCGTTTGTCTTTAATTCAAACTGCTCTTCATCTATTTCATAAACTGGACTAACATCATATTTTCCAAAAAGAGATGAGTATTGCTCTTTAGAAGTCTTAAAAATGTTTGAATAATGGCCGATAGAATATATTTTGTCTATTGTCTTAACAAGATCCAATTGAAAACCTAAATCCTTTAAAGTGATTATCCAGGTTTGATCTTTGTAATTCAGTCTTAATTCCTGATTAATAAACTTATTCCATTTATCTTGGATTAATTGTTCGCTTTGTGAGATATCTTTTCCACCCAAAGAAAAACCAGCCATCTTTATCCCCCAAATCATGCTATTTGCATTGACAATTTGGATAAATATGGTAGTATATATGAAACAGATTAGAATGGAGAGTAAGATTACTTTAATCTTTTTCATGGAGGGTGCAATGAAGTTATTTAAGAAGTTAATCGTAGCATGGAAGAATCTCCAAGAAGACCAAAAGACTCTTGTTATTACTCTAACTATGGCTATAACGATGGCGATCGTTTTTGCGGGTATCCCCTTAATGGTCTTTGGCTATATGCTGTTTGTCAAAGCGTGGGAAATATCTTCTTTGGCTTTTATAAGCCTGGTTGTAGGTTTTCTCGTCTTTATGGCCAGTAAGGCATAGTATAACACGAAACGCAACTTTTTATAAGAAAGGGGAATATGGAAAAAGATCATGAAGATATTGCAATAGAAGAAGAGTGGGATCCAGACTCTTGGAGCCTGCCATTGGGCTGGGGTTTGCTCATCGCTTTTATCGATATTACTGGAGCCTGTATTTGGGCAATAATCTCGGAAGTGCCGACTTTCTAACCAATAAACCTTCTAATCAACGGAAAACAAAAACAGGGGACGCGTAAGCTCCCCTGCTTTTAATTTCTAAAATATTTGATCTTACTGGGCTTTAATTCTTATCTTCTTTGTCTTGATCTTTTCAATCTTAGGTAATCTGATGGTTAGGATGCCATTCTTCATACCGGCATCTGCATTATCAACTTCAACATCGACTGGCAGAATTACTGAGCGGGAAAACGGTCCCCAGTAGCATTCTTGATAGTAGTAATCTTCTTCCTTAACTTCCTCATCTTTCTTTCGATTACCTTTAATGGTAATCATGTCGTTAGTCATGCTAATATCAATATCCTCTGGCTTTACTCCAGCAATAGTTGATTTGATGACAATTTCAGTAGGCGTCTGGTAAACATCGATTGTTAACTGACCTTCCGATTCAGTTAACCATTCTTCTTGTTTTTTGTCATCTTTTTTCTCTGTTTTTTTAGGCATGGCTACTTTTTTTGCCCTTTCAGCTGGCTGGACTACAGAAATATCTTTCTTAGTCGCCTTAGCTTTAACGGGCTTTTTTTTAGCTGTTTTTTTTCTTTTTGTTGTTTTCTTTTTAGATTCAGATTCATCTGAGAAGTTAGCACCAGTTAACTTTTCAAAAAATGAAGGCATATTTTTGCTATCATTTAATCCTAACCAAAAGATCTGTCAGTTGCACCTCAAGGTCTTCTTGTCAGTATCTTAAATGACACTCTTAAGTTTTACAAATTGATTGTTGTTTTTTTAATTTTTTAAAGCAAAGCGAGACAGTCATGGCTACGGATATCAGAAGGATAGCAGTCAGACACAGATAGAATAATTCGCTGTATTTCTCGCCAAAAGTTGTTAAGATAAGGAAATTATAGCAGGCGTGGAAGATAATTGCAAGAGTCAGTCCAATTAAGACAAATTTCTTTCTTTTCTTCAATTCCATCAGTCCGCGAGCCAGCCAATAGCCGACAATGGCTGAAGCTAAGGCATGAAGGAGGGTTGCTCCTAAGAAACGGAAACTAATTATCCATAAAGCCTGTTCAAAATCTGGAAAATCTATACTAAAGAGAATCAATAGATTTTCCACAGCGGCAAATCCGAGGGCCGCTACAATACAGTATATCATAGCGTCAACTGGCTCGTCAAATACAGACTTTTTGATGACTTGATACCTGACTACAGCATATTTCAGGTATTCTTCAACCAAAGCAGGAACCAAAGTGGCAGCTAAGACTGCGCTTAAATAGCTGCTTTGAGGAATGCGCGAGATAATATCTAGAGGATTCATTGTCGGATTGAGGAGCCAGATTAAAAGGAGCTCAAAAAACACTGCCAAAGGCGCTATGGCCATGCCTAGGATAAAGACCCTGATAATCATGCGATTTGGCTCAGGGTTCTTGTCTTTTTTAAGATAATATGAGAGCCAGACTAAACTAGGCAAAAGTCCCAGTAGAATGTAGAAAATATATTTCATCTATTTTGGCCAGTTTTCGACCATTAAGAATTTTCCTTCTTTAAATGGCAAGTTTTGATAGATTGCTTCAGTAACAAAAGGCATAAATGGATGCAGGAGCTTTAGAGAATTAACCAAAACAAAGGCTAGAATTTCCTTAGTTTGCTTATCACCCTGCTTTTTGGCAGATTCGATATATTTATCGCAGAAATCATGCCAGAAGAAATCATAGAGGATATGGGCAGCCTGGCCAAATCTGAATTTATTAAGTTCTTTATCAACTTTTTCTCTTGTCTGAGATAGTTTTTTCAGGATTCTCTTATCAGCTGCCGTCATGCGCTTGTTATTAGGCGCTCTTTTAGGCAGTTTAATCTTTTCACCTTCCATCTGCATCAGGGCAAACCGACTGGCATTCCACACCTTATTTGCAAATTTCTTGCCCATCATGATGTTTTCTTCTGAAAAATGAATGTCTTGTCCGCCCAGTGACTGGTAAATCATGCCGAATCTGGTTGCATCAGCGCCGTATTGATTAACTAAATCAAGCGGATTAATGCCAGTTCCTAAGGATTTAGACATTCTTCTGCCATCTTTTGTTAAGATAGTGGCGTGAATAATCACGTCAGTAAAAGGATTCTTTTTAGTTAATTCTAACCCAGAAAATATCATTCTAGCTACCCAGAGATTAATGATATCGCGAGCAGTGCTTAAAACATTGGTTGGATAGAATTCTTTCAAATCTTTTGTTTTTTTAGGCCAGCCTAATATGGCAAAAGGCCATAGGGCTGAAGAAAACCAAGTATCTAAAACATCAGTTTCGCCTTCAATAGGAATTTTGTGTCCCCACCAGATCTGTCTTGAGATACACCAGTCCCTAATATTCTCGTGCCAGTCAAGGAAGACTTTTTCCCAGCGCTTTGGATGGAATTTAACCTGTCCGCTTTTAACTGCTTTGATAGCCTTTTCAGCTAGTTTATCCATCTTAACAAACCATTGATTACTAACCAGAGGCTCAATGATGCTGTCACAGCGATAGCAGGTTGGCACTTGGTGGGTATAATCTTCAGTTTTAACCAGTAAGTTCTTTTTCTCTAATCTTTCAACAACTTTCTGTCGAGCATCTAAGACAGTCAAGCTAGCAAAATCCTTACCTGCTTTCTTAGTCATTCTTCCCTTATCGCTAATTACTTGAATTGATTCTAGTTCATGTCTTTGTGCAATTTCAGCATCAACAGGTGAATGAGCTGGGGTAACTTTAACAGCTCCTGTTCCAAATTCAGCTTCAATGGCTTTATCAGCAATGATTGGAATTTTGCGGTCAACTAAAGGCAGTAATACCTTTTTGCCAATCAATTTCTTGTATCTCTTGTCATTAGGGTTAACTGCTACAGCTGTATCGCCAAGCATTGTTTCTGGCCTGGTAGTAGCAACTTGGATTGATTCTTTAGAATTAACTAGAGGGTATTTAATATACCATAAATGGCTTTTCTCTTCTTTATGTTCCAGTTCTAGATCAGATAGGCTGGTCTGGCATCTTGGACACCAGTTAATTACTCTTTTGCCTTTGTAAATCCAGCCCTTCTTGTAGAAGTGAAGGAAAGTTTCTTCAACTGCTTTTTGGTAATCAGGATCCATAGTAAAAGCAGTTCTAGACCAATCGCAAGAATTACCTAATTTTTTAAACTGATTTAGAATCAGGTTTCCATACTTATCTTTCCATTTCCATACTTCTTTAAGGAATTTTTCTTTGCCTAGGTCGTGTCGAGTGATGCCTTTTTTCTTTAACATTTTCTCAACCACGTTCTGAGTAGCAATACCAGCATGATCTGTTCCAAAAATCCATAAGGTCTTGTATCCCTTCATTCTTTTCCAGCGAATCAATATATCTTGGGTAAAGGAATTTAAAGCATGGCCCATATGCAATTCACCTGTTACATTAGGAGGCGGATTAGCAATAGTATATTTTTTAGCTGTCTTTTTAACTTTTAACTTATCAGGATTAAAAAAACCTGATTTTTCCCATAAAGAATAGATTTTGTCTTCAGATTCTTTGGGATTGTATGATTTTGGTAATTCGGTTGACATGTGTGTGTTTTTAATCTATATTTCAAAATATATCGACTAGTTCCTAATATGTTACTTGATAAACCAGTTTTTTTCAAGAAGGGGGATGTTAATTATGGAAGAAACAGCGGTTGGAAACGCCTCAAGCGAGGTGGGTAGGAAAATTTATTCCTACTTGAGAACGGTGATCAAAGAGGTAATGGGCGTTAAGCTTGTTGCCGAACACACTACCTTTAATGCTGCGGAATGCGGGGAAATAAAGCGGCGGTTAATCGATGGGCCGCTCAACTGCTATTTCACAGACGGAAATGTGGGTAAAATCATGTCCGTATCAGATTTGTTTCTGATCTTTCGTGTACAACCCCCAATTCCGGAAGACCTCCCGCAGTATCGTTAAATTTCCGGGGGATTATTCAATCAGTTCAAAGCGAGGCTCGTTTCAGACGGGCCTTTTTCTATGCGCTGCGGCCATGGCGATCATGGCTCCATTATCAGTGCATAATTTAAATTCTGGCATTTGAAATTCAATATCTAATTTCTTAATATTCTCTTCCATCTGCTTCCTTAATTCTGGATTAGCAGCCACGCCGCCAGAGAGAATGAC
Source organism: uncultured Candidatus Saccharibacteria bacterium (assembly GCA_964403725.1). GTDB lineage: Bacteria > Patescibacteriota > Minisyncoccia > Portnoybacterales > UBA2143 > JAHJOV01. The sequence goes on from CAYOHI010000002.1 coordinate 28,062, forward strand.
AGTCTTAACTTTGAATTCCTCGGCTGCTTCAACAGTCTTGTTAATCAAGACATCAACAGCTGCTTGTTGAAAAGAGGCAGCCATATTATCAATATATTCTTCTGTAATTCTCTTTTCTTTTTTGACTTCATAAAGGACTGCTGTCTTAAGTCCTGAAAAAGAGAAATCATAATCATTGGAATTGATCATTGGCCTTGGCAGGTCAAAGGCATCAATACTTCCATTCAAAGCCCTTTTTGAAATGATTGGTCCGCCTGGATAGCCAAGGTCTAAAAGCTTGGCTACCTTGTCAAAAGCCTCGCCAGCTGCATCATCTCTTGTTTCTCCTAATATTTCAAAAGATCCGTGTTTTTTCATCAAGACTAATTGCGTGTGACCTCCTGAAACAACTAGAGCTAAAAGAGGAAATTCAGGTTTTTCTTCATTGAACCAATTAGCATAAATATGTCCTTCAACATGGTTGATTTCTATCAATTCTTTTTGCCAATTGTATGCCAAAGCTTTGGCAAAGTTCAAGCCAACCAAAAGACAGGGAATTAGCCCGGGTTTTTCAGTTGCAGCAATCAAATCAATTTCCGGGTTATCCGCTTTTTTTAAAGCTTCTTGTAAGACGGGTTCAATGTTTTTTAAATGAGCTCTGGCAGCCAAATTAGGCACAACGCCGCCATAGGGCTCATGCACCTTGATTTGGGATGAAATGACATTGGATAGAATCCTGCAATTTTGATTTTTATCGCATTCTATCAAAGCAATGCCCGTGTCATCACATGATGTTTCTATTCCTAGGATAACCATACTTTACAAATAGTAACTTAGGTTGTAGTATATTACAAGATAGATGGCCCTATCGTCTAGTGGTTAGGACGCCAGATTTTCATTCTGGTAACCGGGGTTCGATTCCCCGTAGGGCTGCCATTAAAATTAATTTATGAAAACATCAATTCATAGAATTTATACCAAAGAAGGATTAGAATTGCACGGCGCTCTATACCAGCCAGATAAAAAAGTTAAAACTGTTTTAGCTCACATTCATGGGATGGCTGGTAATTTTTATGAAAATAAGTTCTTAGATCATATTGCTGAAACTTTAACTAAGAATAACATTGCTTTTGCTCCTTTTAATAATAGAGGTAATGGATCAATTAAAGATTTCGTTAAGATAACCAGAAAGGGTCTTAGTTTTGATATTATTGGCAATGCTTATGAAAGATTTGAAGATTGTGTTTCAGATATTAAAGCTCAGATTGATTTTTTAGAAAGACAAGGTTATGAAAACATTCATCTTTCTGGACATAGTCTTGGTTCACCTAAAATAGCGTACTATTTAGCTAAAACAAAAGATAAGAGAATAAAATCAATAATTCTTGTTTCTCCTTCTGATATGCTTGGTTTAGTAAGAGATGAGCCAAAAAGATTTAAACAAGATATTTCAATTGCCAAGAAAATGATTAAACAAGGCAAAGGAAATGAGTTAATGCCAAGATTTGTTTGGGATGAATACCCAATTTCAGCTAAAACATACTTGAGTATTTTTAATGATAATTCTAAGGCTGGTATTTTTAACTTTTATAATCCAAAAGATGAATACAAAACTTTATCTAAAATAAATTGTCCAATATTTACTGTTATGGGTAGAAAAGACGATGTTTTAATTATTCCAATCGAGGATATTATGAGAATAATTAAGGAAAAATCAAAATCCAGTCCAAGATGTGAATCTAAAATTATTAGCAATGCTGATCATATTTACGTGGGATTTGAAAAGTCACTGGCTAAAGCAATATTAACTTGGATTAAAAGTTTTTAAATTCATGAAAATATATCCAAAAATGAGTCAATCAAATACTGCTCTTCTATTAATTGATATTGTTAATGGCTGTGCACATCAAAAATGCGAGGATCCTGAAGTTGGTATTACTTTTTCTAAAATTAGGGAGATGATCCCTAATTTAATTGATTTTGTTAAAGAATATAAAGAGAGAGTAAATAACAATGTTTTTTACATTAATATTACTCCTTGGGATAAAAAGCATTTACCTCAAAATCTTCAAGAGCTATACACTGATCCTAGTGTAGAATATTATTCAGATGATGATAGTGGCTTTCCAGAAGAGTTTTACAAAATCAAACCAGATAAAGAGGATATCATTATTACTAAAAACACCTACGATGCTTTTGTTGATACAGAATTAGAGAAAATTTTAAGAGATAAAGGTGTTCAGTATTTAGTAACTACAGGAATTTTTACAGAAGGTTGTGTTTTATCTACAATAGTTAATGGTTTTTCAAAAGGATTTAATTTTATTCTTTTAAAAGATTTAATAGAAACAGCCGATAATAAGGAAAGACAAGAAATATCAAGACTATTAAAAAGACGTGTTTTTCCATTTCTCTATGGAAAAACCATAACTTCAAAAGATTTTTTAAATAATTTAAATGCAAACAATCAAAAAGAAAACTTGGCCTGACCTATTTGAAAAGATTTTAAATGGCGAGAAAACATATGAATTCAGATTGGCTGACTTCAATATTGAACCAGGCGATAAATTAATCCTTGAAGAATGGGATCCAAAAACAAAAGAATATACAGGAAGAAAAATCGAAAAAATTGCAGGCCATGTCGGAAAGATAGATTTAGATAATTATGCATACTGGACAAAAGAAGAGGCCGAGAAATACGGCTACTATATAATATCGTTGAAATAGTACACTAAAAAACCAGATAAGGAGGTAACCATGGACATGCCGGAGAAAACACCTCTTTGGGAGGTGTTTGATGTTGGAAAGACAGCTTGGGATTTGGTCATTAAGGCAATAAGAATCAGATTGTCTATTCCCAGGAAAAACGATGATATACTGCGACAGCTTCGCTTGTGCGTGCAGGAAGCTGACTGTATGCTTAAAATGATCAAGGATACTAAGTCTAATTTGTCTAAGGTCTCTTCCATGATGACATGGAAGTCTAATATGGGAGAATACATCGCAAACTGTCTTTGGAGGTTAATGGACCGGCTGGAGGCTGATATCCCTAAAAATTGGCAAGAGAAAATCAATCGGACCGTAGAAAGACATTTGTGGTTCATTGATAAATATATCTTTGATTACAGAAAGCGTTGGCAGGAGCTCCGGGGTAGATTCAAATCATTGGCATTTTTTGACAGAAGGGGGTGTTAAATGTCTGAACACAAGCACAATTGGAGAAAGGTGATGGTATCTAATCCAATAACAGACCCAAGGCAGTACGCCCTTAAAGGGCAAGAGGTTTTCGTTGGTCGGGTCTGTATCAGATGCAACGAAGATGAACATCGTAGACCAGGTCCGCCCTGGCAAGTGTGCCATATGTGTGGGTCAGATATGACAGATTGCGGTCAAAAGGATGTCCTGACCCACCTTTTTGAGTGTAGTCGTACTGGCTGTGGTCATAAGTATCGTAAACGGGAATACGACCCAATTGTTCTGGAGGAACTAACTGTCGCTTCCAAAGAAGCTGAAGTGGTGGCATAACCAGGTCCCCTGCGCAAAGGCGCCGGGGGCCTTTGCATTTATCCATCCTTTATGCCAGAATAAAAATATGCCATTAAGTATAGGGATAGTTGGCTTGCCAAATGTCGGCAAGTCAACACTTTTCCAAACTTTAACTAAAAAACCAATAGACAGGGCAAATTACCCGTTTTGCACAATTGATCCCAATGTGGGCGTTGTTACCGTGCCTGATAAAAGGGTGAATGAATTAGCGAAACTAACCAAATCAGCCAAGAAAATATATACTACAATAGAATTTATTGATATTGCCGGTCTTGTTGAAGGCGCTCATCAAGGAGAAGGATTAGGGAATAAATTCTTAGCAAACATTAGGGAAACTGATGCTATCCTCTATATCCTAAGAATTTTTAAAAATGAAAAAATTGTTAACAATCAGAATAAGATTGATCCTTTAGGAGCCAAGGAAACATTAGATACTGAAATGGCTTTGAAGGATTTATCAACTTTGGAGAAAAGATTAGTATCACTTGAAAAAGAAGCTAAAAAATCCAAAGAAGCCCAGAAAGAAATGGAAGTTGTCAAAAGTGCTAAAGAAATATTGGAAGAAGGGAAACTGCTTTGTGAAAACATTTCAGAAGATGATAGAGAAACATTAAGGCAATACCAGCTACTAACTTTAAAACCAAGACTATTCCTTCTAAACGGAAACAAGAATGAATTAACTGATGAAATTAAAGAAAAATTTAAAAAAAATAATTATCAGTATTTAACCTTAGACATCCTAAATGAATTTGAAGTAGATCAATTAAGCAAAGAAGAAAAAGATGATTTGGGAGTGACTAACGATTCAGGATTAGATTCTTTAATTAAAGAGTCATACAAGCTATTAAATCTAATTACTTTTCTTACTACGGGGCCTGATGAAACAAGGGCCTGGACCATAGAGAAAGGAAGCACTGCACCTCAAGCTGGAGGTGTAATCCATACTGATTTTGAAAAAAACTTCATTAAAGCAGATGTCATTTCATATGAAGATTTAATTGAGTCAGGCAGTCTAGCCAAAGCCAGAGAAAAAGGATTGATTAGAATGGAAGGCAAGGAATATATTATTAAAGACGGTGATGTAATTGAAATTAAGCACGGAGCTTAAAATATGGCAAAAAAGATATCCAAAATTAAAGATGCCCAGCAATTAGTCAAAGATTTTGCCAAAAGGAATAAATGGAAAGATATTCCTAATTTAGATAAATTCGACCATTTGCATGAAGAATTAATTGAAATGTCACAGCATTTGAGATACAAGAATGAAAAAGAAAGAAAGCAATTCATTAAAAAGAACAAAGAAATATTCATAGACGGACTAGGAGACCTATTCTTCGGAACATGTCGATTAGCCAATCAATTAAACATTGATTTAGAAGAAGCATTTAATTTTGTTAAAGATGAGATATTAGAGAAATATGACCATCAAAAGAAAGAGAATAATATTGTAAAATAGGTTTAATTTAAGTTTGACAGAATAGTAATCATGTGCTATTCTTTTTTTATTGAAATGAAGAAAATACTATCAATATTTCTAATATTGTCCCTGGGAGGGGCTTTTAGTTTTCCGGCAAATGCCTTTGACAAAAAGGAGGATTTCCCTAAAATTGCCAACTACTATCTCCAGCCTCTGGTTCCAAAGGACCATTATGATGATTTGGCTAAGTATGACCTATTAATCCTAGATGTAGACACCCAGACAATTGACACAAGCTTGTTTTCCCAAATTAAGCATTTAAATCCAGAAACCCAATTCTTAGCATACATCCCAAGCCAAAGCGTTAATACCCAAGATTTAAGTTCCTGGGCCAGATTCAGGAATATGACAAATGATAAAGTTAATCAAGAAAATTGGTGGCTCAGAGACAGTTCTGGAAACGTTGTTGGACTAGGAGAACCTTGGCCAACAATTAAATTTGTTGACCCAGGCAAAGGCTGGGCAGGTTATTTATCAGATTTAGCTAAAAACGACGTGGCTAACAGGGATATTTGGGATGGCATATTCTACGATATGGTCTTTGCCAATATTGATTGGCTAAATAGCGGAGATATCGATATTGACCAAGATGGGCAAAAAGATGATCCAAATTCAATCAATCAATACTGGCAAACGCACATCCAAGATCTATTAGATAAGACAAGTTCCAAGGTCAATAAAGTCATATTAATTAATCTAGATAAAATCAATAGTTATGAAAGTAATTTAGACGGATTTTTAATGGAGAATCTGCCAAGTCCTCATTTGGCAAGTAATTGGCCTGATTTAATTAATTACTATTTAAACAACCATTTTTCAAAGATAAAGATTATTAATGCTAATACGAATAACGCTGGTCATATGGGAAATTACCAGAAAATGAGGTTTGGTTTGACCAGTACGCTTTTAGGAAACGGATATTATTCTTTCGATTTCGGAGATCAGAATCATGGCCAAGTCTGGTGGTATGATGAATACAACATTAATCTAGGCAAAGCCATTTCAAATCCAGTCAATCTATTGGATCAGAATAATTCAGAAATTAAGCCAGGACTATGGCGAAGAGATTTTGAACAAGGAATTTCTTTAATCAATTCAACAGGCCAAAAACAAACTTACGTTTTCCAAAACGAGCAATTTGAAAAAATTAACGGAACCCAGGACAGAAGAGTAAACAACGGGACTAAAATTAATTTGGTTACCATAGATTCAAACGATGGAATTGTCTTGCTAAAGACAAATCAGGAAATTAGGAATAGCGATTTCAAAAACGGAAGCTTTGTCAGAGTTTTTAACAAAGAAGGCCAACAGACCCAAAACGGATTCTTTGCCTTTAAAAGCCAGTTTCCAGGCAATGTTCAAATCTTAGTGACTGATCTGGATAATGACAATCAGGATGAAACATTGGTCAATGGCAATGGAATAATTTCAATTTACAAAAACGATAGAAAAATTAAAGAATTCAAGCCATACGATTTTGAAGGCGATGTTTTTGTTTCTGTTGGTGATATAGATGGTAATGGAACAAATGAAATTGTAACTGGCGTGGGTTTGGGTGGCGGACCACATGTAAAGATTTTAAATCAAAACGGAGAAACCATTAACGAATTCATGGCCTATGACGAGAGATTTCGAGGCGGAGTGAATTTATCTCTGGGAGACGTTAATGATGACGGATACGATGAAATCATTACCGGAGCTGGGCCAACCGGCGGACCGCATGTCAAAGTATTCAACAGATACAACACAGTCTTAAACGAATTCATGGCATATGATGAGAATAACAGGGATGGTATAATGATTATGAGTGATGATTTGGATAATGATAATATAAATGAAATTTTAGTTGGAATAATTAATTTTTAAAAATATGACAAAAAAATACAACAAAAACTATTGTGTCTTTCTAGCTTTCATCACCATTATTGCCATGGGACTTGTTTGGTATTACAGCCAGGCAACAGTTGATGAGCTTAATATGCTAACTGGCAATATTAGCAGTCTTGTTATTGAGAAAAAAGACAAGCCAGCAGATGATCCGAAAGATAAAAACAATCTAGAAGAAGAATTTACCTGCAGCCAACCAGTCTTAAAGGTAAATTCAGCCGGATATTACTATGGACCCCAAGGAGACCAACTAGGGGTTGGTCCTTTGCCGCCCAAAGCTGGAGTTCAAACCAGCTATTGGGTTTTCTGGGAAATTTCAGATTTAAACGAAGATTTGGAAAACTTTGAAATTACAGCCCAATTACCAGACAGAGTTGTTTGGAATAATAAAAAAACTGCTTTAGCTGGTAGTCTGCAGTATGGCGAGATAACCAGAAAAGTAATCTGGACAGCTGATGAGGTTAATAAGAAAGGAACTTACAAAGTTGGATTTGAAATTGGCTTGATTCCAGAAAATGAAGATATAGGCAAAATCCTAAATCTATTGACTAATATCAAATACAATGGTATAGATAAGAGTTGTGGTGAAAAAGTTAGCGGTAATTTAGCTAATATCACTACAGATTTAAAAGAAGATAAGCTGGGAGGCAATAAAGGAACAGTTGTTCCTTTTGAGTGATAGTTGGTAAGAATGATTCGTTTTTCGCAACACTAACTAAAGGGGGTAGTGATGGCAGGAAAATGTGAAGGCGGATGTCCGTATTGCAGCGACGAAGAGAGATGTCCGACCAAAGAGGAGTTGGGCAGTTGCTGTAATCTTTCGGCAAAACGGCAGTGTTGTAGCGGCGACCAGAAAGAGGGTTGCTGTGGCGGCCAAAACTGTGGCGGAGGCGGCTGCTCGAAATAAGAGTAGCCAGTAAAACGGCATAAAAAGCGGCAGGGTATCCAAGACCCTGCCGTTTTCCTTGCTTAATAAATTTTTTTAAGATAACATAATTCTAGATGCTAACCAAAGACCAATACTATTTAAAATTAGGCAAAGCACCTGATTTGAAAGATTCTAAAGAGCGATTCATTTATCGTTTCTTTGAAATTATACCTGGCACTCTAGCTTGGGCTACGATTCTAGGCGTGATTTTCTTTTCTTGGTATAGGCCAGTTTGGGTGGCTTTTTTCATTATTGCTTTTGACGTTTACTGGGTCCTGAAAACCATATATTTCTCAGTCCATCTGAGAGCCAGTTACAAGCAGATGAAGAAGAATATGAAGATTGATTGGTTTAGTAAAGTCAAAGAACAAAAAGACTGGCAAAGAATTCATCACCTATTAATCCTTCCTTTTTACAAAGAGCCATATGATGTGATTGCAAAAACATTACAAGCTTTAGTTGATTCTGATTATCCAAAAGACAAAATGATTGTTGTCCTGGGAGCTGAAGAAAGAGTTGGAAAACCAGCTCAAGAAATTTTAAAAAAAGCAGAAAAAGAATTTGGCCATAAATTTTTTAAATTCTTAGGGACAACGCATATTTTAAAAGAGGGTGAAATGGCTGCCAAAGGAGCGAACAGTACATGGGCAATCAGACAAGTCAAAAGAGAGATTATTGATCCTTTGAAAATCTCATATGAAGATATTGTTGTCTCATGCGGCGATGTTGATACTGTATTTTTACCTAAGTATTTTTCAATATTAACTTATCACTATTTGACAGTTGATAAGCCAACCAGAACTGGTTATCAGCCAATTCCTGTTTTTAATAATAATATTTGGCAAACATCATGCTTTTCCAGAGTAGTGGCTACTTCAGGAACTTTCTGGCAAATGATTCAGCAAATGAGACCAGAAAGATTATCTAGTTTCTCTTCTCAATCATTGAGCTTCAAGACCTTGGTTGACGTTGATTTCTGGCCAGTTAACATGGTTTCAGAAGATTCAAGAATATTCTGGCAGAATCTACTTTACTATGATGGAGATTATAAAGTGGTTCCTTTGTATTATCCTGTTTCAATGGATGCTAACTTAGCTGACAACTTTTGGCAAACTTCAGCCAATGTCTACAGACAGCAGAAACGCTGGGGTTGGGGAGTAGAGAATATCCCATATTTACTATTTGGATTTTTAAAAAACAAGAAAATTTCTAAAAAAATTAAATGGCATTGGACTTGGGTCCAATTTGAAGGATTTTGGTCTTGGGCAACCAATGCCTTATTAATATTCATGCTTGGTTGGCTACCACTGTATTTGGGCGGAGATTGGTTCAATGCCACAATCCTTTCATACAATTTGCCGTTTATAACCAGGACCTTGATGAACATCGCTATGATCGGCTTGATTGGCTCAGCAATCTATTCAACTTTACTTTTGCCAAAAAGACCAAAGGATTTTGGAATTTTAAAGCATTTAGGAATGGTTATCCAGTGGATATTAGTGCCTTTCACTATTCTGATCTTTGGGGCCATTCCAGGACTAGAAGCCCAGACTAGACTGTTACTAGGGAAATATATGGGTTTTTGGGTAACGCCTAAGAAGCATAAAAAGTAGAAAGGCCGCATCCATTTGGATACGACCTTCTTGGTGAGTCTCTGTCCGTACAGAGACTTTTATTTTTTGTGGGGTTCGACTCGCTACTATTGAATCGCTCTCGAGAAAGAACAAAAATTCATTAGCAGCGAGCGAACCATTTTCAATGATACTCATTTTTTTTATTTAGTCAAGGATTTAAAAAGCCGGAAACACTAAGTTTCCGGCTTTGTTGATTTTAATTTGACGACTAGGTGTCTCGAGAGCTTGCGCTCACCTAGTCGTGAAATTAAGATAGAGGTTGGCAGAACTTCCTGAATTTGTACAGGGGTTCTGCGGTTTCGGCACAGGTCGTGCAATGCATTGTTTGCGGTACTTGCCTCAATCTAGGCGTGGGGATCTCGTCTTCGCAGACAATGCAGATGCCATATCGGCCTTCTTTTATTGCTCGAATAGCGTGACTGAAGGCGCATAGTAGAGCATTTAGGCTTTGAATGCGAGCCGATGAAACATGAGAAACGAGCGAACAATTGTTTTCGGGTTTGCAATCCCGATCAGGTACCCGTAATTCCTGTTTCGCTTCTTCTAGTTTCTTTCGATAAAATCCCTGGACTGTCTCTAAAAAATCAATACTAGGTCTTCCAGGGTACCTTGCCTTAATTACTTCCAACGAATCCATGTATTACCTCTCTAATATGGGGTTAATAAAACGTACTAATATATATTATACACAAAATACAGAATTTGTCAATGTTATTCCAAATGAATGTCTTGATGGAAATTTTCAATTCTTTTCTCCATGTCAGGATTGATCATCTCATTCTCAATTACCAAATTAGCAGCCTGTCTGCTTTTTTTAATTAATTCCAAATCATCTAAAGAAGCCATGGCTAAATCAGGTAATCCCCACTGTCTAGTGCCGATAAAATTGCCAGGACCTCTTAATTTCAAATCTTTTTCTGCTAATTCAAAGCCATCTTTAGCTTTAATTATGGCTTTTAATCTCTCGTCGGTCTTTTGGGTCTCTGAATCGGTGAAAAGGAAGCAATATGACTGGTGTTTGCCTCTGCCAATTCTGCCTCTGAATTGATGCAGCTGGGAAAGGCCAAATCTGTCAGCTCCTTCAATAATCATAACTGTCGCATTAGGTATATCAACGCCAACTTCAATGACTGAAGTTGAAACCAAAATATCTGTTTTGCCATCTTTGAAATCTTTCATTATTTTTTCTTTTTCTTTTGGCTTTAATTTCCCATGAAGCATGTCTGTCTGAAAATGCGGGAAGATTTCTTTGGAAAGCATTTCATGCTCTTGAGAAACTGATTTAACATCTAATTTTTCTGATTCGTCAATTAAAGGACAAATGACAAAAACTTGCCTTTTCTTCTTAATTTGCTTGGTTATGAAATCATATGCTTCTTGTCTTTTGTCCGGGGTAACTAGTTCAGTAATGATTTTCTGCCTTCCTTTGGGCAATTCTTTGATTAAAGAAATATCAAGATCGCCATAAATTGTCAAAGCCAGAGTCCTGGGAATTGGCGTAGCAGTCATTGATAAAAGATGAGGGATAGTTGGCAGGCCGTCTTCCATATTGTATATCTTTTTCTGCAAAGCTGCTCTTTGGGCAACGCCAAATCTGTGCTGTTCATCAATGATGGCCAGGGCTAAGTTTTTAAAAGACATATTCTCTTGAATCAAGGCATGGGTGCCAATGATAATATCTACATTTCCATTCAATATTTCTTTTTTTAATTGAGGTTTAGTGATTTTTTCCTTACTGCTAATATCCTTATCTGTTCCAGTTAAAAGACCAACAGTTAATTTTTGTTTTTTTAAGAAATTAACAAAGCTCTCATAATGCTGCCTAGCCAATATTTCAGTTGGCGCCATCAGGGCCACCTGGTACCCGGCTTTAGCGGTCTCTAAAGCAGCCATCAGGGCAACGATGGTTTTGCCTGATCCGACATCGCCGTTCATTAATCTGTTCATGGGCTGGTTTTTAGACATGTCCTGGAATATTTCCCAAGCAGCCAGACGCTGGTCATTAGTTAATTTAAAAGGCAAGCTTTTGACAAAAGATTTAATTAATTTTTGATTAAATTCAACACTGATTGATTTTTCTTTGTTGTATCTTCTCTTTTGCAAAAGAGTTGTTAATTGAATTAAAAAAAGCTCGTCAAAGCTCAATCTTTGGCGGGCTTTCTGGGCAAAGGAAAGATTTTCAGGGAAATGAATTTGCTTAATGGCTTCGCTTAAGTTCAATAATTCAAATTTCTTCTTAATCCCATCGGGTAAAAAATCCGTAAAATGATCTGTTAAATAGGTGATGGGCTTAATGATGTATCTAATGTATCTAGAGCTTAATCCTTCTGTTTCGTGATAGACGGGAACCAAGCGACCGGTATGAACTGTGTCTAATTTAGCTAATTCATAGGCGGGATTAGACAGACAAAGAGTTTTTTTAGAAAAAGTAAGTTTGCCTGAAAGGCTAATGACTCTTCCTTTTTTTAGACTCTGGGTTAAGTATGGCTGGTTATACCAGACAACTTTAATACTGCCAGTGTCATCTTTAATTAAAGCTTCAGTTAGAATTAATTTTCTCTTTATTCTCTGATAGGGAATCCTAATATTCTTAATATCTACAATTTCTCCCTGGACGGTTGCTTTTTGGCCTTCTTTTAACTGACTAATGGGAACAGTTTGTGAAAAATCCTCATAGCGGTGGGGAAAATGAAAAAATAGGTCCCGGACGCTTTTGATATTAAGCTTATGCAGCTTTTTCAAATATGCGGGACCTACTTTGGAAATATCTTCAATTTTTGATGATAATGATAACATTGGCGTCCTCGGAGGGACTCGAACCCCCGGCCTCTGGAACCGCAATCCAGCGCTCTAATCCGGCTGAGCTACGAGGACTTATAACTTTATGACGATAACCATTTCTCCTGGTGCTGTTCCCCAGCTTAACCCATCACCGCGAATAAATCCAGTACTTAGATTCCCGTCATCTGCCATTTCATCTATTCTCAACATCGATTCGGATGGGATAACGCCCTGATTATTAGATGAGCTTGTTCCAGGCCGATCATCATCAAAAACAATTCCTAATTCATTGCCTGGGATTCCATCCCAATCGGCAACTGATAATCCCGTGTGTCCTGTCCAAGGATGAGTTGAATCATATATTTGATGATATGGCCCTGCCCAACCGGTTATTCCCAAGGCGTTAAGAAAGGGATCGGTTGATTCAGTGCAATCTAATCTGCAATTTGGGGGATATTGATTAGTATCATCAAGATAAAGCGCAGTGGCTTTAGTGATTTCTCTAATTTGGGCAACTGCTTTTGATATTCTTGCTTTTTCTCTGGCAGTATTAAGGCTTACTAAGACAATAGTCGCTAAAAGACCAATTATAGCGATAACTACTAAGAGTTCTATTAAAGTAAAGCCTTTGTTAATCTTCATTTTAAAACCTTATCTGCCTGGCCAAATTATCCGTTATGGATTCCTGATGCTTTTTCTCTGGCAAGTATTTAATCAGCATCTGTCTTATTTCAACCGGGTCTTGCTCGCCTAAAGGAATTCTAATATATGGCATAACTGTCTTTTTGCTTCTCAAGCTCAACTCTCTAATTTCAGGAGGATCATAGAAAAGCCAGAATGATCTTAAATTTTCGTAAGTATACAGAGTTCTTTCAACTTTTACTCCCTGAGGAGTAATGGCCAGACTTATCTCCCTAGGCCTCTTAGAAGCATACATGGATAAGATGAAGTAGGTCAAAGCAATCATCAAGGCAAAAAGCAGATTCTTTGTAAAAATAGCTATCAAAAAAAGAATGCCGGTAATCGCTCCGGTAACGATGTACCAGGATCCACTTTTTTCATAGTATTCAAATTCAGGAGCTGTCCATTCAATTTGATTTTTTTTATCCATGGCGGAGAGAGAGGGATTCGAACCCTCATGTCCAATAGGACGCCAGTTTTCAAGACTGGTGCAATAGCCGTTATGCGATCTCTCCAATTAAGAATATAACTTATTATGTGTTCCAACAGCAACAAAATATATTATTTTATTTTTTGCTATTTCTCGGAATACCGCTCGCCAATCTGAGTTGATATTAATACTTCTGTAACTTTTTAACTTTCCGTGAAGTTTGTGATTGTTTAAGGCAGGACTATAAGGATCTTTTATAAATATCTCTAATTTGTTTTTAAATAATTTTCTAATTTTTACCGGACACTTCCTAAATTCTTTAATGAATTTTTTAGAATACTCGATTTGCATAATTCATTACTTATCGAGAAATTTAATTGCTTTTTCACTGTCTTTGAAAGAGTAAAAATCATTACTCTCTCTTTCTTTTTCTGATTCCCTTATAGATGACAATAAATAATCACTAGGTGAATTTTCGTTTAAAGTAAAAACAATAGTCTTGTCGCGAACAAACTGTCTTAAGAAACCATTGATTGCTCCGCTCAGGGTTAATCCCATCTGAGCAGCAACTTTTTTAGCTTCCTTTTTAACCTTGGGATCTGTTTTAATGTTTATAATTGTTGAATTCATAATTCTGTTAATTCTATTAATATATACTTTGTATATACTAAGTATATATTTAATAATTCATAATGTCAAGGTATATTCTTTGGCGGAAGAGGCGGGATTCGAACCCGCGAGTCCAAAAAGGACGACAGATTAGCAATCTGTTGCAATAGCCACTATGCGACTCTTCCAGTAAGTTTAATTTACCACTTTATTTATTAACAGTCAATCAATCTTTGGCAATGACTAATCCTATAATTTTATTCGGATTTAGAGTTTTCAAAGCTTCACTTGCCTCATTTATGGTAGACCCGCTGGTACAGATGTCATCTACTATAATAATATTTTTATTCTCTAAATTCTCTTTAAAATTCAAATTAATTTGAAAAGAATCTTTAATATTCTCACTCCTTAAATCTGTATTCTGTATTTTAGCCTGAGGCAATGAATATTTACTTCTAATCAAAATATTACTTAACACAGGAATATTTAACTTTTTTCCAATTTCTTGAGATAGTAGTTCACTTTGGTGAAAACCGAGCTTTCCAGTGGAGAATTATTATTTTATTTAAAGGTTGAGTTCAGTCCAAATAAGTTTGACAAGAATATGTTTATATGTTATTCTATCTTCAGTTCCAACATTAACAAGGGGATTAAATGGTCTAGATATATAGAAATAGAAAAGGAGAAGTAGCAATGAAAAAAGTGATTGATACTCGTGGCTATGGTACCTCCGAGGGATTTGCAACGCAAATCACTCTGCCTAGTGGCAAATATATGTATACTGGGGTTGGTTCTGTTGCAGAACAAATTGCCAAAGACAAGGGCTTGGAATGCAAAACAGTCAGTTATTTCGGGGCGTGTATTTACTGTAATATAAATGATCGCGCTCATCAGGATATGCCGATTCAAATTGACGGTGTTAGCGTAGCTGACTTCATAGATAAAATTGCTACTGATGAAGAATGCTTCTAATCTACTAAATCCGTATCCCTGCCATTTTTGTTTAAATGTGAAAGCCGCATGGTTTGCCCAGCGGCTTTTTTTACTCCCTAGCGATGACTAATTTATAAATATTTTTGGGTTTTAAGGTTTCTAAAGCTCTAACACACTCATCAAGCGTAGATCCACTAGTGCAAATATCATCTACTAAGATGATATTTTTGTTAACCCACCCCAGTCCTCCCTTATCAGGGAGGGAGTTATTCAAAAGATTATTCCTCTCCTGATAAGGGGAGGTTAGGAGGGGTTTTCTTAACTCAAAAGAATCTTTAATATTCTCCCTCCTCAAATCTGCATTCTGTATTTTGGCCTGAGGCAGTGAATATTTGGTTCTGATTAGAATATTGTCAAAAATAGGAATATCCATTTTCTTCCCAATTTCTCGGGCTAATAATTCTGATTGATTAAATCCACGCCATTTTAATCTTTTTGTATGCAAAGGAATAGGGACAAGAATTAGATTTTCAATATTTTCCCTTTTTAATCTTTCAATCATTAGAAGACTCAAAGGCTTTGCTAAGTCTCTTACAAAATCATACTTATACCTATGGATTAATTCTTTAACTAATTGGTTTTTGTAATAGCTGGAAATTAACAGATTATCTTTTGTTTCCTTGGTATTTAAAGGGATGCTCTTAAAACAAGAGTGACACAAAAATTTACCTTCTTGATTACAGCCAAGGCATTGAATAGGAAAAAGAATATCTAAAATAGTTTTCCACATGTTTAATTTCTTTGTTCTTTCATTTATGTTATACTTTTCAATAGATAAAGAAAAGGAAGAAATGAAAGAGATTAGCTGACCAGGAGATCTTATCCCGAAGAAGTACAAGGGTGGATTTAGGTAATTTAAGAGATTAAAATATGTTTTTATTAAAAAAAAAGCTAAAGAATCGTCTGGGTATTGATATTAGCGCTTCGGCTGTAAAAATGGTTGAACTGGGAAAAGAGGATGGCAGACATAAATTAAATAACTATGCAGTCTTTTCTCTGGAAAAATATTTGAAAAGCAAAGGTCAGCAGCCTGATGCTGAAGATTTTCAAATCCCCAGTGATGAAATGGCCAAGATAATCAAGCAGACTATCAAAGAGGCTAAGATTAAATCCAAGGATGTCTATCTCTCTGTTCCGGTTTATTCCAGCTTCTATACATTGATTGATTTCCCAGATATGTCCCAGAAGGAAATTGAAGCAGCTATTCCTTTTGAAGCGAGAAAATATGTGCCTATCCCAATTTCAGAAGTAATCCTAGACTGGAGTGTCGTTGATACGCCTAACAAGAAGGATAGCAAGCAAGTTCTCCTTATTGCCGTACCTAAGAAAGTTATCAATAACTATAACCAGATAGTTAAAGCAGCTGGTTTAAATTTAAAAGGAATTGAAGGAGAAACCTTCAGTCTGACCCGTGCTTTGATAGGTAATGATAAAAGTGGTATTATTCTAGTAGATAACGGAGCCCGTTCAATCAATGTCAGTATCATCGATGGCGGATACATCAGGGTAACCCATAACTTAGAGATGGGTGGCCGGAAGATCACCAAGGCTATTGCCCAGCAAATGAATCTTGATCTGGAAAAAGCAGAGCATTTCAAAAGAAGATTATCTGATAAAAAATCAATTGAGCCAACAGATCCTCAATTAAGAAGCGTTATTCAATCTTCCTTAGGGATGATCGTAGTTGAGATTAAGAAGATAATAGATAACTACCAGAATAAGTATAACAGGAAAATTGAAAAAAGCGTCCTGGTTGGCAGCGGAGTATATTTATCAGGATTTGATAGTAGCTTAGTCAGTAGATTATCTTTAGACACATCGATAGGCGACCCTTTTGCTCGGGTAACCTGTCCTGATGTCATCAAGCCAGTCTTAAAGGACTTGGGTCCTCCATTGGCTGTAGCCACGGGATTGGCTATGAGAGAGGAATAAGGATTTTCAAATATGGATATAAAGTTAATGCCAGAAAAATATAAGAAGAGAGGGATTGGCGGCGGAGTCAATCTGGGCGGCGATCCGTTAAAGGCTTTTAAAAAAGCCGGTCTTTGGCTCACCTTGTCGATTATTTTGTCGGTTGGCGCAGCTCTGGTTTGCTTCGGTCTCTGGGGTTACAAAATCAGCTTGAATAACAACAAGGAGGAATTAACCCAGAAATTAGAAGACTTGCAAGGTGAGAGAGATTTGGAACTGGAAGGCAATTTCATAGAATTAAAAGAGACAATCGAAAATTTTGAAGAAATATTGAGCCAAAGAGTCTATTTATCCAATGTTTTTGGCATGCTTGAAGATATTACCTTATCTCAGGTTAAGTATGAAAGCTTTACGATCAATCTTTCTGATTCAACTCTTGATTTGAAAACAGAAGCTACCAGCTATGAGTCTTTAGTCAAACAAGTAATGGCTTTTAGAGAAGATAGCAGGATAAAGGAAATCATTTTCTCTGAAGCTACTTTGGAAAAGGGAGGCTTTGTTGGGACTACCTTTAATCTTGAATTTGAACCTAGTCTTTTATCTTTAGAATAATTTATGAATAAAAAAGTAATAATCATTTTAGTAAATATCCTAGTAGGCATAGCTCTGCTGTTTGTCTTTGCTGATCCTCTGTGGAATTCGATCAAGGTTTTAAGAGCTGAAATTGACAAGCAAAATGAAGAGATAAGCAAAGTTGAAGAGCTTTTAGTAAAAGTCCAGGAATTAGAGGCAGAATATCAGGAAACGGGTGGCGAGGCCATAGAGGGGATTCTTGAAGCTTTGCCTGAGGAAAAGGATCTGCCATACTTAATCAATCAATTTGAAGCTATGGCCGTGAATAACGGCTTATTAATGGAGTCAATAAAATTCAGCGAAGACATTAAAAGCGATAAAAAAAGCACTCAGCAGTCTAGTCAAATGGATGAATTTAGCGCGAGTAGTAATAGTGACAGCCAGGAAGTCATTTCACCTTTCCCATATCTAACCGTTGAAATGACACTGAGTGGATCCTATGAAGGATTCAAAACCTATTTGGAAGATTTAGAAAGCAATATCCGCTTAATGGATATCAAGGATGTCGACTTTGCCAGTGAACAAAGCAAAGACAGCGAAGGTGAATCATCAGGTTTGCCTATTTTCAAATTTAACATGGGATTATTGGTCTATTATCAATAATTAATTAAAAATGAATCTTAAATCAATTTTATCAATTTTTTCAAAGAATTCTCTAGATCAGGATAAGAAGCAGAAGATAATGATAGGCGCCTTTGTCGGTGTCGTCGTAGCTATTGTCGCGATCCTGTATTTCGGCATGTGGCGTTCGCCGTCAATTCCTGATGATGCGCTTATGGATGAAGGAGTACCTGGTGGCGAATTGGGCATGATTGAAGATCCAACAATGATTGGAGATGGTTTTGAAAATACTGAAGCTATTGCGATGCCTAGTGGTGGGAGTAATTTTGTTGGAGATATCATTAACAAAATCAATTTTGATACTAGCTTTTTGAAAACATCTCGTTTCCAGGATTTAAAAGCTTATGGGGAATGGCCTTTGGAAATAGGGGAAAAAGGTCGGCTAAACCCATTTTTACCACACGGTCAGTGAGCAGCTAACAATGAATAGTAAATAATATTGTTTTTGTTTCCTGTTCATTGCTTGTTGTGATGGTTTATGGTGACTGATAAAAAAGACAATTCAAATGAAAAAAAAATATCGGAAGACAAAACACAGACGTCTGAAGCACCCCTTGTTGACTTAGCTCACAAAGAGATTCCGGTAGAAGTATTAAAAGAGGTTCCCGAAGAGGCAGCGTCTTTTTATAGCTTTGTTCCCATAACCAGAAGCGGTAATGTTTTGGAAGTGGGTATGGTTGACCCAACTAATCTTAAGGCTAAGGAGGCTTTAAGATTCATTACTCGCAGAAGCGGCCTGGAAACAAAGATATTTACTATCAGCCAAACCGATTTTAATAACGTATTGAGACAGTATCGCAGCTTAAGAGGCGAGGTCAACAAGGCCTTAAAAGAATTAGAAGAAGAAATTGAAGCAGAAGAAAGTATTGGTTCGCCTAAAGGGAAACCTGGAGAAATGGCTGAAAAGATCGTTGCCGAGGCGCCGATTACTAAAATTGTAGCAGTTGTTCTGAGACATGCAACCGAAGGAAAAGCTTCAGATGTACACATTGAAGCAGCAGAGGATAAGGTAAAGGTTCGTTTCAGAGTTGATGGAGTCCTCTATACTAGCCTGATTTTACCCAAAGAAGTTCATTCAGCTATTGTTTCCAGAATTAAGATACTTTCTGATTTGAAAATTGATGAAACAAGAGTTCCTCAAGATGGTCGATTCCATACTGTTGTGGCTGGCAAGAAGATCGATTTCCGTGTTTCTACCCTGCCAACAGCTGGTGGAGAGAAAGTCGTTTTAAGGGTTTTAGACCCATCAGCTGGCCTGAGAGATTTTACCAAATTAGGATTAAGCGGCTATAATCTAGAAGTTCTTAAAAAAGAAATCAAGCAGCCTTTCGGCATGGTTTTAATTACCGGTCCGACTGGTTCCGGTAAATCAACAACTCTTTACGCTATTTTAAACAGCTTAAACCAAGAGGGAGTCAATATTATCAGCCTGGAAGATCCGGTAGAATATTTCGTTGAAGGAATTAACCAATCCCAGATTATGCCAGAGATCGGATATACCTTTGCTTCTGGTCTGCGCCATATCTTAAGGCAAGACCCAGATATTATCATGGTCGGAGAGATTAGAGACCAAGAAACAGCTGAACTGTCTATTCATGCAGCTTTGACCGGACACATTCTTCTTTCTACCCTGCATACCAACGATGCTATAGGGGTAGTTCCAAGATTGGTTGATATGAAGATTGGATCATTTCTTCTGCCTTCTTCGTTGAATTTGATGATTGCCCAGCGTCTAGCCAGAAGATTATGCGAGAAGTGCAAAAAAGAAGTAGCAGCTCCGCCCAAGGTCAATGAAATGATTGAAGAAGAGCTAGCTAAGCTAAATCCAATGCATAAGGAAGCGTTTCCTTGGGAGAGGCCGTTTAAGATATATCGTCCAGTTGGCTGTAAATTTTGTGGAAATAAGGGGACAAAAGGTCGAATTGCCCTTTATGAAATATTACAAATGACTCCTCAATTAGAAGAAATCATTGCTGGAGAGTTAAACGAAGTGAAAATTAAAGAAGAAGCCTATAGGCAAGGAATGATTACGATGAAGCAGGACGGCGTAGCTAAATCGCTTCAAGGAACCATTTCTTTTGAAGAGATGATTAGGATGGTTGAGGAATAAAATTAAATATATGAAAAACAAAGGATTTACTTTAATAGAGCTTTTAATAGTTATTGCCATAATTGGAATTTTGGCAACAACGGCTTTTTACAGCCTGAGTTCTATTAAATCTAAAAGCAGGGATGCCCGTCGGGTAGCAGATATTAGGGCAGTCCAGCAAGGATTATCAATGTATTACAATGATAATTCTCTTTATCCTGATTCAGGAGGGAGTGCCATTGAGATTGATGGAAGCGGTGACGCCATGTCACAGGCTTTGATTGATGAAGAGTTAATGAACAGTATTCCACTTGATCCGTTTAATAAGGATGTGGATGGAACAGTGTATAAATACTATTATGAATCACTTGATGATGAAAGTGACTATGAGTTAACTTTTTATCTAGAGACAGATTCAATTCAAAATAGGTCACAAGGAGAAAATATAGTTAGTCCATAATATAAAAATATGAAAAAAGTATTAATCATAGAAGATGATCCGTTTTTAAGTGAAATGTATGCTGCTAAGTTTGCTGAAAGCGGCTTTGAAGCAGAAGTAGCTTCAGATGGCGGTCAAGGTCTGACCAAGGTTGCTGAGTTCAAGCCAGATCTTGTTCTTTTAGATATTGTTTTGCCAAAGATGGATGGTTTTGAAATCTTGAAAAAGATTAAGGAAAACGATGAATTAAAAGGAATTCCTGTCATCCTTCTGACTAATTTGGGCCAGAAGAATGAAGTGGAAAAGGGATTATCTTTGGGAGCTGAGGAATATATTATTAAAGCTCACTTTACGCCAACGGCTGTAGTAGCCAAGGTGAAAGATGTGTTGAATAAACTATAATTATGAGTGAATTCCAAAAAAAACTTGATGATATTTTAGATAATGCGATCAAGGATGGAGCTAGTGATGTTCATCTTTCAGCTGGCCGGGCGCCAACATTCAGGGTGCATGGCTCTCTGATTACTTATGATAAATATCCCGTTTTGTCAAAAGAAGATACCGAGCAGCTTGCCTTCATTATCCTTCCTGAAGAGCGTAAAGAACAATTTTTGAGCCAGAGAGATATTGATCTATCTTACTCCCATCAGGATAAAAGCAGATTCAGGGTTAACGTCTATCATCAATTAGGCAGTATTAGCATCGCCATGCGTCTGATTCCTAATAAGATTAGGACAATCGATGAATTGAACCTACCGGCTGCTATTCATAATTTCAGCAGCGTGCCTCAGGGATTCTTCTTGGTAGTTGGTCCTTCTGGCCAGGGTAAATCAGCTGCTTTGGTAGCCATGGTTGATGAGATAAACCACACTCGCCAAGATCACATAATTACCATTGAAGATCCGGTAGAATATCTATTCAAGCAAGACAAGTGCATTATTGACCAGCGTGAAGTTGGTGAAGATGTCCAGAACTTTCACCGTGGTCTAAGAGAGGCTCTGCGCCAAGATCCAGACGTAATTATGATCGGTGAAATGCGTGATCCAGAAACTATCAGCAGCGCTGTCACTGCAGCTGAAACAGGTCATCTGGTTTTGGCTACCCTGCATACCAATACGGCTGCCCAGACAATTGACAGGATTATCGATAGCTTTCCTCCTCACCAACAGAATCAGATCAGAATACAATTATCATCAACTATTTTAGGCATTCTTTCCCGTCGTTTAATTCCTTGCCTGAAAGGCGAAGTAATTAACGCAGTTGAATTGATGATCGCTAACTCAGCTGTCAGGAATCTAATTAGGGAAGGAAAAACGCATCAGATTGATATGATTATTGAAACTGGTTCTGAAGAAGGAATGATTTCTTTAAACCGTTCTTTGGCTGATTTGGTTAATAACGGAATGATAACTAGAGAACATGCTGAGATGCATTCAACTAATATTAATGAATTAAGAATGTTACTGAGACAATAATATAGATTATGAAATTTAATTATATTGTCAGAAACAAGGAGGGTGAAACGCAATCAGGAGTAATAGAGGCTATTAATAAGCAGACTGCCTTAAAGGCTCTTCAAGATCGCGATCTTATAATTGTCAGACTTCAAGGAATTGACGAAGGTCCTCTTTTTTCCAAAAGGATTAAGTTTTTTGAGAGAGTTAAGCGTAAAGAAATCTTTGTTTTCTTTCGCCAGTTGGCTATTTTAGTTGACGCTAACGTTCCTTTGGTTCAATCTTTAAAATCATTGGGCAAACAGGTTGATAGTGAGTACTTTAAGGAAATTATTTTAGAAGTAGCTAATGATATTGATGGCGGAGAAGCTTTTTCCAAGGCTTTGTCAAAATATCCAAAAGTTTTTTCCAAGTTTGCCATTAACCTGATGAAAACAGGCGAGGTCAGCGGACGCCTTCAGGAATCATTGATTTATTTAGCTGATCATCTTGAGAATGAATATTATTTAATTTCAAAAGTTAGAGGGGCTATGACTTACCCTCTTTTTATTATGGGTGCGTTTTTAATTATCGGCGTATTGGTGATGGTTTTAGTTATTCCTCAATTAACTTCCATTTTAACAGAAGCTGGACAGGAGTTGCCTTGGTCGACTAAAATTGTCATTTTTTTAAGTGAAGCTACTAGGAAATGGGGCTGGTTGATGTTACTTGCTAGTATTGCAGCCTTTATTGCTTTCTGGAGGTATAAGAGCACTCCTAAGGGCAGGGCTATCTGGGATACGGTCAAGTTAAAAATCCCAATTTTTGGCAAAATTCTTCAAAAGACATACTTGGCTCGAATAGCTGATAACTTGAGCGCTTTAATTAAAGGGGGCGTTTCAGTTATCCAGAGCCTGAATGTTTCTGGGGAAGTGGTGGGCAACTCTGTCTTCAAGGCTATTCTTTTCCAAGCCAGGGATGAAATTAAGGTAGGACGGACTATTAGCTCTTCTTTAGAACAGCATGAAGAATTTCCTCCTTTATTCACTCAGATGATAAAGACCGGAGAACAGACTGGCAAGTTAGACAGTATTTTAGGAAAGTTAAGTACGTTTTATAATAAAGAGGTGGCTAATGTAGTTGATAATTTAAGTCAATTAATCGAACCGCTTCTACTTGTAATGCTGGGCATTGGAGTAAGTATTTTGGTATTTTCAGTATTTATGCCTATTTATAATCTAGCTGGAGGAATGTAAAAATTAAAGGTCGGGGTTAATTAAAACAAGGGGAAAAATGTTAAAAATCTTAAGACAAAAAAATAGAGGTTTTACGTTGATTGAACTATTGGTAGTTATTGCCATTATTGGAACATTAGCTACTGTTGTTTTAGTTTCTTTAAATGAAGCCAGGAGCAAAGCGCGTGATGTTAGGCGATTGGCTGATTTAAGGCAACTGGCTTTAGCTTTGGAATTGTATTATGATACTAGTGGTGCCTATATTGATTCCGGTGGAGTATGTGTCGTGGCCAATGAAGCGAATATGGGCGATCTGACACCTGACTATATCGGCTCCATGCCAGCTGATCCGGGAGCGACTACTGAATATTATTATGGAGCAGCTACTGATGAGCAAGCATATGTCTTGCGAGCAGTAATGGAAGGAACCGTGCCAGATGGCTCTTATACGGTTGATGAGTTCGGCTGTAGCTGTGATCAGGCCAGTGAATATTGTATCAGGCCATAAATTAATTATTGGTTAACAAAGGTCGAGTAATTAGATTTTAAATTTCATCTATTTACGAAAGGGGGTGAAAAAAATGATAAAGTATTTTCACGAAAAGAAAGTCCAGAAAGGTTTTACATTGATTGAACTATTAGTAGTTATCGCTATTATTGGTGTATTGGCTACTATCGTATTAGTTTCTCTTAATACAGCTCGAAGCAAGGCACGTGATAGTCGAAGGGTTAGTGATATGAGACAGTTGGCTTTGGCTTTAGAGATGTATTACGATGATAATGATGCTTATATTGATTCAGGTGCAGCATGTGTGGCAGCAACTGAAGCTAACTTAGGCGGCCTAACACCTGACTATATGGGAACTCTACCATCAGATCCAGGAACAGGCTCATATTCTTACGGAGCAGATGCTACTGAACAAGACTACGTTTTAAGAGCAGTAGTAGAAAACTCTTTGCCTGATGGCTCTTATACAACGGATATTTACGGTTGTAGTTGTGACCAAGCAACAGAATATTGTATTAGGCCTTAATTAGTTTTTAAACAGTCTGGTAACCAGAGACCTCATGAGATAATGGAGGAATTATCTCGTGGGGTTAGGGTTGTCAGACTGTTTGCTTCTATTATGTTTTTAATTATTTTCATTTTAGGCTTGTTAATTGGCAGTTTTCTTAATGTAGTAATTTGCCGATTGAAAATTAAGCAGACAATTCTTTTTAATCGTTCCTATTGTCCGAAATGCGGGAATGTTTTGAAATGGCATGATCTGATTCCCTTATTCAGTTTTTTGATTCAAAAAGGGAAATGTCGCTATTGCGGGAAAAAAATTAGCTGGCAATATCCTTTGGTTGAATTGGCTACGGGACTGTTATTCGTTTTAGTTTTTTACAAGTTTTTTCCTGATTATTTAAATTTGACCTATCACTTGATTATTGTTTCATTTTTAATAATTGTTTTTGTTTATGATTTAAAGCATTATTTAATTCTTGATAAGATTGTTTTTCCAGCAGCAGTTATTGTCTTTATTTATCAGATTATAAATGGTAATTATTTCAATCCCTTATTAGCTGCAATATCAGCCAGTGGATTTTTCTTAAGTTTGGTTCTTTTTTCAAAAGGAAAATGGATGGGTTTAGGAGATGTAAAATTCGCTTTTTTCATGGGCTTGTTTTTAGGTTGGCCGAATATTTTATTGGCTTTGCTTTTATCTTTTGTTTCAGGAGCTATTATTGGTATAGTGTTAATTTCTTTTGGCAAGAAGGGAATTAAATCTGAAATTCCTTTTGGGCCCTTTTTGGTCGGAGCAACTGTTTTGACAATGTTTTACGGGGGAGATATAATTAGAATGTATTTAGGTTTCTTGTAATTTAATATTTAAATTGATAAAATTAGGCTTATGAATAAAAAAATATATACAATTCTTTTTTTAATAGTTGTTTTGTTTCTTGGTGGATATTATTATTTCTACTTCCAGAATTCAGAAGTAAAAACACAAGATGATCAGAATGAAGTAGTCCAAGAAGAACAAAACGGAGAAGTTGAAGTATCAGGGGGTGGCGAATGTCCAATTGGGGTTAATAGGATTATTGATGGTGCTTTTCAAAAAACTGAAGATGGTTTTATCTATCTCCAAATTGAAGGTCAAGATTCTGTAGAGATGATTAAAGTAACGGATGATACTTCTTTCTTGAAAATAGATCTTACATCATCAATGGATGTTATTGATCAATCAAATATCACTGTGGACGAATTAGGGGAAGGAAATCAGCTTTCAGTCATATCTCTTTGCAATGAGTGTGCTGAAAATGAGGAGGGATGTATTGAAGAAAAAACAGCTTTAACAGTCAGATATATGAATGTTGAAGGCGAAAGGGAATAAATATGATGACTAAAATAAAAGGCAATACTTTAAAATTTTCTTTTAATCTCAAAGATTATCCGTTAGAAGCTCTTTACGGAGCAGCCTATGTCTTTCTTGATAAAGTCTATTTGTTTTTAAACAGTAAGCCTAAAGAAAAGATAGAGGTTTCTCTAAAAGGCAAGAAAAAGTTAAGTAAAAAACAATTAGAGAAATTAAAGGGGGAGTTCTTAAACGAACTCTTTAATTATACTATCAGGATTAAGATGGCCAAGGGTAATCGGAAAATTAGGGAATTTATCATTGGCCAGGCTTTAATTTCGGCTTATGGCAGCGAGTCCAATCAGGAAGATGAAATGAAATATAAGGATGATCCTTTAGGTATCGCTATGTCTTGGGAGGATAAGTACGAGAAAAAAGGCAAGAAATAATGCAGATAAAATTTAATAAAAAAATATACAGCTTAAAAGCTATAAAATTAGCCATTAAAGACTATCAGGGATTGGCTGATTTTAATTTGGAGAAAAAAGGAGAATATATTTTAGTTAAATTAACTAAAATTGACAAAGAATACAAAGGAATAATTAAAGATGAATTCTGTAATTATATCCTTTCTTTAATGAAAACAGATTAATTTATGTCCCTTGATTCAGATAAAATTAAATACAACCAATTAGGATTCTTTCGTTTTAAAGAGTTCAAGAATAAATATCTTTTAACCAATGATGTTGGTCAATATTTATTTTTAACAAAAAAGGAATTTAAAAGTTTCTTGGAGAATAAATTGGAAAAAGATAAAGAGCCATATTTGTCTTTGAAAAAAAAGAATTTTCTAAAAAACGAATTAGACTTAACAGAATCAATTGACAGATACAGGTCAAAGAAGGATTTTCTTTTTGGCGGACCTAGTTTGCATATTATAGTGGTAACCTTGAGATGTAACCATAGATGCGTTTATTGCCATGCTAGTGCCCAGGCTATGGACAAAGAAGAGCTTGATATGGATGAAGTAACAGCCAGAGAGACAGTTGATAAGATTTTTGAAACAACTAGTCCCTTTGTAGCCATTGAATTTCAAGGCGGTGAGCCATTAGTCAATTGGCCAATAGTCAAATTTATTATTGAATATGCCCAGAAGAAGAACAGGAAAATAAAGAAAGATCTGGAGTTGCGCTTGGTCTCTAATATGTCTTTGATGACTAAGGAAAAATTTGATTATTTGATCAAGAAAAAGGTGAGTATGTGTGTGTCTTTAGATGGATCTGAGAAAATACACAACAAAAACCGACCCTTGGTAGGCGATAAAACTGGGAGTTACAAACATGCAGCCAAATGGGTTAAGAAATTCTATAAGCTCTATCCTCAATTGAGAAAGAAAGGATATATTTTCAAAATGGGCGTGGCTATTACAGTCAGTCGATTTTCACTGCCTCATTACAAGAAAATGGTTGATGAATTTATGAAATTGGGCTTTAACGATATTTACTTGCGTCCTCTAAATCCTTTCGGCTTTACTAAAAATCATTTTCAGAAAATCGGCTATGGCGTTAAGGATTACATGAAATTCTATAAAGGTGCTCTGGATTACATGATTGATTTAAACCTTAAGGGTAAGGAATTCAAGGAAAAAACAGCAATTACTTTTCTGACCAAAATTTTAACCAGAAATGATCCTAATCACTTAGATTTTCGCTCTCCTTGCGGAGCAGGTATTGGTCAATTAGCTTATAATTATAACGGAGATGTCTATACTTGCGATGAAGGAAGAATGCTATCTATGATGGATGATGAAAGTTTTCGTTTAGGCAATGTTAAAGAAAATACTTATCAGGAAATGGTAGGTAATCCAGTAGTTAGAACGATGTGCACAGCCTCTTGTTTAGAAGGCTTGCCTCATTGCAGTGATTGCGTTTACAAGCTCTATTGCGGGGTCTGTCCGATTTATAATTATTTTGAACAGGGTAATATTTTTGGCCAGATGCCGACTAATGAAAGATGCCAGATAAATATGGCTACTTTGGATTTATTATTTGAAAAACTGCAAGATAAAAAAGCAGGACCTGTTTTGAAGTCTTGGCTGGATAAATAAGTTTTGTGTTATCCACAGGCGGATTAGTTTTATTTAAAAAATTTTGCTATAATAAAGTAAATAAATGAAAAAGACAAAATTACCTCAAATCAAGAAAGACATTAAGGCTTTCTTAACGAGCGAAGAAGGAAGGATAAATAAAAAGAAAGTAGCCAAAGTGGCTATGGGTCTTTTGGCTTTAGGAGTTGGTTTAGCTGGTGCTATGAAGCCAGATCCAACTTCAGCTGCCTGTTCTCATGCCTCTCACGGCTCACACGGATCCCATAGTTCCCACGGATCCCACGGCTCTCACGGCTCACACGGTTCTCATGGAAGTCATGGATCACATGGTAGTCACGGCTCACACGGCTCACACGGCTCACACGGATCTCATAGTAATTATTAATCTATAAATCATTATGGGTTTTCTAAAAGAAAACAAATTATTAATAGGAATAGTAGTAGTGGTTTTGGTAGTTGTTGCTGGAATGGCAGCAATTTTTAATTGGCAAAAAACTCATCTTCCTCTAGATATTTCTCCAGAAGGAGTGAAAGCTAAATGTATTGAAGATATTACAGATATGACTGATGATGAATTAATCAATGAAGTTGATAGCTTGAAATATCCGGGAGAGGAAATATCTCCAGGAGAAACTAGAATGAATTACGGTCATAAGAATATTGTTAATTATTTAATCTGTAGATCAGTTAATGATGAAAATTACAGTAGAGCAAAAAGCTATATAGAAGGAGTGAATATCCAGGAGGAAAATAGAAAGGTGTCATTAAGTCGATTAAATGAGACTTACAATGAAGAAAATATGAATTTTTTAGAGTTATTAGCTAATGGTAATTTAGATGATAACTGTCCTGATAAATTATCAAATCTTTGTCTTGAGAAAGCTAAGAATATATTAGGTGTTAATGAAAAAGTAGAAGAAGATTGTAATAATATATGTGAAATTGCCAAAAATTCAAGCGAAGATGAATATTTAGAGAGCAAATTATTGAATTTAATTACTCCATCAGATGTCATATTCTACCCAGAATCAATTATTGACGATTCTAATAAGATCATATCTCCAGAGTGGATATACGCCATAATATATAGATACAAGAAAGAAGAAGGAATACTAAAGACATGTGAAGTATTCGAGGGTGATCAAAAGAATGAATGTCTATCTTATGCAAATGATATTATCGATAGAATCAAAAAAACTGAAGGTGATTGTAGTTCTATTAGAGAAGATTTAAGTCAGGTTATTTGTGATATTGTTGATGATAAATGAGTTTAGAAAATAAATATCTGGATTGGAGTGGGGTTGTTCCGCTTTGGGGGGAGTATACTTCGCCCTTTAGGCCGTCTGAAAAAGAAATATTGATTTATTCTGAATATATAAAGGAGTTGGGTGAAAATATATTATTACTCGGTGCTACTCCAGAAATCAGAGAAGTTTTATCAAAATTTAAATTAAAAGTAACACTTTTAGATTCGTCCCTTGATATGATCAAGGGTATGTTTAATTATGGGAAGATTGATCGTAAAAATGAAACCTGGATCAATGATAATTGGCTAAAAATAGATAAGGTTTTTGAAAAAAATAATTTTGATCTTATTTTAGGAGATTTAGTTTTGAGGAATATTGATGCTAGCCAACAAGAGAAGTTTCTTAAAAAAACAGCAAATGTTTTAAGTAGTGATGGCCTACTTTTGTTAAGGATTCATTGTTGCGATTGTTATTGTGGTCAAGACGCAGATAAAGTAGTTGATGAATTTTTTAATAATTTCTCAAATGAAAATAAGAAAATAGCTGAAGACTTATTAACTTCTCGCTTATTTGATTGTTTTACTAATAAGAAAAACAAGGCTATTGATAAAAATAAATTCATTGATTATGTAAATAGTAAATTAAAAGAAGAAAAACAAGATCAGATAGAAATATTTAATCGGATTAGCAGTAAATGGTGTGGTAATGATAGGACTTGGATACAGAGGACTAGTGATGAGATAAATAAAATGATTAATAAATATTTTAAAATTGAATATATTTTCGCGGGAAATGATTATCCTGATTCTGAATTCTACCCGATATATGCAATTGTAAAGAAATAAAATACCTCTATAGTAGAGGTATTTTATTTTCACTAACTGAATTTTAGTACGAGAATGCGTTAAGATTAGTCGACAGATTGCGCATATGTTCTAGTGTATCAGATATTTCTTGATGAGAAGTTTTACAATTATATTTAATCCAGTCTTTGATAACGTTGCTCCAGTTTATAATATCTTTATCAATATATTTATTTCCAGTTTTTTTCTTAATCATATCAAATGACATTGAATTGGGGAGAGGCGTTAAATAGGACGGTACAATTAGATTATTAGGATCAGATTGTATTATTCTTTCAGCCAGTTTAATAGTCTTTTTAAGGCCTTTACTGGTTTCTCCAAGATTACCTAAGACAAAATAGCCTTCTATTGGAATTTTGTATTTTATTAATAACTCAACAGCTTTTTCATTCATGGCAGAAGTTGTTCCCTTGTTCATAAGTTTGAGACAGTCGTCATCATTGCTTTCTATGCCGATGAATAGCTGTCTGACTTTTATTTCTGATAGTTTTTTAACTATTTTTTCATCAGCGAGATGATTTATTCTTGCTTGAATTTTTAAATAAGGTGCATTCTTATATTTCTTTGCTTCTCTGTAGTATTTGTTAAACCATTTAATATCACCTAATAAATCATCTGTTGTTTCCCATATGTAATCAACTTTGTATTTAGAAGCTAGATTATTGTATTCAGACCAAACAGTAGCTGGGTCTTTGAAAATGTGTTCATTGTGCATCAATGAGCAAAAAAGACACCATTTATTGTTATTCGCTCTCCAGGCACATCCTTTTTGAGAATAAGTGGTAAAAGGATTTTTGTAGTTTGAATGTGGAAAGTTTTTCTGATAGCTTTTAAAATATTTTTGAGGATCAATTATATCCTTGTTTATCTCTAATTTAGAAAAAGGAGTTATTATTAATTCATTAATCTTTATCTTATCATTATCGCAATAGGCGATATTTTTTATTTCTGATAATTTTTTTTGAGTTATATATTCATAGAATGCTTTTTCTCCATCGCCGCGGATGACTATATCAACGCAATAGTCTTTGGAATATATGCCTCTGTTCTTTAATATTTCCTGGTAAATTGAAGAAGGATAATGTCCGCCAAAGACCACTTTGGCTTTTATTTTTTTGCATTCTCTGGCTAGGATTAATGATTTTTCATATCCAGTAAACATCGATCCTATTCCTACGATGGTTGGTTTGAATTTTTTGATTTCTTTCTTTATTTCGTTGGTGGATAATAGCTGGTCATCCAGGATTAATAATGGAGTATTAGGTAGCTTTTCTTTGAGGTAGGATCCTATTATATTGACTCCCAAAGGAAAATGAGGTCCTTGTCGAAGTTCAAAGATATTTTTTGGTTTTGAATTGTAAGGCAGAGGATTAACTACGTTAATCAGTATTATTTTTTCTCCCATCCTCTTATTAATCCTTTCTTTTTATAGCTAGTTTTGTCTTTTAGTTTATTTTTATTATGAGCTATTTTTCTGACATAGCATGAGACACATTCTCCACAATGATCATCATCCCATTTAATGCAACTCCGAGCTCTATCTATCGGTATATCTTGATCTGTCGCCCATTTTAGTAAATCTGCTTTTGAGAGGAAAAAGCCAAATTCTTTTTCTAATGGCAGGGAAGTGACTTGCCAGGAGTAGTCATTCATCAAAGAACAAACAGATAAGTTATTAGTTCTCATAGCTGTTAGTGTCTCATCTCTCATGACATAGCCATCTTCGGCAACAATGGCTGTAAAGATGTTTCTTACTTTGATATTTTCCTTGATCTTAAGGAAGATTGCGTATTGTACCCCATATGAAGTTAAAAGATTAGTGTACATCGGGATCCCTAAATGTTGGCCTAGTTTATTAACTGGCTTGCTGGAAACATCAATGATTGGGAAGCGAATCTCCATCGGCGGGATATAGGCGTTCATTTTTTTAACTTTATGCCAATATTTAGGATATCTTTTTTTATAATATTTGGAAAAGTAGTCTACAGACTTTTCTTCAAAGGCAACTCTTTTTTGTCCTCTTCTTAAAAATACTGGATGAACGTGTACTTTATAGACTTCCATTAGATAAGCCCAGGTAGTGACGCTATCCATTCCTCCAGAAAACATTAATATTACATGAGAATTAGCTAAGGGCCTTTTCATTACATGGCCTTTTTGTTCTTTAAATATATTTTCAATTGTCTGGATGAGCTTGGGGTCTTCTAATTTTCTTGAATTTAAGAGATTTTGAATTTCTTTTTTTGTTTTTGTTTTGAATTTATTCATATTATTTCTTGATATAGTTTTGTTTGATAATTCCCTCCCACCAGTCATTAGATTTTTGTTTTAGAATCTTATTACCTATTAATTTTCCATGTTTAGTAGTTAATTTCTTTACTGAGAAATTCATCCATTTCTTTGCTTCTTTTAATCCGTCATCATATTGCTGCTTTTCAGTCAGTAATTCTTCTAATATGTCTGCATCATGTATAATTTTAATTTCCTTGGTTTTGTTTTTTTGATATTCTTTAAAGATATTATTAATATTTTTTTCGATAGGTAAATCTTTTAAAGTATCCTTTAGTGCCTTTAATTCATTTATTTTTAAATAGCATCTGTTAACCAGATCAGCATCGCCGGTTCTGGTTTCTGGAATGTCATGGAATAGGCACATTAGCAGGGTTTTTTCTATATCGGCTTTTTCCAGAGTGGCTAATATATAGCCTATAATAGTCACGCGAAAACTGTGTTCAGCTATGGAATTTTTCTGTTTTTTTAATTTGCTTCTTGTTATTTTATTCAAATAGCCAACTTCAAAAAGAAAATCAGCTATCTTTTTTGTATTTAATTTTTTATTTCCATGGTTCATATCTTATTAAGGGATTTAATTGATATTTTTTAAATTGGTCTTTAGTTTTTCTATCCATTGAATCAAGCAGAAAGCTAAAGCCAATGATCCTACCTCTTTTAATTCTTTTTATTAGCTTAATGGCAGCTTTGGCGTGCTGGCCAGTAGCAAACCAATCATCGATAATCAGTATCCTGTCTTTTTTGTTGATTATATACTCATTGTCTTCAATTTCCAAAGCTTTTTTCTGTTTACTGTAATCAAAGAATGATTCAGTATATATTTTATGCAGTTTCTTTATATGTGGATCAGGTGTATATATATTACCTTTTTTTCTTATGGTAACCAAACCAGCCTTGAGGATATATGCAACGCTTGAAGCAAGTAGGAAACCACGCGATTCGATTCCGATTACTTTAGTAATGTCTGATTTTAAAAATGGTTTTGCTAGTGATTTTGATATTTTTTGGAAAAGTAATTTATCAGAAATCGGGCTGTAAATAGAGCATTCCTCGTGCAATCTTATTATTTTTTCCTTATCTTTTTTGGTTAACATACTTCTATGCTGCCCAAGGCTATTTTAATGGCCTTATTTAAATATTTGTTAAAAGTTTTTTTATCTAAATATTTATGTTCAACTTTTTTGTTTTTGGTACTTATCTTATCTATTCCTACGAGTATGCTGTCGACGGATATTTTGTGTTTCTTGCCGAAATAGAAGAGAATGCTGCTTTCCATTTCTATTGCGCCTATTTTTTCTTTTTTCCATTTTTTGATATCACGAAGCAGATAAGGGTTGTAAAAAGCATCTACTGTAACAATTTTTTCTCCTTTTATTTCTTTGAAATTGCTGTTTGTGAGAATTGTTTTAATTGAGTTGTTTGTATAATGCTTGGTGGTGCCGTCGTTTATCAATATAGATCTTGCAAATATTATATCGCCAAGTTTTTTATTATTGATAAAGCAGCATGAACCGATTCTGATTATCTTTTTAATCTTATGCTGGGATAATAGTTCCTCTAATAGGATTGCAGCAGAAGGAGTTCCTATTCCACTAGACTGGATTGTTATTTTATTCTTCTTGTAGTATCCGGTATAAGCGCTAAAGCTGCGTTCTTTGATTATTGATTTGTAATTTTTTAAATATTTTTTAGCAATCAATTCAGCTCTTTCAGGATCTCCTACTAAAATTATTTTATCGCTGTAGTCCCTATTTTTGATTTTTAGGTGGAATTCCTTATTCATGATTAGAAATTTATGAAATATATTTTAGAGGCGATTATTTCTTTAGTTTTATCTGTGAATTTTATATTTATTTTTTTAAAAAACATACTGTATTTATCTTTGAAGTATTCAGTATCTTTCTCTTTTTCTGCCAATACAGTGACAACTAAATTATCCTTAGAAGTGATTAATTCTATGCCTGATTTGTCTTTGTATTTGTTTAAGAATTTTTCTTTGAATTTTAAGTTTCTCTGTATTTTTTCTTGGAATCCTTTTCTGCCTAGAGATAGTATGGTTAGAAGGGAGGCAACTGGCGAGATGGCAGTTCTAGTGGATAGTAGAGTGTTGTCGTTTCTGCTCAGAAAATCTATTGGCTCGGCGATCAGGTTTAATAGCTTTCTTCTGTGTAAGACTAATCCTGCTGGACAAGGGGTATGTCCAAATTTATGAAAATCAACGGCCAAGGCTTTGATTTCAGAATATTTGAAGGGAGAGAAACTGTTGTCTGTAAACGGATTAATCAAACCGCTCATGGCAGCATCTATCCAGCAAAAGAATTCTACATGTTTGTATTCTTTTTTGATTGCTCTGATAGTTTGTACTGTTTTCTCTATATTATCATCTGTGCCAGTTAGGGTGTATCCTAGGGTTAAGGGAATGATAAATCCTTTTATGTCTTTCTTGATTAATTTCTTTATTTTCTTTGATAAATCAAAACAATCTAGGTTCCACTCCTTTTCATTTACAGCAATGATTTCATTTTTAATGCCCACTATTTTGGCTGAT
The DNA here is from genome assembly GCA_964403725.1 of uncultured Candidatus Saccharibacteria bacterium. Classification (GTDB taxonomy): domain Bacteria; phylum Patescibacteriota; class Minisyncoccia; order Portnoybacterales; family UBA2143; genus JAHJOV01. The sequence goes on from CAYOHI010000002.1 coordinate 62,767, forward strand.
TTTCTGATAGAATAGTGAGTTAAATTATTACTCAAGAATCTGATTTGATTAAAGTCTATCTTTTTCTTTCTTAGCCAGTCTCTTGCCAACCAGGCAGAAAATATGTTTCCTTCTGTTGAGCCGGTGGTTGAATAGCCTGTTAAGTCTCGGTCTTTGGCGTTATACAGATCTATCATTTTAAAAACTAATTCTTTTTCAATCGATTCATTGGTTGTTTCAGAATATTCTGATTCGGTTGTATTGCCCAATAGTACGGGATTGTGCTTGATTAGGTCTTGCCAAGCTTTGATAGATATCTGGGATGGGGTTGATACTAAATGGGCGATTTTAGCTGATTTTCTAAATTCTTTTAAATGTTTTTTAAGTTTTTGTATTTTAAGCTCTATATTCTTCTTTGTTTCTGGGTTTTTATTAAAATTAAATCCATCATTATTGTTGTGATTGGATTTTGGTAATAAGTTTTTTTTAGGTTGTTTTTTCATGATTTGCTAGTAATATGTAGAATGCAGGGGTATAATTAAGTTAACAAGGTTAATTTAGTGTTATTATATCACAATTGCATTGCGGTAAGTAGCTATCTTATATACTCATATATAGGCTTGAATTAGTCAATGATGTTAAATATTAAAAAAATTAGGGTTAAGAAAATAATATCGCCGACAAATCTGGCTAATAGCGATTATGGCATAGATCCCTATGTCGGCTGCGAGATCGCCTGTTCTTACTGTTATGTCAGGTATATAGGCGATAGTAATGATAATAAGTGGGGCTCTTATGTTTTTGTTAAAGAAAATGCTCCTGATTTGATTATTGAAGATAAGGCTTATGATAATAAGACAATATCCATTGGAACCTTAACTGATCCTTATCAATTTGCAGAGAAAGAGTATGAAGTTACTAGAAAAATTTTGGAAAAATTAATTTCTTTTAACTCAGAGATCGCAATAATTACAAAATCTGATTTGGTTTTAAGAGATATTGATCTATTAAAGAAATTTAAAGATATTATTGTAGCTATTTCATTATCCTATGTTGATGACAAGATAAGGAAGGAATTAGAGCCAAAGGCTATAAGCACAGAAAAGAGGATTAAAGTCTTAAAAGAATTGCATAGTAATGGGATAAAAACAGCTTTATTCATAGATCCAATATTTCCTGGCATTACTGACTGGAAAAAACTTGTAAAATCTACCAGAAGTTATGTCGATAAATATCTATTTGAAAATCTGAATATCTATCCATCAACAGAAAATATTATCTTTAGCTTCCTTAAAAAGAATAAGCCAGAATTAATTGATGAATATAAGGAAATCTATTCAGACGAAAAGAAATATTGGCGAGGAATCGAGAGTGATATTAAGGATTATTGTGAAAAAGAAAAGATAAATTACGTTTCAACCATATTAAATTATTATAAATACTATCATTCAGATAGATTTTCTAGTAATAAGAAATGAAAATAATATCAGGTTTTTCAAAAATAGAAGAAGTAAGTAATTTAATCAACAGAGGGGCTTCTGTTTTATTTTGTGGAATTTTATCAGAAGCTTTTAATAATCACAGGCCTAAATTGGCTCTTTTTAATTTGAAAGATTTAAATGAGTTAAGAAAAGCGACTAAAATAACGCATGATTTAAAAAAAGAAATATATGTTGTCGTTAATGCCATGGATTATGAAGACAAAGATAGAAAGAATGTTATTAAAGAGCTTAAGAAAATCGAGAGAATTAACGTTGATGGCCTAATAGTTTCAGACATCTCCATTCTCATGCTTATTAAAGAGAATGATATAAAAATTCCTGTGAGCTTGAGTAGCGTAGCTGCCTGTTATAATTCCATGGCTATTAAATTCTACGAGGATTTGAATGTCAGCTCCATTATCCTGCCCCAGCAAATATCAGCTCCTGAAGTCAAGAAGATAAAAGAGTTAACCAATTTGCCCTTGGAAGTCTTTTATCGCAATAGCATGTTCAATACCTGCCAGCAAGTGGATGGAATGTGTCTGTTATGCAATGTAATAGATCGCAAGAAATTCATTGTCAGGCCTAGAAGCAGTACAGATAGATTTAATGTTAAGTGCTTGAGGGGTAATAAGAATAATTTGGGCAGTTTAATCAAAGGCAATATTGATAGCGAGTTAAGATATATCTATGATACATATAATATAGGAGTGGAATATGTAAAAATGGGAGAAAGAGGATTGAAATCAGAATCTAAATACTTGGCAGTTGATATATTATCAAAGGTTATAAAAATACTAGGCAAGCATCCTAGTAAAAAAATGTTTATTAAAGAAGCAAAGGACATATGGAAAGAATTATATTGCTAGATAAAGTTAAAAACTACCAAGAGATCAAAGATTTTGATCGTGTCTATCTTGGCAATGAATTTTGTCAGAATTTAATACCGACATTAAGCGATTTTAAATTACAAGTTAAAAAAATAAAGGATAAGGATTTTAGTTTTGTAACTCCGTTTGTAATTGATAAGAATATCAGTAAGCTGGAAAGGATATTCAAGTATTTAGACAAGGAATATGATGAGCCAGAGGTGATTGTAAATGATTTAGGAATACTATATCTTCTTCACGAAAACTATCCAAAGATTAAAAAAGTATTTGGCAGAATATTGTATCCAAATATTTTCCTAAAGCCAAAAGATGAAATAATTAAGATTAAATCAAAATCTACAATTGAGTTGTTTAAGAAATATAATATAGATAGATATGAATTATCTGTTAAAAAATCAGATTTAACGCTTAATATTTTGGATAAACAAGTTAAATCAGAAAAAATGTTTAAGGATTTGAAATTCTCGCTCTATTATCCATACTTTCCAGTTTCAGTTACCAGAAAATGCAAGATGAGAAATCAGAAAGGCTTTGATGACTATGGAGCTTGCCAGCATGGATGTGCTGATAATCTATATGAAATAAAATACTCAGATTACCTTTGTCGGCACGCCATGGTTAATGATAAGATTTATATGAAAGGCAACGCATATTTTATCAAAAGCAAGAAACCAGCTAATATATCTAAATTAATATCCAGATTAGTTTTTCAATCAATGTAATTTTATGAAAATCATTAAAGATTTAGAAAAAATAGAAAAAAGGAATAAAGATTTCTTGCATTTGACAGCTAATGAGAATGTAATTTCAAATACGGCCAGGAAATATCTATCTTCTGAATTAGGTAATAGGTATTTTTTAGGATCAGGGAAAAAAGGAATTGTTAGGAATAAAGCTTTGGAACTGTTGGGCTTGGAAGAAGTAGATAAATTAGTAAATAAGGCTGAAGGATCTGCCAATAAGATACTAGGAGCATCACTGACATCTTTTAATCTTTTATCAGGAATCAATGCGATGACATCTCTAATGCTAGCGATTTCCAAGCCAAATGATGTAATCATGACCTTGAACCCTGATTTTGGGGGTCACTTCATAACCAAGTCGATAATTGAAAGAATTGGACGCAAGCAGATTGTTACCCAGCACAAAGATAATGGAGAAATAGATATTAAAAAAACAGTAGACTTGTTAAACAAAAATAAATCTAAGGTATTGTACTTAGACAGTATGTCAGTTTTAAATAGATTTCCATTGTCTGAAATTAGATCTATGATGAAAAATGAAGGTAGGTTAATTTTTGATGCAAGTCATACTATGGGATTGATTATGGGAGGTCAATATCAATCTCCGCTAAAAGAAGGAGCTGATATTATTGTTGGTAACTCACATAAAACATTTCCCGGACCGCACAAGGCGATAATTGCTTTTAAGAATAAGAATTATGGAAAAAGAGTTATGTCTGTGATTAACAATTGTCTGATTTCTACTGTTCAAACGAGTAATCTAATAGCCTTGGCAATAACTGTTTTAGAAATGGAAAAGTTTGGCAAATCATATGCCAAGCAAATAATGTTGAATTCCCAAAAATTGGCAAAAGAAATAGAGAGCAAAGGCTATGACCTGATTAGATCTTCTAATAACAGCTATACTTATAACCATCAGATACATATTTCATTTAAAAATATTAAGGATTCAAAAACACTAATGGATAGTTTTTATAAAAACAATATCAGTATTAATGTCATTAAACCTGGTCAGCCAAATTCATTTATAAGATTAGGAACTCAAGAGATTACTCGAAGAGGGATGAAGGAAAAAGATATGATAAAAATCGCTGAGTTTTTTGATAAATCTATTAAAAGAGAAAATATTAAAAACGAGGTCTTGAGGTTCAATAAAAAGTTTAAAAAGATACATTATTCTTTTGATTAAGATGAATAAAATTAAGATTTTAACCCCGATTGATAATGTTGATGAATTTGAATTACTATCATCAGCTGGTGCTGATGAATTCTATTGCGGGGTCATTATAAATGACAAAAAATATAACAGCGATAGAATTGGAAAACAGAAACAGGAAAATATTTCTGGGATCAGTGAATTGAAGAAATTAGTCAAAAAGATAAAAGATAATAAAAAAGATTTGTATCTAGTTTTGAACGCCCAATACTTATCTTCAAGAGATATAAATGAAGCTGGAAGAAGAATAGATGCCTTTAAGAAAATAGGAATAGATAATTATATAGTATCTAACTTGAATCTAATAGATAAGGTAAAGGATAAGGATATCAATATCATTATCAGTTCCTTTTTAGAAGCTAAAAATGTCGAAACGGTAAAATTTCTCAAGAAATTCAAGCCAAAGAGAATCATATTAGACAGGCAGATTACAGCCAGTGATTTAAAAGCCATAACATCTGAATTTCCAAGATTAGAATTTGAAACATTTATCATGGAAGCAGCATGCCGGAGCCTGGACAGTTACTGCAACCGACATATTTTCAACTATAAAAAACATACTTGTAGAGAAAATTTCAAAATAGACAACAAGAAAGGATTAACAAGGTCAGAATTGAATACGATTACTTCAAGATTAAAGATGCCGATTGTTAATTGCGGTATTTGCGCTTTATACCAATTTAGGAATTTAAATGTTGAATCGGTTAAGATAGTAGGGCGCGGCTATCCAACTAAATGGAAAGTTAAAAATGTTAAGCATGTCAGAGATGCCTTGGGCGTATTAAATGACACTAAGAGCAAAAAAGAATATCATCAGAAATGCCTAAGTCTGTTTAAGAAAACTTATAATTTCCCTTGTAATAAAGAGTATTGCTATTACCCTCATTTTTTTAAAAATTAAGATTATGGAAAATGTCTTGTTAATCAACAGAATAGAAGATATTAAATTATTAACCGATAAGTATTCTCGTGTTTATCTTGGCAACGAGTTCTGTTCTAGATTGTTGCCGACTGAATCTGAGATAAAGAAGATATTAGCTGTAGTTAAGAAAGAAAAACTAAAATTAACTATTGTCACATCATTTGCCGGTGAAGATGAATTAAAAAAGATAAAGAAGTTTTTTAGCATAGTTAATAAGCATGAGATGTTAGATGAAGTAGTTGTAAATGATTATGGAATCTTGAATCTTTTAATCAATAAATATCCAAAAGTTAAATTGGTTGCTGGCCGGGCTCTATCAAGATTCTATAATTTTGATAAAAAGAATTATTTGTATGATAAGATTGGAATAAGGAGGTTTGAATTCGATAGTAATCGCATTAATGAAGATGCTTTAAAAAATATATCTTCAGTAAAATTTTCCTATTATCATCCCTATTCTATCCTGAATACGACGCGCTATTGTTCAGTAGTAGACAAGAAAAACAAAAGTAGTAATATTGGTATTCTAAAATGCAATCAGGAATGTCAAAAAATCGGTTCTCTAAAGCTGAAAAACAAGCTTATTAGAAACAAATTAACTCTTAGAGGAAATGCAATATTTATTAATAATAAAGAAGATAAGTTAAAAGTCATAAAGAATATTAAAGCGATCGATCGTTTAGTATTTCAAAATTAATTATGCCTAATATCTTAATAACAAATACTTGCAATCAGAAATGCCCATATTGTTTCGCCCGAGATGAAATGAAGAATAAGAAAAAGCCGAATGAAATGTCTTTTGGTGATTTTAAAAAGATAATCAATCTTTTCAAGAAAGACGAAGAGCGATGCATCCGGTTAATGGGCGGAGAACCAACCCTTCATTCTAAATTTAAAGAGATTGTAGATTATTCCCTAAACGAAGGTTTTCTTGTCCAAATTTTTACCAATGGTATTTTTAATAATGATATTTTAGAATTTCTTTTAAGCAAGAAAGATTTGATTAAATACAGTTTCAATCTTAATCATCCCAATAAATACGATAAAAAAACATGGGAATTGATCAATAGAAATATTAAAGAATTATCTGTCTTCAAGAAAGTGCTTGTTGGAGGAGTGGTGTCTGATAAGAATTTCAATATAGACTACTTAGTAGAGATTGCAGATAAAAATAAGATAATAAATATTGCTTTGCGCCCAGATAATACTGTTGATAAGAATAAGGATATTGCAAAAACAATAATTAGAGAAATTAAAAAAGTTGATAAGAAAAAGTTTAATATTTGCTATGGTTGCGGCTTGTCAAAAGATGATTTAACGGATAATCAAATAAAGTTAATCGAAAGTCATTGTCGCCAAGAAGTGAAGTATGGATGTGATGGTAATAGCGGGCGTTTTGATATTGATGTGGATCTATCTGTCTTTCGTTGTTTCCCTTTATCAAAATGGCATGTTAAAAAAATTGATGATTTTAATAATTTAGAAGAAATAGAAGAATACTTTAATAGTTTAATTAGGAACAATAAGGTTAATTGTGCTTTGATTGAATAATATGAAAATAGCTTTATTTTGCTCATCAAGAAATAGGATTCCATCAATCAAGACTGGCGGCACTGAACAGCCAATTTACTATTTGGCTAAAACTTTAGCTGAGCGTAAGCATGATGTCACGGTTTTTGCCGCTAAAGGATCAAGAATACCAAAAGTAAAAGTAAAGGAGATATCGCCTTTCGTGACTTTTGCTAAGCAAAAATTCTTAAATCTCCAAGAAAGGATTTCCAGCTTTTACGACTTGTCTGCCTTGGCTGATTTTTTCCACAATGAAGCTGATAAATATGATATCATTCAATTCAACAGCTATATATTCTATGAAATATTACCCTTTCTTAAATTAACTGAAAAGCCAGTAATAATTAGGATTAACTATCCTCATAATCTGATTTATCCATATATTAAAGATGAGTTGTTAAAGTATAAAAATGTTCATTACCTGCCAATATCTAAATTTATAAAATCAGCTATGCCAGACTTGAATTATTTGAATCCGATTTATCCAGGAATAGATATTAATGATTTTAAATACTCTGCAAAACACAAAGACTATTTACTATTCATAGGACGAGTTTGTCATAATAAAGGTGCTCATCTGGCAATTGAAGTCGCTAGGAAAACTAATAATAAATTAATAATTGCTGGAAGGATTGATCAGGAAGACGGAGATAAATATTATAAAGAAGAAGTAGAGCCATATTTAAATGATAAAATACAATATATAGGAGAAGTGGATTTTAAAACTAAAGTAAAATTATACCGAGGAGCAATAACTACTTTATTCCCAATTCTCTGGGATGAGCCCTTTGGCAATGTTCCAATTGAATCCATGGCTTGTGGTACGCCAGTAATAGCGTTTGATAGAGCTGCCATGAAAGAATCAGTCAAAGATAAGCTTAGTGGGTTTTTAGTTAAAAATATCAGCCAAATGATTAAAAAGGTTAGTGAAATAGAGAAAATAGATAGAGAAAAAACAAGGAAGTGGGCAATTGATAATTTTTCTAATGAAATAATAACTGATAAATATATTAAATCATACAAAAAGTTAAATGATAAAAAAACCGATTAAATCCTTGCATTGGAGTGTAAACCGGACTTGTAATTATAATTGCACCTACTGCGTGTCAGGCAACAGAAAGAGAAGTTTTTCTCCACATCCTAAGCTTTTCTTAAGTGAATTGGAAAAGCATCTTAAAGGAAGTTGGTTGATTCTTTTTACTGGTTCAGGTGAACCGTTCTTGACTCCAGATTTTCTTTCTATCGTAAACAAGCTTGTTAAGATGGGCCATAAAATTGGGGTAATAACTAATTTTTCATCATCATTAGACGACTTGGTAAAATTTTGCAAAATCACTAAAGGAAATTTACATGAGTTTGGCGCCAGCCTGCATCTTGAGAAAGTTGATGTGAATGAATTCATTGAAAAAGCTAAGGTCATTAATGATTTAACTGATGGTCTTCTAATAGTCAGGTCGGTAGCCGTTAAAGACAAAGTAAAAGAAATCTATAATATTGGTGAAAGATTTAAAAAAGAAGGTATAAAGTTTAGCTTGCAATTACAAAGAGTTCATGATCGAAAGTTAGGTGATAAAGACAATCCCTATGTTAATTACAATAAGGAAGAAAAAAATATATTAAAGAGTTTAGGAAAGTTTCATTATAATAAGGATAATCTTAGATTTAAAGGCAAAAGGTGCTGGGCCGGTATCAAATATTTATCAATTAGCGAGGATGGTGAGGTTTGGAAGTGTCTTCCAGCAAGACGCTATAAGTTAAGCCAGGAAGATTATTTAGGCAATGTACTGGATAAAAGTTTTAAATTAAAAAAAGAACCTGACGTTTGTAGATACAATTATTGTTACTGTTTAGACGCATATATGAATAACATTGTCATTAACGATTAATTGCATATGAATAAGATAGAAAATCACAAAAGAAAAAACAGGAGAAAACCGGTTAAATCTGTTAATTGGAATATCTCTGGAATTTGCAACTACGATTGTAGTTATTGTGTCAGTAAGCCGGGTTTAAACAAGAAGATTTCTTATCCAGATCCATATGGATTTTTAGATATGTTTTCAAAAAAGTTAAAAGGAAGCTGGCGTTTTCATTTGGCTGGAAGCGGAGAACCTCTTTTGGTGCCTAATTTTTCAAAGATAGTTAGCGAACTAACAAAAATGGGACATGGAATTTATATCTCTACTAATTTTTCTTTGCCTTTAGAAAAACTTTTAGAAATTTGCAATGTTGCCAATAGGGATAATTTGTGGCTTTCTGTAAGTTTGCATCTTGAATTTGCTGATGTTGATGATTTTTTTAAAAAAGCAATTGAAGTTAGAAAGAATATCGGGTATAGATTTTCAGCTACCTCAGTGGCTAGGAAAGATCAAGTATCAAAACTTAAAGAAATAGGTAATCGTTTTAGAAAAGAAAAAATTAGATTCATAATGCGACCAGAAAGGACTGTCAATAATACGGCTCAGCCATTTGTTGATTATAGTAAAAAAGAATTGGATATCATTAGTAAATTCAACAAGAAAAAAGTTTTTTTTGATGAAAGTATTTCCAATTTAAAAGGTAAGCTGTGTCTGGCTGGAAGTAAATATTTCATAATTTCTGAAAAAGGTGATGTTTGGCGATGTTTTCCAGCAGCTAGACACAAAGATAAAAATGGTTATCTGGGCAACCTATTGAAGGGTGATTTTGAATTAAAGAAAGATCCTTCTGTTTGTCCTTATGAAAATTGCTATTGTCGATTGCCTATTACTAATAATTTGATTGTAGATGATATAGATTTATGAATGGAAAAACTAGAAAATACTTTAATACTTTAATAATTGAGCCGACTAATAGGTGTAATTTAATGTGTCCTATTTGTCCTACGGGTAGTAACATTAATGAAAAATTAAAGGGAGACATGACTTTTCAACAATTCAAAAATATTATTAATTCAACTAAGCATTTTTTGAAATTTGTTAATTTATGGGGTTATGGCGAACCATTTTTAGCGCCGGATATAATGAAGATGATAAATTATACTGGAGAGAACGATATAAAAGTCAACGTTCATACTAATGGCAATGTTTTAAATAAAAAAACAATGGATCAGTTTAAGGAAAACCATAAGGTGGCAATTTCTTTTTCTGTAGATGGCCTTACTCGAGAATCATATAGTTATTACAGAAGAGGTGGTAATCTTAAAAAAGTGCTAGATAATTTATCTTATTTAGTTAATTTAAAGAGGAAGCATAATTTATGCAATTTAGAGATTACTTGGCAGTTTCTAATAAATAAAGGGAATGAACATGAAGCGGAAAATGCCAGTGAATTTGCCAGGAAAATAGGAGTTGACTATTTCAAACAAAAAACAATTAACGTTAATGAGAAACATCCTGATTACAATGATTTCATACCCAGAAGTAGTAAATACAAGAGAAAGAAAGAAACAATTATTAGTACTAAATCATGTATTTTTATTGATCCAGGAATGCCTAATGTCTTTTGGGATGGTGATGTTTTGCCTTGTTGTAGATATTATAAAAAAAATAATTACATGGGCAATGTATTTAAAAAAGATTTAATAAAAATTTGGGATAGTAAGGTATATAGAAAATTTAGAGATGATCATAAAAAAGGGACAAATAAATTATGCAACAGAAACTGTGGGTTTAGTAAAAAATCAGTAATCTATATTAATGAAAAGAATTTTACTTTACGCAGCTAATGGAGTTGGACTGGGTCATTTAAAGAGGGTTAGTTTGGTTGCAGAAAATTTTAAATCAGAAAAGATCGAGATAATATTGGCAACTTCATCAAAAAAGCCTAATGCTTTTGGTAAATTCTATAACCACCTTATTAAATTACATCCAATTTCAAACAAAATAATAAAAAGTAGTTCAGAGAATTTAGATAAAAGACAGAAAAACAAAGAGATTCTTTTGAAATCTTTTAAGAAATTTAAACCAGACTTAGTAATAGCTGATTTTCTCCTGAATTCTTGGGAATTTACTTTTCATCCTCTAAGAAGTGCTTTAGATAAGTTTAAAACTAGAGCTGTTTTTGTTTGGCGATTCAAAGATTTTAAGAATTTAGATGATGACTTAGATAATAAGGAAGTCAGGAATAAATTAAGGTATTTTGATAAAATTGTAATCTCTCATGACGAAGATGAAATGAAATATCTCTTATCTTCAAAAGCCCTAAAGAAGATAAAAGATATTCCAAATGCTGAAATTTGCGGACCGATTATTCAAGATTTAGATAAGGATAAAATAAAAAAGACACGCTCAAGGCACAAGATATCCAGTGAGGATTTCTTGATAACAGTTACTCTAGGAGCCGGAGGCGTACTAAAAGAAGGTAGTTGTGAGTCGGCTAAAAAAATTGTTGATAATTTTTTAGCCATTCATAATAGATTAATTAAAAATACCCCAAATCTAAAAGCAATAATCGTTACTGGTCCATATTTTAAAAATACAGAAAAGAAGAAATTTCCAAAATTAAAATTTGTTAAATTTGAAAAGAATCTACCAGAATTATTATCCCTATCTAATCTAGTTATTTCTGCTGCCGGGTATAATACTTGCAATGAGATTATACAAGCAAAAACCCCAGCCATTTTGATTCCGTTATTAAGAGGCAGTAATGAGCAATTTGAAAGAGCCAAGTATCTAAGGAAAAAAGGAATAGCTCTGGTTCCTAGGAATAATTCTTCAGATGAACTTTTTAATTCAATAATGGATTCCAAAGCGAAAAAGAGGAAATCTTTCAATTTGAAACCAGGAAACAAGAAAGCAGCTGAAATAGCCTTAAATTTATTAAATGAAAACAATAGGGATTTAAAAGATAATCCATACTTGCCTGATGATAAGGATTTTTTTGATACTGATAAAGCAAAAATTAAGATAAATTTCAAAAAGAATAAATCCAAACCGAAATTCAGTATTGTTATTCCGACATATAATAAGAAAGAAAGCTTGGAATTCGTTCTGAAAAGTTTTTTTAATCAAGGTTATCCAAAATCAAAATATGAAATAATAGTCATAGATGACGGTAGTAATGATAATACTTTGGAAATGATAAAAAAACTCAAACCGACCTGTAATTTCAAATATATCTATTGGCCAAGAAAAAATATAAAAGTCAAAAAGGAGCACAGAAGATTCGCTAAATTCTATAACCGAGCCGGATTAGCCAGAAATATTGGCATTAAGTATTCAAAAGGAAATATCATTTTATTCAACGACTCAGATATTTTGACAGATAAGGATTGTTTAAAGAAACACAAGAAATATCATAGCAAATATTCAAACATAGTAGTTCGTGGATATAGGATGCTTTTGCCAAAGGAATTCAATATTAAAAAAAATAATGATTTAACATTGATTAAGAAAAGCTCTGTCCAAGAGAAACCTAAAGATGAAACCAAGCTTCATTGTCGAATGTATGACTTATCAAAAGAAGGATGGCAAAGAATTGTTACTTGTAATTTATCAATAAAGAAAAAGTATCTTGAAGAAGTAAATGGTTTTAGTAAGGATTTTGTTTTTTGGGGATTTGAAGATGTTGATTTGGGTTATAGATTAAAGAAATTAGATTTAAAATTCATTTGGGATGAAAAGATAAAGGTATATCATATCTGGCATCCAAGAGAAGCGGGGAAAAAGAAAAAGGACTTGGAAGCTTTTAAAATAGGTGCTAATATTCTTTATAACAAGCATAAAGACTGGGAAATAATTAATATTTTTACAGACGTCATAAAACGACGTTTTGGTAAGTTATTATGAAAATTTTAGCTATAGATACAACTGGATTCAGTGCTGGCTTGGCCATAGTTAAGGATGGCAACGAGGTTTTAATGAATAAGATTGGTTCAGGCTATGTTCCTAATAAGCTTTGGAGTGATTTTCCATATATCTTGCCAGACCAGCACATTAAATTCTTAATTAAAAATACAAAAAAAATTAATTGGAATGAAATTGATGCAATTGCAGTGAGTGCAGATTCAGGCATATATACCTGTATTTTGGCGGGCGTGGCTATAGCTGAGACCTTAAGTCAGTGTCATAAAAAACAATTAATTAAAGTAGACCATATCTTATCTCATCTTTATTCGACTTGGCTTGAAAGGAATCACAAAGATTTTCAATTCCCCATACTAGTTTTTTCTGCCTCGGGCAGTCATAGTGATCTTTCATTGCTTAAGGATAGAAAGAGCTGTCAGACAGTTTTTGATACTGTGCCTAAAAAAACTAAAGATGAAGTGAGTTTTTTTATAGGAATTGGTAAGATTTTTTATCAAGTTGGCAAAAGACTAGGTTTAATTTCCTCATCAGAAGCCGGAGTTGATAGCTTAATAAAGGCAGCTTCTTTAGGTGATGCTAATAAGTTTGATTTTACTAAATTCTATAAAGGCCCTTTAATGGATCTTAATTTTTTTGATTTTATGGAATCTATCATTAGCTTTGCTGAAAAAGAAAAGAAAAAGAACAGTCAATTCATTAATGATGTAGCAGCTAGTTTCCAAGAATCAATTGTTCAAATACTTTCCGATAAGATATTTAGAATAGCTGAAATTAAGAAAGCTAAGGAAATCCATATTGCTGGTGGCATTTCAATGAATAAGTATTTGGAAAAAACATTGAAACAGAGGATAAAGAAAGAAAAATTGCCTTTTACTCTGCGTTATCCAACTAAGAAAAATTACCGCTTAGATAATGCTGCTATGATCGGCGCTTTAGCCTATTATCAGAAGAAATATAAGATAAAATTCAAAAACTTTAAACCAAGCGTTACAAAATGAATATTTTAAAATTCAATCCTAAAAGTAAATTAGAAACTCAAAGAGCGGTTGACGAATCGGTGATAGTTTTAAAAAAGGGAGGTATCATCATTCATCCAACTGATACTTGCTATGGCATTGCTGCTGATATGGGAAATGAAAAGGCAATTAAGAAAGTATACCGATTTAAAGGCAGGGATTTTAACAAACCTTGCTTCATCATTGCTAGAAATGTAAATCAGTTTAAAAAATATGGATCTTGGAATAAATTAGCCCAAGAAATGATTGAAAAGAATCCTAGGAAAATGTTCACTTTTGTCGTTTCTAGAAAAAAAATGGTGCCTGAATTTTTAAATCCTGATTTTGATACTGTGGGTATTCAAATGCCTAAACGTCCTTTTTCTCAAGTATTGCTTAAAGATTTTGGCAGGCCGCTGGTTGGCACAAGCGCTAATCTATCTAGTTTGCCAGTTGTCTATTCAATAGAGGAATTAATGGATCAGTTAAGTGATGTGAAGATTTATCCAGATCTAATTTTAGATGGCGGCCGGTTTCCCATAAAAAAACCTTCTAGTATAATTAGAATAAAAGGAAGGAAAGTCGAAATACTAAGAAAATGAGATTTAAAATAGATCAATCAAATTATGGAATGCTTCCTCGGTTGGGGGATTTTTTAATAAATAACAAGATAGATAAGGTAGAAATAGAAATAACTGATGATTTGGAAAAACTACCATACTTTTCAGATATCATTCCATCTATATATCAATTACTTGATTATGAAATGTATTTTCAAGTTTGGTTAAAAAATATTCCAATTTGTGTCATTTCGCCGCAAGCCATTGACCATATTTTGCCCAGTAGCGATTTTAAAGGAGAAAAAGATAAACAATGCAAGGATTGCTATTGGAATAAGAAATGCTCTGGTTTTCCAAAAGGATACTTTAAAAAATATGATTCTCAAGAGATTTGCCCTAAGCCTGACTTGCCTGAAGAGATAATGATTGAAGTCGAGCCGAAATGTAATTTTGATTGTCAGTTTTGCTTTAATAAGGTTTCTTTTGCTAAACATGGCAGGGATATTAAGGAAATAAGTACAAAAAGCATTAAGAAATTAATTGATAATATTACTGGATTGGGTATAGGAATAATTAGGTTTACTGGCGGAGAGCCGCTATTGAGAAAAGATATTTTTCAATTATTAAAATATTCTAAAGATAAGGGCTTAGAAGTTAGATTGAATACTAATGGATCTTTAATTGATAATAAAGTAGCTAGTAAGCTAAGGGGTATAGTTGATAATGTTTTGATTCCAATTGAGAGCTATACAGACAAAGAAGAAACAAAGCTTACCAATACTAAAAATTCATTAAAGAAAAAAGTAAAAGCAATAGAATTATTAAAAAAGCAGAATATTCCTGTAGTCAGGGCCGGAACGGTTGCAACACAGGAAAATATCTTATCATTTGATAAGATCGCCCAATTCATTTCCAAACTTCCTCTAGATGAATGGGAACTGTACCGTCCAGTTCCAATCTCTAAGAAAAAAGATTTAAATTCAAAACATATCAATATTCTAGTTGATAAGCTGATTAACTTGAGAAAAGCGACTGACAAGCCCGTATTTATTGCCAATGCAATTCCTTTTTGCAGCATTAAGGATATGAATAGAATTAATAGTGTTAGCAAAGGTGCTTTGCACGATGATGGTCACAGTAGATTGGTTATCGATCCGCGTGGATTTGTTAAGCCGCACTATTTCTTAAATGAAGATTTGGGTTCTTTCAAGGATATTATAAGAGCTTGGCATAATCCTTTTATTAAAAAAATGAGAAATCTGGAATTTCTACCAAAAGAATGCCAGAATTGTCCGTTTTCTTTCAAATGCCGGGGTGGCAGTCGACATGCGGCAAAAATAATTAACGGAGGATATGACAGATTAGATCCTCTAGCTAAATATTATGGAAAGAGTTGATATTAAAATAGGGTTTGGCTGTAATAATCATTGTCTTTTTTGTGTTCAAGGTGATAAAAGGAATTTTTGCCAGTCCAAGCCAAAAAAAGAAATAGAAAGATCTCTTAAAGAGGCTTTTAAGAAAAACAAGGAAGAGGTTGTTTTCACTGGCGGTGAGCCGTGCATGCATCCTAATTTTTTAGAATTGGTTAAAATAGCCAAAAATATCGGTTTTAAAGAAATTCAAGTTCAAACCAATGGTCGGATGTTGGCTTACGATGATTTCTGTCTAAAGGTTGTCCAGGCTGGAGCAACTCAATTTTCACCAGCCCTGCATGGGTCAAATGCTAGAACCCATGACTATCTGACCTGCGCTAAAGGCAGCTTTGACCAGACAATCCAAGGAATTAAAAATCTTAAGAAGTTAAACCAGTATGTTTTAACTAATACGGTTATTACCTCGAAAAACTATAAGCAAATTCCTAAGATAGCTGAAATATTGGTTAATTTAGATGTTGATCAATTCCAGTTTGCCTTTATTCACTTGGGTGGAATTGCTTGGGAAAACAAAGATTGGATTGTTCCTAAAAAAATCCTAATCATGCCTTTTGTTAAAAAAGGATTAGATGTTGGATTAAAGGCTAAGAAGAGGGTAACTACCGAAGCAATCCCATATTGCTTGATGAAAGGTTACGAGGATTGTATTGCTGAAAGAATCATTCCCAAATCGATGGTTTTTGATTCTGATTTCGTGGTTGAGGATTACTCAGGGTATCGAAAAGATAAAGGGAAAGCTAAAGGACCGAATTGCAAGAAATGCAAATATGATAAAATCTGTGAAGGGCCTTGGAAAGAATATCCTGAATTGTTTGGTTGGAAAGAATTTAAGCCAGTGAAATAAATATGGGAAATTTTTCTGGATTAGTTAAAAGAATAAAAGTAGCAAGAAATATCATTTCAGTCGAAGATCCTCTGTTGATTGATATCCTGTCCAGTAATTATGGCCGAAAAATCAGATCTATCAAAAGGATAAATAGAAAGAAATCCTTCATTTGTAGAGCTTGGAAAGTCGAATTTATTTCCCATAAATCTGCTTTTATGAAAATAGATTTTGATGTTGATTCAAAGAACTTGCTGTTACAGGAAAAAGTCTTTCAATCTAAAATTTTTAAAGCAAATGAAGTTGTCTTACCTTTATGGCCGACAAAAGATAACCATCCTATGCTGTCGTTGAAATGCCCTAGAAAGCCATTTAATCTTACGCTTTCCGATTATTTAGAAAATACTATTAATTTTAAAAAGAAATATTTTTCAGACTTAGCAGTAATATTGGCCAAATTGCATTCGAAGAAAAGAAATAATCTTGTTTTATCTCACGGTGATTTTACAAGGGAGAACATTCTATTGGATGAGAATAAGAATATATGGTTGGTTGATTGGGAAAATTCTAAATTTGGCTATCCAGAATGCGATATAAGCTATTTTGTAAGAGATGGCATGGATGCTTATGGATTGGAAATAAATAATCCATTGCATAAGTCATTTCTCAAAACATATGAAAAATATTCTAAATTAAAGGTTGATTGCAATCGTTTAGAGAAATATTTAAAGGATTTTAATAAGAAATGAAAAAAAGACTATACTTTGCCAGTTTAGACAAATGCAATGAAGATTGTCTTTTTTGTGTGCGCGGCGGCGATGAAAAACCGATTGGCCACATTGATACAAAACGAGCAAAAAAGATTATTTCAGAAAAAAAGAAAAAAGGTTATCAGGAAATTTTTTTTGATGGCGGAGAACCGACTTTAAGGGATGACTTGACTGAATTAATTGAATTTTCTAAAAAGAAAAAATATTCAGCAGCCAATATTTTGACCAATGGAGTTCTGCTTTCAAAAGAAAAATTAGTCAAAGACCTATTATCAGTAAAAAACACAAAAAACTTCAGTTTATCTTTTTCCGTCTCTCTTCACTCACATAAAAAAGATATTTCAGAAAAACTAGTTGGCAGAAAAAATACTTTTAACAGAACTATTAAAGGAATAGATAATCTGATTAAGAATGGATGTGATAGCATTTCCATTTATCATGTCATTACCAAATACAACTACAAAGATCTGCCAGGCTTTGTTAAGTTTATCAACAAAAAGTTTCCTCAAGTTAAAAATATTACTTTCTCATATATCTACCCAGTCGGGGCTGCCTTGAAAAATAAAAAGATTTTCCCGCAACTTTCCAAAACAGAAATATATTTCCAAAAAGCCTTAAAGCTATGCAAAGAATATAAGATGAATTTTTCAATCACTACTTGCGGCACTATTCCTTTATGCTTTTTAAAAGGTTATGAAGATATCCTATTAAACCAACAGGAATTAGATCAACCAGGAAAAGTGGGTATAGTGGATACGGTTAAAGATGAACAATATCAGTTAGCTACAGATCAATTTCATGAAAAAACTAAAATTAAATCATCTAAATGCAAGGATTGTTTGTATGATGATAAATGTGGTGGTATTTGGCGAACTTATGTTGAACTTTATGGATTAAACGAATTAAAGCCAATAAAAAAGAAAAAACCTGAAAATCAGAATGTCCTCCTATTACTAACAGGATTCTCTTGTAATAATAATTGTGTTTTTTGCTCTAACGTAGCTGACCGCAATTTTAATAGCTCAACCAAAGAACTGTTTAAAAAAATTGATCAGGGCTATGAAAAAGGATTTAGAATTCTAGAACTCATTGGCGGCGAAGTTCCCATTAGGCCTGATTTTTTTGAATTAATTAATTATGCCAAAAAAGCTGGCTTTAAAGATATTAGATTGACTTCTAATGGCCGGATCTTTTCCTATCCGGAATATGCCAAGAAAGTAGCTCAAGCAGGATTAAAAGTTATGACTGTTTCTCTGTATGGTCACAAGAAATCATTGCATGACGGAGTCACCAGGACACCGGGATCATTTGACCAGTGTATCAAAGGCATTAAAAATATTTCTAAAACAGGAATAGAATTAGTCATCAATACCGTTATCTCAAAAGTAAATTACAAATATCTGTATGAAATCGGTAATTTTGTCAGTCAATTGGGAGTTAAAGAATGGCATCCTTTAGAATTGCTGCCTGATGGCCAAGGCGCTAAGCATTATGATAGTCTAGCTGTTCCATACAAGGAGCTTTCAAAATATATTAGGAAGATTAATAAATTAGCTGGTTCTAAATTTAAAAGAATAGATTTCTTTGATTTTCCTTTCTGTGTTTTCAACAAAGAGATGCTGAAAAACAAAAATATTGTCATGTTCACGCCCGAGAGAAGATGTGAAGATATTAAGATGGAAGCTCATGACTCATCTTCAAGAGTTGATAAGGTCATAAAAAAAGGAAAAGTAGTTTACCAGGACAAATACAAGACTAAGCCAAAATTCTGCCAAAGCTGCTCGTATTTCAGTCAGTGTGGCGGCGTAACTAAGTCATATTTTAAAAAATATGGCGATGAGGAAATAAGGGAATTAGCTAAAAAGAATAAATTTGTATGAAGGAAAAATATTATACAGTAGGCAATAGTCCGTTTCTTTATGCAGGATATGAATGCAATAATTTGTGTATTTTTTGTTTTGAAGCTGATAGGGAATTTCCCCAGAAAAGCACTAAGAATTTAAAAAAAGAAATGAAGATTATCAGAAAGAATTTCAATTTCATCAATATTATGGGCCAGGAGCCAACACTAAGAAAAGATATTATTGAACTGATTGATTATGCCAAAGAATTGAAATTTAAAGATATAAGCATAACAACAAATGGAAGAATGTTCGCCTATCCTGATTTTACTAAAAATATTTTAAATAGCGGCTTGACTCAGATCGGATTAACGATGATGGGCAAAACAGCCAAAATGCATGATCTGCACACTCGGGCTAAAGGAAGCTTTGACCAGGCTTTGATGGGTATTAAAAATATTATGAAATACAAGAATGATAATTTCAGTTTTTTGCTTAACTTGATGGTTACTCAGAAAAATTACAAAGATTTAGTTGAAATTATTGATTTCTATGTTGGTCTTGGATTTAAAGAAATAAATGTCGGCCACATTATGCCCATTAATAGAGCTATTACTAAATCCAAATCAATAGTGGCTCAGATTAGCAAAGTTACTCCATACTTGGTAAAATGCCAAAAGAAGCATGGAAATGAAGTTAAGTTTCTGTTTGTTGAATATCCAGCTTGTTCTTTTTCTGAAAAATATCGTCATCTGTCATTTCCTTGCCTGGAAGAAAATCCTGATAAGATAAGGATTAAGATATGCGGGAAGTGCGAATACAGGGATAAATGTGCAGGAATAGGCAAGAGTTACTTAAATCTCTATGGAGATAAGGAGTTTAAGATATAATGAAAAACAAGATTAAAAAAACAGTCATCATTACCGGATATAAATGCAATAATCATTGCCGTTTTTGTATTGATGCCGATAAGAGAGAATTGTCTGACAAGACTACTTTGGAAATTAAAAATGAAATGATTGAAGCAAGAAAAAGAGGTACGACATATTTAGAATTAATTGGCGGGGAAACAACTATTAGGCCAGATGCTTTAGAACTTGTCAGTTTTGCTAAGAATTTAGGCTTTAAGACAATCAATATGGCTACTAATGGCCGGATGTTTTCTTATCCAGAATACACACAAAAGATGATTGATGCGGGACTGACTGACATTATCTTTTCTATTCATGGTCATGATACAAAACTTCATGATAAATTGACTCAAGTCTCTGGCAGCTTTAAACAATTAGTTAAAGGTTTGAATAATTTTAAGAATCTTGGTTTTAAAAATATTGGTTCTAATACGACCATTGTTAAACAAAACTACAAATACCTGCCTCAAATTGCCAAATTCATTTTTGATTCCGGTATTAGAAATTCTGAATTCATTTTTGTTGATCCAAATTATGGAGCAGCCAAAACCCATTTTAAAGAGTTGGTTCCTAAGATCTCTCAAATTGCACCATATGTTAAAAAATGCCTTGATGTCGGCAAGAAGAATAAGATTCCTCATTGGGCAATCCGCTATGTTCCCTTATGTTATTTTGAGGACTATTTGGATCAGATCAGTGAATTGCAAGAAGTTAAAACTTTTAAGACAGAACATTTGGCTCCTGATTTTGAAAATTTCAATGTTGAAGAATCAAGACAAGAGATTGGACGGACTAAATCTAAGAAATGCAAGGAATGTAAGCTATTTAATAAATGTGAAGGTATTTGGAAAGAATACATTAAACAATACGGCGATAAGGAATTAAAACCTTTGTAATTATGGATATTTGTATTTGGGATAAATGTAATAATTTCTGCTTAATGTGCACTAATCCGGATAAGCCCTGGCTTTCTTTTGATGGAAGACCGGAAGAAGGATATGATTATGAAACTTTGACTAAAAGAATTGAAAGATTAAAAGAAAAAATAGATCCCAATGATGCAATTATCCTAACTGGCGGAGAACCAACTCTTCATCCTAGATTTTTGGATGTTTTAAAGTTTGTTAGGAAAACTTTTCCTAAACAAGAGGTTAGAGTTCTGACTAATGGTCGCTGTTTTATGTATAAGGATTTTGTTCAAAATGTTTTAAAAACTAATAATCTTCATTTAGCTGTTTCTTTGTACGGGCCTACTCCAAAAATTCACGATGGCATAACTAGGGCTAAGAATAGCTTTGAACAGACTATTGGAGGACTGAAGAATATATTGGCTAATAAGAAGGATGACCAGAGTGTTGAAATTAGAATAGTTATTAGTAAATTATCATATAGGTATCTGGATCAGTTCTTAAATTTAATTAGGAATTCCTTTCCTTTAATAGACCGGGTGATTTTAATTTTCATAGAACATGAAGGACAAGCTAGTAAAAACTTAAAAAGTGTCAGTCTCGCATATTCCAAGGTAAAGCCATATTTAGATAAGGCGTATCCGCTTTTTGAATATTTCAAAGAAATTAGGCTTTATCATTTTCCTTTATGCACTGTTGATTCAAAGTTCTGGCCTTTTGTCTGGCGAACTTTGCCAGAAAAAGAAGTGACTTTCATTTCATCTTGTAATCAGTGTAAGTACAAGAATTTTTGTCTAGGTATCCACAGGGATCATCCCAATAAGGTAAAAGGAAAAGAATTCAATCCCATAAAAGAAGATTTGATTATTGAAGAAACAAAGGATTTTTATCATCCAATTATTAAAGTAGGTAAGAAATAATGATTTTTAATATTTTATTTTTACCATTTGTTTTCTTTCTTGGTCTGATTACTAGTTACCAAGATACTAAATACGGCAAAGTTAAGAATAAGTGGATTATTCTGGGTTTGAGCTGGGGATTAATTGTTATTGTGTTCTTTTTTGCCTGGTATTTTGTCGCCTCGCCAATTACCCGCTATTACTATTTTGAAATCCAGAATTTGCCAGATGATTCTCCAGCTCCTGTCTTTACCGTTTCTCTGGGATATCTAAGTAGGGTTATGACCAATGCTATCATTGCTTTAGTCCTTTCATATCTGATGTGGCGCTTTGGCGCCTGGGCAGCCGGGGATGCCAAGCTTTTTGCCGTTTATGCCCTATTGATACCTCTGGAATATTATTGGAAATCATATTTACCATATTTTCCTTCTTTTGTCTTGCTAATAAATATTTTTATTCCTATTTTTCTGTACCTTTTAATTAGATCCATCATATATTTTATAAAATTTCTTTATCTTAAATTATCTGATCCAAAAGAGAGGAATAAGAAGATAAAGCTTGATAAGAAGAGAATTAAAGGGAGGATCAAAGGAATGGGAATAATGGCTCTCATTTTTATCACTATCTTTTTAGCCTTTGGCTTGTTCCAGGAGCCAATTCAGAATGCTTTCAATATTAATATATCTTCCATCCAGATCTTTATCTTTGCCGGTTTAATAATCTTTAGCAGCTTTTTAGCTGCTTTCTTTAAAAAACCAATTGTTTTCAAGGTATTTCTTGCTTTATTAGTTGTAATGCTAATCTATGGCTTGAGCGATTCTCCTTCGGCTACTTGGCAGATTATCCAGCGGACATTAAAAATGATGATTATATTCATGACTATTTTAAATATATTCAGGGCCTTGATCGATTTCCATATCTTGAAAACTGGAACCAGAGAGATAAGGGTTAAGGATTTGAAACCAGGAATGAATTTGGATGAAGAGATAATCAACAGGATGAAAAGAAAAAAGAAACTTTTCAAGAAATATATGGGCCATATTTATCCTGGAGGATTGACTCCAGAACAAGTTGATTTTACAAAAAAATGGTTGAAAAAGACTGATTTGAAAAAAGTTAGTATCTACAAGCTTTTCCCTTTTGTGACTTGGATGTTTATTGGAGTCATAATCACACTGATTTTAAAAAGCTCTTTATTGCACTTGCTTATAAAGACAATGTAGCTTGTGGATAGTATTTATGACAATTCTTCTGAAATATAGTATAATATCAGTACAATGAAAATATTTTCTTTGAACAGAAAAAGTATTCTGGTTTTAGTTGTTATTTCAACTACGGCTGTTTTGGCTTTGCCTTATTATGTTTCTGCTGGTCCCAATAGTCCTGTTACCAGGCTTGGCTCTGAATATCAGCTCTGTACTTCAAACGTCACCCAGCCAGCCTGTTATAACATAAGCAGGCCTACGCCTACATTCAGGTGGACTTTTAATTCTTCCGATTCAGATCCTAATGATGGATTAGGAGCTGCCAGCCAGATATCTTATTGGGTAATGGTTGACAATAATGGCAGTCTTGCTAATGGTAATTTTCCTTCGCCAGAAATAAATACTGGAGAAATATCATCTAGCGCTAAAAATTATACCGCACCTAATAGCGGTTTGAATAATTTGCAGTTTAATACTAGATATAATTGGAAAGTGGCAATTAAAGATAATTATGACACTTGGAGTGGCTGGACCTGTGCTGATACCACTTTTATGACCAATGGACCTTGTAATGTCCCTCCGACAGCTACCAACCTGCAAGTTGCCAAAGGAAATTATTGTTCTTCTCCTTCCCATCATTTCTCTTGGGTATATTCTGATCCAGACAATGACACGCAGAGCAGGTATCAGTTCCAGGTAGACAATAATGCTGGATTTAGTTCGCCAGAAATTGACCGCAATTACTATAACCTGTCCAATCCGAGCCCGACTACAAACAACCAAACGGTTGTTGTAGCCGTATCTCCAACTGCAGACCAGATAGCATATAACAGAACTTATCATTGGAGAGTGAAAGTATATGATTCAGAAGGAGATGATTCAGGTTGGGTAAATGGTTCAAGCTTTGCAACAGATAGGCATATGTGGCCGACTATAGATTTTGACTGGAGGCCTGTTAGTCCAAGTCAGGACGAGGATACCTTGTTTAGCGATTTAGCGACCGTTTATGGCGGTTCGACCAAATCATCATGGTTCTGGTCGTTTGAAGATGGTAATCCGTTTAATTCTAGCCAACAATACCCAATTGTTAAATTCATTTCTACCGGCGATAAGCAAATCACCCTTCAAGTAACTGATTCAGACGGCTATTCATGTGCTGGATCAAAAACAATTAACGTTCAGTCAGCCTTGCCTGGCTGGCAAGAGAAGTGATCGATAGAAATAAAAAATTATTAATTTTTGCTATTCCCTGTATCTTATTAGGCTTCTTTGCTGTATTTTTAGTTATGGAAAAAACAGAAGCAAGTCCAACTCAATGTGTTGCGGGCTGGGAAGAAGCTTTCCCTCCAGGTATAAGTGTGTATGACGGAGAAGTTGGAACTGCTTCATGGTGGTGTGATAGCACTCCTTATGGCGCATGTGCGCCGGGTCCAGGCGGAGAAGTTGGAGGACACGATCCAAGTGTTAAGGGTAGCGTTACTAATTGTTGTTATATTAATCATACAGATACTCTTGGATTTTTAAGAGTATGTGATCCAGGATCTTCTACTGGTCCTGATAGTCCTGTCACTAACCTTGGTTCTGAATATCAGCTCTGTACTTCAAACGTCACCCAGCCAGCCTGTTATAACATAAGCAGGCCTACGCCTACATTCAGGTGGACTTTTAATTCTTCCGATTCAGATCCTAATGATGGATTAGGAGCTGCCAGCCAGATATCTTATTGGGTGCAAGTTGATAACAATGGCAGTCTTGCTAATGGTAATTTCCCTTCTCCAGAAATTGATACCAGAGAAATTTCTTCTGGTAATAAAGCTTTCACTGCACCTAATGATGGAACCAACGGCTTGCAATTCAATACCGTATACAGATGGAAGGTAGCAATTAAAGACAATTATAATACCTGGAGCGGCTGGACCTGTGCTGATACTACCTTTATGACCAATGGACCTTGCAATATTCCTCCAACAGCTACTAACCTGCAAGTTGCCAAAGGAAATTACTGTTCTTCTCCCTCTCACCATTTTTCCTGGAGGTACTCTGATCCAGACAATGACACGCAGAGCAGGTATCAGTTCCAGGTAGATAACAATGCTGGATTCAGCTCGCCGGAAGTTGATCGCAATTACTATAGCTTATCCAATCCGAGCCCAACTACAAACAACCAAACAGTTGTTGTAGCTGTATCTCCAACCTCAGACCAAATAGCGTATAATACCACATACTATTGGAGAGTAAAGGTATATGACTCAGAAGGAGATGATTCGGGCTGGGTAAGCGGTTCGAGCTTTGCAACAGACAGGCATATGTGGCCAACTATAGACTTTAATTGGATGCCTACTAGCCCGAGTCAGGATGAAGAAGCTCTATTTGCTGATTTATCGACTGTTTATGGCGGTTCGACTAAATCATCATGGTTCTGGTCGTTTGAAAACGGCAATCCGTTTAATTCTAGCTTACAGTCTCCGATTGTCAAATTCGTTTCTACCGGCGATAAGCAAATCACTCTTCAAGTAACTGATTCAGATAGCTATTCATGCACTGGATCAAAAACAATTAACGTTCAGTCAGCCTTGCCTGGCTGGGAAGAGAGATAATATGAATATTATTAAGAAATATTTTTCAAAAGAAAATGCCTTTACTATGATAGAGCTTTTGGTGGTGACATCTATAATCGGTCTTTTGACGGTTTCGGTTTTACTCAGTTTTAGGAATAGCAATAACAAGTATCTTTTAGACCAGACTGCCCAGCAATTCGTTTCAGATTTAAGAAGAGTTCAAAATATGGCATTGAGTGGGGTTGATTTTAACGGGAAAGATAGTTACGGTATCTATACTGTTGATAATGCCAGTTCATATATAATATACATTGATAATAATGGCAATCATACTTATCAGTCATCAGCTGATACAATTGTTGAAACAATTAATCTAGATGAGAATATAACAGTTAATGCTATTTCTCCCTCGTCTAGCCGGTTTGATGTTTTCTTTGAATCACCTGACCCAGATACATATATTAATGGCAATAGTAATAGTGCTTTAGGCGTAATTGTTTTTAGCGTAGATGGAACTTCTCAGACAAGATCAGTTGTTGTTAATACATCTGGTTTAATAGAAGGAAATTAAAATGATCAGTAGTCAAAAAGGTCTTAGTCTAATAGGCGTGCTCATATCGATATTCATTGTCTCAATTAGCTTGGTGGCTGTTTTGAGCTTGTCTAGTATATCTTTAAGAGGATCAACTATAGGTGAAATGAGATTGATTGCTTCTGGGTTGGCCCAAGAAGGCGCTGAAGTAGTTAGGCACGTAAGACAAGGTAATTTCAACTGGGGTGATTGGGATTGGTATGAAAACGATGGGGCAATTGCTACCAGTACTAGCCGGGATTATCGGGTTCAGTACAATAATTCAAATTTAATTTCTTTTTCAGAGACACCTTTAAGAGTTGATAATAATGGATTCTATCAATATGATTCAGGTACTAATACGGGTTTTTACCGAAAAGTAAATTTAACCAAGGTTTCTTATCGAGAAGTAAAGGTCGTAGTCGAGGTAAAATGGCAAATAATGGGTGATTGGCGTTATCTAACTATTGAGGATCATTTATGGAATTGGAAGGATTAAATAAGAATAAGGGATTTACTTTAATCGAGCTATTAGTGGCAATGGCTGCTTTTGGCCTTATTGTCATAGCTATATCTGGAGTCGCTACTTCTGTCATTAAAAGCCAGAGAAAAGCTTTTGCTTTGCAAAACATCCAAGAAAGCACCCGATTCATCTTGGAATCAATGAGTAAGGAGATTAGGATGAGCGTCATCAACTCACCAAGCTCGAATATGGTCAATACCTTGAATATTACCAATGAAGATAGCGAAACATTTAATTATCAGTTCGATAATGTTAATAAGAAATTGACTCGTGGGGGAAAGGATGTCAGTCCGTCAAACGTTGATATTACAGGCTGGTTCTATATCTACAAAGGAAGCTATCCTCCAAGGAATTTAGTAACTATTATTATAAAAGCTGAATCTCAGGGACAAATGGTTGAATCCCAGGCTGAAATGGAATTGCAAAGTACGGTTTCTTACAGGGCTTTCTAAAAAATATGATACAAAAAGGATCAATTTCAATATATTTATCGGTTTTGCTTGTTAGTGTTCTTTTGACCATAAGTTCAGGGGTCGCTCTTTTAATACTTAATCAAAGCAAAATGTCTAGTCAGATAGGCCATTCGGTTGTCTCATTTTATGCAGCTGAATCTGGCGTAGAGCGCTGTTTGTTCAATGTTAGGCAGGGTTCTGGCAGTTGCTCATATACAAACATCAGGCTTGACTTTGATAGTGGTGCTACATATACTGTTAGTTACAATGGAGGTGCAGGAACAATTAATGCTACAGGCAGTTTTTTTGAAACGAATCGGGAAATAGAGGTTAATTTATAACGTTATGCGCAAAAAAATTATAAATATTGTTTTAATCTTGATTATTGGTGGGTTGGGAGGAATCTTGGCTGACCAATTTCTTTTGCCGTATCTGTCTACGGTTCCTTTTTTTGCCCAATTTGAATTCATCAAGCACGCAGGCAACGGAACCACTATTATCAATCCAACCGAAGAAGTGATCATTACTGAGAATACAGCTATAGAAAATGCGATTGATAAGATTGATAATTGCCTGGTTGTGGTTCAGTCTTATCAGAATAAGAGCTTACTTAACCAGGGAACCGGATTTATTATCACCAGTGATGGATATCTGATTACTTCAGGCGATCTAGTTTCCTTAAAGGCAAGCCAGTATATAGTTTTCAGAGATGGTCACTCTTTGGCAGCTGAATTCATTAAAAAAGACCTAGAGAATAATTTGGCCCTTTTTCAGATAGAAGAAGAACATCTGCCAGTTGTTTCTTTAACTGAACTGGAAAACTTAAAATTAGGGGAAAGAGTGATTTTAGTCGGAGCTGAATTGAAAGGCAGCGAATTGAATAAATTTGTGAATTTGGGTATTATCAGAAGTATTAATGGAGAAACTCTTAAGCTTAATCTAGATGAGGAAGATGTCTTGGCTGACGGCAGTCCTTTAATTAACGTTAAAGGCGAAGTAATTGGCTTGAATTTAGTTGATTACAAAGGATTATTAAGAACTATTCCAGTTGATAAGATAAAGGAATTTATCGAATTTTAAATCATTAAAAATATGAATTTAATCGTAACAGGAGGGGCCGGTTTCATCGGCTCCAATTTTATTAGACATATTTTAAAGAAATATCCGGGATACAAGATAATTAATCTTGATAAATTAAGTTATGCGGGTAACTTAGAGAGTTTGAGAGATATTGAAAATAACCCTAGATACGCTTTTGTTAAGGGTGATATTTGTGATAAGAATATTGTTGATCAACTGGCTTCTCGCAGGCCTGATGCCATAATTAACTTTGCTGCCGATTCTCACGTAGATCGTTCTATTTCAGATTCACAAGATTTCATTAAAACTAATATCTCAGGCACCCAAGCTTTACTTGAAGCGGTTAGAAAGTACTCTATCAATAGATATTTACAGATAAGTACGGATGAAGTCTATGGCAGTATATTGCAGGGCTCTTTTACTGAAGAAAGTTACCTGCAGCCAAGCAATCCATATTCAGCTACCAAGGCCGGAGCAGATCTGATGGTCAAGGCATATTGCCAGACCTATGACTTGCCTGTCTTGATAACCAGGTGCTCGAATAACTATGGGCCCTATCAGTATCCTGAAAAATTGATTCCTTTGTTTGTTACCAATCTTTTAGAGGATAAGAAGGTTCCAATCTATGGAGATGGAAGACAAGTAAGAGATTGGATTTATGTCTTAGATCACTGTGAGGCCATAGACTATACCTTGCACTACGGCCAAATTGGCGAGGTATATAATATTGGAACCAGCAATGAGAGAACCAATATGGAGATTACAAATATCATACTGGATCAATTAGGCAAGGATGAGAGTTCAGTTAAATATGTTGAGGACAGACTTGGACATGATCGTCGCTATTCAATCAATTCAAATAAATTGCAGAATTTAGGCTGGACTCCAAAATATGAATTTGAAGATGCTATGGCCGAGACGATTCAATGGTACAAGGAAAACGGAAGTTGGTGGAAACCTTTGAAATCAGGTGAGTATATGGAATATTACAAGAAGCAGTATAATAGGTAAGGGAGAAGTACTTTATCAACCAACAACATCAAAAGGGGGATGTTATGAAACGATCAATCGCATGTTTGGTTATGGTTTTCTTTTTCCTGTCAGGATCGGCCTTGGCGGAAGAAAAAATGATGTTAACGCCGGAAGAAATCGAGGGTTGGCATAAGTTTACCGTCTTCAAGGGCGGAGGGCTGTCGCTTTGGCAAGTTCTTGAAAACGGCTCTCAAGAAAGGCGGATCATTGGGAGTCTGGACGGTGTGGTCATCAATACCGACCTGGAAAAAGAGATTAAGTTCGCCCTGGTCTACTATACCGCCCAAATGGTAGTGATTGATGGCTTGTTTAAGGGCTATGAAGAAATGAAGCTGAAGGAATTCATGTTCATGGCTGGCGGTGAGATCTACAGGTATGCTCTGAGCAAAGATGAAAAGTTCATAAGAGGGGCCGTCACGGATGAGCAGAGAGAGCTCTGTCTTTACTCCTATGAAGTGCTGAGCAGGGCGTATGGACAAGGGGATGGAAAAAAACAAACACCGAAAATCCCCGCCGAGCTCGTTCCCTTTACGGGTTAACCCAATCGTTGTTGGACTTATTCGGAGGCATAACAAGCGGAGGTTGGAGTTCGTTCTTGAGCCACAGGGGCGAACTTTTTGATTTGTGGATAAAAAGTGGATAAAATTAATTATCCATTTTTTTGTTTTTAGGGTATAATGAAAATGAAAAGGAGGTTTTATGGATCTTAAAAAATATTTATCAGTTCATGCTTTGGGTTTTGGTATAGGTGGTTTGCTTTGGGGTTTGGCTCTTTATTCAGAACTACCTGATTTAGGTTATTCTTTTCATCATTTGGCCATTATTAGTATGGCTTTTTTTGGTGGATTAGCTCTAATTTGGCCTAATTGGTATATTAAAAATATTACTAAATCTGTCTTGGGTGGGTTAATTGGGTGGTCTATAAGTTGGTTTTTATACCCAATTATAAATTATCTCTTTTATTCATCTGGCATAATTTTTTTATCTGTTATACCTGCTTATTTTTTTGATTTTTTTATGAATGATGAAATATCAGCGGTGACTATAGGTTCTTCTCGAGAAATATTTATTGATGTAACATCGACTACCTTCCTTGTTTTGGGTGCTATTATTAGTTTTTTTTATGCTCTATTCTTGAAAAGGAAGATATGGGACTTAGTCTGGAAGGGTTCACTGGGTCTAGCTCTTGGTTCTACGATTGGTCCAGTGATTGGAAATTTGTTGGGTTATTTATTTAATTCCACTCTATTGAGTTATCTGATTGCTTTTTCCCTAATGGGAATAATTTTTGGAATATTCCTAAGCTGGGGAATGTATAGATACAAAAAATAAATATACCGTATGGGTCAATTAATACGTGAAAAACCAATACTCTTTGGGTTTACTTTACTTTCTCTAGTATCGGCTGGTTTTTTGTTTTTCACTTCTGTATATAGCTTTGAAACTTCAGTAGAAGTTCCATCACCTATTAATTATGCGCCTAATTTGTGGTTTGATTCTGATGAAAAATATTATCCGGTAAATATTTGGGATTCATATTTTGAAAATGGAGTTGAAATTGAAGGATACAGAGCTGTTGAGAAATATACCAAACTTTCTCTTCAGGATAAATTAAATAAATTAACTGTTTTTTACCATATTGAAGATGAAGGCGATCAATGGGTTTATCAATATTGGTTTTTCTATGTTTTTAATGGTTCTGAAGGCAGAATTAAAAACCATCATTATGGTGACTGGGAATCTGTGTTCGTATTTGTAGACAAAGAAACAAAAAGAGCTGTTAAAGTAATTGGCACGGCACATCAAAGGAAGGTTTTTAATACAGAAATTAATAATCCAAGAAACAACCATGTTTGGTCGTATGTTGGTAATGGATCTCATGCTAATTGTGTGGATAATAACAGTGAGGGTGGTGAATGTAATAGAATCAGATGGACAAGGTTTGAAAAGTGGAATGAAGAAGGTTTGGGGGGATTGAAAATCAATTTCAGGGAATATGATTTGGTGGAATTTACTCCCGAATTCATTAGTAGATTTGAAGGGATGACAACTCTAGAAAAATCAGATAGTCTAGGCATAGAGCTGCCTAATATATTTAAAAAAATTACAAATAAAGAATATATTCCATTGGGTGGTGATGTTCCTACTATTGCCTGGAACCAATCAAACTACTACGAGCCGAGTGAATTAATTCCAATAGGCTGGAATTATGCTACGGAAAAAGCTGGTAAAGTAAAAGATAAAGCATTTGCTTTTGTAAGCGGAGTATTTAAAAAAGCAAATGCCTTTATAGAATCCAAAAAAAAAGAACAAGGTGCTAATATCTCTGAATTAGCAGTAGAAGAAAAAAATATTCCAAAGCCAAAAAGAGAAATAATACCTCCAGCTAATCTACCTTTATCAAAGCCAGTTGAGGAAAATGTCATACTAGAACCAGTAATCGAAGAGGCAAGACAAGAAAAAGTTGTTCAAAATCCTGTCGTTTTATCACCAAAGCCTGTTGAAGTAGCAACAGAAACAGCTGAAGAACCGGAAGTAATAGTGAAGTCTGTAATAGAAATAGCAGAACTAGAAATTATTGAAGTAATTGAAGAAGTAGTAGAGGAAGTAGCGATAGAAGAACCAGTATCTACTTCCAATACGCCTTTTGGCTTATCTTTCTTTCCTGGTGGAGGTGGAGGAACTCCAGTCTCCCAAGGTGATACAACGCCGCCTGATGCGCCTGTAGTTACTTCACATAACTCAGGCGATTCTTTAGCTACTACAACAACTAATCTGATTGGTACAGCTGAAGCTAATTCAACTATCCTTATTACTTCTCCTTCAAACTATTCTACAACTACTGATGAAAATGGTGATTGGCAGCAAATTATTAATCTTAGCGAAGGTGAAAATACAGTTTTAATTAAAGCAGAAGATGGATCTGGTAATCAAAGCGATGAAACATCACTGACTTTAAATGTTGATACAACCCCGCCTTCTGCTATTTCTGATTTATCTGCCAGTCCGGGCAGTAATCGGGGAGAAATTGACTTGTCCTGGACAGCGCCGGGCGGTGATGAGTATCTAATAAGGTACTCTACTTCTTCTGAGGTAACATCTCTTAATTGGGATTCAGTTACAGAACTGATCCATTCTTTGGTTCCGTCTATTGCTGGGACACTAGAAAGTCTTTTAATTGACAGCTTGTCTCCAAATTTAATATATTACTGGGGAATAAAGACTGAAGATGATATGGATAATTCTTCAGATGTTTCTAATTCTGCTTCCAGCACTCCTTCAGGACTAGCTGATGGCTTGGTTATCAGCGAAGTCCAAGTTAGGGGAGGATCTCACGAGGATGACGAGTTTATTGAGATATATAATCCGACAGATGGCGATATTGATTTAAGCAACTATTCAATCCAGTACAGGGATAGCGAATCAGCTTCTTTTGAAAAAGAGAATCTGGCCGGATCTGTTCCAACTAATGGATTCTTCTTGATCGCCAATACAAGCTATAACGGGCATATGATAGCTGATGTAAGTCATAACTCCTTTCAATTGTCAGCTACTGGCGGGAATGTCTTCTTAGTTAACAATCAAACCCTTTTAACCGATCCAGAAGATAATTCCATTATCGATAAGGTCGCATACGGCAGTGGCACATATCTTTTCCCGGAAACTTTAGAATTCAGTACACCGCCGGGCCAGGAACAAAGCTTGGAAAGAAAAAACAGGAGCACTTCGACAGCCGAACTGTTAGCTGTTAATGGCGACAGTCATTGGCAAGGGAATAATTGGGATGGGGATAACAATAGCAATGATTTTGTCCTGCAAACTAATCCTAACCCGCAAAATTCCTTAAGTTTAACTGAACCAAGAAGTAATTTTGCAACTTTAGCTGATACAGCTTGCCCGATGATCCAGTATAATCAGTATCATTCAGGATTAAGTCCTTACAGCAACAGCAATACGGGCTCACCCACCAGTACTCCCAAATGGACAGTTAATTTAGGAGTAACTGATCCAAATTCGCCTGTCATTGGGCCAGATGGCTCAATCTATGTCGGAGCAAATAGCGGTGATCTGTACAAGATAGCGACAGATGGGAATAGCAGTAAATTCTATGACACAGGCACTGATGGCAATGTGAAAACCCCTGTCTTTTCTTCAGATGGATTCATCTATTTTGTTGATGCAACCCTGAATGACCCTTATCTTTATGCTGTAAATTCCAGCGAACAGTTGGTTTGGAAGTATGGAGCTAGCAATGAATCTTCAGAGCCAGTTATCGGTCCTGATGGAAGTATATATATCGCTGATGATTTCTATCTCTACGCCTTGACTCCTAATGGAGAAGAAATCTGGCAAAGCGAACAGTTGAGTAACGGGCGATGGGTGAGAACGCCCGTTATAGATTCAGACGGAATCCTATACACGGCAGGCAGGGTTGGTAATAGCGAATATGTCTATGCCATTAATCAAAGTGACGGCACTATTGAATGGCAGACTGGCGCCGGCGGCTATTCTACAGCATTGAGCTTGGATAACGGGATCCTTTATGCAGGCACTGAATCAGACGGGCTGTATGCTCTGAATTCTTCTGATGGCAGCCAGAAGTGGACCAGTCCAATAGGCAGTATCAGCAATCCGATACCAGCTATTAACGGAGATCATATATATATCGGAACTGATGGCTATACGTTCTATGACATTAATAAGTCAGATGGCAGCACTAATTGGGTTTTTGCCAGCTTTGATGATAAGGTCTATGCTTCAGCAACTGTTGATAGCAATGGGATAATATATGTCGGCGGACAGGATAAGATGTTCTATGCTTTTAATCCTGATAAATCGATTAAGTGGCAGGCAGAGCTGAATGATAAGATCAGCCACGGAGCAGTGATTGATTCTAATGGCACGGTTTATGTCGTAACCATTGATGGGAATGTCTATGCTTTTGGGCAATAGGTGAATCATCAAGAGAATCAAAAAGAACCAGCATCATGCTGGCTCTTTTTAATATCTGTCAACAAGTCCTACTTTGTGTCATCAGCCACAATATCTTCACCTTCTTCAACGCTTTTAATTTCTTCGCCATTTACATCAATAATATCTTTTTCCTTGAATCCGCCTTTGAAGAAATCATCAACTGTTCTGATCCATTGTTTCTTGCCTTCATTGATTTTGTAAATCTTGCCGTTTGGATCTTTGACCAAAGCGCCATTTCCCAATTGGACCGATTCACCAGTCTTGTATTTGTTCTTTATCTCTTTGCTTATTTTTTTAATTCTTTCCCACCGGTAATTGTTACTTTCAAAAGCAGCTGGAGAGGTAATAGGCTTCAATT
>CAYOHI010000003.1:0-83363 GCA_964403725.1 uncultured Candidatus Saccharibacteria bacterium
AAAACTTAAGATAAAATATTAAGAAAATAAAAATATGAAAGTAATTCTATTAAAGGACGTAGAAAAATTAGGCAAGAAGGGTGAAGTTAAAGAAGTATCCGATGGTTATGCTCGTAACTTCCTAATCCCTGAAGAATTAGCCGTTATGGCTAATAAAGATGAATTGGCTAAAGCCGAAGAGCAACAAGAAATTGAAGCTCAAAAAGCTGAGCAAGAATTAGTTGTGTCTCAAGGTCTAGCTAGTAAATTAGATGGACTGGAGTTAGAAATTTCAGCTAAGATTGGTGAAGAAGGAAAACTGTTCGGCGCCATTAATGAAGGCAAGATTGTCGAAAAATTAAAAGAACAGGGGATTGAAATTAATAAAGATTACATTAAGTTAGAAAGCCCTATTAAAGAAATAGGGGAATATGAGGTCAGTATCCAACTGCCTCATAATCTAGAAGCTGGTATTAAAATAATTGTTACTGAGGAAGTTAAAAAGGAATCTTAAAAAGATATTTTTAAGGTTTCTTTTTAATTAACGGAGGTCTGTCCGTTTTTTTCTTTTTTAAATATGAGCAAGAAAACAAAATACATATTCATGATCGGCGGAGTTATGTCAGGAATCGGCAAAGGCGTAGCCACTGCTTCAATTGGCAAGATATTACAGAGCAAGGGCTATCAGGTTTCTGCTGTTAAAGTAGATCCTTATCTTAATGTCGATGCTGGCACGATGAATCCTGTTGAGCATGGTGAGGTTTTCGTAACGGATGATGGTATAGAGACAGATCAGGATATTGGTAATTACGAAAGGTTTTTAGATAAAGACCTATACGAATACCACTATATGACTGGCGGCAGAGTATACTGGTCAGTTCTCAAAAGAGAAAGAAATCTGGATTATGGCGGCAAATGCGTTGAGGCTATTCCTCATGTGACTAATGAAATCATCAATAGGATAGAAAATGCTGGCAAGAAGGACAATATGGATTTTGTTTTGATTGAATTGGGCGGAACGGTAGGCGAATATCAAAATGCTTTGTTTTTTGAAGCAGCTCGCCAGATGAAATTAAAGAATCCTCAAGATGTAATCTTTATGTTTATTGGATATTTGCCAGTGCCTAGCAAGATCGGAGAAATGAAGACAAAGCCTATTCAAATGGCTGTCAAAGCTCTTAATTCAGTAGGAATTCAGCCAGATTTCGTCCTGGCTCGTTCTGACTGCCCAATGGATAAGCCAAGAAGAGAAAAGATTTCTTGTTTCTGCAACGTACCTGAAGAAAACGTGATTTCAGCTCCAGATGTCGACAGTATCTATGAAGTTCCTTTGAATTTTGAGAAAGATAAGTTTGGTGATAAGATTCTGGCTAAAGTTGGCTTGAAATCCAAGAAAAATGATTTAAAACAATGGAAAGGCTTAGTTAGGAAGATCAATAATGGGCATGAGGAAATAGATATTGGGATTGTCGGCAAATACTTTGCTACAGGTGATTTTGTCCTAGCTGATTCATATATTTCTGTCATTGAAGCAATCAAGCATGCTGCTTGGCATAACAAGAGAAAAGCTAAGATCACTTGGATTAATTCAGAGGAATACGAGAAGGATCCTAAGAAATTGAAAGAATTAAAGAAATTTAACGGCATTATTGTCCCAGGCGGATACGGAGAAAGGGGAGTGGAAGGAAAGATTAAAACTATTGAATTCTGTAGGAAGAATAAGATCCCATATTTAGGTTTGTGTTATGGAATGCAATTGGCAACAATTGAATTTGCCAGGAATGTCTGTGGATTAAAAGATGCCCATACTACTGAAATTAATCCTAAGACAGAAAATCCTGTTATTGATTTCATGACTGATCAGAAGGATAAGATTAAGAATAAGGAATATGGTGGGACGATGCGTTTGGGTGCTTATCCTTGTAAATTGACTAAAGGAACCAAAGCCCAGAAAGCATACAAGGAAGTAAATATTTCTGAGAGGCATAGGCATCGATATGAGGTGAATAATGATTACAGAGATGTTTTAGAAGAAAAAGGATTAGTCATTTCAGGTATTAATCCAGAAAGGGATCTGGTTGAAATCATTGAATTAAAAGATCATCCTTTCTTTGTTGGATCCCAATTCCATCCTGAATTTAAATCTCGTCCTCTCAGGCCACATCCTTTGTTTAGAGAATTTATTAAAGCTGGCTTAAAATAGGAATTAAAATTTTTATGAAAAATAAAACACCTAAGGTAAATGTTAGTATTCTAGTAATTCGTGATAATAAAATCCTCTTAGGATTGCTCACGCCAAAGTGGAATATTAAAGGGAAAAGAATTTATGGTATACCAGGCAGAGATATTTATTTTAGAGAAAAAATTGGAGATGCAGTAAGGAGAAATATCAAAGAAGAGATTGATTGTGATGTAGTTGAATATAAGGTGATATGTGTTAATGCTAATTATGAATTTGGTAATCATTATATAAGTATTGGTGTATTTACAGAAATTAATGATAATCCTAAATTATTATTACCTAAAGATTGGGAGAAATGGGAGTGGTTTAGTTATAATCAAATACCAAAAGACTTGTTTCCAGATGCAGAAAATACAATCAAGTGTTATTTGGAAAAGAAGGTTTATATTTCAGAGTAAGTTAAAAAAACATCGTGAGATGCTTTTTTGAATCCAAGTATGTATTTATCTATTCAACGCTGACAGTTTTAGCAAGTCTTCTGTTTCCGTCAAATTTCTTAATCTTTTTAGTTACAAATTTAACAATCCCTTCTTTGATTGCATAAAGGGTATCATCTTTGCCGCGACGGACATTTTTTCCTGGAAGGAATCTGGTTCCTCTTTGGCGAACGATAATACTGCCGGCTTTTGCTTTTTGTCCACCAGATAATTTAATTCCTAAGTATTTTGGTTGTGAATCGCGGCCTAAACTAGTTGTTCCGGCTGATTTTGTCTTTGACATAAAAAAATTGCGTGGGGAGTCCTGTTTATATTACTAAACAGAAAAACTTATTTTAGTCTTGCCATTGACTCTTTCAAGCTAGTCTCCCCACTATTTATTTTCTTTTCTAACATCTATGTTATCTAATTTTAAGGAAATAGTCAAGGAAAAAGAATCTGATATATTTTTAACTGTTACTATTGTTTTAGTTGCCTTGTTTAGCTTTGGAGTAGGATTGTTGGTTGATTTAAAAGGTGATAGCAATTCAATTGTCATTCAAAATCCAACTCCAGTTGCTTCTATTCAAAAAGCTTTAGTTGAGGAAAAAGAAGAAAAAACTCCTGAAAAAGGAAGTTTTGTGGGTAGTGTGAATAGCAGTAAATATCATCATCCAGATTGTCCATGGGCTAAGAAAATTTCAGAAGAGAATAGGGTATGGTTTTCATCAGAGAATGATGCTCAGGATGCAGGATATGTTCCTTGCGGAAATTTTGGGAAATACAATAATTAATTCTTATTCTTACTCATTGAAATCACTTTGAATTCTCGATCTAGAGTTTTTGCTTCATCTATTTGTTTTCTTAAGTCATAGGGCAGTGAATCTATGACTTTTTTGAATTTAGTCTTATCTATGGTCAGAATTTCATTCCATTTGTTAACTGGTTCTAAAATGCTTTTAACTTTGTCGATATTATAGCTGAATCTTTGCTGGGGCAGGCGAGTGATGTATCCTTCATCGCCGAATATCCTATCGATTCCTTTAGCATCGCAGTATTTGTTAATGTTGTCTTTTAATTCAGCTAATTTTTTTGTATCTTTTGATTGTTTTTCCTTAATTTCGAAATATTCTTTAATGATTTCCTTTATTTTCTTGTCGTCTGGTGTAGGGGATTCTTCGCTTGTAAATTTATGCTTGTATAGGGGACAGTATGGCTGAAATGAACACCAATCGCATAAAGGATTGGATATTGGTTCAAAATTGCTTTTGTCTATTTGATTTGTTAAATCTAAAATCTTATCCTGGGTTTCCTTTATTCCTTCCTTATCTTTTGAAACAGAAAGTTTTTCTCCATGCCTTAGAAAATAGAGGGATAATTTAACAGGTTTGTTTTCTTTTTGGATATTTGGCCATCTGTTAATTATTCCTAGGTAATATATGGCTAATTGGAAGTTATTATCAACGTTTTCTTGCCCCGGCATTTTTTTACTTGTTTTGTAATCAATGATTTCAAAAGTTCCGTCGTCCAGCTTATCAATCCTGTCTATTCTACCGGTAATTTGATGGTCTGAAATCGGTATCTGAAAGGGTGCTTCTAAATTAATAATGTTGAATTTTTCGTTTTGATTCTGAAGATAATATTTCTTTAAAATATCAATTCCTTGATGGAAAGAAAAAGCTTCTTCTTGTTTATCCTGATAGACATCTGGATTCCATTTATTAGTAAAATATTTCAAAAGTTCTTCTTCTGATAAGGGGACTGGCAGGCTTGGTTCGTGGAACATTTTTAAACAATCATGAACCAAAGTTCCAAAGACAGCTTCCTTTGATTTTGGAGTTTTAATTTTATCAATGTATTGGAATTTGTACTTAGCCGGACAGGTTGAGAAAGTATCTAGTCCGGAATATGAGATGCGCATTTTTATTTATCTTTTAATGGATGAAATTTTTTATGCATTTTCTCGGCAAATTTATCTGATGCATGAACATATCGAGTAGTGGTATCCAATGATTCATGTCCTAGTAGAATTTGAATAGCAGCTGGGCTAGCACCTTCTTCAGCTAAATAAGTAGCAAATCCATGCCTTAATGAATGAGCTGAGATAGGTATATTTATTCCTAATAGTTCTCTGTATTTTTTTATTTTTTCTTGTAAATAAGTGGCTGATATTTTCTTGTTCTTTTGAGAAATATTCTTGCCACGATAGGGAATGAATACAAAAGGCGATTTTACATCTCCTCGAATTGTCAGATATTTATTTAAATATTCTTGGGCTCTTTCAGTTAAATAGACAAATCTTTCTTTCTTTCCTTTTCCTAGGATAAATATTCTGCCGTTTTTATCAATATCTTGAATTTTAAAATTTATTAATTCAGATATTCTCATTCCTGTGGAGAATAATACTTCCAACATAGCTCTATTTCTCACACTGACTTTTCTATTTTTTTCTAAATGATCAGGAGACTCAATTAATTTAACTATTTCATCAAATTCTGATACTCGAGGATGCTTCTTTTCAGTCTTAGTTAATTTTATAGCTTCTGGAGCGATTGGGACTTCGTAATCTATATCTATTAAAAATTTTAAGTAAGAACGAAGAGCAGAAAGCATCCTGTTTACAGAATAGCTACTTAATCTTTTTTGTCCAATCTCTTTCTTAGGGGTTTTTCTATCTTGAGATATTAAATACGCTTTATAGTTTAATATTGTTTTTTTATTAACATTATTAAAATCAACTTCTGATTCTTTTAGAAAATTACAAAAAACTTCTAAATCACGTTCGTAATTATAGATGCTTTTTTGAGAGTAATTATTAGCTTGAAGATTCAGAAGAAAATCATCAAAATGGGGGAATTGTTCTTTTTCCATAATATTGCTTAAGTTATGAATTTAAATTTATTTTTATTATAACATAATTTTAGCTAGGGGAGAGCTTCTCTTCTTTTTTACAAAAGATTAAAAAATTAGGAATATAGCTAATAATTGTTTTAGATTCAAGATTATTATGAGTTCGCATGAATACTTATTTAATAGTTATTATACTGAGTATAAGAGATATTATACCCACTAATATCTATTTTAAACTACGACTAAATTGTCGTCAATGTGGATATCTTTACCCTGCTCTCCCCTGTTCTTTTGAGTGATATATGTATCAAATTATGATTGCTTTTAATATTAATTCTTCAGGCCTTCTATCTTCTCTCGAATCCAGTCACTCCCCTGTTGAATTCTAATTTTTAGGGGACTCAGGGCTTCTTCGATCCATTGTACTTTTCTTTTGAACCAATTCTTAATCATTTCTTTTGATTCTTTTTTTGTTTTCTCTATGGCCTTATCGACTAATTCATCTTGCTTCTCTTCTATGGTATTCTGTGTTTTTTCTAATAATTCATGGCTTTTCCTATCCATTGCATTTTGTTTCATCGTATCAACTCCTCGTTTCACCGGAAGAATGGTTTTTTCATAAATTTTTTCAAAGAAATTCAGAACATCTGATGATACTTCTTCAACTTTTTCATTCTGTGCGAAAACAGGATGAATTAACATTAGGAAAATGATTGTTGAAGAAATTATATATTTCATATTTTTAATGATAAATTATCATTTGATCTATTTGTGTTGTTGTATTGTATAGGTTAGAGATATATACCTGAGTTGATTCTAAATAGATGTTTGCTCCGAATAAAGGATCATGGACGACATATCTCCCATCATCTGTCTTGTGATGAACGACAACATAGTGTCCTCCGCCTCGGCCTACAGCTTTGATGAAAACTATAACTGGATAGCCAGCTCCTAATTCTCTGTCTAATTTAAACCAGTCAAAAGATGAGGTGTGGGGTGGCGGACAATTGGTGCATGTCAGATTCCCCCATCTGGTCGGCCAGTAAATCAGGTCCCAGGCAAAGATTGACGCTTTGGCTAGTTGTCCTGGGGTGATATAGTTGTTGTGGTATGAGAATACCATGGCTACGTCAGTTACAGCACAGCCATAGTCCTCCATTGTCGAATTGCTGATCCCTATTGTTGTATTGGCCCATCTTGGGTCATCTTGCTTGTAGTACCAGTTCAGGGATGCCCAGTACTGAGCTGGTGGCTTTTCCTGTAATTCTTTTAATCTGGCTAATTCAGCTGCTTTTTGCTGTCTCAGGCGGCTAATATCCCCTAGTAATGATTTCTTCTGGGCTTCAATGTTTGCTAGTAATTGTTGGTATCTGCTTTCTTCTCCTTTAGTTTCTTTAAGTAATGCATTTTGAGAATTTCTCTGGGATGCCAGGGACCATTTTTGACTGTCTAATTGGTCTTTAAATACTTCTAGTTTATCTTTCTTTTCTTCTTCGGTTTCCTTGTCATCATTCAGTTTTGTTTTAAGGGTCTTTAAGGCATCAACTTTTTCCTTTACTCCGTTCTGCAGATTATCCAGGTATGCTACCTGATTAAAGAAATCAGAAAAATCATTACTGGCTAGAATTAATTCCAATTCGCTGGTCTGGTCAAATTCAGCCAAAGATTGAAGGATCTTAGCCAGGTTTTCCTTATGGGATTCAATACTCTCCCCTGTTGCTTCAATGCCGTATTCCAATTGTTCGATTTCCAGTTCTGTCTGGGTAATATCTTCTTCAGTGATGTTGATCTCAATCTGCAGCTTATTAATCCTAGCGTTGAAAATGGCGACAGTATTGCTTAGAGATTTGATCTCTCCTTGTTTCTGATTGATGACAGATTGATATTCAGCGGCTTGTCTTTCCAATTCTTGCCTTTTTGTCTCTTGGTTTTGAATCTGCTTATCTAAGTCATCGATTAAATCGCCCTGGGCTATGAGGGGTAGTGATAGGAATATTAGGATTATTGAAAATTTCCTAATCATTTGCTTTTTTAATAGCTTTTTCTATTCTCTCCAGGCTTTTTTCTTTACCTAATGTTTCCATAATTTCAAATGGCCCAGGTGATGCCTTTTGTCCTGATAAAGCCACTCTGAGAGGCCATAGGATCTCTCCTGTGCCGTGTTCTTCGCGTAATGGCGTCAATATATCCTCTAATGTCTTTTGGTCGAAATTCCCTGTTTCGGATAAGGCCTTTAATGTGATTTCTAGATTCTTTTTGATGTCTTTTAGGCTCATTTTCTTCCAAATCAGCAGTTCTGGGTCATATTCCAATTTATCTTTAAAAAAGAATTTAGTTAACTCCCCTATTTCACTCAATTTCTTGATTCTTGTTTGTTCTAAAGATACGATTTTCTTGGCAAAGGAGAATTCTGTGTCTTTTGGCAGATATTCCAAGCATTTTTTAGTTAAATCATTCAAATCCATCTTTCTGATGTATTGGCTATTAATCCAATCCAGTCTTTGGATATTGAAAATGGCTCCTCCTCTGTGGACTCTTTCTAAAGAGAATTCCTTAATTAATTGATCCATTGAAAAGATCTCTTCTTCTGTTCCCGGGTTCCAGCCCAGAAGAACCATGAAATTAATCAATGCTTCTGGCAAATATCCTTCTTTTTTGTATTCATTGATTGAAACAGATCCATGTCTTTTACTCATTTTGCTCTTATCTGGTCCCAGGATTAAAGGCAGATGTCCGAATTCTGGAGTATTGAATTTCAGGGTTTCCCCTATTAGGATTTGTTTTGGGGTGTTTGAAATGTGGTCTTCGCCTCTGATGACATGGGTAATTCCCATTTCATGATCGTCAATGACAGAAGCGAAGTTGTACAGGGGCGTGTCTAGATCTTTGGCAATGCTAATATCCCCTAGCAGTTTTCCTTCAAATTCCAATTTGTTTCTAATTAGATCCTTAAAAACTACTTTCTTGTCTGGGCATCTGAATCTAATTATCCCCTCTTTGGCTTTTCCTTTTCTATTACAGATATGCCTGGGGGCTTCTTTTCTTTTCATCTGTTCTTTCTTCTCTTTTTCTAATTCTTCCTTGGTGTGGTCACAATAAAAGGCATCTCCTGAATCCAATAGTTTTTGGATGTATTTTTTGTATATATCCAATCTTTTGCTTTGATAAGTGATTTCTCCATCCCATTTAATACCGAGCCATTTTAAATTTTTTAAAATATCTTCTTCATATTCTTTTTTTGATCTTTCTGTATCAGTGTCATCTATTCTTAAGACAAATTTACCTTTATTTTTTTTGGTGAAAAGATAATTAAAAAGAGCTGTCCGGGCTGTGCCTAGATGTAAGAGCCCGGTTGGACTTGGTGCTATTCTTGTTTTAACTTGACTTTTCATTTATTTTATGTTACTATATATTCATTGTAAATTAATAACAACCCGAACTTTAGGAGATCATGATGAGGAAGAAAAGACTAGTGATGTACATGTCGACAAGAAAATATTTAGCGTATTGGGCGCTATTTATTTTATTGTTCGTGACTAGCCTACCCTGGCTGGTCTTGTCACTGCCTGATCTGCCAGTGGATCATCCGGCGGTAGGGGCTATCTTCGTTACAGGGGTTTTGGGTCCTCTGGTATCAATCTTGGGCATATTCCTTCTGGTATGGGATGAAAATCCATTTACATTTGAAGATATCCCAGAAAGCCTATAACCTCCCCAGTTCAATCAACCCTAACGCAATCTTTTCGGCTGCCTCTGCCTTGGACAAAGTCCTGGCATTGGTGGCCATTTTTTTTCTCAATTCTTCACTGCTGAAGATCTTGTTAATCTCATTTGTAAAAATATTTGGCGTCAGATTGCTTTGCTCAATAGCGATGGTTG
This sequence comes from uncultured Candidatus Saccharibacteria bacterium, assembly GCA_964403725.1. Taxonomy (GTDB): domain Bacteria; phylum Patescibacteriota; class Minisyncoccia; order Portnoybacterales; family UBA2143; genus JAHJOV01. The sequence continues at coordinate 9,367 of CAYOHI010000003.1, forward strand.
CTGCAGCCTGGACATAGGCAAAAGCATTTTCTTTCTGATGTCCTGATCCTGAATTAGGTAGAGGAACCAGAATGCTTGGCCTTCCGCAAGCTGCAATTTCAGCCATACTATTAGCTCCTGCTCTGGAAATGACTAGGTCTGAAATTAAATAGGCCATGCCCATCTGTTCTTTTTCTAAGAAAGGAAATAGATGGTAGTCATTAGATAATATTTGGCTGCTTTTCTGTCTTGTTTCTTCCAGGTTATTCTCTCCGCATTGATGGATCAATTCATATTTCTCCAATAACTGAGGCAAGGCACTTAGAACTGCTTGGTTTAAGGCTTGGGCTCCCTGGCTGCCGCCCATGATGAAAATGACCGGCTTTTGAGTGTATAGCCCTAAAGCTTCTCTAGCTTTCTGCTTGTTTTCTGGAGTATCTAACTGACAGATCCGAGTGATCTCTTCCCTGATCGGATTGCCCACTAGGGCAGTTTTTTCTTGAGGAAAGAATTGCCCGGCTTTCTTAAAGGAAATGGCAATTCTTTTTGAAAATTTAGCTCCTAATCTGTTAGCTAATCCTGGAATGGTATCTGATTCATGGGTCAGGACTGGAATCCTGTAAATCCAAGCAGCGATGACTACTGGTACGCTGCCATATCCCCCTTTGTTGAAAACGACATCAGGCATCCAGACATAGAGGTAGATTAGAGATTGGATTATGCCTATTGGCAATTTGAATATGTCGATAAAATTCTGAATTGAGAAATATCTTCTCAATCTTGCTGATAGAATTGTCTTTGTCTTGATTCCGACATTCTCCAAATCTCTTGTAAATCCTGGAGCGCCTAGGAAATACAGTTCTAGATTCGTCTCGTTATCCGGGCCGATTGGCTCAGACATTGATGTATATATTTTCTTAATTTGTCTGGCTACGGCAATAATGGGAAAAACATGTCCCCCAGTACCGCCGCCAGTAAAAAGTATTCTCATAAATTTAATTTACTTTATATATTTAGATATATTAGTTAATATTCCTACGCCAATCAATGAAGCAACCATGGCTGAACCCCCATAGCTAATGAAAGGCAAAGGCATTCCTGTCAAAGGCATTATTCCTGAAATGGCTGCCATATTGATGAATGCTTGAAAGAAAAACCATCCGGTAATGCCTGAGGCTAAAAGGAATCCGAATTTATCAGGTGATCTTCTGGCAATCTGTATCCCCCGCCAAGCAAGGAAAACAAATAGGAAAACAATAATAGCGGCGCCAACTAATCCTAATTCTTCAGCCGCTACGGCAAAAATTGAATCTCCTATCGGCTCTGGCAGATATTTCCATTTCTGAACGCTGTGTCCCAAGCCTAATCCGAATAGGCCGCCTGAGCCGATAGCCAGCAAGGCTTGGTTAATCTGATAACCCTGTCCCTGAGGATCTAATTCTGGGTGCAAGAATATTGTCAGGCGGCTTAATCTGTAAGGCGCGCTTTTAATCAATACCCAAAAAGCGAATATGGCCAGGCCTACTAAACTTAGAATATATGTCATCTTCATCCCTGCTAGGAAATATATGAGGCCGGTTAAGAGAACTACAATACCCATGGCACTCATATTCGGCTGGAAATATAGGATTAGGAAAAGAATTCCGACAATGACTGAAATGGGCATTAAGCTTTTCTTGATCACTTCCTCTGACTTTCCTTTTCTGGCTAGGATTGCCGAAAGGTATAGGATGAAAGTGATCTTTACGAATTCAAATGGCTGTATAGAGAAAAATCCGAAATTCAGCCAGCGCTTTGCTCCGCTATGTTCAAAACCTAGCTTTGGGATGAAAACTAGGCTTAGAAGAATCAAACTGGCAATTATCAAGGGAAAAGCGATCTTCTGCCAGAAATTGTAAGGTATCCTTTGGGCTATTAGAAATCCAATCAACCCTATTCCAAATCCATAAATCAACTGGTGTTTTAGGAAATAGTAGCTCTCATCAGCCACGCCTTGGGATAAAACTACTGAAGCACTGGAAAGAATAATCATTCCTAGGAAAATCAAGACAAAAACAGTAGCGATTAAGATGTAATCAGGCTGATGAGCTTTCATGGATTTTAAATGATTTGTTCAACAAATACTAAGATCAAACCGATGGCTGCCATAACTCCGTTAACTATCCAAAAACGCATGGTAATGTTTGATTCATGCCATCCTAGGGCTTCAAAATGGTGATGAATAGGCGTTGAATGAAATATTTTCTTTTTCCTCAATTTCTTCGAAGTCATCTGAACTATTACAGATAATGATTCCATTACAGGAATAAAGAGAATCAGAGGCAGAAGCAGGAAGAAATTAGTCAGCATAGCAATGATGCCCAAGGTAATTCCCAAAGACATTGCTCCTGTATCACCCATAAAGAACTTGGCCGGATAAATGTTAAACCATAGAAATGCCAATAGGGCCCCTAAAATTACTCCGCAAAATGCCGCTAGATTCATTTTGCCTTGGGCAAAAGCAATCATTCCGTAACAGGCAAATCCGATTAAAAGAGTGCCGCCTGCCAGGCCATCCAGCCCGTCTGTTTCATTGATTGAAAAGGAAGTGGCTACCAGGACTAAGATGAATACGGGGATATACCAGATGCCAATATTGAAATCCCCTACAAAAGGAATATGGATCAGATCCCATTCCAGTTTCCAGAAGAACCACCAGGCTCCAAACATGGCGATCAAAGTATACATTAATAGCCTGTGCTTCATAGTTAATCCTCCGCCATTGGGGCCGATCTTTAAAACGCCCAGCATATCATCACCCAGTCCTACCATGGCTGAAGCAACCAAGGCACCTAAAGGAAGTAAGGTCTCTCCCCTGCTTAAGAAATTTAAATTTTCAAAGAATCCGTCAAAAACCGTAGATAAGATCCAGAATAGAACAGTTAAGAATAAAACAGTAGCCCAGATAATGATGCCGCCCATAGTCGGTGTTCCCTCTTTTTTCTTGTGCATTTTGGCGAAAACTGGAACGCCAGTTGTTCTGATTTGCTTGCCATATTGTTTCTTTTTTAAAAAACGAATTAATATTGGTGTCCAAGCTAAAGCAATAACGAAAGCTATTGCAGCTAGGGTTAGAATACGTGAGATATAGAAAATGTCTGGCATAGTATTTACCATTGATAGGCCCTTTCAACCCATTTAATTAATTTTTCTGTTTCTAAAAATCTTTGTTGTGCTCCTAAAACAACGCTAATAATTTTCTCATTTTCTTGTTCGATTACTATAATCAGGCAACCCTGTGCTTCTATCGTATATCCTGTCTTGCCCCCTATAACATTAGGCAGCTTATTCAATAATTTATCTGTATTGACCCAATGATGTCCGGCTAGATCAATTTCTGGTTTTTTCATAATTTCCCAGATAAAAGGCTGGTTAAAGCTGTATTTGACTAATTTAACCAATTCTTTAACTGTTGAAATATTGGTTGAATTCAATCCGCTTGGATCAGAGAATCTTGTACTGGTCAATTTCAATTCGTCTACTTTTTCATTCATTAGACTGACAAAATTCTTGCCTGTTTTCTCTTTCACTTTTTCAGCAAAAGCAACAGCTGCATCATTGCTTGATTCCATTAATAAGGCATGAAGCAGTTCATTGACAGTCAGTTTTTCATTGACTGCCAATTCCCCCATCTTTCCGTGTGTCTTGACGGCTTTTTCTGAAACAGTTATTTCTTCATCTAATTCCAGATTCTCTAAAACTATCAAAGCTGTCATAATCTTGGTCAGACTGGCAATCGGCAATATCCAATCTGGTTCTTTTTCATAAAGAACCTTGTTTTTTTCTACATTGAAAAGAATAGATGCTTTGGCTTCAATTTCCGGGTCTTCAACCTCCCAATCCCTAATCGGTAAGAAATTAGGGTTGGTTGTCAGTATTGATGAAGCTAATGATTCCCCCCATTTAATAGCGGCTATTGGCGCTTCTGTTAATGGCTCAATAGTGTCTGCTATTAGAATAGATACAGGGTTAAAAGCAACTAAAATTGTAGTGATAACTTTAGTCAGCATTTCTCAGGATTTTTATTGTTTTTTTTAAGAAGAAACCTTAATGTTCAAATCTTCTAACTGTTCTTTGGTAACTGGTGTTGGCGCATCCATGGTCAGATCTCTGGCATCTCCGCTCTTTGGAAAAGCGATTGCTTCCCTGATGCTTTTTTCACCTAACAGAAGCATGAAAATTCTGTCTAATCCTAAAGCAATTCCGCCATGTGGAGGTGTGCCGTACTCAAATGCTTTTAAGAGGTGTCCGAATTTCTCGCTGATTTGTTCTTTGCTCAGTCCGACAAGCTCAAAGATCTTCTTCTGTATTTCTGGCTTGTGTATTCTAATGCTTCCTCCGCCGATTTCATGGCCGTTTAAGACCAAGTCATGCTGCCATGACCTGGCTTTCAATGGTTCTGTATTCAGTAATGGAATATCTTTCTTCCTTGGTGCGGTGAAAACATGATGGCATGAATCATATCTTTTCTCATCTTCATTCCATTCGAATAGAGGCCAGTTAATAACCCAGGCAAAAGCCAATTCATTTGGATCTTCTTTGTTTTCTCTCAGGTCAGGACTGTCATTACCATGTTCTTTCATGACATCGTCATAGTTTAGAACAGGAAATTCTTTAAAAGTTAATTTTTTAGATAAAGTAGGGTCAATTTCGACTAGATCATGGACAATTTTAATCATTAATTTCTCCATGACTCTCATAATTGTCTTTTGATTGACAAAAGACATTTCTACGTCTAATTGGGTAAATTCAGGCTGACGGTCTCCTCTCAGGTCTTCATCTCTGAAACATTTGGCAATTTGGAAATATCTTTCCATTCCTGCCACCATTAAGAGCTGCTTTAATTGCTGAGGTGCTTGAGGCAAGGCATAGAATTCTCCAGCATGTAATCTGCTTGGCACTAGGAAATCTCTAGCTCCTTCTGGAGTTGATTTGGTTAATAAGGGGGTTTCTACTTCAGTAAATCCTTTCTTATCCATGAAATTTCTGATCGTCTTGTTAATCTTATGACGAACATGCAGATTCCTTTTCATTTTCTCTCTTCTGATATCTAAATATCTGTATTTCAATCTAATTTCTTCACCAGGCTCTCCTTCATTGATTTCAAAAGGAGTAGTTTTAGCTTCGTTTAAGACTTTAAGTTGCTCTACTTCAATTTCAACCGTACCTGTAGGAATCTTATCATTAATCATTCCTTTAGGTCTTTCATTTACTTTACCGGTTACTTCAATAACCCATTCATTTCTTAGGGTATTAGCTAAATCATATGTTTCTTTCTTATCTGGTAGGAAAACTAATTGAATCAGTCCGCTCTTGTCTCGAAGGTCAATGAAGATAATTTTTCCATGATCCCTTCTGACATGGACCCAACCGGCTAATCTAACTTGTTCTCCCTGTTTTTTTATTGTTTTAACGTTTAAAATACGCTTCATGTTTTTGTTTTATGAGCTTAATTAATGATATTATTTTATCACTTTATTGTTTATTAATCAATGTGGAAATGCAAAAGCCCCGTGCATTGAACTACACGGGGCTTTTTAACAGTTGGGTTCTGTCGAGTTGCTGAATTATCCCAGAAAATCTCCGATATCCCTTTTGAGATTCTCCAGAGACTCGTCGGTCATGATGGGCCTTTGTTCCTTTTTTAAGGGACGGAGGGGATCTGAGGAGAAGATGAGATGAATATGTAGATGATCGCTGTGCGGTCCCGGTATTAGCTCCATTTTTGTGACCTTCGGGCCATACCCTCTTTCAAGCATCAGGTGTATAATGCGCCTGGCCGCCTTTTGGATTCTCAGATATTTCGCCTCGCTCATCTCGAGAAATTCGCTATGAGAATCCGGTGAAATGAGGATATGCGCCGGCCTATCGCATTCCGGGTCTAAATCGGGTCGAAAGCTGGTGTAAATTTTGAACCCATCGAATTTCCTCAAATAATACTTACCCTCTTCACACAAAAAACAGGGCTGTGACATAACTATTCCTCCTTATTTGGGTTAATTTTGCGTTTCTGAGTACTGGGAGTAATATACAATATATTTTGTTGTTAGTCAATGTGTGTTTATATTATTCTCCCTTATGAAAGTCTAAAACCTCCTTATTAAAAGGTCCATCGTTATAGTGTGATTTGCATGGAAATTCATTGCAATCAAAACAGAATTCCATTCCTTTATTCTTAGCACATTTAGGCAAAGGACAAATATCTTCAGTGATTTTTGGAGAACATCCTTTACATTCATTGTTTATGAATTTATTGCATTTAAAGCAAGCTATACCGCAAACTCCTATTATTTGATTGGTCATATTTCTATTCTCCTTAAAATATTATTAATAAATTTAATTTTGTTCTTATAATATTCTCTTAATGGTAAATTATTGCACTTTTGTTTTAATTTTTCATACTCTTTTAATGATTCTGGATTTTGTTTTAAATATTTTTCAAACTTAACTGAATCAAGCCAATCTTTTGATTCTTTATTAACCAAAAATATTTCTATCTTAATATCATCTATATATTTTACAAATCTCGCTCTTTTTAAAGAATAAACACTTCCTGGTTTTCCAAAATGACTAATTAGTATTTCTAAATTTTTATTAAAGTCGTTTTCGATTACTGGAATATATAGATCGATTTCTCCTTGTCCTGAAATACCTAAAGCTGTAGAACCACGATGCTGTATATCTATATTGGGTAAAAATCCTTTAATTTCTTCTTTAATCTTATTAAATACCTCTTTTGTCTCTGGATTATATGGAATAATCTTTATTTTTTCAGTGCTTAGATGAGATATCCATTTTTCTTGGTCTTTAGTTAGCATATGACATAAGAGTATATTTTATACTTATTTCTTCACTAACATCTTAATAATCCCATGCTCATGTTTTCCATCTGGACGATGATTGTCTTTAATGATCTTATCTTCTGTTTCCAAAATTATATTTTCAGAAAAATATTTCTTTAATTCTTCTACGGCAAAAAAGTGTTTTAAATTTTTAGTTTCTTTTGAATAACTTGGATCTTTTTTAGAAAATACGGTTAAAAAGAATAATCCATCTTTTTTAAGTGATTTAATTACATTTCTTATTATTTCTCTAATATCTTTTAATTCTAAGAAATGCAAAACATTGATACAAGCTATCAAATCATATCCTTCCTTTGAAAAATTAAAATCTAAGATATTTTGATTTAAAGCATTTATTTTTGGATATTGTTTTTTAATTTCATCAATTACTTCCTTATCTGTATCTATGCAAGTTACTCTAAATCCTTGTTTATATAGAAATATACTATTACCACCTAAACCCGTACCTAAATCTAAAATATTAGCATTTTTTGGTAATGTTTTTGCTAATGCTCTTATTTTTCCATTTACACCTTTGCCGAATTTGAGTTTGGTTATTTTTTTAAGTTTATTCATTCCAATTTTTAATATATTTTTCTTTAGCTAATTTAATTAATTCCTCTCCTTTTTTACCCCAGTTAAGTTTTTCAGCTGCTTGGTCTGTTTTTATAATTACTCTGCCAATAGCTTTTTTATCTGGATCCTTTATTGGCTTGTCTATTAATTCTACTTTAGCTACTATTCTTAAGAAACAGTTTTGTTTTTTAGATTCTTTTTTGTTTGGATAATATATTTGTTCAAATCCTATTGTTTTCCAATCAATTAATTTTAATTGAGCTTCTTCAATTAATTCTCTTTTGATTGTTGTTTCTATTGATTCTCCTTTTTCTATAGTTCCTCCTGGATTACCTAAGTATCCTTCTATATTTTTATAGAATACGATATTATCTTTATCTAAAAAGCAGACCGCTTGAACTTGGTCTACTTTCGATAAATCACAATGATTATTTAGTGGATGTAATTCTAATTCATAATCATTGTTTTTCCATTTTCCTTTTTCTGAGAATAGTGAGTTTTTAATATTCATGTCCCTTCTGCTTGTTAAATTCAAATTCAATTTCTTTGAATTTCTTTTGTGATTCTTTAGTATTGGTCGTAATCCCGGAAAATTCAATTATTTCAGCATCATTTGTCTTTGTGTCATAAATTGCAAAGCTTGGATTGCCAGTTTTGTACGCTCCAATCTCACCTGGATTTACAACTAAGCATTTGCCAATCTTTTCTTTATTTTTTGTATGATTATGCCCATAAAAAACCGCATCAAATTCTTTGGATTTAGCCATAGGTTTGGCTAAAATTGGAAAATGGGTTAAGAATATTTTTCTTTTATCAATTTCTATAATATCGTATGTCTCAAAACTGACTTCTAGATTACTATCCTTTTCAAGACTGAATTTAGTGATTAAGCTTTTATCTCCATCATTATTACCCCAGATTGCAAAAACAGGTATTGGCGAAGAGCATAAGAGATTAGCAATAGCAGCACCGGCAAAATCGCCTAAAAATAGGATTTTCTTGATGTTTTTATAACTATTGATTTTATCTAATGCCAGGACTAAGTTATGGGCATTATCATGGACATCAGCTATGATTGCTATTTTCATGAAACAATATTAAATTAACATCTACTAGGTTTTTTTGTAACTTTATTTAAATTAGGGTAAATTGGTAGATTTAAAATTTTTTCTTCAATGGTAAAAGGCTTATCTTTTACTCTTTCATAATTTTTTTTCCTAATAATTCTTCCACTGGTAGAGATGTCATTTTTGATTATTATTCTGTATTTATTAATTTTTGAATTTAAGTAATTTTTATTATGCATAATGTAATATATTATTTTTTATTTAAGTAACACCATCTGTATCTTCATTGATATTTTCATGCTCTCCAGTTTGATCATCTTCAATCTGATTATTTTCTTCATAACAAATAAAATCTATAAAATTATCTATATTTTCTTCCATTAATAAATTAGATAACTCGCTTATATTCATTTTATATTCCTGACTAATCGACTCTGGTTTTATGACATTTGGCAAAAACTTAGAAATAATATCATAATCAATTATATGACCGTGATCAGGACATTCATTTACTAAATAATCAACCAATAAATTTCTTCTTTCTTTTGGTAAGTCGGAGTTAAAAATAGTTAATATTCTAGTTGCATATTTTTCACCAATATCGAGCTTTCTTTTTTTATTTCCTAGTTGATAAGGATTTATTTGTTTTAAAAGTGGTCCGTAAAATTTGTATAAATAGTCAAATATTTGCTTAGAAAGTTCTCCTCTTTTGATTCTCACTACTTTATTTTTATATAAATGATAGAACATCATTTGAAACATTTCTAATGATCTATTTTCAATTCTTTCTAATGATTTTTCATCTACCAAAGCACTTTCACGTTCATAATCAGGACTGTCTTCTCTTTCCTTAACTATTTGAACATCCAATGGGCCAAATTCACCAAAATCATCCATTATTATTTTTGAACCTCCCAAAGAGAGTAAAGTTGCAGCACTCTTTGCCCAGAAAGGAACAATAACATTAACCTTCTCAAAATTTTTCCTTAAAGTTCTGATGATTCTATATGCATCGCCAGGATCTCCTCCAGGGGAATTTATTATGAAATCAATTTCATTAACATTCTCTTTTCCGACAATAAACTCCTCAACCTTTTTCCTTACAGTAATTACACTTTTAGGAAGTATTGGCGAAAGAAAAACAAATTGATCCTTCTCTCTAATTTCTGCGGTTTTTTTTATTTTATTTTTTAATTCTTCAATTGACATTATTCAATGTTAAAAAGTTAAAAGATTTCGATAAATTAGATATATGAGACAGGATTAATCTTCATAGTACCCCGCAAGGGAATCGAACCCCTATCAATTGGTTAAAAGCCAACTGCTCTACCACTGAGCTAGCGGGGCATGAGTACTTAAAATATTCTAACCTTATTCAAAATAAAAATCAAGCTAAAAACAAGCTTGATTGTCTCCACCCACCCTATTTCTTCCCATCCACCATCTTTTTCTTTCTCATCAATACCAAAACTAGAATTGGCAATGTAATCCAGATAAATTGAGCTTCAGGACCGATCAACAGCATCCTAATTACTGATCCTAAATTAGCTACTGCATCCTGAGGCAGAAACGAAAGAATAACCATGGCTAGTAAACCAACTTGAGCCACTGCCAATAGGAGTAATTGCCACCAAGATGCCAATCCCCTTTTTCTTAATCTAAATGTTGAAGTTAAAATTGATCTAGGAATTAGGAAATAGAATAAGAGGATAATTCCTAAAAAAAGAATTGTTTTCAAAGAAGATGATGGGTTTTGCTCAACTCCCAGCCAGCCAACTGAACTCAATTTCCACCAAGGAATTTTTTGAACAATTAAAAGTGAAAAATAGCTGCTAATAAGAAGGACTATCATTCTATTTCTTCCTAAGAACAATCCATAGACCAAAACAGCGACTAAGAAAACTACGCCAATAAAAATATCCCAACCGGATGCATTGCCGATATTGAAACTGGATAAAAATGAATATATGGCAGCCATTTAACTATTCTGTAATTCTTTAATTAATTTTTTTTGTTGACGAGTCAATTTCTTTGGAACTTCAACTTGGATTTTAACAATTAAATCACCTTTTCCTCTGCTATACAGGCTAGGCATTCCCTTGTCTTTTAATTTTATCATACTCCCTGGCTGAGTTCCAGCAGGGATCTTTAATTTAACTTCACCCTCTAAAGTTGGTATCTGTATTTTATCACCTAATGTAGCTTGAGTGAAATTAATTGTTAAATCATATACTAAATTATCACTTATTCTTTCAAATTCCTTATGAGGCTTAACATGAATGTTTACAAACAGATCTCCAGCTTCTCCGCCATGTTTTCCTGCCTCACCCTGTCCATTCATCTTTAAAGTCTGGCCATCTTCAATTCCTTTAGGAACTTTAACTTTAATTTTGCTATCTTTTTTAATTCTTCCTTGACCATCACATTCTTTACATATCTTTTCTGGAATTTCTCCTCTGCCATGGCATTCTTCACAGATTCTTCTCTGGAATATCATTCCTAAAATACTATTGTTTTGAACTTGCTGGTAGCCAGATCCGCCACAAATAGAACAAGTCTTTAATTTATCCCCTCCCTTGCCCTGACATTTATCGCAAGTAACTAATTTTCTTAAATCAACTTCCTTTTCAAGCCCGTTATATACATCTTCTAAATTAATATTTAAATCAATAACAATATCTTGGCCATAAGAGTTAGCTTTTCTGGCCCTGCCGCCAAACATCTGTTCAAAAATACGTCCAAAGCCTAAATCTTCAAAAATATCTTCTCCGCCAAAAGCATCTTGGAAATGACTGAAATCTTGCTGTGAAAATCCCCTGCCGCCAAATCCTTGATTGTCAAAAGTCTGGCCAAATTGGTCATACTGGCTTTTCTTTTCCTTATCAGAAAGAACAGTGTAAGCTTCACTGATCTTTTTAAACTTCTCTTCGTATTCTTTCTTCTTATTCTCCGGTGCCTTATCCGGATGATATTTAAGCGCCAGTTTCCTATATGCTTTTTTAATTTCAGAATCAGAAGCGTTCTCAGGCACTCCCAGTGTCTCGTAATATTCTTTAGCCATATTTATACCTCTATTATTTCCTTCAGAACTGCTTTTTCTTGAATTTTAATTGCGCCTGAGGCAACTAGAATTTTAAAGATTACCCAAGTTAAGAAAATACTTATCCACATAAATGGAAAGCCAATGACTTTTAAGGCAAAGAAAATACCGACAGCTGAACCTAAAGTCAAATATTCCTTGTATGCCTGGCTCTGCTTGTTAATTTCAGAATTTATCTGGTTATACAAATCATCCTTAATTTCATCACTGGCAATTGTCACATTCATATTTAAATCAATGCCGAATTGCTGGGCAACTTGATTAACTGGCAGGCTTCCCTCAATGTTTCCGATTATCGGACCGATTACTTTGTCAAAAATTGGCCTTGGAATAGTAATTTGATTCTGGCCAGTTAAAGCTAAAGGAGAAAAGTAGTATGCTGTAGCAATTAACAGAGCTAGACCTGTCATAACTAGAGGCAATCCTCTTTTTAAGACCATGACTGCATCAATCTTAATTCTTCCTCTTTTCTCATCAACAGCTCTCTGTGATCCTAAATGAAAAAGAAGAAAAGCAACTATCAGGGCTAACAAGTATTCTACTTTAAATCCAAAAGGGAAAAGAAAGCTAATTAAGACAAAAAACAATGTAATTAAAAGAATTGTCTTTGATTTGGTTAAAAGCCAATTCAAACTTAAGAAAATTAACAGAACAAAAAAACCAATAACTGGTAAGACCCAATTGCCGTCTTTAGATAAGATATTTGACAGTCCAGCCCAAGCAGCAGTCGCTACTAAAGTGGTCAGACCGATAATAACTGATTGAGTAACCCTATTTTTTTGCATCTCAAGTATTATACTACAAAATTAAGTATATTTCAAAACCAAACTCTCCACAATCTTATCCCAACTGTAGTGATGCCTGACATATTTCTTTAATTCTTTAGTTTTTCCTTTAGTAATTTTAGGATTCTTTAAAAGACAATCTAAAATTTCTTTTAAATCATTTGTATTCTTATTCTTAAAGAAGAATGGCAAGTCTTTTAAAATGAATTTATGGACTTTGATGTCTGATAAGAGAATTGGCCTGCCAAAGCTAGCTGCTTCTAAGACAACAATTGGCAATCCTTCTTGCTCTGAAGGATGGACGAAAAGATAGGCATTGCTGAACAGTTCCTGCATGACTTTGCCATGCTGTCCGCCTAGAAACATAATATTCTGGTTATCCCCTGCTATATCCTTTAATTTCTTCTCATATCCTTGAGTGTAGAATGGAGGCCCGACAATGACCAGTTTCTTATCAGTCTTAATTTGCTGATAAGCTTTAATTAGATATTGGATTCCTTTATGAGCAATTAGACGGCTGACTACGAAAATATATCCGTTTTTCTCTAATCCCCATTTCTTAATCAATTTAGCTGGAGTATATTCATCATGTCCTATGCCATTTGGAATGTAGGTTGCTCTTTGTTTAAATGTATCTAAAATGTATTCCTGGATTTCAGGAGAAACAGCAATAACTTCATCAGCGAAGAAACAGCCAATAGCTTCTCCTAATTTCAAAGAAAATCTGGCAAAGAAACCCCATTTCTGATGCTGGTAATCTCGGCAATGGAAAGTAAAGATAACTTTAGCCTGGGGATAGAATACTTTAGGAATCCAAGCACATAGGGCTGGACCAATACCATGATAGTGAATAATATCAGGCTTGATTTTGAATAAGGAATGTATAGTTGAGAAAAATACGTGACTAATGGCATCTAAATGCTTTGTCTTGATGCTTGGCATGTGAATCAGATTAACGCTTTTGTATTTCTTGGTTTCTTTAGATGTATAGTATGCTCTGACATAGGCGAAAACTTTGTAATTTTTCTTTTTAGCCAAACGTAAAGAAACCTCCTCCACATGTCGTTCAATTCCCCCGAAAAGAACAGGTATTCCTTTTTGACCGATCATTACTATTTTCATCTATGATATATGACCCCCTCCCAGTCTTTTTTAATTACTTCTTCTAATTCAAGAATGGATTCTTGAATATTCTTGATAGAATATTTTACTGGCATTTCGTTAACACCTGGTTGTTTCTGGATTAGAATATTGTATTTCTCTTTGTATGATTCTGGCAGTAAGAATTTGAATTCAACTGTCTTTTCTTCTCCGGCTGGAACAATAATGTAATTGCCAAATGAAGTTCTGTTAAATTCATCAAAGAATCCTGTTTCATCTAATACTCCAATACTTTCAGTCAGATAGCTTCCCAATGGAACGTAAACTCTTAGATAACACTTGTAATCATTGCTAAACCAATCTCTTTGCGCTCTTAAATGCTTGAATTTAATCTTTAAATTAGCTTCTGGTCTTTCTTTTGAATGATCAACAAAGTATTCTATTTCTCTTTCTAGATTAGCATTACTTTTAAGGCCCATCAAATTAGCTTCAACTAGTATTAGATAGTTTTCTTCATAATCCTGATTTATTTCTCCACTCCAATTAAGCTTTGAAATGGTTTCTTGATCTTCAATATCTTTTAGAGATATTAATATATTCTTGTTGTCCAATTCACCGAGAATCAGATCACTGAATTCATTACTTTGCCAAATATTTTCTTTAGTTATCTTATCTAATATTTCACGGACCAGAGACTTGAAAATACTTTTTCTCTCACCTGAAATGATGCCTCTGTCAATGTATCCTTTTTCAATCTCATATTCTACCTGGAACAAAACATCATCACTTTCAAATTCCTTATTAAATTCCTCTAAATATATTGGTCCGGTTAATTTTAGCAATATTTGCAAAACAGTTGCATTGATTCCAATGACACCGTCAAATTCTTCTCTGCCACCTTGCAGATGATAGAAATGTTCTACTTGGCTAGCAGAAACCTGAAAATCAGGTGACCAGTTTCCATCTCTCATCTGCCAATTATCAATATTTAAATATGTTTTCAAGGCATATGGCGGTTCGGTGACTGTTTTTCCATAGCCGTCAAAGATATTAGTATCATGGACTTCAAAATTTATTGGCTTTCCATCCTTTACTTTCATTATTCCGAAAGTACCGATGTATCCGCCAGTCGGTCTTAATTCTAAATTATTTTGGAAGAGTAATAGATAATTTCTTTCGCCTTCAAAGCCAGTTAATTTAGGAATTAATTTCAGAATTGATATTTTTTCAACTTTATCTTTAATATTGTCTGTTATTAAAGAAATTTTATTAAACCAGCCTTGCTGCCACATTAAAAGACCGCCTGTGATTAAAAAGATTATAGTTAAAGATACTAATATTTTAATTATTTTTAATTCTTTCATAGGTTTTAATGAGTTTATTGTAATGCTTTTCTGGATTGTATTTCTCTAGAGATTCTTCTCTGGCTGTTTCTTTCATTTTCTTAATCTCTTTTGGATTATCAATAGCCCAATTTAATTTTTCAGCTAAATCATCTGAATCATTTAGCTTGAATAGCAGTCCTGTTTCTTTGTCTTTTATCATTTCTGTCATGCCGCCTATCTTAGAGGCTAGGACCGGTGTTTTTAAAGTTAGGCTTTCTAGGATTGAATATGGCAAATTTTCCGGCCAGACTGAAGGCATAACTGAAATATATGCATTATATATTAATTCTCTTAATTCTTTTCCTTTTTTCTTGCCTAAGAATTTAATTTGATCACAATTTCTAGTTAATTCCTTTAATCTTTTCTCCTCTGGTCCATCTCCTACTATTTTCAAATCCATTTTAATGTCATTCTTTAAGTAAGTATTGATTAATAGGTCTATTCCTTTCTCACTGCTTAGACGGCCGAAGTGCAGCATATATTTCAAATTGCTTTTTTCTAATTCTTTAGTATCTGAGAATTCCTCATTGACGAAATTTGGCAGATGGACAACCTTGTTTGCCGGAATTCCTGACTGGACAGCTTTTCTTTTGATGAAAAGGCTCGGGGCGATAAAGATGTCTATCTTATCAGCTGTTTTCAAGAAGTTCTTTTGCCAGACTCCTTCTAGATATCCTATTAGGCTTTTGGATTTTGAATTATCGATGCATTTCCTTTTCAAGCAAGATCTGAAATTATTGTTTTTCAAGCATTTAAAGCAAATCTCGTTTTCAGAAAAGAATTTGTAATTAGGACACATTATCTTGTAATCATGCAATGTCATGACTACAGGAATATTGTGCTTTTTCAGAGTAGAGATTATGGAAGGTGAAAAATGGCTGAAAATATTGTGCAGATGAGCGATATCAGGATTTTCCTTTTTGATCAGCTTTTCTAATTTTTTCTTAGCTTCCCTATTCCAGAATATTCTAATGACTTTCTTTAAATCTTTTTTAAATCCTTCTTTTCTTGAAAAATCACTGTACTCTGCAAACAAATCTTCATTATTATATGGAAAATTCTTCATATTCTCAGTACTCCAAGCAATGACTTGGTGTTTCTTTTGGGATAAGAGTTCAGATAAATCGAAAAAATACCTCTCGGATCCTCCTTTTAGAAAGAAAAATTTATTAATCTGGAGAATTTTCATCTTTAGAAAAATGGATAAAAGAAACTATATTTCTTCTTTCTGATGTTCTTCTTAATCCTGTTCTTAAACTTCTTGCCTTTGGTATAGAGACAGAACTTTTCCTTCAGTATCCATCTGATTACTTTTACAGCATGCTTTTTCATTGACTGGCGGGCCGTACAGATCATCCAGCTTGATGGATTCTTGGCATTTTGAATGATATCTCTAGTTCTCTCTGAGAAATCATTCCAGTTTCTGACGCTGTCTAAGTTACCGATTCCTAGGCTCCAGATATCTGAAGGATAAATCTTGCCCAATGGATCAATGAATATGGAACTTAGTCCAGAATAGTCCGGCAAGACTCTCTTGCCGGTTTGGATGAACTTGATCATACCCCAGGTAAAGTATGCTCTGAGCCATCTTTTTGGAGAATAGGTGCTTAATTCCTGTTCCATCAGCCACTTTAATTCATTGGTCATTTTCCTAATATTAGTGATAATATTGCTTTCTTTTTGGAAATAGTGGGATGAATTATGGTATACTGCTAGTGTGAACTCAACTCCTAATTCTCTGCTTAAACGATAGATTCTTTTCAACTGATTAAAGTTCTTATCACCCATAGTAAAGGCAATCTTAATATCTTTGATTCCCAATTCTTTTAGTAATTTGATAGTTTCTACAGCTAGACAGAAGCCACCTGGGAATCCTCTTAGTCTTTCATGAACTTTGCCAAAACCATCCAAGGAAATAGCTACGCCAATATTTTTTCTAAATTTGGCAACTCTGGTCATGGTTTGCTTGATTTTACTTGGTAAGAATCCATTGGTTGAGATGATAATTTTAGCCTTAGGACACTGACGGCTAATGACTTTAATGATATCAACCAGATCATCTCTCATAAATGGCTCTCCGCCGCTTATGTTGACGTTTTTTAAATTATGTGGTAATTTTTTATAAGTCGTGGGTGAAATTGAGTTTTCTTCCTTGTTCTGCCAGATATTGCAGAATTGACAACGGCTGTTACATCTGTATGTCACAGCCAAAACGACATCTTCAATGAGATTTTTGGCTTTGTTATTAGTTTTAGATAAAAAGTTAAACATATATTTATATCGATACTTTACCAAATATTATGAAAAAAGTCAATACAAAAAGCGCTTTAAATTTCTTGTTAATTCTAGTCCTGATTAGGCCTTCTTTGGATATTTTAAATAGATATGAGATTATTCCTTTTTTCAATTTTAGTACTTTGATTGGCGGATTAGTTTTCCTTATTGCTGCTTTCCTTTTGTTAAGAAATATTAAGAAAACTTATACTATTCCCCTATTCTATCCTATTCTAATATTCTTAATATTAGGATTTGTCAGTATTTTTTATTCAGTTAGCTATTCAGACAGCGTCAGGGAACTTATTAGGTTAACTAGTATTTTTGTATTGTATTTCTTGGCTTATAGGCTGGTTGAAAGCAAAGAAGATTTCTATCTATTATTAAAAGCTATTCTTTTCAGCTATATCATTCCTGCTTTAGTGGCTCTTATTCAATTGATTGGGGGCTGGGGCCTGCCTGATGACTTTGGCGGTTTTTTAAGGATTTATGGAACATTTGCCCATCCTAATCTTTTCGCCTTCTATACGTTCTTTGTCTTGGCCCTGACTCTTTCCTTATTACTAGCCAAAAAGGAAGAAGTCAGATCATGGATTAGTAAGAATCCATATTTCTTGCCTGTTATTGGCATTACTTTGCTATTAGTCTTTACCTATACTAGAAGTGCTTTAGCATGCTTCTTTATCTTTATCCTCTTCTTTGGAATCTTTAAATACAGAAAACTGTTAATTTTTGGTTCTGTTTTCTTGATTCTATTGTATTTTTCTTCTGAAATCTTTAGAGAAAGATTATTGGAATTATTCAGCCTGGATCCATATGGCTCAATTGTCTGGCGTTTTAGGCTTTGGAAAGACATGTTGCCAATGTTTTTATGGCAACCCTTATTCGGTCATGGACTAGGGACTTTCACTTATCTGGTTGAGTTTTACAGAGGATTCCAGTTTGGAAGCTTGGATCCGCATAATGACTATTTGAAAATATTGGTTGAAAACGGGATTGCCGGATTAATTTCATTCTTATCCATAGTTACTGGATTGTTGTTTTATCTCTGGAAAATATTCAAAAAATCTTTAAACAAGGAAAAAATCCTTGGCTTGGGATTCTTAGTTATTGTCTTGAGCCTACTGATCGCTGGCAGCTTTGATAATATCTTAAGGACCACTGCTCTGCAATGGAATCTATGGATTCTCTTAGGAGGTTGGCTGAAGATTAATAAATTTGGGAATTAAAAAAGCCCGAACTGGTTGTGTAACATGTTGCATTGTTTGCGTGTTTACAGTTACTTGCCCAGAACGGGCTCTTTTTATATTTTAAATCCTCCTACCTCCTTTTTTTTATTTCTGCATATCGTAGCTTTTGGGGACCGTTCTCATCTCTCCCGTTTCGGTGTTTAACAGCCCTTCATAGGCCGGGTATCCCTCGACGTCCGGCGAGATCGGTTCGCTTTTCCGCATGTGCTTGTCCGCTTGGTTGATCCAACCAGGCTCGTCGAGAAGATTGTTGTACGTCCAGCCCCTGAACCAAATCCAGGGATTTTTCTTCTCGGGAAGTCTTACGATGACTTCCAGTGATCCATCGGCGGTTTGCTGGCGGGTTACTCCGTTGGAGTAATTATCTCCCGTCGGAATAATGGGAATCCAGCTCTTACTATCAGTCCAGTGGATCCCGAAGAAAGACGTGAAGTTGTCCGGGTTTCCCCTGGAGATGTAATAGGGCATTTTGAACACCCCTTCTCCCCTTTGGACTTTCACGAGCTCAAACGGCCCGGAGAAGCCTCCTGCTTCCGGCAGAACGATCCTCCCTTCATCGGGAGGAGGTTCCGATTCGAGGGCCATTGCTTCTGCTTCGGCATCGTGTTGTTCCACGCCCGCGGCGGCAAAAGAAGCATGTGCCGATGATAATGCCACACTAAACGCTTCTGAAGGAATCGCTCCTGCTGCCGCTGCTGCTTGAGCAGATGAAAAAGCCGCTTCCATGGCTGCTTCTTTTTGAGCTTCTGTGGGATCCACAAAACTTTCCAAAGCACTCAAGTAACCGCTATTGGCAGCCGTCTGAATTTGCTCCGGACCCATTTCATCTTTTGTTTCCAACATCGCACACCCGCTCAGGAAAAATAGAGCGAGAACCCCTGCCAGTGAAAATCTTAACCATTTCATCTTTCTATACCTCCACTTGTTGTAGTTACTAGTTAAAAGATATATATTTCTCAACAGAAACTATGTTTCCGGTAGAATCTCATATGACTTTGCCTATTATCCCAAACTTTTCATAAGCCATTTTGGCCTTTCCCGACATCTTGTCAAAGAACAGTTGGTGCCCATCTTGGGACTAATAATACACATTTTGTGTAAAATTATCAACTGAAGAAAGCATTAAGGACAATCTATGCAAAAGTCTTTCTTTGTTGGCGCAGTGATTTGCGAGGACCTATATGCCTTTATCAGTCCGCTGACCGATAAATATCCAGAGATCCAGTGCCATTGGTCTCCATCTCCGCCCAAATTCTCTTTGTAATTCAGAGGAGAGACGGATAAGATATCCTCACCGTGCCAAGCCATGGTCAAACGAGGTCCGAATTGGATAAAATCCGGAGACTCTAAACCGTTTTCGTTGATATATGCCAAATTGACGCCAGGCGTCAACAGTAGGTTATCAGAGATCTCAAAGTCATAGATATGCTGAGTTAAAGTAATCTCTAAGACCTGGTTGTTGTGCGGGTCAGGATCCAGAGGATTGCCATCCCAACTATGTTCATGTTTCTGATTGCTGGGTAAGGTAAACTCAACATTGAGTTCGGTCTTGGAAAACCCCTTTTCGCCTTGGACACGGCGATCATAGAGATTCACATGTGCCGAGGCTACGAGAAGATCATCAGTCTGCTTGCTTCTGTACAGATTGATCTTCCCTTTGCTGACTTGTCTTCCCCAGCCTAAGTCAATGTCCATGTCCCAGTTGTCCTTGTGGCCGATTAACTTGAGCGACGGCCCGACAACGCCTTTCCACCAGTCATACAGATAATCTTCATCGTCTCCACCGCCGGTGGCGCCGAATCCGAATACACCCAGACAGGCAGAAATACGGTCAGTCACGTTGAATCCGAAAGGCCGAGCACGACCCTTGATCCAAGCGTACCAACCGTCATGGTAGTAATCCTTGTTGTTCGAGTTCATCCAGCGGTCGGTCTCGTAGATTCCGCCGCCAGTATAAAGGTCCAGACCACAGCTCTTCTTTTTCTTGAGCGCAGCTCCAGTCTCTTTGTACCTCGGTACCGGTGGTAATACCGCCGCCTTAACCTTTGCTGGCTTCGGGAACGGGTTTTTCTTGTAGCGAAATCTCGGTACCGGCGGATATTCGGCAGCCGGTTTTGACTTCTTCCTGATTGCCCAGTTACCGCAGACAAGCGGGTACCAGAGTTCATACTCGTCATCGATGTCATAAACTCTGGCCATGACAGTCTTGTCAAAACCGACAACAATCGGCTCGTCTTGCCAAATCTTGTAGTTGCCGAAAATCATCTTTTCAAAGGTATCCCCGGTTTCAATCTGTCCCCACCGGGAATTTCTGATTCGATGATTAGCGATGATTTCTTTTGCCTTCGTTTTGTCGAGACCAAGACGAATTAACGCCTTATAGTCTCGTCTCAGCTGTTGAGGTGAATAGAACTCCGGAGATTTCCGGAAGGAATTTCTTCCAGGCTCTTGCCAAATGCGTGCCTCTGCCGCGGAAGCGACAGAGAGCAACAGGATAATTAGCATACCTACTGCTCGTTTCATCTGTCGCCTCCTTTGTTTTGCGATTTTCATCTATATCCTTACAAGCCTTCCGGCTTCAAGTTCCGTCCTAAAGACGGCTTCATCTTTTTTCAGAACGCCACCACTAGCTTTGGCTGCATCCTTGGCCTTTTCGTACAACACCCCCTTATACAAGGAAATAAACATACTGTCATCATCATTCCTTTGAGGAGTATAACGATAGGATTGGCCTTTGATCTTGAGCGGAAATGATTCTTGTACAGGTGATTGGACGTTCGGTTGAACTGTCGGCGGCGCTTGAACTTGAATCTGATTATGATTATTCCCTCTCAGTGACCTGAGAAGAATAATGATTACGATAACCATTATCAAGGCAAATACAGCGCCTCCGATCATGAAGTACTTCATGATTCTGTTTTCGGTCTGGTTGATTCTGGTCAGAAGATTATCACTACCCTTTTGGACCTGCCGCCTTAAACTAGCCTCGGTATCCTTTACTGCTGCCGCAACTTCTTGCTGGCCGTTTTGGATAGCGCGACCCGTGTCCTGAATAGTTCTGGTAGTTTGATATTGGCTGCTTTGGATAACACGACTCGTATCCTGAGCAGCTTGGCGTTGGCCAGAAATGATTTGTGCAGATTTCTCTGCTAAAACATCCCTAACCTCGGGTTGGATGTAATAGACGATTTCCTTGCCTTTCGGCAGGATTCGCCAGTTTTTATTGATCCAAGGGTTCCACTCATGAATTTCCTTGGGTGAAGCCCCACAGAGTTTTCTAATCACGAGATAGATGTCACCAAGGGTCTCCCCTTTGGCGATAATATGGATTTTTCTCTCCCCTTCAGTTTGAGCGCTGACAAAGGGGCTAAGAGTTAACGTCAAAACACACGCTATTGCCAATATGATCGATGTTGCCTTCATTATTCCTCCTCCCCATCTTGGGATCTTCTCATCTTGAGGACTAATCATCCATCTTGGAGTAATCAGTCTTTGAAAAGAAATAATTGGAATTTAAGCTCGTTGATGAGCTCTTGTTGTTTCAAAATTCGTTCATCGCGGTTTTTCAGAAGTTTCTTGTAGATCAGCACCATTTGCCTAAACAAAGGTGCTATTCGATAACGCAAAACCTCGGCCCGAGCAAAAGAGCCCGTCCAGCTGTCATCAACCCCGGCAACGATAGCATCGCTAGCCAGACTGACACCAGCTGAAGCCAAAAGCCCAATACCACTAAGCGGTAAGGCAATCAGCGGAACCTTGGCCCGTTTGAGGTAACGATCAACTCCGTTGAATCCGGGAATTTCAACCGCTGCCTTTTTAAACATCTCCAAAGGAAGAACGCCGCATCTGATTTCTCCATTGCCCATCTTGTAGTTATGAGGCATGATTCTGGACACCTTGTCCTTGTAATCAAGCCAATCATCAGACGGAATGGAAATTTCCAGCATGCTGGACAAGTCAGTTGGCGGTTCAAGTCCCTTGTCTTTTAAATAATCGTGCCAGAATTGATCGATTTGACTGATCATTTGGCCGTGATTATCAAAAAGAGACTTCCGATAGTCGTGGTTTTTGTCGAATTCTTTGGGATCATACTCAATCTGTTTCCCAAGAGGCGTGTAGGCAAACCCTGCATCTCTGTTGAAATACAGAATCTTGCCGCCTTGGATGTCCTTATAGGGACCCATGAAAACAAATTGAATCTGCCAGTCTCCCCAATAGGTAACGCTTGTCAAAAAAGCATCGCCGCTGAGGATCTCGCCGTAGGTGGTTTGGACCAAAAAAGACCATACTCCGCCGGCGTTTATGACCTCTACCCAAAGTCCAGGCTCCAATAACCCCTGGAAGGTTACAAATTTCTTAATTCCAGCTTTCTCAAGCTCGACCGGATGAAGGATTGATATCCCATCAGCCGGATCAAGGCGCGTATGTCCCGATATTTCTTTTGGAATATACTTATTGGGATTACTCGCGCATCCGATTAACAATAAGACGAATATCATTGCCAGTTTTTCTTTCATTACTCACCTCTCTGTGTTTTTGTTTATCTTAGATTTCTAAGCCATTTCGGCTGTTTAGTTATTTAATTGACAAAGATCCTCTTAAAGCCTCCCTTTTACATAGAAACTTCGTTTCTATCCAAAGAGGAAGCTCCCTCATTATACCTGTAATCTTCCTTCATAGGAAGACTTTCAGGACTCTTGTCCTGAATCTTATCTTTCTTTATAAAAATCCAAGCTAAACTAATCAAAAACCCGAACAAAGCACCTAATAGGGTGCCTAGCCAGATATTAATAGTAACTGGATTTTGTGTAACTAAAGGCTTATCAATTACCTTAACTTCCACATTTTGGCCGCCACCATGGTAAAAGCCATGGTTTTTCTCTAAAGTCTTGGTAATAGCCCAGCTGATTTGCTCAGCTTTTTCCTTTTCTGAATGCAAAACATCAATTTCCATGATTCCTAAATCACGGACAATAGATACTTTAACATCCTTTTTCCATTGTTTTCGTCTTTCTTTGGATTGGTTTGGAAAATCGCCTTCTTCAATCTTGTATCCTGATTTCAAGACACTTTCAAAGAAGATGTCTGAATAAACACCTTCTTGTAGGATTTTTGTCAGATACTGGGCTGATTTTGAAACAGTATATATATCTTGACCGGAAGTCTGGTTCTGAACGACCAGTATTTTTGAGCTAGCCTTGTATTTCGGCTCTTGAATTACAGTCAGGTCGAAAAATAAAACTGCCCCCAAGACAGTTATCCAGAAAATTAACCATTTTTTCTGGTAAATTAATTTAATTGTTTGCTTTAAATCCATTTATATAATTAAAAAGCCTGTCATTACAGGCAGCCATATACTACCAGAAATATATACTTTTTGTCAAGGGTTTTTTAAAGATGAATATACTCTGGACAAAAAATATTAAGCGTGCTATCGTAATCCCATCTTAAAAGATAATAAAGCTTCCTTAAAAATATGACATGGAGGGCATTATGAAAACCTTTAGGTTTTTCTTGTTGACAGTTGTTTTCTTACTCTGGGCTTGTGAAAAGCCTGAGTTTGATCAGTTTTTAACCAGGCTTCAGGATCAGGGTTTTTCGACCAAAGTTGTTGAGATGATTGTCGGAGAAACAATCCCTGATGAGAAGAAAATTTCTTTCAGTCTTGACGGCGTAGATACCGCCAATATCTTTAAGCTCACCGGATATCAGAACTTCCCTGTTTTGAAACTCCCTCTCGATGACGGGAATCCTGATTCTAATCTGGTAATTTTTAAAGATCTATGCGGCCGGGAAATGTACCTGGTTAAAACTGACAACGGCCAACGCAACGGCAAAATTACACACACTGTCAAGGTCAAAACCCAGTTTGTCATGTACATTGAAGAAATCCACAAAAGACTGGCTTTCGGTACCGATGTGGTTGCCAGCTACCCATCGGATGCCTGGAAGAAGATTGAATTCGATGATTTTGTTTTCATCGTCTTCATGCACAAACGCGAGAAAGCCTAAAATAAACAAGAGGGCATCAAAACAAAAAGGACACGTCAAACGACGTGCCCTTTTTGAATTTTCAAGTATTTTACTTCTCTTCTTTCTTTTCTTTCTTTACTTCCTCATATTCCCCTTCAACTGTCTCTTTCTTATCGTTTTTTCCCTTAATTTCAGGTTCTGATTGTTCAGCTTTTTCTTCTTCTACTTTTTGATAAAGCTGGGCGCCAATCTTCTGGATTACCTGAGATAATCCATCGATTGCTTTTTTAAGATCCTCAACATTGCTTTCATCTTTGAGTTTCTTAAGATTTTCCAATTTCTCATCAACTTCCTTCCTATCTTCTTCCTTAACCTTATCACCTGCCTCTTTTAAGGCTTTTTCTGTTGAGAAAATTAGAGTATCAGCCTGGTTTCTGATTTCAATCAATTCTTTCTTCTTTCTATCCTCAGCTGCGTGCGATTCTGCTTCTTTTTTCATCTTTTCGATTTCTTCTTCAGACAAAGAAGATGAATCAGTAATGGTAATCTTCTGTTCTTTGCCGGTTCCTTTGTCCTTAGCGCTGACATTCATGATTCCGTTAGCGTCAATGTCAAAGGTAACCTCAATCTGAGGAACTCCTCTTGGAGCTGGCGGAATGCCGTCTAGCATGAATCTACCCAAAGTCCTATTATCAGGAGCCATTGGCCTTTCGCCTTGCAGGACATGGATATCTACAGCCGGCTGGTTATCAGCTGCTGTTGAGAAAACCTGGGATTTAGATGCAGGAATTGTAGTATTTCTTTCAATTAAAGGCGTCATTACCTGGCCCAAGGTTTCAATGCCCAGAGTCAATGGAGTAACGTCTAATAGGAGAACATCCTTGGTTTCTCCTGTCAGTATTCCGCCCTGAATTGCTGCTCCCATAGCTACTGATTCCATAGGATCAACTCCTCTTTCAATCTTCTTGCCAACGTAGTCTTCAACGAATTTTTGAACTACAGGCATTCTGGTCGGACCGCCAACCATAATGATCTTTGTAACATCATTAGGAGTCAGTTTGGCATCCTTTAGAGCCTGTTCTAAAGGGCTTTTGCACTTATCAACAACTGGTCTGACTAATTCTTCCAATTTAGCCCGTGTGATCTTCATGTTCAATTCCTTGTCTTGAGAGATGAAAGGAATGATAATATCTGTTTCAAGCGTGCTTGATAATTCGATCTTAGCCTTTTCAGCTGCATCCTTAATTCTTTCCATAGCTGTCTTATCTTCACTCAAATCAACATCATTTTGCTTTTTGAATTCTTCAACAACATATTTGACCAATATTTCATCCATGTCCGTGCCACCCAATTGGGTGTCGCCTGAAGTTGATTTGACTTCAAAGACGCCTTCGCCAAAATCCATAACGGTGACATCCAGTGTTCCACCACCCAAGTCAAAGACCAGGATCTTTTCTTCTTGCCCTGCCTTGTCAACGCCGTAAGCCAGAGATGCTGCAGTTGGCTCATTGATGATACGATCAACTTCAAGCCCGGCAATCTTACCGGCATCTTTGGTAGCTTGCCTTTGTGAGTCATTAAAATATGCCGGTACGGTAATGACAGCTTTGCTAACTGCCTCGCCTAAGAAAGCTTCGGCATCCTTCTTGATCTTCTGCAGGACATACGCCGATAACTGTTCTGGCGTGTATTCCTTGCCGTTCAGCTTAATCTTATCCTTTGTTCCCATTTTGCGCTTGAAAGTGGAAACCGTGTTTTCCGGGTTGGTCACAGCCTGCCTTCTGGCTGGCTCGCCCACTAGTAAATTGCCATCTTTGTCAAAAGCGACATATGATGGGAACGCCTTTCCTCCGCCAACGACTGTTCCTTCAGCTGAAGGAATCATAGTTGGTTTTCCGGCCTCAACTACAGCCGCCGCTGAATTTGAGGTACCTAAATCAATACCTATAATTTTACTCATAATTTTAATTTCCTTTATTTTATCTTAATGGGAATTTCTTTCCCTTTGGAAGCCTTGGCTACTTTTGGAATCGTCACTTTCAAAACTCCGTTAACGCTTTCAGCCTTGGCTTTGCTGTCCTTGACCTGAACAGGCAGCTTGAGAGACCTCTTAAAGGATCCTCTCTTAATTTCTTTTCTCAGATAATCCTGTTCTTTGAGTTGCTTCTTTTCTTCAATCTTTCCTTCAATGGTTAAGATATTGTCTTCAATAGAAACTTTAACATCTTTGGGCTTGATATTATTCAAAGATATCTCTATGTACAGGTTGCTTTTATCCTGGTAAATATCCAAAGCTGGTTCCTCAGCTCTGAAATGTGGGATAAAAGGAGCCCAGTCATCCTGACCTGGCATTTCAGGAAGCTGGAATGGGTTTCCTGAATCCCCAAATGGTTTCCATTTTATAGGCATAGTTTTATTTTATTTATTTACTTACTTTGACCTTGCTCGGTCTTAAAACTAAATTATTTAACAAATATCCTTTTTGGACTTCCTCAACGACAGTTCCTGATTTTTCTTTTGACTTGATCTGATCTACGGCTTCATGGAATTCTGGATTAAATTCTTCACCTACTGACTTAATCTCTTTTAAGTCATACTTATCCAAAACATTTTTCATCTGTTCCTTTATCTGGCCGATTCCTTCATTGTCTTTAGACCCCATTTCAAGACTGTCTAAGACCGGCAGTATCTCTTTTAATACGTTAGCCTGGCCGAAAGTTTTCAATTCTTCCAAGGCTTTTTCCTGTCTCTGGCGGTAATTAATTAAATCAGCCCGGGCACGCTGGGCCTGGGTCAAGTATTCCTCCTTTTCTTTTTGGCATTGCTTAAGCTTCTCTTTTAAGCCCTTTTTTTTCTTTTCATCCATACCTTCTTCAGAGATATATGTGATCTTTTTCTTCTTAATCATTCTTGTATCATTGTATCACTTTTTTTAAAGTTGTCAAATTTAATTAGCATATTAATTATCTAAAATAACTTCTGCCTTTATTTCTAAAATACATATTTCTGAAGGGAAAATAAGCCCTTCTCCAGAGTTTTCAATACAGCGATCCTGGATAGAGATAATATCATAAAGAGAAATTTTCACCTGATTATTAAACTGTTCATAATTGCTTGGAAATACCATAATTTCAGTATTTTTATTTCTTTCAATATCTCCAATCTTCGAAAAATTCTCGTCATTAATATACCCAATGACATATACTTCTTGATTGGATATCTTCTGTATTTCAAACATATAACTCCAAGCAAAAAAGTTTCTTTGACTACCATCAAATTTTAATCTTTCAATTCTTTCATCATTAACTGCACGTGATATATTACTATAACCGACATAACCATATATTTCATCTGGCAATAAATTCAAAGATTCCTGAACTTCTAAAGATCTCACTAATCTTAAGTTATTATTTACAATCTCTGGTTTATCTGGTACTCCTCCGTTATTTAAGGAATAAAAATAATAACCTATAGCAAAGCTAATTACTCCAGAGATGATTATCCCCAAAAAAGCTATAATCCACGGATTTTTCAGAAAATCAACTAGTTTACTAGTTCCTCTAAATAAATTCTTGGGTACATCTATTTTTTCATTTTCATCATAGACCTTAGTATATTTTTTACCATTATATCTCACTTCAATAAACAATTTTTTTCTAACACGTTTAAACTCATCTGGAAATATATTATTGTAAATACCATCATAAAACAAAGTATTTCCGCTTATATTCTCAGATAATTCCCTAGTTACATCTGTACCTTTGTTATCTAAATAACCTATTTTAGGATCATAATAAAAAGCTCTTACAAGCCTTAGACCTTTGGCAAATATAACATATGATATTAACCAAATAATTAAAGCAGAACCTATTTCAACTACCCAAGAATTCATCATTATTTCTTTAAACATACTCTGATAATACCCCTTAAGTCAATTTTAGTCAACGCTTAAAAACACCATTCTTAGCCCAAAACATTCCACTTGGTTAAAATATATGATAGAATAAATAAAAATATATGGAGGGTAAACTTATGAAAAAAATGTCACATAATGATGTCACTTGGATTGACATCCAAAAACCAACCCAAAGCGATTTAGATAAATTAAAGAATGAATTTAAACTAAATCCCTTTATTGAAGAGCAATTCTTGCCGCCTATTCACAGGCCTAAGATTGAAGAGTTCCCAGGCCAGCTGTTCATGGCCTTGCATTTCCCTGTTTACAAGAAAAATAGCAAAGATACAAGGAACGTTGAATTAGATCTAATTGTCCTAGAAAATACCTTGATTACAAGCCATGCCGGCTCTATCCCTGAATTGCAAAACTTCATTAAAGAATGCGAAGAAAAAGGATACCAACAAAGTCAATATTTCAAAAGCACAGGAACTTTGCTTTTTGAGCTTCTTGATCATTTAATTGACGAATGCCTGCCAATGCTGGACCACATTGGAGAAAAGATTGAGAAGATTGAAAACAATGTCTTTAAAGGAAAAGAAAAAGAAATGGTTATGGAAATAGCTATGGTTAAAAAAGACTTGATTGATTTTAGAAGAGCAATCAAGCCCCAACGTTCAGTTCTGGATATGCTAAACAGCAAATCAACCAGGCTATTTGATCCATCCATCAAGCCAATGGCCCAGGAAGTGGTCGGTTCGATTATCCGCGTCTGGAACGTTTTGGAAAACAACAGAGAACTGATCGGATCGATTGAAAGGACTAATAATTCGCTATTATCGCATAAGTTGAGCGATATTATGAAATTCCTGACTGTCGTGTCATTCATTACTTTCCCCCTTTCCGTCATTGTCGGATTCTTCGGAATGAACATATATACAGATGTGCCTTTTGTCAAAGAAAACCCTTTTGCCTGGCTATACATCCTTGGCTTGATGTTCGTTACCACAACAATTATGGTTGCTTACTTTAGAAAGAAAAAATGGCTTTAAAGATATATAATACTCTTACTCGAAAAAAGGAGGAATTCAAGCCTATCAATGGTAAGAAAGTAGGAATGTATGTCTGTGGCCCGACGGTCTACGATTCTGGCCATTTGGGACACGCCAAGACATACATCGTTTTTGATATCATTAGGAAATATCTGGAAGAATCAGGCTATGATGTAAAGTTCATTTCAAATATCACTGATGTCCATGACAGCATCATCAATAGAGCTAAAAAAGAAAAAGCCACCGTTAAAGAAATCTCTGATAAATATACTGAGGAATTCTTAAAAGAAATTGATGAGTTGAAAATTAAAAGAGCCAGTGATTATCCAAGGGTTTCAGAATACGTTCCTCAAATCATTGAATTCATTAAGATCCTGGTTGATAAAGGTTATGCCTATGAAAAAGACGGCTCAGTATATTTCAGCGTTTCTAAGTTCAAGGAATACGGCAAGCTGTCCAGAAGAAAACTAGAGCAAGCCAAATCAGGCACGCGCGTTGACCTGGATAAGCATGAAAAAGATGAAGCTGCTGATTTCGCTCTATGGAAAAAGACAGAAGATAGCGACAAAGGAGTCGAATCCAGCTGGGATAGCCCCTGGGGACAAGGAAGACCAGGCTGGCATATCGAATGTTCAGTCATGTCCAAAGAGCTGTTAGGCGAGCAGTTCGATATCCATGCCGGCGCCAATGATCTGACCTTCCCTCATCATGAAAATGAAGTTGCTCAAAGCGAAGCTGCTTCAGGCAAAAGCCCGTTTGTGAAATATTGGATGCATTCTGGACTTTTGACTGTTGATGGGCAAAAGATGTCCAAATCACTTGGCAATTTCATTACCATTCCAGAAATTAAGGCTAAGGGATTCAATTTCTTAGCTCTAAGATATCTTTTCTTACAGGCCCATTACCGATCTCCCCAAAACTTCACCTGGGAACTGCTTGAAGCAGCCCAGAAGGGATACTTTAATCTTAAAAAACAAATTACAGAATTAGGAGATGAGATTGGAGATATCAATGAAGACTTAAAAAAAGAATTTAATGATAGAATGTCTGACGATTTCAACACTCCTCAGGCTCTGGTTATTCTCCAGAAAATACTGAAATCTGATTTAAAGAATGAAGATAAATTAGCCACTATCCTGTATTTTGATAAGATCTTAGGACTTGATTTAAAAGAGAAAGATAAGGTTGAAATCCCAGACAATATTCAAAAACTAACAGAAGAAAGAGAACAAGCAAGAAATGATAAGGATTTTAAAAAAGCAGACAAGCTAAGAAAAGAGATTGAAGATAAGGGTTACCAAATAGAAGACACCGACAAAGGACCGAAAGTATCCCCAAAATACTAACAAGTTTTACCTTGCATTGATAAGGTGATATAATTTAGAATATATGGAGGAGGACCTCCATATTTTAATTCTATGGCACAAAAAAAAGAAAAAGGAATACTTCCCCCTCAAAACATTGAAGCAGAACAATCTATTTTAGGCTCTTTAATGCTGGATAAAGAAGCTATTATTAGAATAGCTGATTCAATCCAGCCAGAAGATTTCTATAAAACGATCCATGGCAATATCTATCAAGCTATGCTTGATCTCTATGAAAAGAATGAGCCGATTGACCTACTGAGCTTAACTAACTGCTTAGAACAAAGAAAACAACTAGAAGAAGTTGGCGGCAATACATACTTGACCAGTCTGGTTAATTCTGTTCCCACTGCTTCTCATGTCGGCCATTACGCTAAGATTGTCAAAAACAAAAAAGTCCTTCGTGATCTGATCGACAACTCAGCCCAAATCAGCCAATTAAGCTTTCAAGAACCAGAGGATATCGAAGAACTGGTTGACCAGGCTGAACAAAGAATATTCAGCATTTCTCAAAAATCAGTTGGCCAGAAATTCCATCATATCAAAGACAGCCTGGGAGGCGCTTTTGAAAGAATTGATAAATTACACAGAGGTGATGAAGTCATTCGTGGAGTTCCTACTGGATTCATGGATTTAGACAATCATTTAGCCGGTTTCCAAAAAGCAGATATGATTGTTTTGGCAGCTAGACCTAGTTTGGGAAAAACTTCTCTAGCTTTAGACTTTGCCCGCCATGTTGTCACTAAAGAGAAAAAACCAGTAGCTATTTTTAGCATTGAAATGTCAAAAGAACAGTTAGTTGACAGATTGATTTGCTCTCAGGCCGGAGTTGATTCCTGGCGCATGAGAACAGGAAGACTATCTGGAGAGGGCCCGGATAATGACTTCCAGAAAATTCAACAGGCTTTAGACGAATTATCAAGCGCTCCTCTATACATTGACGACACGCCGTCTCCGACTGTCATGCAAATGAGGACCATGGCCAGGCGCCTTCAGTCAAAGAATGAATTAGGATTGATCGTTATTGATTATCTGCAGATGATTCAGCCAAGAAGCGGCTTTGACTCGCCTGTCCAGCAAATGACTGAAATTTCCCGCAGCCTGAAAGCCTTAGCCCGTGAATTAGATGTTCCTGTCTTAGCCTTATCTCAGCTTAACAGGTCTGTTGAAAACAGATCCCCTGCTATTCCTAAATTATCTGATCTAAGGGAATCAGGCGCTATCGAACAGGACGCTGATGTAGTCCTATTCATTTATAGGGAGGATAAGGACAAGCCTAATCCTGAAAGAAGAAATATTGCTGAAATCCAGATAGCTAAGCATAGGAATGGTCCTACTGGGAAAATTGAACTGTTTTTCAATGAAAGCCAAATTAGCTTTAAGAACTTAGAAAGACATCTAGGAGAATAGTTATTAACACTTGACAATATTATCGCACCACGTTAGTATTATATATGATAAAGAATTTTAAATGTAAAGAAACTAAAAAAATATTTAGTAGAGAATATTCCCGTAAATTTCCTCATTTAATTCAAAGAATAGCTTTAAGAAAACTTTTAATGTTAGATGCTGCCTTAAAATTACAAGATCTTCGGATGCCGCCGTCTAATCATTTAGAAAAATTAAGCGGGAAAAGAAAAAGACAATATAGTATTCGCGTTAATAAGAAATGGAGAATATGCTTTCTTTGGCATCAAGGAAATGCTTTTGATGTTGAAATAGTTGACTACCATTAAAAATATGTCTAAGAAAATAAAAATAATACACCCTGGTGAAATTCTTAAAGAAGAATTCTTAAAGCCATTAAACATCACCGAATATCGACTTTCTAAAGATATTGCCGTTTCCCCACGTAGAATAAATGAAATCACGCATGGAACAAGAGCAATTACTGCAAACACTGCCCTTCGTTTGGGTAAGTATTTTAGCGTTTCTCCACAATTCTGGTTAAATCTACAATCGCACTATGAATTAGAAATTCAGGCCGAACAATTGAATGATATTTTAGAAAACCAAGTGAAAACATTGAATTACACGATGTAATATATGTTTCCTCAATCAATCCAAGATTTAATTGATCAATTATCTAAATTACCAGATATTGGACCCCGGGCTGCTACCCGGCTGGTTTTTCATTTAATAAATCAAAATCAAGATGAATTAAATAACTTATCTGGTTCAATAAAGGAATTAAAATCAAAAATTAAACTATGTCCTAATTGTTTTAATTTAACTAATGACAATTTCTGCACTATTTGCTCAGATCAGAAAAGAGACAAAAGCACAATTTGTGTAGTTGAAACAATTTTAAATGTTCCAGTTATTGAAAAAACCAAACAATACGGTGGAGTTTACCATATCCTAGGCGGATTGATTTCTCCTGGTAACAATACTGGACCTAATAACTTAAGGATTCAGGAATTAGTTAATAGAGTTAAGAATAATTCTATTAAAGAGATTATATTCGCCCTATCTCCTACCACTGAAGGAGATACGACAACCTTATACATCGAAAAACTACTACAACCTTTTAAAATTAAAACGAGCCGACTAGCACGTGGCTTAAGCGTCGGCTCGGATTTAGAATACGTTGATGAAAATACCCTTAGAAAAGCTCTAGAAGATCGGCTTTAGGTTTAGGTGCTTTAGGAATCGGTGCTTCAGAGACTCTTCCATAATGCTTATGAAGTAGATGAGTAACGCCGTAAAACACGGTCATTATGGCATGGTAGTCGCAATGATCAGGTAATCCTGCTGCTATTGACGAACATCTCCATGCTAGTTTATCTAATTCTTTCCTAACATTGTGACCAGTTTTACGAAGACGAGAGAGTTTACTAAACTCTCCGTTCAACTCATTTAATGACTTCTGGATTACTTCTCGAATTTCGTCCATGACCCCTCCTTTCATGAACGGATTCAGAAGGACTTCAACGGAATTGAGATCAGATTCAACTATTTCCTACAGGAACTCAACAACTACAGAAATGAATAATATTTATCCGGTTATCGTTTACCTACTGCCCTAGTCAAAAGTCTTTCATCCCTCCTTCCTTATTATATTTTTAAAATTTCCACCTCCGTGAAGGGCTGCCTGTGCCCTTTTTTTACTTTATATCTTTTTTTAGCCTTGTATTTCAAAATAGTAACTTTCTTGTCCCTGTCCTGGGTCAGAACCTTAGCTTCAACTTTAGCGCCTTTGACAAAAGGAGTTCCGATCTTAGCATCTTTTCCGTCAACTAAAAGAAGAACCTCTTTAAAGGTTATTTTCTTTCCTTCTTCTGCGTCCAGTTTCTCTACTTTAATTTTATCACCGGGGGAAACCAAATATTGCTTTCCGCCTGTTTTTATTACTGCAAACATATGTTTAAATATATCTTATTAATCATTCATCGTCAAGGTCAAGCAACGGACGCTCAACGTCTTCAACCTCGATCTGAGGATTGCCATCGGTAATCTTAACCACGTCCTTATCGATTTTCTTGAATTCCTTGTTCGCCTTGTTGTAGCTATTAACAGTCGTGGTCAGATGATTGCCGACTTTTTTCATATAATCATTGTATGATCCCAAATGCCTTCCTAATTTCTCTACTTCCTTGATTATTCCCTGGGCTCTTTCAGAGATCTGCTGCCTTCTCAATCCCTGCAGGACAGTCTGCAAATAAGCCAGGAAAGAAGTTGGCGAGACAATGACTACTTTCTTTTTAGCGGCATAGGAAATCAGATCGTTGGTATTGCTGGTCACTGCTCCTACTTTGTTGATCAGCAAATCATAGTAAATTGCCTCAGATGGAATGAACATGAAGGCAAAATCCATTGTTTTTTCTTCCGGCTTTACATATTTGGAAGTCTCATCAATCCTGGTTTTCAGATCGCTGACAAAAGCAGATTCATGTTTCTTCTTCTCTTCAGGATTCTGAGCATCCAGTATCCTATTGTAATTCTCCAGTGAAAACTTTGAATCAACTGGAATGATCTGCTTATCAACGAAAACAACTGCGTCGACTATGACGCCGTTCTTGAAAGGATATTGGGTCTTGTAGGATCCTGGTGGCAGGACATTCTTCAAGACTGTTTCTAAATAGTATTCGCCTAAAACGCCGCGCTGTTTGGGATTCTTTAAGATATCCTGTAAATTCTTCAATTGGTCAGCAAAGCTGATCACCTGCTTGTTGGTATTATCCAGATTAGTCAACTTCTCAGTAACGCTTTGGATAATCTTGCTGCTTTCCTTGAATTGGGTCTGGACCGATTTGGCTGACTCAGTCAGCTTGTTATCTACCACCTTGCCAAAATCATCAAACTTATCATAAGTCGACTTGATCGAATTATCTAAAGAATCTTTCAATTGGCCCATCTGCTGCTGCAGCAAAAGCATAGATTGGCCATCTTTTTTCTCAGGTTTTTTGAGTAATATTAAAATTGTTGAACCTAGTCCAATAATTACCAACATTAAGAGTGAAATGATAAATATTTCCATAAATGTATTTTAGCAGATATGTATTATTTAAACAAACGCAAAGCCCGGTCTGTTACGGACCGGACCGAGCTTTTGTCTTTATTAATTATTAAAGAAATTCAGGCTTCACAGGCTCTCTTTTTTTAATCTCTTCAATTGCATCTACCCAGAAATCTGCCACATCAAGACACCTGTGTGTCTTGCAATTTTGCACAGCGATTAGGACAAATTGCCGTGCTTCCAAAAGTTCCTTTGTCCATTCTTCTATGGCAGAGGAATATTCCTGGAAAGCCAAGTCTTGACGCCGTTGATTTTGATACTGTTGATAAAAAACAAAACTAGCCACCAACAAAGATACAACCGATGCAACTACGACCAATTTTTTAACCACCAGATATCCCCTTATATATGAGTTATAGATAAGTTGTTAACTTGCTTCTAATATCAAAACACAAAACATAAATTAAATCAATAGTTCAGCTACAACAAACAAGACATACAGTATTAACAAAACAGCAGCTTCATTCTTGGTAATCCTTCTCCCTGTCCTGATGAATAGCAAGAAAAATACAGCTGAAACTATTAAAAACAACCTGCCGATGACAAAAGGAGAAAAATCATTGATAATAATCGGATGAATCAAGGCATCTATTCCTAAAACCAAAGTTACTGGGAAAATGATAGCACCCATCAGGTTGCCAGCCACCATCCAGCTTTTTCCTTTTTTGGCTGCCTGGATACTGAAAAATATTTCAGGCAAAGCATTGCCTAGGCTAACTACCAAGATTCCAATCAAAACCAATGGCAAGTTTAAGAAACTGGAAAAATACGTGGCTGAGCGGACAATTCCTTCAGCAGCCAGTAAAAGCAAAGTTATGGCAAAGATAATTCTAAACAGATGCCCAAATACATCTTTAAATCCCAGCCTTTCTTCCATCTTGTTATACACCTTGCTAAACCTGTCTTTCTTTCCAAAAAGCCAGAAAGAATACACTAGGAAGGCGAAAATTAAAATTAATCCGTCTTCCCTAGAAATTTCCTTGTCAATCACCAAGGCCATTGGCAGAAGGGATAATAATAATGTAAAGACAGCTGTTCCCTGGACTGTCTTGCTAGCCAGTCTCAAGCCGTTCTTTGAAACCAAGACTGCCAGGGCCATAGCAATAGTGAGGTCGATGATATTGCCGCCGATAATTTCACTGAAAGACAGCTGAGGGATGCCATGTAAAGAAGAGCTGATTCCGATTGAAAGGTTCGGCAAAGTAGAAGCCATAGCCATAGTAAAGAAAGCTACCACAAATTCTTTCCAACCCAAGAATTTGGCCATGATCGTCAAAGAACCGACCAATTTCTTAGAAGCATAGGCCAAGATGAAAAATGAGATTATGAAGATTAGTAAATATGATAAGATCATGTCTCGTGCCTGGCAATAAAGTAATATTTAGTCATTTCAATCAGGAATATATTCAGAACCCCTAATCCTAAGATTAGTCCCCAATCAAACATATTCAAAGGAACGGTTTTTAGCAGATTCTGCAAAGGCTCCAGATATATGGCGGCCCAAAGCATAATTATGCCAAACAACCAGGCTCCGATCAGCAGTCTATTTGAAAAAGGATTGATCTGCCAGATATTCCTTCTTAGGCTCTTGCATGAAAAGACATAGAACAAGGAATCGATAGTCAAGGCAGCAAATATGATGGAACGGATATGAGCTATCTCATAACCAGAATATTTCAATAAGTAATAGAATAGGCCCAATAGAAGAACATCTGTGATTATGCCGATTAAAAAGATTAATGTTTTCATTTCTCTGGTTAATAGAGGAACTTTATCGCTCTGTGGTTTTTGCTTCATCAAATCCTTTTCTTTTGATTCGAAGGCCAAAGCGACATTAGGCAAGCCATCTTCAATCAGATTGACCCACAGGATCTGGACAGCAATAATCGGCAAAGGCCAGCCAAAAAGCAGACTCACAGCGATTAAGATGATTTCAGTAAAGCTATCTGATAAAAGATATGTGATTACTTTCCTGGTATTATCGATAATGGCCCTGCCTTCTTCTACAGCAGCGACAATGATACTGAAGTTATCCGTTAGCAAAACCAAATCAGAGACTTCCCTGGCTACATCCGTGCCTGATCCTAAGGCTACGCCAATATCAGCTTGCCTTAGGGCTGGCGCATCATTGATTCCATCCCCGGTCATAGCTACGACCTCTCCTCTTTTCTGCCAGGCCTCGACAATCCTTAATTTCTGCTTCGGCTCAACCCGAGCATAAATCTGGATATCCTTAATCTTCTTTTCCAATTCCTTATCAGACAGTTTAACCAAATCCTTTCCTTCTAGGATATTCTCTTTAGTAACCTTAAAGCCAAGCTTTGTAGCTACGGCTTGAGCCGTCAGCTTATGATCTCCTGTGACAATGATCGGCTTCATGCCAGCCTGACGGCACAATTCGATAGATTTCTTAGTTTCTTTTCTGATCGGGTCATGCAGGGCAAAGAATCCGACAAAGACCATTCTCTTATCCTTTTCTTCCTTTTCCCTATTAATCTTATCTTCTTTAGTCTTTCTGTATGAAACAGCCAATATTCTTAATCCTTGCTTGGTCAGATCCTCATATTCTCTCTTTAACTTCTTCAAGTCAGCTAGAAGCAGATCTTTTTTGTTTCCATTGATATCAATAAAGGAAGACATTTCTAAAATTCTCTCTGGGGAGCCGAGCATGTATAAAACATTGGCCTTATCTGATTTATGCAGCGTAGCAGCATATTTGTAATTTGAATCAAAGAGAAGCTGATCGATCTTAGGTCGTTCTTTTTCTAATTTCTCCTTAGATATGCCAGCTTGGACCCCGGCCAGAAACAGAGCCTTCTCAGTCGGCCGTCCCCTGATGATCCACTCTTCAGTCGGTTCTTCAAAGTTCTCAATGAATGATTCGTTGCAAAGCATGCCGATCTTCAAGATCTTGTCCTTATCATCTGGATCAGTCTCTTTTCCGATAATCTCTGAAGCGGTATGGATTCCAGCCACTTCCATCTTGGCCTCGGTCAAAGTCCCCGTCTTATCAGTCAGGATTATCGAAGTGCTGCCCAAAGTCTCGGCTGAAGCCAGTTTCCTAACCAATCCTTTTCTTCTCAAGATCCTTTCCATGCCAATAGCCAAAATGACAGTCATAGCCACAGGCAAACCCTCAGGAATAGCTGCTACAGCCACAGCAATGGATGTCTTGAGCATCATAATGAATCCTTCACCCGTAATCAGGCCTTCAAAGAAAATCATCAGAGACACAAAGGCGACAATGATGCCAATTGTCTTGCTCAGGATGGATATTTTCCTTTGATAAGGTGTTTTCTTCTCTTCTGTTTCCTTGACTAGCTTGGCTACTTGTCCCAGTTCTGTTCTTTTCCCCGTACTGACTACTACAGCCTTGCCCCAGCCAGATTCAATAACGGTTCCTAAATAGACCATATTATCCCTGTCAGCCAGAGAGATACCCTTATCCAAAGATTCTGTTTTCTTTTCAGCTGCCAGCCATTCGCCAGTCAAAGCTGACTCGTTAACCTTTAGGTCATTAGATTCGATTATCCTGGCATCAGCCGATACCTTATTCCCTGCTCGCAGAAGAATGACATCTCCCGGCACGACATATTTCTGAGGAATTTCTTTTTCGCTTCCATCTCTAATGACGACTGTTTTTAATTGCAGGAATTTTTTCAATTTATTCAAAGCCTGATTGGCTTTGCTTTCTTGCAGGTATCCAACAATAGTATTTAAAAAAACAGCACCGAAAATTACGATACTGTCCGTATATTCCCTCAAAACCAAAGTCACTATTCCAGCAATTAACAGAATGTAAATCAGAGGGCTTGTTAATTGTCCTAAAAATATCTTTAGTCTAGAAAAGGATTTTTCCACAGGTAATCTATTCAAGCCGAATTTTCTCAATCTTTTCTTAACTTCTGATTGGTCCAATCCCTTCTTATTTGATTTTAATTCTTGAAAAGTTTTTTCAACTGAAAAACTATGCCAGTTATTTTGCATATGCATATATTGTATCATTTTTTAAAGAAACAAAAAAGCAGCGGAACTTCATGTTTCGCTGCTTTCTCTTTGAGATTCCTCCTCATTACTTATTTTTGAGATTTTTCAATTGCCCTAAAGGCATCGGCAATAGCCACCGGTAATCCCGGTGCTTTTGTCGAAGCGCCACCAGAAGTGCAAATTCGAACAGCGCGACCCAACGTTCCTTCCCCCTTAGGAACCACAGCAGCATACCAATCGCCGTTACCGCCGATACCGATAACTAGCTCATGAGGATTGCGAGCATCCCTGTCATCGGTTAAATACCTTACTTCGCTCATGCTAATTCCCTCTCTTATGTGTTACTACGCCAAAAGGTTGTTTTTTTGCCTCGGGATGATCCCCCCGATATTCAAACTCAGCGATACATCCGGGACAATTAACATTGACTGTACTACTCATCAAAGTGATCATAATCTTCATTGATCTCCCGCAAGCAGTGATCTCATCTGGAACAGAGCCAATACAAATAATGCCAGAACTTTCAACAGTACAACCCAGCCAAGGCGAAAAATCTGGCAATGGACCGATTTTAATAACTTTTTCCTTATCCGACATCTTATCACTCCTACTTTGATCTAAAAGTTTATCACCCCAACCTTGGGCCCAACAGTCAACGTATCAAAGGTATCAGGAAACCAGATGGATTTGCGCGATGACTTTATGCCAGCTTGATTCAGATATTCAGCTACGCCTGGTTTTTTCAGTAGTTCATTAGCAGGTGTCGAGGGAGCCCAGATATTACAGTCTTCACAGCTATCACTCAACATTATCGGAAAATCTGTGCAATTGATTGTTCCTTCATCGCCAGCATAGGTCCAAGGAGTTCCCTCAATTGAATCGAAGAAGGGTTTTAAACATGAAGGTGAACAATTAATACGCCGGACATCTCCGATAAAACCTTTGGCATATTCCGATATTTCAAGAAAAGACATAACAGTACAGCCATGTTTTGAGCGACATCCGTAAAAATACCAAACGCCGTTTTTAATATGGAGAATTTCCAGGTGCCAGTACTTTCCTTTGAAGCCTGCTAATCTGGACATCTCGAAGATAAGATGATCAGGGTTGCTTTTAGCTCCAATTAAAACCAGATATACTCCATCGGTTAACCATTCATCACTTGATTGAGTTTGAAACCAGGCACAGCCAGACATCAAGACAAACACTAAAAAGACCATTAAAGATCTTTTGAAATAAAGCATGATTACCTCCTGAATTCTGTTTTGAAGTTATATATCAAGTCCGATTATCTTTTTGTAAAAAAACAAATACTCCTAATATGATAATTAAACCAATCCATTGGCTAGAAGTCAAGTTTAGGTATCTTGGATCCCCATATCTAAAGAATTCCAAGAAAAATCTTGAAATACTGTAATATGTTAAAAATATCAAAAAAAGATATCCTGGTTTTTGAAATCTATCCCTTAAAAACCACAATATTAAAAACAAAATCAAGCCATTGACGGATAAATATAAAGCTACAGGATGACGTACTATTCCATCAGGCCATAAAATACCCCAAGGCAGATTAGTAATAGTTCCTGGATGATCTTTAATGAAAAAACAGCCCATTCGGCCGAAAAATATTCCCAGAGCCACGCTTGGCGCGAATAAATCTGCTAATTTTAAGAATTCTTTCTTATTTCTCAAATAATATAGACCTATCAAAACAGCACCGAATAATCCTCCATAGAACATAAAGCCATGGATTTCAAAAAACAACAAAGAGAATAAACGGGCAAACACAATACTGAATAAGAATATTAGAACAGTTAAGATTAAAATTTTGTTTTCTTCAATTCCCTTTTTCTTTCCTTTAAATAGGGCTAATAAGTATCCAAGGAAAAAACCGAGGCCTACCATTAAGCCCCAGGTATATATGGTAATTGACCCTAAATTAAATTGGGTAAACGTGAAATATGGCATTACTTTTTCATCTTAGGAGAATATTTGATCATCAATTCCTTAGCTTTAATTAATGATTCCTCAAGTATTTCATCTTTTCCTCTGATTAAGATGCTGGGTCCTGGGAAACCTTTGGGTTCAATTACAACATCTCCCTTGATTTTTAATTCTTGAATCTCTTCATTCTCTTCCTTGTTCCTTCCGACTAGAACTAGATTATCATTAATCCAGAAATGCCTGCCAATTCTCAATAATTTTACATCATGACCTTGGCAGTCAGGCCAATTGCTCAACATTTCTTTGAATCTTTTAGCAAACTGTATTTCTGTTAAAAGACAGCCTCCAGCTGGCGTTGGATATTCCTTGATTCCATATTCATCCGCCAGTTTCATTTGCGGCTTCCTATTCCTGCCTGAAATATCCATTAATTCATCCCTATCAATTAATCCTTTTTCCTCAATAATAGTCGGATTCAATAATTTAGCTGATAAGGGCCTTAGGAGATATCCTTTAAGTCCTGATTCTTTTTCAATCAAATTCAAAGCTTCTTTGTTCTGAGACATAGGCCGTTCGCCCAAGACTTCACCTGTGGCCACAAAGTCGAAATTCTCTTCTTCCATGATGACTTTGGCTTTCTTAAGCATTAAAAGATGGCAATCGATACATGGATTGATCGCCTTGCCGTATCCGCGAGGCGGATTTTTGACTATCTCTAAATGGTCATCTGAAAAATCAAATTCCCTGAACTTAATATTTAAATCATTAGCTGCTTTTTTTGCCTGTTTAGAGGAAAAAAAATAACTGACAAAACTTATGCCAGTCACATCTATACCCTGGTTTTGCAATATTTTTACAGCTAAAATAGAATCCAAGCCACCTGATAAAAGCACCAGAGCTCTGGCTTCTTCTTTTTTTGTTTTCATCATTTAAATCTTGATTATTTCGCAATAAAGACTTGATCGCCTTCTCTGACTTGCTGATCAACCTTCAATCCGACTGAATCGCCCTTCTTAGCTTTTTCTACGTTCTCGTGCTCTACCTGCATCGAATCGATTGATTGCTCGAAATCGCTAGTCGCGCCCTTAACATGGATCTTATCTCCCACACTCAAGCCGCCCTCAGTCATTTCAACCACAGCTACGCCAATATTTGTGAAATAATGGGTAATCTTACCAACTAATTTTTCTTCCATTTTTACATAATCACCCCCTTTCGGGCAGCCCCACGGGGAATCGAACCCCGGTTACCAGAATGAGAATCTGGCGTCCTAGCCACTAGACGATGGGGCCATAGGATTTAAAACTAACATAAATTATTTAATTTGTCTATTAGACTAATAATTTGCCCGCTTTTTCAGGATGAAGCATAATCTCTTTTGTAACTTTCTCCATCCTAATGCCACGAGACCCTTTAATTAATACCAAATCACCTTCTTGAATTTCTTCTTGGACTGGAATAGCTGCATCTTCCGATTGTGAAAATTCAAATACATTTTCCATGCCTTGCTTTCTAGCCTCTTCAGCCATAAAGATCGATCTTTCACCAACGGCAAAAAGAATATTGGCAACCTCAGCTGCTTTTTTGCCGACCTGCCTGTGTCCTTCTTCCATATTTTCCCCTAATTCCAGCATATCACCCAAAGCTGCTATTCTCCTGCCTTCACAAGGAAAATTCTTCAAAATATCCAAAGCACCCAAAACTGATAATGGAGATGCGTTGTATGAGTCATCAATCAGCCAAGTTTTCTTAATTCCTTTCAGTAGCCTGGTTCTTCCGGCAATAGTCCTGTATTTTCTCAAAGCGCCGGAAATCTGGACCAGATTAAGGCCGAAATATAGTCCTACTGCTGCAGCTGAAGCTGTAATAGAGGCCTGGTGCCTGCCCATTACCCTTATTAGCCTGACTGGCACAGTGCTTCCCTCGTGTTCCAGTTTGAAATTAACTCCGAAATCCTTCTTATTCAAATCACCTACTGTTAATTCATAATTGCTAATATTCAAGTCAGCCCCATCATCAAAGCCGAAATACATTTTCTTGATCTTATCAGATAATTTTTCACCTGATTCTTTAATCGACGGGTCATCATAATTCAAGACCGCTAATCCATCTTTTGGAACAGATTCTACTAACTTAGCCTTTTCTCCAACTAAGCTGCTTTTCCCCGGAAAATGCTTCATATGGACTGGAAACTGGCCGATTGACGTAAAAACCCCTACTTTGATTGGTATAAAGCTCATTAAATATTCCATATCCCCCGGTTTGGCAATGCCCATTTCTAAAACTAGGATTTCCGGATAGTTAGGCTGGTAGATTATCGTAAGCACCGATCTTGTAAATATCTTAAACCAACCCCATAATCCCTTGAAATTAGTTGAAGGAGAGACATATGAACCAAGGACCGTCAAAGGAACGCCTACCTCATTGTTGTAATTCTTAATATTCCTTCTGACCTTGAATCTTTTCTTTAAAACGTGGTAAATGGCTTCTTTAGTTCCTGTCTTGCCAGCGCTGCCAGTCACAGCAACAATGGCCGGCCTGTATCGCCAGATAACGATCTTTGCAAATATTTTTAAAATATATTCTAGTGTCTTTCTCATATTATTGCGGTGGTATTTCTAAATAGTTGAATAGGTATTCAGCTAATCTCTTAAAGACAGGACTAACTGAATCCGAGGCAAAGCGGATGCCTTGAGGCTTGTCTAATTTTACTAAAATGACAAATTCTGGATCAAAAGCGGGAGCATAGCCGACAAAACTGTGGATTGTCTCTTCTGAATAGCCTCCCTGCTCCATATCAGCCATTTGGGCTGTTCCCGTTTTACCAGCAATATCATAGCCTGTCAAACGTGCTGGTTTCCCATATCCGTTTTCTACTACGCTGACCAGCATCTCACTTATCTCTTCTGATGTCTCAGGAGTGATGACCCGGTCAATCAATTCAGGCTGGATGTCTGTTTCTTCTCCATCTGAGTAGATGATTTTTTCAACTACATAGGGCCTCATCAGCTTGCCGTCATTAGCCAGGGCTCCTATGGCTGCAACCAGTCCTAGCGGAGTCATTGTTATTCCCTGCCCGAAAGAAATGGTAGCTAAGTTGATTTCTCTGCCCGTGAACAAGTTGTTAATATTCCCTCCTATCTCACCTACCAGATCAACGCCGGTCGGCTGGTCGAAATTGAATCTCTGGACGTAATTTTGGAAAATCTCTTCACCTACCAATTGCTGGACATAGACTGCTCCGGTATTGAGAGATTTTTCCAATACCTGGGTCATGGTTTGCTCGTTATATACCTTCCCGTCAACATTGCTGATATTGCTTCCCTTTATCTGCAGATATCCCCTGTCCATATATACTGAATCTGGGGTGACTTTGTCAGCATCCAGGCCAATAGCCATAGTAATCGGCTTGAATACAGAGCCTGGCTCATACACTTCTGAG
This sequence comes from uncultured Candidatus Saccharibacteria bacterium, assembly GCA_964403725.1. Taxonomy (GTDB): domain Bacteria; phylum Patescibacteriota; class Minisyncoccia; order Portnoybacterales; family UBA2143; genus JAHJOV01. Next base: position 53,941 of record CAYOHI010000003.1, read on the forward strand.
ATGGATGGATTAAGAAAGACATCAATGTTTTCTACCTTGCCATATTCATTAGGGTCAAATACCGGCCAATTAGCCATAGCCCTGATAGCGCCAGTTTTTGGATCCATGATGATGATGGTGCCGCTTTCAGCTTTCCATTTCTCAGCCACTTCTTTCAATTCTTTTTCGGCCCTGAACTGAATGTTCTCATCAAGGGTCAAAATGATATCAGCTCCATCTTGAGCCGGTTCAACCTGCCTGTTAAGCGAAGGTATCCAATAGCCAGCGGTATCTTTTTCTCCAGCTAAGAATCCAAATCTTCCTTTCAAGTCGTTCTCATAATATCCTTCCAATCCATATTGCCCGATTTTTTTCTTATCAACCATACCGACAAAGCCTGTTATATGGCTAGCCAGCGTATTATTCGGATAATATCGCCATTCCTCAGAAGTCAGGCCAACGCCCGCAGCTTCCAGTTCCTTGACCTTGTCAGCTATTTCCTGATCTACCTTGTATTTCAAAGGTTCATAAGGGTCATCTTTCTTATTGATCCTTCTTGAAACATCTTCTTTGTCCAAATCGAGTATTTCGACCAGCTTATTGGCCAAACCATCCTTTTCTTCTTCATTGATATCTTGAGGAACCAGATATATTCTTTGGAATTCCTTGTTGACAGCTAAGGGACAATGATGGTCTTCTTCTCTCTGCTGGCTGGATAGGTCCTGCATGAATATCTCGCCCCTTTGAGGGAAAAGGGTTGCATAAAGCTTATGCTGGCCTTGGGCTAGGGCGTAATAGTTGTCATATTGAAGGATCTGGAGAATAAACAAGCGGGCAAATACCCCGCTCCCTAAAAGAAAAATGATGGTTATTAAGAAATATATGCGCCAATTACTTGCCTTCATATGTCTATTCTCTAATTGCTACTGCTTTATCTTCACCCAAATATGTTATTTCTCCTACTTCAATCATTTTCAGAGAACCAACTAATCTTTCCAAATTAGCTGGTGATTGCCATTGGGCGATATCTATCTCCATTCTTTCTGCTTCAACTTCAAGCTGACTTATTTTTTTCTGGTGGTCCCTAATTTCAAAATTACAACTAACCAAACTATTGGTTTGGAATAGATAGAGGAATGATAAGGCGACAACTGAAAAAGTAATCAAAACGCTTAATATGGCTAAACCGCGATTATGTTTAGATCCACAGAATTTTTTTGATTTGATACAGTGATTTTTGACAGTCATCTTATATCCTTATTCCGGCCCGGAGTTTGGCGCTCCGGCTCCTCTTATTTATTTCAATTTCCTCTGGGCTTGGCCCAATTGGTTTTTTAGTTAAGATTTTTAAATGATCCTTGCGGGCTGATTCTCTGAAGAAATTCTTAACGATCCTGTCTTCTAAAGAATGAAATGAAATTACTACCAGTCGCCCACCTTTTTCTAAAAGTTCCAGAGCCTGCGGCAAGGCTTTCTCTAGATTATTCAATTCATCATTAACTGCTATTCTCAAAGCCTGGAAGGTTTTGGTAGCAAAATGTATCTTGCCATGCCTGTATCCGCTCGGAACCGCTCTTTTGATAAGATCTACTAATTGGTCAGTTGTCTTGATTTGCCTATTCTGTCTTTCTCTGTGAATTATCTCAGCGATCCTTCTGGCAAACCTTTCTTCTCCATATTCTCTAAATATTCTAATTAATTCATCCTTGGTCCATTGGTTAATGATATCCTCAGCTGTTAATCCGTGATCTGAGCAATTCATTTTCAATGGCTCGTCTACCTTAAAAGTGAATCCCCGACCACTTTTATCAAAGTGCCAAGACGAGATACCAAGGTCCAGCAATATACCGTTAATTCTATGAAATTCATTTTTCTCTGCTATTTCCTTTAAATTATTGAAATTGTCTTTTATTAAAACCAGTCTTTCATTTTTAGGGGCTTGTTTTAGGACTTCCTTGTCTTGTTCTATTCCTAAAACTTTTCCATCGGGCTTGCTCTTTTCTAAAATTGCCAAACTATGCCCACCGAATCCAAAAGTGCAATCTATGAAATTCTCGTTACTCTTTGGATCAAGATATTCTAAGGTTTCTTTTAATAGGGCTGGTACGTGCATATTACAGACCCAACTCTCCTAATTTACCTGCCAGATCTCCAACTTCTTTTTCAGCTTTTTGCCTGTAATTATCCCATTTGTCTTCTGACCAGATTTCCAGACGATTATACAGACCAATGACAACCGCATTCTTTTTCAAAGATGCATATTTTTTTAAGTAATCTGGGATTAGGATTCTTCCTAATCTATCAAAGTTTACAGACATCGCTCCGGCTAGCATGACTCTGGCAAAGCTCCTGGCTTCAACCTGGCTAGCTGGCAGCTTGCCTAACTTGTCAGCCATGTTTTCCCATTCTTTTAAAGAGTATAAAACCAGACAATTATCAATTCCACGGGTAATGACAGCTCCCTTGCTAAAGGAAGGCCTAAATTTAGCTGGAACAGCCAATCTTTTCTTAGTGTCTATTGTATGTTTGTATTCTCCTATGAGCATGTTAGTTATCCACAATTACCCTTGTTTATCCCCACTTTTATCCACAATTGATTACCTTACATCCATTATATGTTACTAATTATTCCCTGTCAAACACTCAAAACCCACTTATTTTGCTGTTAAGAAAAATACAAAAATGGCTTATTCAAGCCATTTTATGTAAAAACACCGTATTTTCTATCCACATATTATCCCCATTTACGCTTCAAGGCGTAAAAAGAGATTAAAATTATCAATATTAAGGCTGGCAAACCTTGCCAAAAACTCAATCCAGACCAATAGTGGATAGTATTGTGAAAACCTATCAATGGTTTTAATGATTCTAAATTTAAATTAACATAGGCAAAATTAAGGAAATCAGGAAAGATCGACACCCCAGCACCAAGAAATATTAATTCTCTTTTCTTTCTAGGATATTTTAAAGATAACAATATTACTATAATTATTCCTATTAAAAGATCTATCCCTATCTTGATCAAATCATTAAAGCCTTCTAAAGCAACCTTATCTAGATAATCCCAATGAGGTAGAAAGTCTAATAAGTAATGACTCGCTAAAGCCAAAATAAAAACGGACCAGACTCTTTTGGCCCGTATTCCAACAACTGAACCAACTAACATATGTGGAAAAAGTATCATAATACAAAACGCAAACGCTGATCTAATCGTCCTTTAAATTTTTAACCTATTGATTAATTTCTCATGGGGCTTTTCCAAGACATCCCTTAAGAACCGATCAAACATATCATATCGATATTTAAAGTCTTCGCTTGAAAGAAGCACATAATCGATTTCCTTACCTACTTCTGCTTCTAAATCTCTTAGAAAACCAGAGAGATTTTTCTTCTTAACACTATCCCCGACTATTAAAAGATCTACTCTTGTGTTATCAGCATCAACAAAGATACCAGAGAGGATAGCTAAGCTAATTTTCCCGATACTTCTTAATCTCTTTAATATTCTTTCTTTAGAAGCAGGACTAGACTTTAGAACTAGGGTTTTTAGTTCCTTGTAAAAGACAAACCCGGGATTTATTGAATAATACTTCTTATTCCTCTTAACTCGACTATTGATGAATTTGATGCTTTCTAATTTCTTAATTTGTCTCTGACAGGCGGATGAATCACTCCTGATTCTTTTAGCTATCTCCTGTAAGTAAAAAGATTGACCTTTGTTGCGCAAAAACAACTTTAGCAATCTAACTTTAACTGGAGAATCAAAAAGCTGTTCCAAGATTTCTTTACCCATAATACTCCCTTCTCCTCCTTATATATAAATTAAACCTACTATCTCTAGTAGGTTTAATTCTATCAAAATATTTGATTTGATTCAATAAGAATTACTTCAAATCAACACCGGCACCAGCTTCTTCTAATTTCTTCTTCATCTCTTCGGCTTCTTCTTTCTTGACTCCTTCTTTTAGAGTCTTAGGAGCTCCGTCAACTAAATCTTTGGCTTCTTTTAGACCAAGACCGGTAATTTCTTTAACTACCTTGATTACAGCGATCTTTTGGTCTCCAGCGCTAGTTAATTCAACATTGAACTCGCTTTTTTCTTCAGCGGCTTCACCGCCATCAGCAGCGCCAGCTGCTGGAGCTGCAGCCATAGGCACAGCACTAACACCGAACTTTTCTTCTAAGACTTTGACTAATTCAGCTAAGTCCAATACGCTAAGCTCTTCAATTTGTTTTACTAAATCTTTAAACTTAGAAGGAACTTTGACTTCCTTAGTTTCTTCCTTAGTTTCTTCTTTTTTCTCTTTTTTTTCTTCTGCCATTTTTTTATTGAAACCTATATCTTATCTATTTCATTAATTAATGAAATAGATAAGATTTAAGCTTCCTTCTTTATATTACTTAATACAAAAACTAATTTTCTCAAATTACCCTGCAAAGCATTGGCTAATCCATACATAGGGCTTGAAATATTGCCTACTAGCTTGGATAGAAGCTCTTGCTTTGATGGCAATTTGGCTAAACTAATTATTGCTTCATTTTCTAAATGATTTCCTTCAATAATACCTGTTAAAATCTTTACTTCTTCATTTTCTTTAGAAAACTCATGTAAGATCTTAGCTGGGATAACTTCATCTTCATAACCTAAAATTAAAGCAACTTGGCCAGGCACTTCCTTGATTTTCTCGGGAATCTTCAAACCAGCTTTTTCTAAAGACAAGTCAATTAAGGTTTTCTTAATTACCTGACAATCAATTCCTTCTTCTCTTAATTTACCTCTTAATTCTTGGAATTGATCTACTTTAAGGCCGGTATAGTCAAAAAACACAACTGCTTTATGACGATTCAGCTTATCGACTAAATCACTGATTAATTCTTTTTTCTTGTCTTTTGTAATCATATTTTTTAGATTAAAAAATCCGTGACCACAGACACGGACTACTCCTCAAAGAATTTTGAGTTTTCGCCTCTATAGGGTTTATTGGATACCTATGGTCTATGGCATTTATTTGATTATCTCTATCTTATTGTATCTATATTGATATGTCAAGAGTCTACCTCAAGTACTTATTCTTATTCGCCACGTGCTCTTCAAAGGTTCTACTGTAAATAGTTTGTCCCCCTGGAGCTGAAAGGAAGAAATAGTAATCTGTATCAATTGGATAAACAGCTGCTTTAATCGACAGTATTCCAGGGTTATTAATCGGGCCAGGAGGCAGTCCCTTGTTCTGATATGTATTGTATGGTGATTCAATCTTTGTATCTTCAGTTGAATAGATCCATTTATCCACCCCTAGGATATATGCGATCGTCGCACATGACTGCAAAGGATAATTATCTCCTATCCTGTTCCAGAAAATTCCTGAAATTATTCTCTTGTCATAATACAAAGGCAGTTCCTTTTCAATAATACTGGCCATAGCTATAATTTCTTTGATCGTCTTGCCCTGTCTTTCAATTTCAGCAACTAAATTCTTGCTCAATTTCTTATCGAAATTATCCATCATAGTGACTATAATTTCATCGACAGTTGCATCTTTTTCAAAATCATATGTATCAGGAAACAGATACCCTTCAAGTTCCGGCCTAGCCAATATTTCACCTGGTTCAATCAATCCCTTACTAGCCAATCTGGCATCAATCTGTTTGTTTGTAAATCCTTCAGGAATGGTTACTCTAATTTCATTGGTCAGAGTATCTCCTCCTACGATCTTGCGGGAAATCTGACGAATGCTTAAAGCAGAGCTTAAGACGTATTCTCCTGCTTGCAGTTTGGCAGCCCAGCCTTTATACATGATATATCCGGTAAACCATATTTTGCCCCGTATTAGACCAGCTTCGTCTAGATTCTCTGAAATCTCTTTCAATCCTTGGCCTTGCTCGATATTGAAGGTTTGATTAGCGCCGTTCATGAATAAGGGAGTATCAAGCTGATAGTCAATTACAAAAACAATATTTAAAGAATAGAAGAAGATCACAAAAAGGCTTATTAGTAAAATAAACCTTTTTTTGTTTTCAATTTTTATCCTGTTAATAAATTTCATTTATTTACCAGAGGCACGAAAGAAAATCCTGGATATTCAATACTTTCAAACTTATTCTTACTTTTTTTAATTAATAGCCAAATGCTGCTTTTGACTGGCGTGACCAGTCGTCCACCAATTTTTAATTGTTCTTTCCAGGTGTTTGGAATTTCTTTGGCTGAAGCAGCTGCAATGATCTTGTCAAAAGGCGCTTCGCTGGGCAAGCCTTTTGATCCATCACCTGTAATGAATTCCACATTTTTAAAATTATACTTATCCACGTTCTTTTCTCCAAATTCTTTCAGTTCTGGAATTAACTCAATTGCATAGACAAAGCCTTTTTTTGCAATCTGGCAAAGCATGGCTGTCTGCCAACCAGATCCAGAACCAATATCTAGAATTTTATCATTTTTTTGTGGCTGGAGCAATTCCAACATGAAGGCTAAAGTCAAAGGCTGGGATATTGTTTGTTTAAAACCAATAGGAATAGGCGCGTTATATTGGTTAACAAACTCTTTTCCCTTATCCTTTATTATCTTCTTCGGCAAAAAATTAGCCCTTTCAATTTTTCTGAAAGCTTTGATGATACTTTTAGTCTTGAGATATTTCTGCTCAATGAGTTGGTTTACTAATTTAGGCATAATAGTATCTTAACATATTGACTTTTAAGTAACAATGATATATAATGCAAATACACGTAAGTTTCTCTAAAAGTTTTCTCTTTCCTTATGCTTGTGCGTAAGTCAAAAAAAGAAACCATAAAAGAAGAAAGTCGACTTACGCTTTAACAACACGAAAGAACATATGAATAAGAAATTATATGTAGGTGGTCTACCTTATGAAACCACCGAAGATGAGTTGAAGGAAGCCTTTGCTAAGGCCGGTACCGTTGAGTCAGCAGTTATTATTACTGACAAAATGACTGGTCGTTCAAAAGGATTTGGCTTTGTTGAGATGTCTTCTGAAGAAGAAGCTCAAGCAGCCATTGAAATGTGGAATGGCAAAGAGTTTGGTGGTCGCAACTTGACCGTCAACGAAGCCCGTCCAATGAAGGAACGCCCACAAGGCAACTTCAACCAAGATAACAAAAATTGGTAAATTTATTTATCGATATATCAAAAACAGCCCATCTGGGCTGTTTTTGAATTCAAGATTTAATTAATATTAATCTAATTCCCTAATTGGAGTAAGAACTTCTTTTTTTAAATGATCCTCGATGCTTTTTTCAATACATTGATTACCCTTTTCATGCGGCCAGATTTCCCTATAATATTCATATCTAGAATTATCATCATCTAAATTAGAAGTTCTGAAATTAGCACACAGTTCAAAATCAGTCTCACTTAAAACACTGTATTCATAATTTGTCTTTGTCTCTGGATCAGTTACTGTTTCTGAAGTTATGAATTTAATCTTTTCACTTAAAACAGACAGATCTTCTGGCAATTTTTCATTAGAACTATAATATTGATTTATCCCGTCATTGATCATGTTGAAATTATTTAGAACAGCCTGATCTAATTTCCTGTCTCTGGCTTCCATTGGGCTTTCTCCAAAAATTAAGGCTGAAGGCAAGACTATTAGAACAATAATTAAAGAAACGAAGAAATATGTTCTAATAATACCATCTTTAACGCCTAGGATATTCCTGCGGCGGATGTCATACAGATAGAAGCTAAAGATTAGACCTGAAATGATAATTGAGGTTAAAGCCTTCAAGCCGAATTTAAGGGTTAATTCCCCTCCTAAGAAAATATTAACTAAGCCGATGAACCAGCCTAGAATAACAATTGAAGAAATCAGAAGAATGAAATAGTTTAAGACTTTCCTGACTTTCGAATCTTCAGCTAAAGCTCCTTTAAAAAGATTCTTGTGGATGAAGTAATTAACAACAAAGAATACTGGAGCAGCCACTATCAAGGCTGAAACAGCAAAGCGCAATGCCTCAGGATCAAAGCTATACCTGAACTGATTAATGGCGTCAGGAATATATTTATTAATAATTTGAAAAACAATCATGCCTACTGAAAAACCAGTAAATCCTAGAGAAACTAAGGAAAGCATGTATAGGAAAGCGTATTTTGGTGAATCGTAATTATTTGTATCCATATTTTTATCTTAATTATCTATTTAATCATACCATCTTGCCTAATTTTTTCATAGATAATGATGGCTGCGCTAACCCCGACATTAAGAGAATCGATTTCCCTATTCATTGGAATAGATATTTTTTTATCACAGCGGCTTGATACTTTTTCTGAAACGCCTTCTCCTTCAGCGCCCAGAACAAAAGCAGTCGGACCCGTGAAATCTTCTTTGAAATATGAATTGCCGCCCATCTGGAGAGAAACAGTCCTAACTCCATATTTTTTTAATTCTTTTAGAGACTCAAAAATACTCATCTTAACCAAAGGGATTCTGGCAATAGCGCCCATTGAGAAATGAAGGGTTTCGTCATTTAAGAAACGGTCTTGTTCACCTTGAAAAATTAAACCGTTTATGCCAGCAGCAAAGGCAGTCCTGGCAATCACACCAACATTACTGGTATACCCCACTCTGTTTATTAAGAGAAAAAACGGATCTTCATTTTTCTTTTCAAGATTATTTAAAATTTCCTTAAGCGGAAAGATATTCTTAGGAACCATGTATGCTACTAAGCCTTCTCTGGTATTCCCGCTTCTTCCTTTGGCCATTTTGCGACGAAGCATTTTTTCAACAGGAATATTTTGGCTATGAGCGATAGATAAGATATCTCTTATCTGATTATCTTTTCTCAAATCATCTGCCAGAGTAATCCTTTCAAAATGAGCTTTATCTTTTAGAAGTTCTAGTAAAGCATTTTTATTTCTAACTTTTATTGTTTTCATATATTTAATGTTATCATGAATGGGTTTGTTAGTCTATTTTGGATATGAAAAAACCGAAGGTTTAAATCAATAAGATTCATTTTGTGAAATTCCTTATTCTTAAGCTATTGCCGATCACAGAAACGCTACTAAAGCTCATGGCAGCAGCTGCAATCATGGGACTAAGCAAACCAACAGCAGCTAGAGGAATAGCTATAATGTTATAGAAAAAAGCAAAAAATAGGTTTTGTTTGATTGTGGTAAAAGTTTTCTTAGATAAGTCAATCGCTTGCACGATTTTTAAGGGATCCCCCTTCATCAAAACAATACTGCCAGCTTCAATAGCGATATCCGTACCACTGCCAACGGCCATGCCTAAATCAGCCTGAGCCAGAGCTGGCGCATCGTTTATTCCATCACCTACAAAGGCTACCGTCTTATTGCCTCGCTGTAGCTTTTTAATGGCATCTGCCTTCTGATCAGGCAATACACCAGCTACAATGTACTCAATTCCTAATTGCTCCCCAATGGCTTGGGCTGTCGTTTTATGATCTCCAGTAACCATATACACCGCAATTCCCTTTTGTCTCAATTGCGCTACAGCTTGAGCCGAGTTTCCACGCACAACGTCAGCCACACCGATAACCCCCTGAATTTGCTTGCCTCTGATAAAAAACATGGCTGTTTTGCCTTGGCTAGCATACTCATTAAATATACTTCTTTGAACTGAATTCAAATCAATGCCTTGGTCTTCAATTAACGCTCTATTACCTATCAAAATCTCCTCATTATTAATATATCCACTCAAACCTTTGCCAGATATAGCTTTGATATTTGTTGCATTTGTTAAGTTTAAATTATTGTCTTTGGCATATTTACTAAAAGCATTGGCTAATGAATGCTCGCTGTTCTTTTCTATAGAACAGGCCAATTCCATCATTTTCTTTTCAGATAAACTATCATTTAAGACCTGTATATCTGTAATTTGAGGTTCGCCCTTAGTCAAAGTACCAGTCTTATCAAAAACTACTGTATCTATTTTATGAGCGGTTTCTAAGCTTTGAGATTCTTTAATCAATATCCCCTTTTCAGCGCCTTTGCCGCTGCTTACCATTATGGCTGTAGGCGTGGCAAGACCAAGAGCGCATGGACAAGCGATGACAAGCACTGCCACAGCGTTAACCAAGCTATTTTCAAATCCTCCGCTTCCAAATATTTGCCAAGCTAAAAATGTAGCTGTGGCAACAATCATAACAATGGGCACAAATATTCCAGCTACTTTGTCTGCTAATTTTTGGATAGGAGCCTTAGAACTTTGAGCGTCTTCTACTAATTTAATAATTTGGGCCAGTACTGTATCTTGGCCAATTTTAGTTACTTTGACTTTAATTGCGCCGTTATTGTTCATGGTTGCTCCATAAACAGTGTCACCCCGCCTTTTTTCTACAGGCATGCTTTCGCCCGTTAGCATAGATTCATCAATGGAAGTCTCACCTTCAATAATTCGGCCATCTAAAGGAATTTTTTCGCCAGGCTTAATCAATATGATGTCATCAATTTTTACCAAATCAATATCAATTTCTTGAATTTTGCCTTTTTTAATAACTCTAGCTTTTTTAGCAGCCAACGTTAGCAGCTTTTTAATAGCCATAGAAGCCCGGCCTTTGCTTTTTTCTTCCAAGTATTTGCCAAGCAGTATTAAAGTAATTATGACTGCAGCTGTCTCATAATATATATGGGAGTTGTTAAGCATGGCGTATAAGCTATAGAAGTAAGCGGATAATGTGCCAATAGAAATTAAGGTATCCATATTGGCTTTAAATCTTTTAAGCTGCTTGAGCATACCAGAGTGAAATTGCCAGCCGATAATAAATACCACAATGAAGGTCAAATTATGCAAAATCCAATTTTTTACACTAACTCCTAAGAATTGCCTGGGCAGATCATATGAAATGAACATTGATGAAAAAACGGGAATTGTAATTATTAACGCCCAGATAAATTTACGGAATGATTTATTGACCGTATCGTCTCCTTGTTCATCATTTGCCTTAACAATTTGATAATCTCCAGCTTTTGAAATTGCCTTTTGAATCTTGTCTTGGCTAGTTAGATTTTCATCAAATTCTAAATAGGCCTTACCTAAACCATAATTAACATTGGCGCTTTTCACGCCTTTTTCCTTTTTCAGGGCTTTTTCAATATTAATTGCACAAGCTGCACAGTGCATTCCCTTAATTTTAAAGTCTTTTTTTATCATATATTAATTGCTACATTCATTAATAACACAATATTGAACTTCAGGCGGATCAGCTGATTCTCGGTTAATTGATCCATCTTCCGATTCTATAACAAACTTGCCCCAAACCATTTGCATCCAGCAAGAAAATTTAATTTCTCCAGTTCCTTTTGGTAAAAACTCAATAATATTTTCTCCTTTTGTTAATTCCTGTCTAATATCGTAGTCACTTAATAATATTTCATCTGTGCACCCTGTCATTTGCTTAACATTAATAATCCAACGCACAGGGATGCCTTGTCTAATGTGCAATACATTTGGGCTGTATCCTTTATATGAAAGCTCCATATTTATTACCTGATACTCCATATCATCAGAAATCATATATTCTGACTGGCCAATCTGATCAGAGGCTGATATGCCCCGAAATCCATAACCAAAATTAATTAATCCTCGATTAAACATGAATAAACCCAAGACTATTACTATAATGCCAGAAACTTTCATTATCTGCTTAATTCTGTGTTGGCTAATTAATGTTACAAAACTTCCAAAACCAAACATTAATGGAACAGTTCCTAGGCCATAAATTCCCATAGACAAAGCACCGCTAATAATACTGCCTGAAGCAAGAGCGTATAGCTGCATAGCTTGTAAAGGACCACATGGCATAAATCCATTTAAAAGTCCTATAACAAATGGTCCTTTGGGACTCTTGCTGTAACGCTGATTGTAAAGATAACGAGCAATAAAGGACGGCGTTCTTAATTTAATAATTTCCAACCATTTAAAATTAGTTACCAATGATAATCCTAGTAAAGCCATAAAAATGCCAGCTCCTATGGTAACTATGCCAGTAAATATGGAGTTAATTGCAAAAAAAGAGCCAAAACCACCTAAGATAGCGCCAATAACTGCATATGAAATTATTCTACCCAGATTATATTGCCAGTGCCTAATATATTTACCATGGCATTTAGAGCTTTGGTTAACGCTATAGGCAACAACCAATCCTCCACACATACCAATACAATGAAATCCTGCTAACAGGCCAATAACCAAGATTAACCAATAACTGATTTTCTGTTCATCTAATATTGAAAATATCTCAAGCAAACCATAATCACGAATTAACTGATAAGCAATGATAAATAGGAAGATTAGGATCAAGCTAATTAGAATATTTCTGAATAAATGACCTGGTTTTCTCTTTTTTTGATTCGGCAAATCATGTTCCATTTCATAGCCAAGCTCTTTAACTCTTTTGGCAATATTTTTTTGACTAATCTTATCATCATCATACTCAATTTGAGCCTGTCCAGTTTGATGATTTACTTTAATGTGATTGACGCCTTTAAGCGCGTCCAGTTCTGATTCCAAAAGTATTTTACAGCTTTTACAATAGATGCCTTGGATATGTCCTTTGATTTTTTTAAGCATAATTAATTTAAATCCTTTTTCTTTTCTTCAAATTCTTTCTTATCTATCTCGCCCCTAACATAGCGCTTTTTTAAAATATCCAAAGCACTATTATTAACTTCTTCATTCTTCGGGCCCACGGCCCATCTAATAATTAGAACCACTCCAATAATCAGCAAAGGCCAGAACAATATTGATGAAACGAATCCATGGCTTCCCATAAGAAAATCCCCCATCATAGAATCCATGGCAAAATGATTGTTATTAGAATCACCGTGGGCCAATAATACTGACGGCAGGATCAAAAGAAAACCCAGAACTATGATTGATATTGTTATTTTCATATTTACTAAAACAAGTCAGCTACCTGTTCAAGTTCTGACTCATTTATTATTATCTTTCCATTATCGACTTTCAAATTAGGGTTAATTGGCCCTGGATTGCAGCCGCCTTTTTCTGTGGCAATTTTTTCTAGTGGATATTTATTGCCACAAGTGGCACAAACCATGAAATTACCCTCTTGAGTAAAGCCCATTCTGGCACCATAGCAAACCTGACAAGCATTAGCCGCAGCCCGATAAACACCAGACCGATCTTTAACAACAAAGTAATAAATAGTCTTACCTGAAGACAGCTTAGTGTTATAGTATTGGACTATATTATCATCTAACTTGTCTGCAGATAGAACGACCTGGCCATTAGTCAACTCCACACTTTGTCCATTTTTACCAGTAAATTCAACTTCACTAACTTGATCTTGTCTTTGGCCATTTGGTTCAGCTAACTTGCTATTACCGGTATTTTTTAACAAGATATAGCCGCCAGCCAAGATAATAATGCCAATTAGGATATAATTTACAGTTTTGCTATTCATAGATTTCTATTATTTATTTGCTAATTTGGTTACTTTTAAGATTTCTTGTATCATCTCCTGCTTCCTTTTCTCGTTATTGGTTGACATTGCTTTCCTAAAACAATGATTGAGATGATTTTCCATTAACATTTGATGCGCTGACTTTAATAGCCCAATAGCAGCTAAGTTTTGCTGCATAATATCTATACAATACTCATTGTCATCTGACATTCTAATTAGTTTAGCTAGAAGACTCTGAGCTTTTTTAAAGTTTATTGATGTTTTTTGTTTGTACTTTTCCATAATTGTTTAAAGTTTATTTATTATACCCTGACCATAGGTATAGGTATATACACTTTATCTCTTATAGAAATTCTTGTCAAGCTCCCATCTCTTCTAAATAAAAAAACCGCCTAATACAGCGGTTTTTCTATAAACATACTATATGGCAGGCGCGGAGGGACTCGAACCCCCAGGATCGGTTTTGGAGACCGACCGTTTACCAGTTAACGGACGCGCCCATATTACTCATTCCAGTCTCTTCTTGTAACTTTACCGTAATTTTTTAAAGCAAATCCTTTGGGATGTCTTTTATTCAGTTTTTTTATATTCTCATCCATCACTTCCTGTAAATCCCATCCATAAGAATTGCAAATCATTGCCATATACCATAAGGTATCACCTAGGTTTTCCCGGGTACCTTTTCTTTCATCGCTTCCCCTACCATGGCCATGGGTCTTTTTGATGCATCCGGCAACATCGCCAGCTTCTCCAGCAATGCCTAATCCCCAGATGAGAATCTCCTTTTCTTTGTCCTTGTACTTCTTAGCAGTTCTTTTACAAAGTTTTTGGTATTCTCTTAAATCCATATTACTTCTTCATTTCTTTATGAGGAGTATGTTTTTTGCACCATTTGCAAAACTTCTTCAGTTCTAATTTATCCTGAGTTGTTTTTTTGTTTTTACGAGACCAATAATTGATTCTCTTGCATTCAGTGCATTGAAATTTTACTAAAAAATCTTGTGACATATTTTTATCTTTCTTTTTACCTCCTGGAGCCGATGGTGAGAGTCGAACTCACGACCTACTCCTTCTCTTGCACCTCTATTTATTTAAATACATATTAGAGGAATAGACTGTATCTTAGACATATCTTTTTTAAGACTTAGTCTCCCTTGTCAGTCGTTCGAGCGCTTCAAATTGATTGGCGCTACGGTCTGAACCTTGTATCAGGCCTTTAACCGTAATTCGGGATTCAATTAGATGTTTCTATCTAAATGGGCAGAGATCGAGGAGATCTACCATGGAGGTGCTCTACCACTGAGCTACATCGGCTTATATATTGTTAACATTTCGTTTATTATATCTCTTAACTTCTTATTACTATAATAAACAGTTAAAACACCATATTTTGATTTCTTTTTATAACTTCCTAAACCACGAGAAGGCGTCACTATTACTTTTTGGAATTGATCTGATTTAACATTCAATCTATTTTTCCAAAATTTCAGCGCTTTATTCGGGTCTGTATCGCTAAAAATCTGTAATCCAAATCTTAATTTGCTAATTTGAATATTGCATATTTTCACAAGAAATTCAATAAATTTATTTATCAAGTCGGGATCACTATTACCAAGTCTAATTGAATCCTTATTTCTTTTTGTACCTTCACCCCAATAAAGACCCAATCCTAAACCCTTCAATTCTTTCTCTTGTGAAGTTAATCTATTTTTAATCTTAAACGGATCACCTTTTGGATTTCTTTTTATATAAGTAGCTTCACTTCTTGATCTCCTAGGAATACTGTATCTTCGCATCCAATAAGCAATCTTTGAATGACTTAAACCAGTCTTATCTGATATTTCTTTCATTGATAAGCCATTACTATATAAATCTTCTAATTTTTCTTTATTTACCATCCCTCAATGATTTCTTTTTTGTTTTCTTCTTAATAAAGCTCTTACCTACCATAACTGATACTATTACAGAAAGCAAGGTTATGGCTAAGGAATAGAATATCTTATCAGATAAGAGATCTAAATCACCAAATAGTCTGATATATATTTCCTTTAAGGTGCTGTCCCAAGCTAGAGCTGTGACAATACCTAAAGAAGCAATAATCAGAGTGACTACTCTTCTTCTGAATTCATCTTCAACCTTATCAATCCTATAATCCTTAAGGAATTCTTTAATATCCTTAACGCTGATTCTTAAATCTTTAATATTCTTTAAATTTTTCATAATGTGGGCGGTGAGGGACTCGAACCCCCGTAGTCCGAAGACGTCAGGTTTACAGCCTGATGCAATTGCCGCTATGCGAACCGCCCATAGAATCAAGAATTCTTATATTCCCAATTACTGATTAAACTAGCATATTTCTCTTCTAATTTCAAATAATCTTCTTTTAAGATTAACAAAAGATCTAAATCAGGATACTTTTTCCTAAATTCCCTATCTCTTCTTTTTGAATAATCATTGAGGAAATTTTTAACTTCTACATAGAAATCATATTCTGGTAAATAAAAGTCTGGAGTATAGTTTTGAAAACCTAAGTCAAAAACCTTCGGCTGGTGTATCCATTTAATTTTTAAAAAATCACATAATCGCGCTATATTTGCTTCCCATCTGCTATAAAAATATGTACTTTTATCTATGTCATTTCTAATACCAGCTTTACCTCTTGCTGCTTTTGGAGATGTAGGATTACCTCCAATTGTTTTCATAGCACAATCAACACTACAATATTTCCTATTCATCCAACGCTTCTCTAAAAAAGATTTCCCGCAATTAACACAAATTATTTCCTCTTTTGGTATTTTTTCAATCCCTTTATACGGATTTTCTCTTCCTTTTAGAGATTTTGATATTTTTAACTTCGTTTCTTTTGATCTAGATCCTCTGTTTTTATTACTAACCTTTGCAGCACAACTATGACAACAATAAACCTTAGGATCACTAGGCTTTATTTCAAAAGAATTACTACAACCCTTTCTTTTACAAATTCTTTTCTCTTTCTTCAAATGAAAATTAAATATGCCTTTCTCCCAATTCTTTTTCATTAAAGAACTCTGTTTTTCTCTATACTCTTTTGACTTATAAAAGCTATAAGGCATAGTCAACTTCTAGAGCCGAGGAGAGGATTCGAACCCCCAAAACCTTCGCTTTACAAAAGCGCTGCTCTACCGTTGAGCTACCTCGGCTAACTACTTAATATCTGATTTTTTAATCTCTTCTAAAGTTTCTTTTACTTTCTTATCTTTACAGCCAAGCTTAATAGCCATTTCTAAAGAAGATTTAGCATCAATGTAGTTGTGCTGTTTGAAGTAAAGCAATCCTAGGAATTTGTATGCCGTAATATTTTTAGGATCTTCAACTATTAAATCAATCCATTTCTGTTCTTCTTTGATCGGCTTTTTCAATTCGCTGATTGGCAACTCATCATCATCTTCAATAGTTTCTTGCTTGATTTCTTCTTTCTTTTCTTCCTTGTTAATCTTAACAAAAACTGGCTCATCTGTCTCTTTTTTGCCCTCCTTAGACTTATTCCTTTTCTCTTCTCTTTGCCTGATCCATTCTTTGGATTTCTGAGTCATAATCTGGGAACGGTTTCTCAGAAAAACAATACACTTACTAAGCAAGTTCTCTATCTTGAGAAAAACTATCTTTATCTTCCTTAAAAGCTTTTCTAGAGCAATTATGAAATTAAGCCAGTGCTGCTTGTAATCAACTTCTCTAATCTTTTGAACAATACCCTTTTTTCTACTTAAAATAGATATCTCCTCATCTGAGAGACGAGCTAATGCTGGAATCTTGTGATAGACAATGACTGCTAAGCCAATTATACTAGAGGCTATCAAGAAATATAGGATAATGTTTAGATTAGACATCTTTATATCGCTATTCGAGAAAACTTGCCTATTTTAATATTCTCCCCTAGTTTGCCAACTAATTCTTTGACCAAGCCATCAACAGTCTTTTCCGGGTCCTTGATGAAAGGCTGTTCAGCTAATTCTTTTTCATCTTTTGGATCCATAGCTGCAATATGCATGGCAATATCATGGGCTAAAGATTTAAATTCTTCATTTTTAGCAACAAAGTCAGTTTCGCAGTTCAGTTCAAAAAGAACACCAACTTTGCCATTGTTATGAATATATGGCTCGATTGTTCCTTGCTTAGCTTCCCTATCTGATTTTTTAAGAGCTTTTTCTGCTCCTTTTGCTTCTAGAACTTTAATAGCTTTTTTTTCGTCTCCTTCAGCTTCCTCCAGGGCTTTCTTGCATTCCATGATTGAGAAGCCTGTCTTCTGACGAAATTCTTTGATTTGGTCCATTGAAATCATAGTTTTCTCCCTATTTATTAATTACTTTGACAATTGATCCCAAAATTAGCTTTAATGCAGAGATTGCATCATCGTTAGTTGGAATAGGATAATCAATAATAGTCGGATCAGCATTAGTATCGCATAGGCCAACAACTGGAATATTCTTCATTTTGGCTTCTTTAACAGCTGCTTTTTCTTTGTGTGTGTCAATGACAAATATTGCATCTGGTAATTTAGTCATTTCCTTGATTCCGCCAAACTGTCTGTTCAGTTTCTGTATTTCAATATTGAAATCATGCTGTTCCTTCTTAGTATATTTCTTCAATTCGCCAGATTTTTGCTTTTCTTCCAGATCTCGGATATGCTCCAGTCTTTTAGAGATAACTTTGAAATTTGTCAAAGTACCGCCAATCCATCTTTCTGTGACATAGAACATCTTAGTCTCTTCTGCTGTTTCTTTGACAATTTCCTTAGCTGCCACTTTTGTGCCGACAAAGATAATCTTGCCTTTTTTCTGTACAACCTCATAAAGAAATTCCAAGGCTTTTTTGAATTTTTCCTCAGTTTTCTCCAAATCAAGAATATGCACATTATTACGCGTAGTATGGATATATTCCTTCATTTTGGCATTCCATTTGGATGTGCGATGACCAAAATGAACCCCGGCCTTCAGCATCTCTTCAAGGCTTGGAGTTATCTTATCTAACTTAGATTGACTAATCTTTTTGATTTTGACAACCTTTTCTTCTTTTTGTTTTTTTGTCTTTTTTTCTTCAGCCATAATTTAAAAACCAAAGATGTGTAACTACATCCTTGTTGCTTTACTTTGAATTAAGATTAGTATATCATATTGTAAAATTAAATCAAGAGTATTGCCATAATTAATTCAATCTGCTATTATAAAACCATGAAAAAAGACATTCATCCAAAATATTTTAAAAAAGCTAAAGCTAAATGCGCCTGTGGCGCCACTTTTGATATTGGCTCAACCAAAGAAAATACAGAAGTGGAAATCTGTTCTCAGTGTCATCCTTTCTACACTGGCAAAGAAAAAATCATTGAAACTGGCCAAGTAGAGAAATTCAGAGCTAGATTAGCTAAAAAGCAGGAAAACAAGCCTAAAAAAGAAAAGCGAAAAAAGATAAAGGCAAAAAAGAAGAAGAAAAATGAGTAAAGCTATCATTATTGAAATACGAGCTGGTGCTGGTGGTGACGAAGCAGCACTTTTTGCCGCTGATCTTTTCAGAATGTATTCCCGCTTTGCCGAAAAAAACGACTGGAAAACTTCTTTGATTAACAGCAATCAAATCGGCATTGGCGGATACAAGGAATTAATCTTTGAAATTAAAGGTGAAGACGCCTTTGAAAAGCTTCAATATGAAGGTGGTGTTCATCGTGTCCAAAGAATCCCATCAACTGAAAAATCTGGGAGAATCCACACTTCTACTGTTTCAGTTGCCATCATGCCCCAGGCCACTGAAACTGAAGTTAAAATCAATCCATCAGAAATCAGAATTGATGTCCTGCGAGCTTCTGGTCCTGGAGGCCAGCATGTTAACAAAACTGAATCAGCTGTCCGAATCACTCACCTAGCTACTGGTATAATGGTCACTTGTCAGGAAGAAAGGCATCAAATACAAAATAGAGAACGAGCCATGAATGTACTACGAGCTCGTTTACTTGATAGAAAAAGAAAAGAAGAGCTTACTGCCAGAGGTGATGAAAGAAAAAACCAGATTGGAACTGCTGATCGGAGTGAAAAAATTAGGACTTACAATTACCCTCAAAACAGGATTACTGATCACCGTATCAAAAAATCCTGGCATAATTTGGAAAAAATCATGGATGGCGACCTAAAACCCATCCTCAAAGCTTTTAATAAATTAAAAAAGAAAAGGTAACATGAAAAAAAGAATCTTTAGCGGCATTCAGCCAACCGGTTCAATCCATATCGGCAATTATCTAGGTGCCATAAAGAACTGGGTTGAACTCCAGGAGGAATATGATTCAATTTTCTGTGTGGTTGATCTGCACGCTTTAACTAATCCTGAAGCTTCCAAAGGATTACAGAAGAATATCTATGATTTAGCTACTGATTTAATGGCATCCGGGCTAGATCCTAAAAAATGCACTCTTTTTGTCCAATCGCACGTTCCAGAACATACTGAACTGACTTGGCTTTTAAATACTATTACTCCTATCGCTGAATTAGAAAGGATGACCCAATTCAAAGACAAGGCTAAGCAGTTTAAAAATAGTATTAATATGGGATTGTTTGGCTATCCTGTCCTAATGGCTGCTGATATTCTAATTTACCAGACAAATACTGTACCAGTTGGCGAAGACCAGAAACAACACGTTGAATTAGCCAGAATTATTTCCAGGAAATTCAATAACCAATTTGGAGAAATGTTTACCGTTCCTGAATCATTAGTTTACAAAAGCGGAGCTAGAATAATGTCTCTAGCTGATCCATCTAAGAAGATGTCTAAAAGCGTTCCTCAAGGATGTTTAGAAATGAATGATTCCCCTAGTGTTATTGAAGAAAAGATTAAAAAAGCAGTAACTGATTCAGAGCAAGGCATTGAATACAATCCCAAAAAACCAGCTATCGCTAACTTAATGACAATCTATTCAATTTTCTCAAAGCTATCATTTGATGAGATTGAAAAGAAATACAAGGATAAAGGATATGCTGAATTCAAGAAAGATTTGGCAGATGTAGTAATTAAAGGATTAAAACCATTCCAAGACAAGAAAAAGGAATTAGATAAGAATCCTGATTATGTTAAGAAATCACTGGCAGATGGAGCCAAAAAAGTCCAGAAAATTGCTCAAAAGAATCTATTGGAAGCAAAAAAGAAAATGGGCCTTGTATAGCCCACTTGAATATCTATTAAAAACTACCCTCCGGGGTAGTTTTTTATTTTCTTTCTCTAAAATATTCCAACAGAAACTTAGCTAATAGTTCCCCACCAAGTTCATCTTCCTTATGATCAACAAAATATTCTGCCTCTACTCTTTTAGGATCAACTGTTACTCCCTTGCCCACTTGAAGCATTTCTGCATCATTATAGTTATTCCCTGTGGTCATAATCTGTTTTGGATCAATTTTTAGCTGCTTGGCTAAGTTTTCAATAGCTACTCCCTTAGACATTATTTTACTACCAATATCATATCCTTCATTAGTCCATAGACAATACAATTCATCTTTCCCAATATCTTTGACCAAATTTGGAATCTCTTCCATTTCTTCACAATGGACTGTTAAAAGAAGAAGTTTTGGTTCAAATCCCCTAATTCTTTTATCAGTTTTTTTCATTTCCCTTATTTTAATCTTTAAATCTCTTAATTTATTAAAATATTCATTATTATAAACAGGATGAGTTATTTTGTTATCCAACAAGGTAATATTTCCATTCTCAGCTTGAAGAATAGTATTTTCATCAAAAATCTGATTAGTCAGAGTTTTTAAGTATAGAATATTCCTACCTGATGAAAAATTCAATCTGACATGTTTTTCTAATTCTTTTAAATTATCAATGAATTCATCTGATAGTTTTTTTGATTCCATATATAGATCAATACTATCTTCATCTATAGTTTCTTTAACTATTGTCCCCGTATGAGCAATAACGCCATCAATATCAAAAGTAATAACCTTAATATTGTCTAATTCCTCTTTTGTAATTTCTTTAATATTTTTCATATTTACATTATACCAAAATCTCAAGGATTGAAAAAGGACCGTCGCTTTGACGCGCATCGGTCCTTTTCGTTTGTATAGCCATTCCTAGGCCTCCTTTTCTTCTCATTGAGTTTGTGTTTCTTCTTTCCGTTTACGATGAACAAGGTCATAGACCAGGACGTAAACGGAAAGCGCGAAAGTCAGCAGCCATAATGCGCTGATGAGCAGTTCCATTTCTTCACCCCCTTCTGCAAAGAATTATCTATATCATACATCATAAAGTATGTTTTGTCAATCATAAACAAGAAAAACCTGACAGATTTTTCTTGTCAGGCTTCTTTCCTCATTTCCACCTCCCTTTTCACGAAAATATGGGCTTCGATGATATCAATGATATCCTGGAAGCATCCTTCCAGAATCGCCTTCATATCCACATATCTCACTCCATTATTGTACTCTTCCTTCCAATCAGCTCCAAATTTCAATAATGTAGGATCGCTCTCCCCGTTTATCATATATACATCAATCATGTGCTGACCGGGCTTGAAGTTATAGAAGCCATCAAGAGTTGCCTTAACGCCGATAGCGACGAAGAAATTGTCGCTCCCTTCAGGATTGAAATCAAATAGTCTTTGATAAAAATCCCTTAATCTTGTATTTTTTACGGCTTTTATTTCTTCCTGGTCGACATATCCATCTATCAGATATCCCCTATTTCTTTTTTTGATTTTCACATTGTCCTCCTTATAAAAAGGTGCTATCCAAAAACCAAAAAATCTGGTTTAAATATCATTAATAATCCTAGTAGGATAATTAACAATCCCCCAATCAATGTGCTCCATTTTGTATATTTATCAGTAAACCCTATTTTCTTCAAAGTTACAAGAGCAATAGCAAAAACTATCATATCATCCAGCATGAAAATGACTGTGTATAGCAGGAGGTATAGGTAATAGCTAAGCGGGCTCAAATTACTCAAAGACAAGACTTTTGCATAAATAGCCGGCAGACCGGCTGAGCAGAAGAACTCAACTAAATTAACAGCAAAAGCCAGAACTATTATGCCTAAGATAGATAAGATCATAACTGGGTTGTTAACAATCTTTTCAGCTTGATTCTGCAAACCACTCTTGATCTTAGATCCATCAGGCGCTATCTCGCAAACCCCAGGCTTGAAAGTAATGAATTTCTTGATTTGCCATATTCCAAAAAACAAAGCTGCCCCACCGATAAGATACCTGGTCAATTTAACATAGCTGATAGCTAAGAATAGATTCAGCCAAGCTGATAAAAGCAAGAAATATACGATTCCAGAAACTAGAATAAAGGTACCGGCAATCAGCCAGATTTTCTTGCGTGATTGAATATTAATCAACATAGCCAGAAGGAAAAACAAAATCCACATAGCGCATGGATTAAATCCATCAAGCGTAGCCAAGGCGATTGTCAAAACAGGCAAGGATAATTTTGAAATATTTAATTCTCCGATAAATGGGTATGAAATGATTTCATCCTCTTGACTATTAGCCTGACAAGTACAAGTTTGGCAATGACACAACTCCCCTTGTTCACCTTCGCATTGGCATAACTCACATTCATCCATTTTATCTAAAGGATCAGGACACTCGTTTTCCAAACACTCATCAATCCTGTTCTCAATAGCCCTGCCCGTTATCTGATCACTCATATATCCCCTGATCGCCTCTTGGCCGATAAAAATAGCCGGTACTCTGGCTATTTGCTTCTCATCACAGGCTTCTAGAAATTTTAAAAGCAGATCTGCATTTTCTTTGTTATCAAAAACCTCATAGGAAATGATTTCCAACTGAGGATATTTCTCTTCCATCTGTTCTAGGAAGGCAGATGCTTTCTTGCAATGAGGACAGCCATCGCCATAGAAATAGTGGAGCTTTACTTTGTCTTCAGCCAATGCAAAATTAGCTATGCCTAAGAAAACAAATAATATTAGAAGTATGATAATTAATTTCTTCATTCTATTATCCCCCCTCCTAAACAGCTGTCACCCTGATAAAAGACAGCCCATTGTCCAGGTGTTACTGCCTTTTGCGGCTTTTCAAAAACTAATTTCAATTTTTTTCCTTTTGGCGGATAAATCTTAGCCGTAGCCAGTTTCTGATGATATCTGGTTTTTGCTTCAACCTCAATTACTTTTTTAGGATTCTGACCGGAAACAAATTGGAAATCAGTAATATTGATTTCGCTTGTGTAAAGCGCAGAATCATTTTCATCATTAGTTACGACTAAATGATTCTTTTCTTTGTCTAATTTAATCACCCACCAAGGACCGTCTGGCAGGCCAACTCCTTTTCTCTGGCCGATAGTATAGAAATGAAGTCCCTGGTGCTGACCCAAGACTTTTCCTTTCTTATTAACAATATCACCCGGTTCAAAGCCAATTTCTTCTTCTAAATATGATCCAATCGATTGTTTGGCTACAAAGCATAAATCCTGGCTTTGCTTTATCTTGCTAAAAAACTGAAATCCTTCCTTCTGGGCAATCTTATATACATTTTCCTTGTTATAGCTCCCTAATGGGAAAATTATCTTACTCAGCTGGTTTTGCTTTAAAAGACACAGGAAATATGACTGGTCTTTTCTTTCATCCTTGCCTTTTAATAATTCAAATTTCTTAGTATCTTTGTTTTTAAAAACTCTGGCATAATGCCCAGTGGCTACATATTTAGCTCCTTTTTTCTTAGCAAAATCAAATAGTTTGTTAAATTTAACCATCTTGTTGCATACCAAGCATGGATTAGGCGTTTTCTTATCCTTTAAGACTTTTAAGAAATATCCAATAACCTTATCTTTAAAGTCCAATTCATGGTCTATGATATGGTATGGCACATTCAATTCCTTGCAGATATTCTTGGCAATATTAAAAGAAGCTTCAGAACAGCAGACATTTTCCTTTAAAATATTCTTTCTGTTTTCCCAAACTGAATATTTTAAGGAAACGCCAATCGGCTCATATCCTTGTTTTTTGAGCAATAATAAAGAAACGGAGGAATCAACTCCGCCTGAAAGACCCACTACTACTTTCCTATTTTCTTTGACCATGTTCTTTTAAAACCTTAAAATCTTCTTTTAAGATATCTTTCATATTAGCATTATACACTGCTGCAGCCGGATGGTACAGAGGAATAATCTTTAATTTCCCAAAAGAAACATCAACTTCAAAAACTTTGCTATGAATTTGCCCTATTCCTTTAACCTCATGATCTAATCCATATTTCCTTAAAATGAATCCTGTTGCATAATTCCCTAAAGTGCCGATAACTTTCGGCTTGATAGCTTCAATCTGTTTTTCCAAATATGGAGTGCAAAGCTTAATTTCATCCATTAAGGGATCCCTATTATTAGGCGGACGGCATTTCAATATATTGCAGATATATACGTCTTCCCTTTTGATACCAATTGAATCTAATAATTCATTTAAAAAATTGCCTGATTGGCCGCAGAAAGGAACTCCAGTTTTGTCTTCATTTGCCCCTGGTGCTTCACCGACAAAAATAATATTTGCCTGATGACTGCCCTGCCCAATGACAGGTAAAATCCTTGTTTTTCCCAAAGCACATTTCTGACATTCTATTACTTCATCTCTAATTTTCTTAATTTCCTTATTAATCTCCATATATCCATCATATCATATATTCAAAGAATAAAAAAAGCGAAGTGTCCGTTAGAACGGAACACCCCACCAAAGTTTGAAGCGACGTTGTTTAGAATTTTGAAAGTCCTTTCAGGATGATTTTCCCGATATTATCCCGTCCGAAGCCCCATGTTTTGTCCACGAGGACCACCGTACTTTCGGGAAAGCGTCCACCAAAGACACTGACAACAATATCCGGATACTGTTCTTGGATTTTTTGGGCCACAGGAACCATGAATCCGGAAACGAAAACCAAGGAATCCACGTCTCCTTGCTTGATCAGATCAACGGCTTCCGTTTCATTGTCCACCATTTTTACCTGGCCCTTGCCATTGAATTCAACCGCTCTTGTCAGTCTCCTCAGGGTAGATTCGTAATTACCCTTACCCAAAGACCCCTCTGTAACAATCACGACTTTTTTCGGTTTTTCCGCCATCGCTATTCCTCCTTATTCTGTTGTTAATTCCCCTACACCAACATTCCAACAATCAGCAAAGCAACAATATTCAATATCTTAATCATCGGGTTAATTGCCGGACCGGCAGTATCCTTGTATGGATCGCCCACTGTATCGCCTGTTACTGCCGCTCTGTGAGCAAAGCTTCCTTTACCGCCATGATTTCCATCTTCAATATACTTCTTAGCATTATCCCAGGCTCCGCCGCCGGATGTCATAGAAATGGCAACAAAGATACCGGTAATGATAGAACCGACCAATAGTCCGCCTAAAGCTCTGACACCTAAAGTGTAACCGATTAAAATCGGAGCAGCTACAGGAATCAAAGCAGGAACAACCATCTGGCCGATAGCAGCTTTGGTGACAATATCAACAGTTCTTCTGTAATCAGGCTTTTCTTTGCCTTTCATAATACCAGGCTTTTCTTTGAATTGCTCCCTTACATCTTCTACCACTGAACCAGCTGCTTTACCAACTGCTTTCATTGCCAAAGCGCTGAAATAATATGGCAAAAGGCCACCGATGAACAGTCCGGCCAATACTTTTGGATCATTGATCATGAATTCAATATGCTCGCCAATGCTATGGGTATAGTCAGCGAATAGGACTAAGGCTGCCAAGGCAGCTGAACCAATAGCATAACCTTTGGTTACTGCTTTAGTCGTATTACCTACTGCATCTAAAGGGTCTGTAATATTCCTGACATCTTCACCCAATTCAGCCATTTCAGCAATTCCTCCAGCGTTATCAGTAATCGGCCCGTATGAATCAATAGCGACAATAATGCCAGCCATTGAAAGCATGGCCATAGCAGCGATTGCGATGCCATAGAGGCCAGCTAACTGATAAGCTATTAGGATGGCAGCGACAATGACAATAGTTGGCCAAACTGTAGATTTCATGGAAACAGCCAATCCTGAAATGATATTTGTTCCATGCCCTGTTTCTGATGCTTTGGCAATCTCTTTAACTGGATTGTATTTGGTTGAAGTCCAGTATTCAGTAATGACAACCATGGCAGCTGTCACAAGCAATCCAACCAGTGATGCCAAGTAAATATTCATAACGCTGTATTGATTCTGGCCAATCATTAGCCACTTAGTCACTGGATAAAAAGCGATAGCAGCCAAAATTCCTGCTACACCCAATCCTTTGTACAAAGCATTCATGATATTCCCGCTTTTACCTAGTTTGATAAAAAGAGTTCCAATAACTGAAGCGATAATTGAAACGCCGCCCAATACTAATGGATAAAGTAAGGCATTGGTGAAATCGGCAAAAATCAAACTACCTAAAAGCATAGTGGCTACCAAAGTAACAACATATGTTTCAAACAAATCAGCAGCCATTCCAGCACAGTCCCCTACATTATCCCCTACATTATCAGCAATAACAGCTGGGTTTCTTGGATCATCTTCTGGGATTCCCGCTTCTACTTTACCTACCAGATCAGCACCCACATCAGCTGCTTTGGTGTAAATTCCACCACCCAGTCTTGCAAAGATTGAAATCAAAGATCCTCCAAAACCCAAACCAATAAGTGCATGGATGTCTTTAGTTACAAAGTAAAAGCCAGCTGTGCCGAATAGGGCTAAGCCAACAACCAGCATTCCTGTAACACTTCCTCCTTGAACTGCAACTTTCAAAGCTTCTTTTAATCCCTTTTTAGCAGCTTCAGTAGTCCTGACATTAGCTCTGACTGAAACATGCATTCCGATGTATCCGGTCAAACCGGACAAAAAGGCTCCAATTAAAAAAGCAATGGCCGTAGACCATCCTAATTGCTCAATGAAACCGATAATTAAAAACAAAACTAATGCTACCATAGCAATGGTTTTGTATTGCCTATTCAAGTAGGCTTTAGCGCCATCCTGAATAGCGCCTGCAATCTCTCTCATCCTTTCATTTCCAGGAGAAAGTTGAAGGATCATCCTGATTAGGATGATACCGTAGGAAATAGCCACGACTGCACTGGCTAGTACAAAAAATGTATAATCCATATATTTGTATACCTTAGTTAATTATTTATTACCTCCATTCTACACATTTTTATTCTTTTGTCCATATTTTATTCCTTCCTCATCGCCTCAACCGGACTTAACTGAGATGCTTTCTTGGCCGGATAAAGCCCAAAAACAATACCGATCATCATTGAAACCAGAAAGGCCATGACAATAGCCAGCCATGATATGGTTAATGGCCAGGCCAATCCTTGCATTCTTGCCCCTATTCCTCCTAGCAGAGAAAAGACAATACCAATTACCGTACCAATAAGACCGCCTAGGCTAGTAATGACCAAGGCTTCGATTAAGAATTGATATAGGATCGACTTACTGTTAGCCCCTAAAGCCTTTCTTAGTCCGATTTCCTTAGTCCTTTCACTGACTGATACTAGCATAATATTCATAATCCCTATGCCGCCCACTAGCAAAGAAATGGCAGCTAAGAATCCCAGCAAGAGGTTTAAGATAACGCTAATTTTTTCAACTTGCTCTAGAATCTCAGTCATGGTCGTAATCTGGAAATCATCTTTATCTGGATCAGTAATATTATGATTCTTTCTTAGCAGTCGTGAAATATCATCTGTAGCTTGGGCAAAATAGCTTGGATCTGTAACAGTCAAAGCAATCTCTGAGATATAATCTATGCCCAAGACTTCCTTTAAGACAGTCTTTAAAGGAGCATAAGCAAAATTATTAATATCAATCCCGCCCATCAATGCTCCGCCTTGCGGCTTTAAAACTCCAAGTACTTTGAAATTCTGTCCCTTGATCTTTACTTTCTTGCCTAACGGATCCTCATTTGGGAAAAACAATTCAGCTAGACTGCTTCCCAGAATCACCACTTTAGCCATACCCTCTTCTTCACTATCAGTAAAGAATCTTCCGATTTGCGGCTGATACGTTTTCATAACTAAAGGAAAATCAGGACTGCAGCCATAAAGCATGATTTGCTTTTCTTCGCTTTTGTAACTGGCCCATTCCTGGGCGAAGGCTTGGCCATAGGCTGCTTCAATATATGGAAATCTTGACTTGTCTTTTAAATCTATCACATCATCTCTTTTCAGAGTGGTAACTTTTACTCCCTGGACAATTGAGGTAATTGACCCTACTTCGCTTACTCCAGGCACCTTGATGGCAATGTCTAAGATATTCGGGCCGAAGGCTTCAATCTCATTGGTTACCAGACCGCTTAATCCCTGGCCTAAGGAAAGAATAATGACAACAGCTGCTACGCCAATAACAATGCCTAAAACTGAAAAAACGCTCCTCAGCTTATTAGCTTTCAATGCGATGATAGATTGTTTGATGATAATGTCTAAGCTCATTTATTCATACCTCAAGGCTTCAATCGGGCTTAATTTAGAAGCCCGATTAGCAGGCCAAAGGCCAAATATTATTCCGACTGATATGGCCATGAATGTTGAAACAAAAACTGAAACTGGCGTGACTATGAATTGCCACTCATAGCCGAAATAGTTAACGCCAATAGAAATTACAAGGGAAATAAGGATTCCAAAGATTATTCCGATTATCCCGCCGATTAACGTCATCACAGCGCTTTCAATTAAGAATTGGATTAAGATATCTTTCCTTTTAGCTCCTAAGGCTTTCCTTAAGCCCACTTCCCTGGTTCTTTCATTAACAACCACAAACATAATATTCATAATCCCTATGCCGCCAACAATTAAGGAAATAGCAGCTACCACAGCTAGAAATAATTTCAACCCTTGAGTTATTGATCCTAAAATATCTAAAGCCTGATCAGTACTTTTAATTGTAAAATCATCCTTTTCTGGATCCTTTATATGATGCCTGAACCGAAGCGTATTCTTAACTTGGCTAATTACCAAATCAATATTACCTACCTGATCAACCTTAGCCCGAATAAAAGCCAAATGGTCAATACCTAAAAGTATTTTTTGAGC
>CAYOHI010000004.1:0-50967 GCA_964403725.1 uncultured Candidatus Saccharibacteria bacterium
TTTCAAATGTATTCCAAATCGACTTATCAAATTCATTTGCCCAAGCTATTTTAAATCCCGCCTTTTCAAAGCCTAAATCTAAGCCTCCAGCGCCGGAAAACAGCGAAGCAACTTTCATAAGCTTGTTTTTTTTAATTTTTTTAGCCATAATTAAAATAAATTAACTAATTTAAAACATGCCAGGAAACGAAAAAAGAGTTTATAAATATCTATTAAAAAATATCGACAAAATAAGCCTGAAATATATTGGCGTTTTAACCGAAATAGGGACGCCAAACTACAAAGATTCTGGCTATGCTATTTTATCACAAAAAGATGATCTTGATAAAGTGGCTGCTGAAGATTCTGGGAAAAAAGCCGATATCTATCTTAATGGCATTGGCGTTTCGATCAAACAAAAAGGAGGTAATTTTGCGTATAATCGTCTTCAAAAAGCAGAAATTAAAAATTTCTTTATCGCATTAAAGCTCGAAAATCCCAAAAAAATCATAAACAAAATCGATAACGCCGTTAATAAATTCCACCAAGGAAAATTAACAAGGAGAAATCGGCCATGGCAAGATTTTTTTTCGGAAAATAACTTTAAATTAGCATTAAAATATCTAATGCTAAAAGGAAGCCTAAATAAAGGAATATCTCTTCATCCAGCAAAATTAATATTAGAAGCACCTGCTAGCATATCTGAAAAAGATAAAATTTTGATGTTTACTTTCAATGAGTATTTTAATAAGTACAAAAATAAATTCAAAATATCAATAAGACGCCAATGGATCGGTCAAGCAAGCGATTCGGAACACAAGAGGTCATTGGGATTATATAAGAAAAAAGACAACAGACCTTGGATTTTCAATGATGTTTCTGGAGCTCCAAGAGGATGGCGCGAAGATTGGCCAAAAGAAAACAGAAAAACGGTATATTTTCTTATGATTGAAAAAGAAAAGTAATTTAACATCTGTAACTTTATCCCAAATACTCTCCCAACATCCCATCCAAATATTCCTTAAACTCTAATTGATCTTTAATTGAATTAAAAACTTCAATAGCAATAATTTCTCCAAAGACAAATTTAGGCAAGGTTTTTAAATAATCAAAATCCTTTAAATCTGTAACAGTATGTTTATCTTTCATTTTAACTTCATCAAATCCATTTAAATGATTACATTTAAATTCAATCTTATCTTTCCTATCAAAAACATATTTTGCTTCTTCAGCTCCTCTGGCAACACTTGCTTTGAAATGGGACAAATCAATGCAAAAACCGCCAATTTCTCTAACCCTGGTATTTTTAGGAATAATATCATTGTAATTCATTTCTAAATACAATTTATCTAAATATGGCTTCCATTGATCTAAAAGATCAAAATGATCTTCATGGATATTAAAACACTGGGTTCTATAGTTATTAACAAAGAATTCAATATCTGATTTATCCGTATCATCCCTTAAATGAACAAAAGGAACATGTTTAATGCATGATTTCAAAAGAAACTTATATAAATGGTCTCTTTCCTCTTTTTCAAAGCATTCAACAAAAACAGCTACTTCTTTTAATCCTAATTCATTGACTTCCTTCAATTTATCTTGCCATTCAAAATTCTTAAAACCAGTAATACTTGGATATATTTTAAAATTTTTCATAATGATTTATAAGCATCCCTGCGATGACGAATGCGAATAATTAAAATAACTAGTTCTCTTTTTCTAATTTCATAAATAATACGATAAGAATAAACACGATAAGAATAGAATTCTTTAAAATCACCCCCTAATTTTTTCCCAAGATACGGATTATTAGAAAGAATTTCTAAAGTGAATAAAATTCTATCGTAATATCTTTTTTCAATCTTATCTAGTTTTCTTTTTATTCTTTTTGGCAGAATGACTTGATACTTCATATTTTGCCTTACTTTTATCTGCTAAAACAAACCCTTCTTCCTTGAGAAGCTCTTCTAAAGTAATATATTCGCCTTTTTTGTAATCTTCCCTAGCTTCTTTAATATCCTTTTTCAAATCAGGAAACATTTCTTGCACTTTTAAAGTTTCCTGCCAAGATTCAAATTCTTCAGCAGACATTATAACTGCCTTTGGCCTTCCTTTTTCAGTAATAGTATAATATGACCCTCTTTTTTCAATTTTATCTACCAATTCAAAAATTCTTCTTCTAAATTCAGTAATTGGCAGAGTTGTTTTTGTATTCATAGTTTTATCCCCATTTTTAACTTGACATAATTATATTACATATATATACTTAGGACATATTGGGCTTCGGCCTCCGAGACCCCCTTCCCCTGGAAGGGGGACCGTTTTTTTATAAGAGACTTTTAATTTTTGTTTTAACTCTTTTAAAATCGTTTTCAGGAAATGTACGAATTTTCCTGGATAGTCTTTTGCTACTAATCAATCTTATTTGAGATAAAATTATGGAATATTTTTTATTCCTATACTTAAACTGATAATAAAACCTACCAGTCTTATCTTTGCTAGTCATAGGAACAACCCAAAGCGTTTTCCCGCCAAAATTTCTCAATATCAAAACCGGCCTTTCAAACCTGTTATTCTTACCATCCTGTTCAAAGCCAATATTCATACCCAGGCTCGCCCACCATATTTCCCTTTCTTTGAAATACAGTTTTTCTTCTCTTTTGGATTTATGAAGTCTAACTTTTAATCTAGTCCAATTGTAAAATTTTGAAACTATTGACATATACGTACAGTATAACGTACATATCAAATTAAATCAACTTTTCTTTTTTAAAACTAAACACCTTATTCCTAGCTATAATGACATGGTCCAAAACTTCAATCCCCATCATTTCTCCAGCTTTAACTAAAGTATCAGTAATAGATATGTCATTTTCAGAAGGATTCGCATCCCCTGACGGATGATTATGAACCAGAATTATGGAAGCGGCATTCTGACGGACTGCTTCAGAAAAAATTTCTCTTGGATGAATCAAACTGGCATCCAAAGTGCCTGTAAACATAGGTCTTTTAAAAATCATTTCATTTCTGGCATTTAAGTAAATTACCATTAGATGCTCTCTGACCTTATCCCTCATATATACTGACTGAGCCACCACATCATTAACAGATTTAATTATTGGCAAGGTATCATCATCTTTGTGTTCTAATAATCTTTTAACCAGCTCTATAGCCGACAAAACATTACAAGCTTTAGCATCGCTAATTCCTTTAACTTTCATTAGATCCTCATAAGTCAAATTAATGAATTTTTTCTTAGGATACTTATTCAAGACAAACTTAGCCAATTCCAAAACATTCCTACCCTGATAACCAGTCCCTAAAAGAACAGCTAAAAGCTCTGCATCTTTTAAATTCTGTGTTCCTTTGATCTTTAATTTCTCCCTAGGCCTTTCAATTAAAGGAATATCTTTAATTTTAGAATTCTTATCCATTTCCCCTCCTAGTATAATAATACAATTTTTAAGGTTTAAAAACAAATTAAAAAAACCGCCATAACGCGGTTTTTAAAAGTCATCAAAACAACTACCTATTTCGTCTCTCTACCTTTCAAAAATTTCTTCAATTCTTTTTCAGAAACTCTGTAAGTAGAACGAGTTAATTTAGTTGCTTTGAACTTTTTCTGGCGGATATATCGCCAAACAGTTGCTCGGCTCACACTCAAATATTCGGCAACTTCCTCAGTTGTTAAAAACTTTTCTTTGTCCATTAATTTTATTCTAGCAACAATTATTAATTATTGCAAAGTGTTAATCTTATCCACAGTTTCAACACTTGACAACGCTTAACATAGATAATACACTGAAAAGACTCCTTGTAAGGGTAAATTATCCATTTGTTATAAATTTTTCTTTGTCCATCCTTACACAGGAACCAGTACTCGTCCCGCTTCACTATGCTTTTAATTATATATCGGTTAATTCTAAGCTAGTGAAGCATTCAGGACGGGAAAAAACCGATTTAAAACTATGTTTAAATTCTTCTGCGGTTGTTGCGGAAAAGAAATCCAAAAACTTTTTTTTGTCTGTATTGTTGACGATGCAAATATTGATCACTATTTCAAGCTCTGTAAAAAATGCGGCGACCACATTTTAAAAGAATTATCAGAAAAGTCTTGCTCTAAAAAAAAGGAAGTTAAAGGGGAAAAAGAAATGTAAAACCCCGCGAGAGGCTATTTCTTACTCAAGCGGGGTTCGTTTTACAGCAAAGGCAGGAAGACTAACGCATAGTTAAAGGGGTACAGAACAAGGAGGTATCAACCATAAAAGACAGGAAGGTCCAACAATGAACTGAAAACTTACACAACCTAATCCTTTGCTATTAAGAAGTTTATTATTTAAATACTTTTTTGTCAATGTGGAGAAATAAAAAATCCCTTGCCTGGGGATTTTTGACTTTTGGAGAGAAAAAGGAAGATTTTTTAGAGCGTCGTCACTGCCCACTCCCTTCACCCAGGTAAGGGTTCCAGTTGTCTCTGTCTTAATACATTTTAACTTCATTTGTCAAGAAAAAATGACATTTATACTCTTTTGAGATATAATATAGGCATGAAAGATAACCTAGATCAAATTGAAGAAAAAGTAGAGAAAAAAGCCAAACAGAGAGAAAAGAAAAAAAAGCCCAAAATGAAAGTTTCGGGCAAAAGCGTTTTTCAATTGCAGAAAGAATTGAAGAGAAACAAAGCTTGACTTAGACCCTTTTTTATGATAAATTTAACTGAAATATATGAGATTTATTGTTCAAATATTAGTTAATGCTTTAGCCATATTCTTGGCTGACTATGTGGTCCCTGGAATCATTTTCAGCGGCGATATCGTGACTCTCTTTATTGCCGGATTGCTTTTAGGCCTGATAAACTTCTTTGTCAAGCCGATTGTTAAGCTGATTTCAGCACCATTGATCATTTTGACCTTAGGTCTCTTCATTATTCTCATTAATATAGCATTACTCTGGCTTTTGCAATACTTCGTCCCAGAATTAACTATTAATGGCTTCTGGTCATATTTCTGGGGCGTCATGATAATCAGTCTGGTCAATATGTTTTTTGGAACTGGACGAAAGAAAAAGAATTAATATAAAAATATGGAAAAAATCTTATCAATATCACAAGTTGTTATCTCTTTAGCTTTGATTGTTACTATTCTCCTCCAGCAAAGAAATGCTGGTGGCGCTTCTTTCTTGGGTGGCGGCGGCAGCGATACAAGCTATTACACCAAAAGAGGTTTTGACAAAATACTTTTCACTAGTACTATTATCCTAGCTGCCCTGTTCTTAATCAGCAGCTTTTTGAATCTACTTATCTAATTACTGCAATTGTGGCCTTTTTGATCGCATGATAAAAAACATTCGTACTTACAAAGACAAATTAATATCGTTTTTTAAGAAAATTAACCTGAAGGGTCTTTTTTCCATTCCTGGAGGACAATGGCCTAAATGGAAACAATGGCAAAGGTTACCTAAAATACTACCCAATCGTGAACGTTGGATTATGCGTGTCCTTTTTGCTGTCGTCCTAATCTCAGCCATTACTCTAATCGTTGGAATATATACTAACAAGACCCAGTTAATACCAAAACTAGGCGGTGAATATCAAGAAGGAATATTGGGCCAGCCTAGATTCATCAACCCGGTCCTAGCCCAGACCAATGATACTGACAGGGATCTAGTCCAGATAGTCTATTCCAGCCTATTTAAATACAACGGCCAAGGAGAATTGATTCCAGATCTAGCTGAAAGCTATCAAATAGAGGAAGACAATGTAACTTACATCATTAACCTTAAGAAAGACGTATTCTGGCACGATGACGAACCTTTGACAGCCAATGATGTCATGTTCACCATCAAAACCATCCAGGACCCAGAATACAAGAGTCCCTTAAGAAGTATTTGGCAAAGCGTCCAGATTGAAAAAATCGATGAATTTACCATTAAATTCAAGCTAAACAATGTCTATGTATCTTTTCTGCATAATTTGACTGTCGGCATTATGCCTCGTCATTTATGGGCCGGCATTTCAGCAGCCAATTTCCCCCTAGCCCAATACAATCTCAAGCCGATCGGATCTGGACCTTACAAGTTTGATGAATTCCATAAAGATGAAAAAGGACAAGTTGAATCAATGGAATTTATCAGAAATGACAGATATCATCTAACTGAGGGCCCATACATCAAAAAAATTACTATCCGTTTCTACAGCAGCCAAGACGAGCTGATCCAAGCCTATCAGAAGAGACAGATTGAAGGATTGAGCTTCCTTTCTCCTATCAAACAGGAAAACTTAAGGAATAATCTGAATATCCATGAAATCAACCTGCCAATCTATTATTCAGTCTTCTTTAACCAAACTAAAAGCAAGCCTTTAGCTGACAAAAATGTCAGACTAGCCCTTTCATACGCTACCAACAAGCAAGAAATCATTGATCAAGTCCTAAAAGGCAAAGGAGAAATTGTTGATTCCCCTCTCTTAAAAGGCTGGCCTAATTACACTTCAGAGACAAAAATTTATGAATTCGCCCTAGAACATGCCCAGAATCTTTTAGACTCAAATGGATGGAAAGACACAGATGAAGACGGCATTAGACAGAAAACAGTTAATAATGAAGATACACCACTAGAATTTGATTTAGTGGCCAGTGATTGGCCTGAATTCAAGCAAACCGCTGAAATATTAAAAGAACAATGGGAGAAATTAGGCATTAAGGTTAATTTAAAAATCATTAGCGCTACTGACATCCAACAGGAATACCTAAGGCCAAGAAACTACCAAGCCCTATTATTCGGCGAAGTCCTAAGCGCTGATCCTGATCCATTTGCCTTTTGGCACTCAACCCAGAAGAAAGATCCAGGATTAAACGTAGCATTCTATGACAACAAAAAAGTTGACAAACTCCTAGAAGATGCCAGGCAAACAGTAGATCAGGAAGAAAGAACTGAAAAGTACGCTGAATTCCAGAAGCTTTTAATTGAAGATGCTCCGGCCATATTCCTTTACAGCCCAACATACCTTTATCCTGTCAACAAAAAGGTGAAAGGCATTGAAATTGGAAAACTTGCCCAGCCTTCCTATAGATTCTCTCAAATAGAAGACTGGTATGTTAAAACTAAAAGAATTTGGAGGTAAAATGGATATCCAAAAATTAACTCCCAATATCCGCTATCTGGCTGAAATGACAGATGTCCTTTTTGATAAGGAATGGGCTATGAATATCTCTGACTTAAAGCTCTATTACATGTACCGCGACCTGGCTATGAATAAGAAAGACAGGGAAAGGATTGAGAAAGCCAAATTAAGATACGACATTACTATCATGGTTCCCCTCATGCTGGGAAAGGAATACAACAAGACGGCCGGACATGACCATCCCTTAGTGCCAGATACCAATATTACCTACCCGGAACTCTATCAAGTCCTATCAGGTGAAATTATCTTCCTTCTCCAGGACTCAATAAATGACAGCATTAGGGACATCTACGCCATAAAGGCAATAAAGGGAGATAAAGTAATAGTCCCGCCTAATTACGAGCATATAATGATCAATGCCACGGAGAAGGAAGCTAAAACAGCCAATTGGGTCTGTCGCGATTTTGGATCAAACCTCTATAAGCCATTCAGACAAAAGCAAGGGTTCAGCTATTTCGCATTAAAAGGCGAAGATGGCGAGATTAAATGGGAGAAAAACAAGAATTACCAAGATATCCCAGAATTGAAATTTATTAAACCGAACCAATGGCTGGAGAAATTCAAGATAGACAAGGAAGAAGAAATATATTTTTTGATTAAAGACATTAAAAAACTGGATTTTCTAAAAAATCCACAAAAATATGAATGGAGATAGATATTATAATAATTCCGATTATTTTTAAATGAAAATTATCAAGAATAATAACATTGATTGGTCATCTGATACAGCTTATGTTGTTGGATTGATAACTACGGACGGATGTTTGTCAGGCGACGGAAGACATATCGATTTTACATCTAAAGATATCCAATTATTAAAAACATTCAAGAAGTGTCTAGGTATTAAAAATAAAATAACACTTAAAAAAAGTTCTTATACTGGTCGAAAAGATTGTTCCCGTATCCAATTTGGGAATGTTATATTTTATAGATGGTTGCTTGATATAGGATTAATGACTAATAAAACAAAAAGAATGAAAGAAATCAAAGTGCCAAATAAATTCTTTTTTGATTTTTTACGCGGATATTTAGACGGCGATGGACATATCAGAAAATACCAAGATCCTGTATATCCTAATAGCCTAAGAATCTATGTATCTTTTTCTTCGTGCAATATAGAACATCTTGAATGGTTGAGAAATAGAATTAATAAACTTCTGTTCATTAACGGATTCTTTAAAAAAGGACCCAGAGCGTATAGTTTAACTTTTTCAAAAAAAGAATCTTTAATTCTATTACCAAGAATTTATCCAAATTCAGAAGTTCCTTGTCTCAAGAGAAAATACAATATTATTAAGAATCTAATATAAGAAGCCGAAGTGATGAAACTGGCAAACATGCACGGTTCAGAACCGTGTGCCCCTAGGGCTTATGGGTTCAAATCCCATCTTCGGCACAGTTAAAAAACTTATCATTTAAAAGATAAAAAACAATAATATTTTGTTAAACTGCTACTCGGCAAAATATTTTGTTTAGCTTTGAATGAAAAAATAAAATATATGACAAAAACAACAAAATCAAAAAGCCTAAGGATTATTCCATTAGGCGGCTTAGAAGGTATTGGACGCAATATGATGGTTCTTGAATACCAAGACGACATTATCATTATTGACGTCGGCCTACAGTTCCCTGAGGAAGACATGCCAGGCATTGATTACATCATTCCTAACACAGCTTACCTTAAGGACAAAAAAG
The DNA here is from genome assembly GCA_964403725.1 of uncultured Candidatus Saccharibacteria bacterium. Classification (GTDB taxonomy): domain Bacteria; phylum Patescibacteriota; class Minisyncoccia; order Portnoybacterales; family UBA2143; genus JAHJOV01. Next base: position 8,858 of record CAYOHI010000004.1, read on the forward strand.
ACAAAATAAAGGGTGTTATCATAACCCATGGTCACTTAGACCATATTGGAGCCATTCCTCATTCTATGGGAAGATTAGGCAATCCTCCAATCTATGCTGCACCTTTAACTAAAGGAATCATCTTAAAAAGACAGATTGATTTCCCGGGATCGCCGAAATTAGATCTCCATGACATAAATAAGACATCTAAAATCAAATTAGGTTGTTTTAAGGTTGAATTCTTTCATGTTAATCACAATATCCCAGATGGATTAGGCATAGTTATCGATACCCCTGTCGGAAGAATTGTTCATACTGGCGACTTTAAATTTGACCATACTCCAATTGGCGATGAACCAGCTGATATTTCAAGAATTACTGAAATAGCTAATGGCGGCGTTCATCTATTGATGTCAGACAGCACTGGCGCTGAAAAACCAGGCCATTCAATCTCTGAAAGAGATATTCAGGATAACCTGGAAACAATATTCAGGGAATCCCAGGGAAGAATAGTCATTGCTACCTTTGCATCCCTGATCAGCAGAATCCAGCAAGTTATTAACTTAGCTGAGAAATATGACAGAAAAGTACTAGTTGACGGGTATAGCATGAAATCTAATGTTGAATTAGCCAAGAAATTAAAGCATCTCAAATCGAAACCAGGCACATTGAACAAAATTAGCGCTATTAAGGATTATCCAGACAACAAAGTAGTCATCCTATGCACAGGCAGCCAAGGAGAAAGCAATGCCGTACTGATGAGAATCGTCAACAGAGAACATCGCTATGTCCAGACTCAAAAAGGAGATGCAGTTGTCTTTTCATCATCATCTGTGCCAGGCAACGAAAGATCTGTCCAGAATCTTAAAGATATCCTATGGCAGCAAGGAGCCAGGGTGTATCATTACAAGATGATGGATATCCATGCCGGCGGACACGCCCAAGTTGAAGATTTGAAAATGATGATTAACCTCATCAGGCCTAAGTTCTTCTTCCCAATCCACGGCAACTATTACATGCTCAAGCTACATGGAGAAATTGCCCAAGGAGTAGGCATTCCAACTAAAAACATCATGACAGCCAGTAATGGAGATGTAGTTCTCTTAAACAAAAGAAGCATATCCCAAAGCAAAGAAAAAGTACCGGCCGGGTACGTCATGGTTGACGGCCTAGGCGTTGGCGATGTCGGCCAGGTAGTCCTCAGAGATAGACAAGCTATGGCTAAAGATGGTATGTTTGTAATAATAACGCTAATTGATGGAAAAACAGGACAAGTCAGAGGTGAACCAGATATCATTTCTAGAGGATTTGTTTATCTCAGAGAAAATAAGGAATTACTTGATAAAACTAGAGAAAAAGTTAGAGATATTGTTAAACATGCTTCTTCAACTAACAATACATCCAACTGGACATACATTAAAGAAAATATTCGTGACAAGGTTGGCCAATTCCTGTATACTAAGACACAGAGACGCCCAATGGTCTTACCGGTAGTAATCAAAGTATAGACACCTTGATAATTAAATATTTGACGGAGGGAAAGGTCGATTAAATTAATCAGAAAACAAGATATGAACAATCAAGACAAGAAAGTCCAATCAGATCCTTTAAGAGCCAATTCAGGGAATCCTCAATTATTCGGTACACCTAACCCCAATGACCCAACACCTATGTCGAGCGGTCCGCAATTCGGTTTAGAGAACACAGACAGCAAAAAAGAAAAATTCAGAGGCTGGATTAACAAATACGGCAGCTCTGTAATTTTACCAATCGTTGCCTTGTCCATTTTGGCTGGTGGTATTTATCTTTACACCAATCAAAAAAATGAACAAGCAAAGCTATTTCCAGAAGATAACTTGGCTGGAATCCAGGAACAATTACCTGGTGCTACTGATGAAGGAGTCGTCGCTGATCCTAATCAGAAAATTAGCCAAGCCCCTAATACAGACAAGCCTATTGAAAAGATTATTCCTCAAGGGAGAAAAGAAGGTAAAAACATTATTGAAAAAGCAGCTACTGGAGAAGGCACAACGCATTTAGCTCGTCGTGCCCTAAAAGATTACCTCAAGGATAATAAACGTGAATTAACTAACGAACATAAAATATATATTGAAGATTACCTTAAAGATGAAATTGGCTCACAACCATTAGAAGTTGGTGAAGAAATCACCTTTTCTGAAGATTTAATTAACGAAGCTATAGACGCTTCACTTGAATTAAATCCAGAGCAACTTAAAAACCTGGAACAATACAGCGCTTTAGTTGCCTGGTAGCGTATATAAATACGTTTAGTTCTTTCCTTTATATTCAAACATAAAAGCCCCCATTGGGGGCTTTTATGATATATTTTGTTCGTAAGAACATTATCTTTCTGTTAAAAACAGATAGATAACAACATTTTCTTGAGCTAGTAACTGAGTCAGACCCAGTTAAAGACTAAAGATAAATGCTACCGCTACTAATACAAACTAGCAAGCAGTAGTGTGGGAATCCTTTGGGCACAAGGCCCGTTTCAATAAGGAGGGATTTTGAAACTCTATAAATAGATCAAGATTCCCACACTACTACCAACTAATACTTTTATTTTGAAAGGACGATGACGAATCAGTCCTTTTGGTTGTTTTGTGCGACCCTGCGGGGCGCCGTAGCCTCAAAGGTCCGGTGGCCGGTGGGGCGCATGCTGTATTTATACGATTTAATCGAAGACCGATCAGCTCTGACGGGCGGCCGAGAGGGATATATCCTCGTATATGGGGTAGCCTCGTAGCCAGATCGGGTATATGATGTTTTGAAGGTTTAAATCCGATTTGTCATCGTTGTAACAAGCATAGCATACCCTGACAAATTTGTCAAGAGTTTTTGCCTATTTTCATAAAAAACAAAAGAACAACAAATTAGTGCTCTTATCTCAAGGGCTTGTCTTATTTAAAAAATTAATCAAAATATTCTTTTTGAAACTGCGATGCATAGGTCATTGCTCTCTCTGCAACCGATAACAATCCTCGCCAATACTTTCCGCCAACATACATAGCATAAGCTTTTCTTTCAGCTTCATATGTCTTAGCCGTAGCTCCAGCATCAGCCAACTTAATAGCTGAAGCTGTGAAAGCATCCCTGAAATTCCAAGGGTTAGGAGGATTACTGCCTGTAACAGAAGCAATTCTATCTTTGTATGACAGCCAAGTGGTTGGCATGAATTGAGCTATGCCCATAGCCCCACCACACCCTCTGTAAGCCGTTGGTTTGGCTGAAACGGGCTGTGCATCTGGATCTATGCCTAATTCTTCACAAATCTGCAAAAAAGCGTTCTTCATGCTATTACCCATAGTGATATATCCCCGGTTGATATTGCATTGATACATATCATATTTCCAGGTTCCTGTACCGACATTCAATCCAAGACGGGATTCATTCTCTAGAACTCCTAAAAGGAAAGCAGGCCTGATGCCAGTCTTTGTTCCGGCATAAATGGCATTCTGAACAGCATCATCTAAGGTAATGTCATATTTATCCAGCAAGGTCAGCTGATCTTTGATATAGTTGATCTCTTGCTCATTGCTCTCGATCATCTGCCTATAACGGGCTTCTTCTCCCTTGGTCTTATCAAGCAAGTCTTCTTTTTGCCATTGCTTTACCTCAACATCCCTCTTTTGAGATAATTGGACTGTCTTTAGCCTATTCTGAACATCCCTCTGGCCTTCTAACTCATCTTTTTGCAATTGCATTTCATCTTTTAAAGAATGCACAGCAGCCAGAATCGTATGGATTTGCTCTTGAACAGTCTCTAATGCATTTAATTCATCAAAGAAATCGGAAAACTTCTCATTTTTCAATATTACCTCCAAAAGGCTTTCCTGGTCATATTGAGCCATTGTCCTTAAGTACTCAGCCAAAAGCTCTTTCTTTTCTTTGATTCTAGTCTCTAAATCATAAATTTGAGAATCTATTCCCTGTATATCCAAAGTGCTTCTCTGAATCATTAAATCAACTTGATTGATTTCAGCTCTAATCTGGTCAATCTGGTCTTCTAGAATATTGATATCTGTTTGAAGTGATTTTGCTTTTTCCTTATTCTGATCAATACTGCCTTGGTACTGGCTAATTTCTTGTTCTTTCTGCTTTATTTGATTCTCTAAATCCTTCTTCAGATCATCTACGCTGGCCCCGGACACAGAAAAAGGAACCGCCAAGGCGATTAATAGGAGAAAACCAATATATTTGCTTTTTTCAAACATTTATTCCTCCTTAGGAGATTCTTCCTGTTTAGGAGCCTCAGTTGGCTCGTCAGCTTGTTCAACTTCCTCCTTCTCTTTGCCCTTGTCTTCAACTTCAACATCCTCTACGCCTTCAACTGGAGCCTCTTCCAAGGCTTCCATTTCTTCTTCGCTTCGAGGCGGAGTTACAGAAGCAATAACTTCTTCTTTATCAGCTGTTAATTTAACAGTATCTGGAACTTTAAGGTCCTTAACATAAATATTGTCATCAAAGGTTTCTAATTTAGAAATATCAACTTCAATCTCAGAAATCAAGTCTTGAGGCAATGCTTCAATCTCAACAGACTGGATACTTTTAACCAAAGTACCGCCTTCAGCTTTAACAGCCTCAGATTCACCGATAAAGTTCAAAGGAACCTCAACATTAATAGCCTGATCCATTTTAATCTGCTTGAAATCGATATGGACAAAGCGATCAGTTACTGCATCTCTAGTCACGTCATGAATCAGAACAACCCTGTCTTTCTTGCTTTCCCCATCATCGATCTTTAACTTGATCAATGTAGTTTCTCCAGCTTCTGCATGGGCTTTTTTAAAAGTATTGTAATCGATTAATAGATTTAAATTCTTAACGCCTGGACCATATAAAACAGCCGGAATAGAATTACTTTCCCGGACTTTCTCTGCTTGACGGCCTAATTCAGACCGTATTTTAACTACTAGTTCCAACATAGGTCTATCTTAACTAAAAACACTCTCTTGGTCAAGAGAGGTTGCGGGATTGACCAGTTTTCCGGTCAATCCCTGTTTTGTGTCCCCCCGAGGAATCTTAAGCTGCGGCGGCTTGGGTGATTTCAGCCCATTGAATGAAAGCATCGGTGGCCTCTCTGAGCTTGTCGCCCACAACGCCGTCAGCGATCAGATCATCGCCAAATCCCAGGACCTTGAGCGTAAGGACCACGGTATTGATCTCTTCTTCCCGACCCGGCTCGTCATTGACGGCCAAAAGCTCATCAAGCGCAAGTTGGCCTTCCCGACCGAACTGGCCATCCATCTCGATGTTCTGGTTGAAATTATACAACCCGGCTAATACAAGATTGGTCGTTTCTTCGTGCGACAGTCTGTCACTCATCAGCTCCTCCTTTTGTTGTGGGTTGATGTTGTTTTGTCCATTGACAAAAAGCCTCTACAGACTCCTCTAATCCATCGCCAAAACCTAAAGCTTTTAAAACGAGAGTAATCTTCTTAATCTCGTCTCCGAGAATCTCGCTTCTGGCCTCTACTAGAAGCCAATCAAAAGCTTTAAGAGCCTGGTCAGTGAGTCGGCCCTTCACTTCAATTTCATCTCCAAAGGGAATCAATTCAAGAAGGACTAAATTAATCATTTCTTCGAGCGACAGTCTATTCTCCACTCGATCCTCCCCTCTTACAGGATTAACAGCAAAAGACCCTATTCAATTTACTAAAATACTATTCTACCAGCGACATATTGTCAATATCCTTGACAAAATATATAATATGCTATTATCTAAAACGTGAACATTTAATTTTAAAAATATGAATACAATTATCTCAACCCTTTCAGCTTTGCTGATCGGATCAGTTCTAGTCATTAACGGTGCAAACATTAACGCTGAAGACATCCTTGCTGATGCAGTTTCAGTCGTAAATGAAGCTAATGTTCATCAATTAGCCACCGCTCTAGAAATGTATTACCTTAGAAACGATAGTTACCCTATCGCAAGTGATGGTACGACTATGATCAACACCCTATACAATGATGGCGTTGTCACAAGACTACCAATGGATTCTAGTATCTTTGACTACCAGTCAACAGATGGCCAGAATTATACTCTAGAGTTGAAATAGAATTGAACTCACTAAAAAATCCTCCTGCCTGGAGGGTTTTTTAGTTTTCAAAATGAGATTACTCTTCAACTTCAATAACCTGGACTGGGCAAATATCCGCTGCTTCCTTGGCGCATTGATTATCAGTCTCGCCCTCATTTGACCCATCCTTATTCTCATCGGTCATGGTGCCTTTAATAATAGCCTTGTTTTTGTTATTTATTTCAAAAACTTCACCACATACAGCCATACAGCTACCACAACCAATGCATTCTTCTTGGTTAATTTTTACCTTCATAGTTTATTATCACTGCCAAATAACTTAATTTTCTCTTCGACCGCTTTTTGCACCGCTTCTACAACTGGCGGCATTATTTTGTAAGGGGTAACCCTATTGGGATTCTCTTTTAAAGATTTCTTTAAACTCTTTGTGTAAACAATTCTTAATCTTGTATTAACATTAATTTTAACGATACCTAATTCAATAGCTTTTTCAATATCACTTTCTGGCGTTCCTGAGCTACCATGCAGAACTAAGCCAGCATCGACTGATTTATCAATCTCTTTTAATCTATCCAAAAACAAAGGAGGGTTTTCACCTGATTTAGAAATTCCATGAATATTGCCAACAGCTACAGCTAAAATATCCACACCAGTGCGTTCAACAAATTCTTGAGCTTGCGCTGCATCAGTTAAATCTTCCGGCTTTATCTCTACTTTTTCAGAATGAATTGTTGAACCACCTCTCAAATATCCTAGTTCCCCTTCAACATTCTCAATTCCTTTTTCCTTGGCTAATTCAACAACTTGTTTGGTCACCCTGATATTCTCTTCAAAATCTAAGGCTGAACCGTCAAAATGTATTGAATCATACCCAGCTTCAACCGCTTCTTGGATAATTTCTAGAGATTTACCATGATCCATATTTAAAATTAGAGGCAATCCAGTCTCTTTCTTATACACATCAATTAACGACTTTAATTGCTTCTTACCGATAAATTCGCTTTCACCTTGCGAGGTTGATATGATAGCCGGGCTTTTTAAATTCTGGCAGGCTAAAACTATAGCCTTTAATTGTTCTAAATTAGAAACATTAAAGGACCCTACTGCATATTTCCCTTCTTTTGCTTTTTTAAAAATATCTAACATAAATCTTAATATATCTTATTACCAATTTTTAGCTCCTGGACTATATACTGCAATAGTTGGCTGAGTACAGCAAACTCTATCTAATTGCCTAATATGTGATGGATTACATGAATTTGATGGATCTCCGCCGCAAATTGTTTCCATAGCAACATGAGCTATGATGATATAGTCAGTTCCATTGGATCTGTATAGATAACCATATGACCCAGTATCCCATTTTGGATCTATCGGTAGAGTTCCAATATATGTCGGCGATATACCTACTATATAGTTTGAGTCACAATTCCCATAATTTGGGCAATGTCCGCCCCAATTGCCTGAGCCCCGACAAGACAAAGGATAACTATTATTGTCGTCATAATACATCTCTACAGCAACCTGTAATTGTTTTAAAGAAGCAATTCTAGTAGTATCCCTTGATTTTGCTCGAGCCGTATTCAAGCTAACCAGGACAATAGTAGCCAGCAGGCCGATAATGGCGATAACTACCAATAATTCGATTAATGTAAAACCACTTCTTTTTTTATTATAAAGATAAACTAACATATCCCTTATGTAAATTATCTATCATTAATTCTTCCATTTTATCCTGGCCCATATATTGACTAAAGATTTCATTCCATAAGGCCTCTTGCTGATGATAGAGATATTTGGCATTAAAATCAGTCTGGCCCTGTTGTAAGTATACACCATTATCAAACAAATCAAAACTGATTAAAATCTCCGATTCATCGGATTTAAAATATTCTCCGGTAATATCCATATTTTTCCAAAAATCAAATCCGATTTCTGGAAAGCGACCAGCAAACTTTTGAATCACATCAGCAGTTTGGGCAAAAAACAAAGCCTCTGGATTGATATGCGGCTCAGCTAATCTCGGATCCTTCTTATCTTTCTTAGCTAAATATGAGGGAATAATCCGCCAGCTTATCTGATTATCATTAGGTAAAGGATCATTAGTTGCCTTAACTTTCAAGGTCTCTATCATTTTTTTGGCAAAATCTTCATCCTGACTATATTTTTCAAAAAGCTTTGAATACCAGTCTGTTTCGTGGATATAGTGGAGAATCATGAAGAAAAGATAAGTAATCTCTCCGGGATGCTGCTGATCGACAGGGATAATGAAGGCTAAACCCATTTCTTTTAGATGGCTCATATGATGCAATTTCTTACCTAAAAACTTTTTGCCAATACTAGTCCATTTTTCAGGCAAGACCATTACTTTCAGATCCCTTTTTTCAAAATCATTTACTGTCAAATCCTCATATGGCTTAAAAAAAACATTATTCATCCAATCACTCTCCTCAGCAAATCTTAAAGAAGCAAAAAGTTCAAAAATATTTTCACGCTCCAGCATCTTATCCACATCATTGCCATAGCCCAAGGCAGCCATAACTTGACGTGGAGGATTTAACCTGAATAATTCCTTGGCCTTTTCTTCTTTTAAATAGAAGCCATTTAAATCACCGACTAATTCTTTAGTGGTGTTAATCAGGCTACGACAGCCCTTTTCAGTAGAAATTTCAGGTTTATGGAATTTATTATATAAATTATTATCAACTTCCCTGGCTTTTTCAAGTAAGCCTTTGAAAACATCTTTTGCTTCAGATTCCAAAGTCAATCCCATCTCTTCCAACCTCTCTTTTACGCGCTTATCATTTTTAGAAATAATATCCTTAATAACTCCTTTTTTACCGCTAGCTTTTTCCATTTTCTCTTTCAAACCCAAAACAACCTCGTCCGAGGTCCTTAGCAACCTGGCTAATTTACTAATTTCTGGAATCATATATTCTAGTCACCCCACCAGTTTCTACTTGGCGCATCATAGGCTGGCTCTGGACCAACCTCGTAATAGCAGCATTACCATTGTAATATCCGCCATCATTTTTAACCAAATGGAAATTTCCCGAGTGTTCGAACCGACACATCAATCCATAGCCATAATCATCACTTTCGCCTCCATCATAGTAGTAGTGATAACCACTTGTTGAATCATACGGCAAGGTTCCAATATATGGAGATAAGTCGCTAGCTAATCCATTCCATCCTGAAGTATGGCTTCCACTGGAATTAGTATATCCATGCCTGTTAGGATATGCATTATTATCATCATAATACATTTCCAAGGCTAATTGGATCTGCTTTAAGTCAGCCATTCTCTTAACATCTCTTGCTTTCCCTCGTGCCGTATTCAAGCTGACCAGAACAATAGTAGCCAGCAGGCCGATAATGGCGATAACTACCAGTAATTCAATTAATGTAAAACCTTTTTGTTTTTGCATAACAAATATTTATTATCCTCGACCTTTTAAATATTAATAAACTTTACCAATTTTGAGCGTTCTTAGAATAAACCGCGATTGTCTCTTGTGTCTGGGAAACTCTGTCTAATTGCTGAATATGAGCTGGATTACATGAATCTGATGGATCCCCGCCACAAATCGTTTCCATGCTTTGGTGAACCATGATCATATAGTCATTTCCATCTGAAGTATAGAGATAGCCGAAATAAGCCGTATCATTTGGATCTATAGGCAACGTTCCCATAAAGTCCGGTGCCAAGCCAGTAATATAGTTTGAATCGCAATTACCATAATCTGGCGAATGTCCGCTCCAAGTGCTCCATCCCTGGCATGGCTGCGGATAGGAATCATTTTCATCATAATACATCTCTACTGCCAACTGAAGCTGCGTTAAATCACTGATTCTCTTAGCATCCCTTGATTTTGCCCGTGCCGTATTCAAGCTGACCAGGACAATAGTAGCCAGCAGGCCGATAATGGCGATAACTACCAGTAATTCGATTAATGTAAAACCCCTATTCTTTTTCATAAAGTTAAATTTTTTCCTTTTTAACTTCGACCTTTTCCCAGGAACCCCACTCCCCTTTTTTTAATAATCCATTAGCCGCTCCCATCTTTTGCAAGACAGAAGTAGCATTGGCTGTAGCTAATTGAATAGCATGGATAATATCCTCATTTTCCATATATCCAGCTAAAAATGCAGAAGAAAAAGCATCGCCAGCCCCAGTCCTATCAACCAGATCAGATTCTGGAATACCAGCTGAATATCTATGCTTCCCGTCAGAGACAACTACCCCTTCTGGCCCCTTGGTCATAACAATAATGCCATTTACCCATTCTTCGAGCTTTTTAATCATCTCTTCTTCATGATTAAAATCCATCTGAGTTAATCTGGCTGCTTCTTCCTGATTAACAATCAGAATATTGACCTTATCAAGCAGCCCTCTAGTTCTTTCTAATCCTTCACCCAATTGACTTTGTCCGACTGGACTAGCTGCAACCTTAATGCCATTCTTAACAGCAAAATCAAATAATTTATCTAGAGACTTATACGCTTCTCCAGATAGAGAACCGGCATAAATCCATTTGGCATCAATCTTATCAAAAGGAATATCTTCATCAGTCATTTCATGGCAAGCTCCTAATCTCTTTAAAATACTCCTACCAGTATCAGGAACAGAAAGAATCACTGAAAAAGCTGTTGAATGCTTATCTGATTCAATTAATAGATCAGAAGAAACACCTTGTTTATTCAATTCATCTTTAACGGTTACTCCAAAAACATCCTTGCCGATCATGCCTAAATAGGCAACCTTCAATTCCTGGCGGGCGAAAGTAACAGCCGCGTTAGTCCCGCACCCTCCCATAGCAAGGCGCGTATCCTTCATTTTCATCTTAGACCCCAAGGGAACACATAGGCCTTTTTTAGTAATGAAACACTCATTTTCAAGCACCTGAAAATCAGGACTGCTCATAAAGATATCTTGGGTGGCTGATCCTAATGTAATAACATCGTATTTCATATTATTCTATAAATTCAAAGTGAGGCATAACTTTACCGTCAACTTTGACTTCATCAATAAATATTTTCTTGGGCCTAACCCACAAGGCATTTGAACCGAATTTCTCTGAATCGTATAAGGCCCTGTAAACAACTAACTCTTCTAAAGTTTCGCTATGATGAGCCAATCCTATAACTTCATAGAATTTTCCTTTGTAATGCCTGTACTTTCCTAATTTCACCTCATCCATACTATTTCCTCTTAATTACCTTCTTAACAGCACCTTTAATATCTTCTGAAGTTAAGCCAAATTTCTTCATTAATTCATCTTGCTGGCCTGATTCGCCAAATCTATCTTGAACTGCTACCATCTCCATAGGAACCGGGCTATTCTTTCCTAAAACTTCAGCTACAGCACTTCCTAAACCGCCCATCATTTGATGATCTTCACCGGTAACAATAGCACCAGTTTGTTCAGCAGCTTCAATAATTTTTTCTTCATCAATTGGCTTGATACTAGGATTATCAATGACCCGAACATCAATCCCTTCTTTAGATAATTCTTCAGCTGCCACTAAGGCCTCATAGACTATTGGACCACAGGCAATGACCGTGACATCTTTGCCTTTCCTAAAAACTTGGGCTTCACCGATTTTAAATGGCGTCTTGTCAGTAGTAAATACAGGAGTAGCCTCTCTGGCGAAACGCAAATATACTGGCCCTTCCATTTCTCCGGCAGCAATGGTTGCTTTTTGTGTCTCAACGCTATCACAAGGCGCTAAGACCGTCATATTAGGCAGACAACGCATAATAGCCATATCTTCCAAGCCTTGATGAGTAGCTCCATCTGGACCAACTGAGATACCAGCATGAGCTCCAGTAAATTTAACATTAGCTTTGTTATAGGCTACAGAAATTCTAATCTGATCCCAATTGCGTCCTGGACAAAAAACTGAATAAGTCGAGGCAAAAGGAACCTTGCCGACCAAAGACAAACCAGCAGCAATGCCCATCATGTTTTGTTCAGCAATTCCAGTTTGGATAAATCTATCTGGAAATTCATCTCTGAACCAATTACATCTTGTTGATCCTGTCAGATCAGCACCCAAGACAACAACATTTTCATTTTTCTTGCCTAATTCAACCAATCCATGGCCATAGCCATCTCTGGTTGGTAATTGCTCTAATTTATCTCTTTGGTATAAATTTTTTGCTAAATCCATAATTTTATATATTTTTAATTATTTACTCGTGCTCACTTTTAATCTTCCCACCTAAAGTTCTCAAGCAATCCATAGCTTTCTTGGCTTCTTCATCACATGGCGTTTTACCATGCCATGAATACTTCCATTCCATGAAATCAACTCCTTTACCAGGAATAGTATGAGCGATAATTAGGCTTGGCTTTTCAAATATAGTCTTTGACTTATTGCAAGCATCAATGATTTCATCGATATTATGGCCATCTACATCCATGACGTGCCAGCCAAAAGCCTCATATTTATCCTTAATCGGCTCAAGTGGCATAACATCTTCAGTATACCCGTCAATCTGAATATTATTCCTATCCATGATTTGAGTAATATTGAATAATCTGTTTTTCCCAGCAAACATAGCTGCTTCCCACATCTGGCCCTCATCATGCTCTCCATCAGAAGTCAAAGCCCAAACCCAATTATTTGCTTTATCTAACTGCTGGAAGGAATAGGCCATGCCACAGGCAATGGATAATCCTTGGCCCAATGAACCACCTGAAGTTTCAATACCAGGTACAGATTGGCGGTGCGGATGACCCTGAAGCATTGATCCTAACTTTCTCAAAGTTTTTAATTCTTTCTTATCAAAAAATCCAGCATGAGCCATAGTAGCATACCAAACTGGACAAATATGGGCATTGGAAAGCACTAGCATATCCCTTTCTGGCCATTCTGGCTTTTTAGCATCATATTTCATAACATCGCCGAAATACAAAGCGGTAAAAACATCAACCATACCCAGAGACCCAGCTGAATGGCCTGATTTGGCTTCAGTCAACATCTCAATAATATCTTCCCTAATGGAATTAGCTTTTTTATCTAAACTTTTCAGATCCATAAGATTAATCTCCTTTTAATTTTTTAATTGTTTTTTTAATATCCTTACTTTTAAAAACAGCTGAACCGCTAACTAACATATTAGCTCCAACCTTAATGACATCTGGCGCAGTTTTTAAATTAACTCCACCATCTACCTGTATATTAACATCTTCATACTTTTCCCGTAAACCCTGTATTTTCCCCAGGGTCTCTTTCAAAATCTTTTGACCACCAAAACCAGGATTTACTGTCATAATCAGAACTAAATCCAAATCTCCAATAAATTGATCAATCACATCTATAGGGGTTTCTGGATTAATAGCTAAACCTGCCTCTAGTCCAGCATCTTTAATTTTTTTAATAATATTCTCCCATTTCTTAGTTGCTTCAAAATGGAAAATTATCCTCTGTACTCCTGACTTAATCCATTTATCAATATGTTTCTCCGGCTCTCTAATCATTAAATGAGCTTCCAAATTCAAATCAGTCTTAAAATCCTCTAAATCACTTGGATTATTCCAAGTCATATTATCAACAAAGACACCATCCATTACATCCAACTGAAGCCAATCAGTGTGTTTCTCAACTAATTTGGCTTTTTCTTTTAACTCATCGAAATCTTTAGCAATAATTGTTGGGATAATTTCGATCATTTATTTAAATAGCTTTCAAAAACAGGATTAAGATTACCTATTAGATTATGTTTTTTGTAATCACTGGGATCAATCCATTTAAATACATCATGATCTTCACTTAAAACAACTTTATCTGAATCAACAGAACACTCAAAAAATATTCTGACAATTTGCCATTGCTCATTTCGCACATTAGGCCATGATTCATTAACAAAAAAGGGATTTCCGATTTTAACTTCCAGGCCAGTTTCTTCCTTCACCTCTCTAATTAAACTCTCATCAAATTTCTGACCCGACTCAACCCGACCGCCAGGCACATCAAATTGACCAACATTGACTCCATCTTCATAATTTGAAGATTCCCTTATAATCAACAACTTGTCATTGTGGATAATAAGGGCCTTGGTGGCAGCAAAAAGTTTAACTTCCATGATTATTTTCTATTTCTTTCATTTTATCCAATCTGCGCACGTGTCTTTCTTCTTCGGTGAATTTAGTTTCTACATATATCCTGACAACTTTTTTAGCCGTTTCTAGGTCTATAATCTTACCAGGAAGACAAATGACATTAGCATCATTATCCTCTTTGGCATGCAAGGCAGTAAATTCATCCCAGACGACGCTTCCTCTAATTCCCTTCACCTTATTAGCCGTAAAGCACATTCCTGCTCCTGTAGCACAGATCAAAATACCCAGACCTTCAGTCTCAACGACTTTTTTTGATACTAAAGCGGCATAATCAGGATAGTCATCTTTGGGCTCTAAATCATGAGCTCCCATATCTTCAAATTCATGCCCTAATTCCCTAAGATAAGCTTTCAGCTCCTCTTTTAAATGGAAACCTGCGTGATCAGCTCCTAAATATATCATAGTTTTTTACCGACAAAACTTGCCATTTCAGCTAGTTTTGAGGCATAGCCAAATTCATTGTCATACCAAGATACAATCTTAATCAAATCATCGCTGTATTCTGTCAACAATGAATCAAAAATTGATGAATATGTTGATCCAACGATATCAGATGATACAATCGGATCAGTCTCATATTTCAAAATACCCTTGTATTCCTTTTCGCTAGCTTCTTTCATTATCTTATTAACCTCATCAGGAGAAGGCTTTTTCTTCAAGTCATAAATAGCGTAAATGACAGACCCTGTCCTGATAGGAACCCTCATAGCCATAGCGTGTAATTTGCCTTTTAATTCAGGGATAACTTCAGTAGTCGCCTTATCTGATCCACTAGTTGTTGGGATAATGTTATCCAAAACTGCCCTAGCCCTTCTCAGATCTTTATGGGGCGAATCTAAAACCTTCTGATTATTAGTGGCCGCATGAGAAGTGACCATGAATCCACGCTCAACTTCAAAGCTTTCATGTAAAATTTTGGTGACAGGTACATAGCAGTTGGTCGTACAAGAACCCATAGAAATGACATGATCTTTCTCTGAATCATATTTCTCTTCATTGCCGCCTAGAACGTACGTTGGCGCATCGCCACCCTTACAAGGCGCTGAAATGATAACTTTCTTAGCCCCAGCTTCAATGTGCTTACTAGCCCCTTCTAAGTCAGTGAAAAAACCAGTACATTCCAAAACAACATCAACTTCTAATTCTTTCCAGGGCAGCTTAGAAGGATCTTTTTCAGATAGAACCTTAGTTTTTAATGGCTCATCATAGATTCCATAAACAGAATCATACTTAAGCAGATGGGTTAAGGTTTTAAGATCAGTCAGATCATTAATAGCCATAATCTCTAAATTTTCATGGCTATCCATAATTCTTTTAAAAGCCGAACGGCCAATCCGACCAAAACCATTAATTGCAATTTTAGTACTCATAAAAAATCTCCTTAATATTTACTATTGTGAAATACAATAATTTTTACCATAGCCTGTATCATAGTTACTATGGTAACAACTATCTAATGTTGAAGATCCTTCTAGCGTCGCCCACAGAGTAACATGATCACCGCCACTGCAGATTATCATATATCCCCGGTTGCCCTGGGTCGGATCCTCTGCTTCTCCGCTGATATATCCTAAATTAACTAATTGTTCAGCAACTGAATAAGTACTGGAATAATTGTGATTCAGCCAGCCATTGCCGCCAGAACCAGCATTATGGACGCAAAACGTTCCATAATCATCATAGTACAAACTCAAAGCCAACATGACCGCTTTCATATCACTCAATCTTCTAGCATCTCTAGCTTTAGCCCTAGCCGTATTTAAAGAAACCAAAACAATAGTAGCTAACAGGCCAATAATGGCGATAACTACTAACAATTCAATTAATGTAAAACCCTTATTCTTTGATTTCCAATAATTCATTGATCTTTGGTTTATCAAAGCCAATAATAATCTCGCCATTAATATCTGTCACAGGCACGCCCATCTGTCCTGATTTTTCAATCATTTCCTTGGCAGCTTCCTTATCTTCGCCAACATCAATATATTCATACTTAACACCTTTTTCATCCAAATACTCTTTTAAATTAACACAATATGGACAAGTCTTGGTTGAATAAACTTTGATACTTTGTTTTTTTTCTTCAGTCATATTTTTATTTTAACCCCTTAAGATAATCGTAAGCATTTAAAGCTGCTTTGGCACCCTCTCCAGCGGCAATAATAATCTGCTTATGCGATACATCTGTAACATCACCAGCAGCAAAGATATTCGGCTGTGATGTCATATTTTTTGAATCGACTTTTATTTCCCCACTTTCATTTAATTCTACCACATTTTTAACTAAATTTGAATTAGCCAAAGAGCCAATGGCTAAAAAAATACCAGCTACTGATAATTCCTTAAACTTCCCTTGGGTTCCGTTACTATAGACCAAGCCGGAAACGAATTTATCACCTTTAATTTCAGTGACTTTAGCGCTGGTAATGACCTCTATCTTATCGATTTCTTTAATCTTTTCCTGAAGCAGCTCATCAGCCTGAAGCTTTGGCGTGGTCTCCATGAGATATATCTTTGAAGCGTATTCAGCCAACTCTAAAGCGGTACTCACCCCAGCATTGGCCCCGCCGATAACAGCCACGGCTCTGTCTTGGAATAAAGGGGCGTCACATGTCGCGCAATGAGTGATTCCTTTGCCGAATAGCTCTTCTTCTCCAGGTACGCCTAACTTGCGGGCAACCCGGCCAGTAGTGATTATGACTGTTTTAGCCTTAAAGGATTCTTTTTCTGTCTTGACTTCCGCTTCCACATCGCTTATTGCTTTAATCTCCTTAATGCTTTCGCCCTCTTTAATCTCAATCTCATTTTTTTTCAAATGATCTGTAAACTTATTAGACAGATCCATGCCTGTAACGCTGGTTAGTCCAGGATAGTTCTGGATTAAAGGAGCATAGCTCATCTGCCCGCCCCAATCCTTGGTGATTAAAAGCACTTTAATTCTTTTCCTAGCTGCATAAATGCCAGCACTAACAGAAGCCGGTCCTCCGCCGACAATTATTAAATCATACATATTTTTATATTTCTTTAATTATTCACTATCTATTCTAACACAAACAAAACAAAAAAGAGAAATTAAATTCCCCCTGTTTTAAATTAACTAAATTTTCAAACGCTAGTATTTGACAAATCAATGCTCTCTAACGTATATTTCTTCAGATTAGCTACTTGCCAATCACTCAGCACCTCGCAAGCGAATCCCCAATGCATTGAGATCCAATCGCCAATTTCCGGTTTTTTAATAAAGCCCTTGTCGTTAATCTTGTAATTAACCTCATAATCAACCAACTGGCCTAAATCTAATCTATCATTCCTCAAGACTATCGGCTGGTACTCGACTTTTAGAGATGAATCATTAACTTCTTTAACTTTCCCCCAGCTAATCCGGCAAAGATCCATACTGGATAAGATCTGCATTGAATCAATTTCATCAATATTCTTCCAAACGCTCAAGACATGGAAATTGTGATGTGCTCTGGCTCCCAGTCCTATCTTATCCTTCAGCTTATTCATCCCTTGAATGCTTAATTTCTTCTTCATCTTCAGATTATCAACCAGATGGTTATGAAGTTCTGACTTATTGATATTCTCCAGTAAGTGGTTGCCGATCCAATATGCTTCAACTACGCTTTCGCTAAAGGGATCCCTGATTCTGTTGTGTCTGGCAATAATTTTCAAATATGGATAAAGAGTTTGAAATTCCTCTAGAATATTCTTTAAGCCTTGGTCAACATCAGAACTGTGACAATAGTGGAAAAGATCTGTATTTTTATCGGGGCCGCAAAAAGTCAATCGATTGGGCATAAAACCGTATCGCGCACACCTGATTATCCCATCTGAATCAAATTGTGCTAACTGATTTGTCTTTAGCATATTTCATAGATCGGTAAATAGAGCCAGTAGCTACCAACGCCAACATTATACCAAAAAACTGGCTAGACAACAAAGCTTCATCTAAGAGTATCCATGATAGAATCATTGTTACTGGGGTAGCTAACAAAAGAATCACAGCGGCTTCAGAAACTTTTACATATTTCAACCCCATATACCATGTTGAAATATATCCAAAAAGCAATACGCTGGTAATCATAACCCAGCCCAATTGATGAAAGCTTATCGTACTGGCCAAGCTTAATTGATTAGTAAATAACAGGAATATAATGATAAAGGCAGAGCCAAAAAACATTCTCGCTCCAGCAATAATCCTAAAAGATAAATCCTTCAGCATGTATTTACTCAAGACACTTTCTCCAGCCCAAAACAAAGTAGCTGTTAAAATTAACGAATCTCCAAAACCAAAGTTATGCGGAGTTGCCTTTAACAAAAGGATATTGGCTAAAAACAGAATCAGTCCGGCAATTAGGAAATTCCTGCTCATCTTTTCCTTCAAAAAAACAATCGCCAATAGAGCGATATATATGAACATTGTCTTATGAATAAAGGCAGCCTGAATTCCAGTTGTTAGGGTTAACCCTTTGAAAAACAACAAAAAAGGAATTGATCCGCCAATCAGTCCAATTCCTAACAAAAGAAACCATTGTTTAATATTTAAATTCTTTAAAATCTTCCAATCTCTCATCATCAATAGCCAACTGACAAGCAGCAAGGCAACAATGACATTTTTCAATCCGGTAAAGATGTATGGATTAATCACTGCCACTCCAAACTTGTTAATAAAGACAGACAAGCCCGAAATGAGAGCTGTTGATAAGATTAATAGGTATCCTTTGTTTTTATTCATAATATGGTATATACTTAAATTAATATGTGCCTAGCAACTCCATCAAAAGTAATAAAGATAGAAGATAACCAAGCAGTGGTTCAATCTGGCGATCACACACACCAGGTCAGTTTAGATTTGATTAAAGATATTAAGATTGGAGATTATTTATTAATTCACGGCGAATTAGCAATCCAGAAAGTCCCTGAAGCTGAAGCGAAAAAAATCATCAAGATGATTGAAAAGCATTCTAATGAACTGAACAAGTAATACAAGGATCGTATGCTCTGACCAGCATAGTAATCAACCGTTCTAATTCTTCTTGGGAACGGTTTTTTGTTTGTTTGATTAAATTCTCTGAGCTCTTTTCAATCGAAGTCAGATTCTGGACTGTTGGGGTAATGATATTTGCCTCCTTGATAATCCCATCCTTATTCAAATGGACCTCATGGTAAAGGCTGCCCCTGGGAGCTTCGACATATCCTATGCCTTTCAAAGAAGCATCTTTACCAGGCTTAACCACCTTATTCTTCAAATCACCTTTTAAGAGATTCTCGATAATCTCCATGGCTTGATTATGGAAAATTCCAACTTCAATGGCTTGAGCCAAATTATTATGAAATGGGTTCTCAAAATCAACTTTGTATTTTGTCTCATCATAATTTCTGAAAACAGCAAGTCTGGCTAAGGATCCAACCAGCATTTCTTCTCCTTTGTATTTGCCAAATTTGGCAGTTGAATAATCTCTCAATTCTTCATCAATAGTTTCTTTGTATTTCTTGGGTGATGTTTCTTTCCTGCCCCGAATATTGTTTGAAGAAACAGCCACAATCTTATCCTCATACAGAGCAACCAATTGCAAATTGACTTTCAGTTCAGGGAATTCTATGCCATTAACCAAATCCATCGTATCCTTGGCAGCTTTTTTGGTATTCTCTAATTTTTTAAGCAATTCCTCTAATTCTTTTTTAGTCGGAACCTTATGAAAACCGCCAATCCTGGTCCTGGTCGGATGAACGATTCTTCCACCAACAATTCTGACAATTTCATCTGAAACTTCTTTTAAAGATAAGGCCTTTTTAAATACTTCAGGATTTTTCTTGGCCAATTCAGTTCCCCTGTCAATTCCCAAGTAGTCTGGCAAGGATAAGAAGAAAAGATGCAAAGCATGAGATTGAAGCATTTGCCCGCAATTCATCAAATCACGAAGAGACTCTGTCACCTGACTGACTTCAATGCCATAGGCGTCTTCTACAGCTCTTAGAGATGCCAGATTATGGGCTGTTGGACAGACTCCGCAGATACGAGGAGTAATCCAATGCATTTCCTCAGCCGTTCGATCAACTAGCAAACCTTCAAAAAGGCGCTCGCCTTCATGAACATTTAATTCAACCTTGTTTTTCTTCCAATCAATATCTAAAGTTCCGTGTCCTTCAATTTTTGCAATAAATTGTTTATCTAACATTTTTGTATTCCTCTCTTTTTTTCAAAAACATACTAAAATACCTTTCAATTTCTTTTTTATCCGTTATGTCATTTAAAATCTTTAATAAATTCCTAACTTCAGCTCCTTCGCGCGGACCAAAGCAGCCGTAGCATGGTGATCCGCTGGAAACGCAAATCGCATCGCATCCGCCTTGCGTTATCGGACCCAAACAAGGCTTCTTATCAAGCAGCCGACAGTCATTGCCAGCCTGCTTGCATTCAAAACAAACCGAATAGCCGCGATACTTTGGAGTCTTGCCTGATAACAATTCTTCCAAGATCCTAACCAGTTCATCGCCGTTTACAGGACAACCATGGATTAGAAAATCCACTTGGACATGAGCTGACAGAGGCAAGGCGTCGATTCCACGAGGCTTGTACTTATCCCCATAGATCTTCTTGTACCATTTCTTTCTCTTGTCCTTATTCATAATTCCAGGAATACCGCCAAGGCAAGCACAAGCTCCTAATCCAATCAAAATCCCTGATTCTTCCCTTAATTTTTTCAAAGTATCCACTTCATGCTGGGTTATGGGCGTGCCTTCAATAATGGTCACGTCATACGGACCCGGCTTGTTATCTTCCTGACCCAAGCGCCAATTGACAATATTAATCCTTTTTTCCAAAGTTAAAATCTTTTCCCTTAGGGAAACCAGAGCTACTTCACATCCTTCACAATCTGTAAATTCAAATATGGCTACTTTTGGCTTAGGCATAGTCTAATCCCAACTTTTATCTATTTCATCAAAATGGAAAACTGGTCCATCTTGGCAAACAAATTTGTCACCCACCGTACAATGCTGGCACTTACCAACTCCACATTGCATTTTTCTTTCCATATTAACAAAAATTCTCCGATCAGAAATTCCTAAAGGCCTTAAGATTCTTTCCAAGGCATCCATCATCGGCCCGGGACCGCACATGGCTGAGACTGCATCCAATGGGTCTATCTTAATATCGCTAATAAGAGCTGAAACTATGCCCACATGTCCTTTCCATGCCTTATCTGGATTATCCACAGTCAGCATAACCTTTATATCACGCTCCCATTTCTTCAGATTATCCTTCATTAATAGGTCTTTGGGAGTCCTGGCCCCATAGACTAGATATGTCCTGCCGAATTTTTTCCTGTATTCAATAATGTATTCTATTAAAGATGCGATTGGCGGAATACCGCAGCCGCCTGTAACCATAACTACATCCTTGCCAGACATGAAATCTACCGGGAAGCCATTGCCATATGGACCGCGCATAAAGATCTGATCGCCTTTTTCCAACTGATGCATAGCTTTGGTCAGGCATCCAGCGCGCCTTACCACAATATCTACATATTTAGTCTCAAAAGGCGAAGAAGCGATACCAAAAGGCGCTTCGCCATAACCGAAATGACTAACTAGAATGAATTGTCCCGGGTTAAAGACAATGCCTTTTTCATTGACTGGAAAGCTGCCCTTTTCTTTTTGCAATCTAAAAAGCTTAACACTGCCTGAATGCTCTTCAACTTTTACAATATTTACCTTTGTTGGCTCATAAATATTCTTCATTGTTTTTTAAAATCTTTGACAATTTCTCCCAAAACTTCGCCAATCTTAATTCCTGCCGGGCAATTCTTGCCGCAACTGCCGCAAGCCACGCATTGGGCCTTGCCGAATTGCTTGTAGGCTCTGACAAACTTATGGTAATACCAGTTATAGTATCGTTCTTTGATAGTTTTATGGAAATTATGATTGCCAACCACTTGGGAGAATTTAGGCAGAGTGCAAGCATCCCACTCTCGACAACGCTCGCATTGAGAATCATCTAAAGTGACCCTGTCATCAATTGAAAAACAATGACAAATCGGACAGACATAAGTGCAAATTCCACACCCCAGGCACCTATCAGCCAATTCATCCCAAATCTTGTGATTAGCTTTCCAAGACCATTCTACTACATCAGCTAGTAATTCTGAATCCAAAAGCATTTCTTTAAATGGATTTGGTTTTGATGGATAATTAACAGTCTTTGGCTTTAAAACTTTTTTAAAGAATTTATCCTTTACCAATCTTCTTCCTTTATCATTCAATATCCAAGTCCTGTATTCCTTGTCATTAATCTTTTCTAAAATTAGGTCTCCGCCTTTTGGAACCTTAAATGAGTTATTAACAATGCCAATCAAAACCGATTTGTCTCTTTTCTGCCAATAGAAGAAATCTTTTTCTGGCTTCTCCATAATCTCATCTAGCTGAGTAATGGCTTCCAGTTCACTCAAATACCCAATCAACAGCAAAAGATCCTTTGAGTTATCCACAGTCTTCAACTTGCCAGTTTTTTTGTCAAAATTAAAAAGACCCTCCTTAGGTGGAAAAAAGTATTGCTTGACTGGCAGGAGCTTTTTGCGGGTATCAGTAACTTTAAAATCTTTTTTCAATCCTGCCAACCAATCTTTAATTTTATCTTTTTTGATGATCAGTTCCATCGGGTTTATTGTATCACAAATTGAGGAAAACGAAAAATCCTGATCCTTTTTCGCTATTACGAAAAATATTTATGGATCAGGATATTCCCATTTGTTGCTTGAGTTTGTGAGTAAGAGTAAAAAGAGTGTCATGCTCGTTTGAGACCAATACAACATCAGCCGTTTCTCCTTCCGTTCTATTCCGGTGGTATTTAGCTACGCCCCTATAGGAACTTTTAACCTCGATTGTTAGTGGCACCTTTTTCTTTTTTTTCTTGATTCTCCTTTCAATCCAGACGACGAAATCTTTGCCGCCGCCGTCGTGGAAATAGAAGCCCAGAATTTTCCTCTCTGCTTTCAATAAATCTAAAGCACCTTCAACCAGGCTTTCTGACATTCTGCCACGCAACACCCCTGCTTTGCCGCCACCCCTCCCAGATGGCATTTTTCGTGCTCTAAAAGGAGACCTCTTAGCCCTCTTATGAGCCATACATCCTCCTCTCTTAAGTAGTTGTTAAGGAATTATTCTTCAGCCTGCAAGGCTTTTTCAATCAGCTTTTCAAATTCAATAACAGGTTGATTACCTGTAATCTTTTCTCCGTTTATGAAAAATGACGGCGTTCCTGTAACTCCAGCTTCACTAGCAGAATTAAACCATTCTTCTACCTTGTCTCCATATTTCTTAGAGTCATAGCACATTTCAAAATTATCTTTATCCGAGGCAACTTCTAAGCCCATTTTCTTAACATCTTCAACCGTCTTTATATCCTCAATATTCTTAAAGAAATGATCACTCATCTCTGTAAACTTATCCTCTTCCTGAGCACAGAGGATAGCCAACCCTATTTCAGGAGGCGAAATAAATCTTGAAATTAATTTAACTTTGCCTGTTTTAATATATTTATCAATCAAAACTGGCAGAGTTCCTTCATGAAAATCAACACAGTGACCACAAAAATGACTGGAATATTCTATCATTGTTACAGGCGCTTCTGGGCTACCTATGACATGTTCGCCCACTTTTTGCGTTGAAACAATGGCAGATTTAGATTCTTCCTGGCTAGTACTTAAAATGGAAGAGATCTGATCGTTTTTTTGTTCTTGATTGCGGTCTGCATGCCAAACGATTCCTCCTAAAAGCGCTATGGCAATGAAACCTAAAATGTATGTTTTTTTATTCATATATTCCATTATATTACTTTTTGAAATAAAAGCAATGCTTTAAATGCGAAAGCCGGAGCAGTTGAGCCGCCCCGGCTTTACGTTGTTAAACTTACACAGCCTTTGTCTCTTTCATGAAGAGAGCGGACATCGCCTTGAAGAAGTCTGAAGTAATGGCCACCTGATTCTTGTCGGCGGGATCGTATTTCTGATTCAGGCATTTTTCCAGAATCATATAGATCAGACCGAGCAAAGCGATACGGTCTACCCGATCCTCGTCCGATATCCGGGTATATATATCGGCCGGAACCCTCATCATCAGAGCGAAAAACAGATCATCCGACCCCTCATACAACTCGGGGTCGGCGAGGATGTCGCCGATAATGACACGCATCTCGCCAATAGCTTCAACATAGCTCTTCTCCACCTTACCCAGTCTTGGGTAGAAGGACATAGCCAAAGCGACATTCGTGCACAAAAACCCATACCTAATTAAATAATCATCCTTCATTCCCGACATTAACTTCTCCTTTCCTGTAGGTTATGTTGTTAAACTACAAACCCCCTTAACTGATAAAACTATACTACATATTCATTGAAATGTAAAGATTAGAATGTTACTCCCTCTCTTTTCAATATCTCTTCTTTTCTTTTGCTTCCACTGGCAAAACCGCCGATTTGTCCGTTTGATTTGATCACCCTATGGCAAGGCACCCACTTATTCCTGTTCTTATTCAAAGCATTGCCTACTGCCCTGAAGGATTTAGGATTACCAATATTTTCAGCCACTTGCTTGTAAGTCATGGTTTGTCCTTTGGGTATTTTACTAACAAAATAGTAAACTTTGTCTGTAAAAGATAAATTATTAAAAACAGGCTGGAAGCTTTTGCGATGAATTTGAGTTGGTCCGAATTTATTCAATTTTTCTAAATGTAATTTAGTACCGTAGCCTTTGTGCAGATCAAATCCATATTCAGGATATTTCTTATTCATCTTTCCCATTAGTCTGTCTCTTGATACTTTAGCTATGATTGAAGCTAAAGATATGGACCAAATCTTGCTGTCTCCGCCAATTACAGTCTCTTGATTGATTTTGGTCTTTAATCCTTGGTTGCCATCAATAAAAATATATTCTGGCTTTTTACTTAATTTATTCAAACATCTTCGCCAGGACAATTTGGTAGCTTCTAAGATATTGATCTTATCTATTACTTGAGGATTAACAAAACTGACTGCGTATTCAATATCTTTTTCATATTTGGCAATTTCAAAAATTTCTTCCCTTTGTTTTTCTGAAAGCTTTTTTGAATCCTTAATCTTTAACTTAATTAAAGATTTGGGAATTTCATTCTTAACAGCAACTACAGCGGAAGTCACAGGGCCGGCTAACGGGCCACGGCCCACTTCATCAATCCCAGCTATGGTTCTATATTTTTTAAATATTTGTTTTTCAGAATTGGAGAACATAAAATTCAAAGGAGTCCAAACCCTCCTGGACTCCTTTACTAACACATTTCAATAAATCTACTTAACCGGATTAACTGGATCCTCGCCAGCCAGAACTGCAATGACATTGCTGGCTGCCATTTCTGACATCTTATTCCTTGTCCCTTCAGTCCCAGATGCTGTGTGAGGCGTTAAAATGACATTATCCAGCTCATTTAGACCTGGCATTAATTCAGGCTCTTTTTCAAATACATCTAAAGCTGCTCCAGCAATTTTCTTTTCTTTTAGGGTTTCTACTAGAGCTGCTTCATCTACTACTGGGCCCCGAGAAGTATTGATCAAATATGCTGTTGGCTTCATTAAAGCCAACTTTTCAGCATTAATTAAGTGAGTTGTTTCTTCAGTCAAAGCAGTATGCAGAGTGATATAGTCTGCTTCTTTCATCAGATCATCCAGTTCTTTGTACTCAGCATTTAATTTACCGGCAATCTCATCGTTCTTTTTAACATCATGATAAACAACTTTCATGCCAAATCCCTTATACATCCTTTCAGCTACAGCAAAGCCGATTCTACCCAAGCCAACCACCCCTAATGTCTTGTCTTTAATATCTCCGCCTAAAAGCAGCTTAGGACCCCAAGCCTTGTATTTGCCGGCCCTGGTATATTTATCTGATTCAACAATTCTTCGAGCTATTGCCAGAATCAAGGCAGCACCATGATCAGCTACCGTATCAGTTAATACGCCAGGCGTATTGGTGACAGTAATATTTCTTTTTTTGGCTTCTTCAACATCAATATTATTGTACCCCACTGCATAGTTAGCCACTATTTTTAATTGTTCACCGGCTGAATCCATAACTTCACCATCAATCTTTTCAGTTAAGACTGAGAGAATAGCATCAGCTCCTTTGACTTTCTCAAGCAGCTCTTCTCTTGAGATGCTTCCTTCTGGACCAATTTCTACTTCATGGCCTTTTTCCTTTAACATTTCGATTCCTACTTCCGGAATCTGTCTTGTGACAAATACTTTTGACATATTTTTTCTCCTTATTTAAATTTAATATTATGCACTTTCTCTAATAACCTTAAAGTTGCCTGGACTGAAGGATTTTCTGTGTTTTTTAAAAACAATCTATCTTTAAATCTTTCAAGTAAAGGACTTAAAAATTCATCTCCCCAGGAGGGCGTAAATGTTATAACCCCTTCAAAATCAACCTCAATCTTTTCATCTTCCTTAACATCTCTTAACGAAGATTCAAAAGCAGCAAAGGATTCTTTGCCGAATTGTCGACCAGTTAAAGTTGTTCCAAATTTTTTTAGAAAAATAGTCATATTTAGAATTTAATTGAAACCAAACAGCCACGTAAATTAATTTTTGATTTTCTAATTCTCAAATCAGAATCACCTTTTTGAATTCTTAACTGAGCATCGCCTGTCTGGAAAAACAAATCTATCTCATTATTGATAACAACATCTTTTACAAACTTTAATCCATTACCTCTTGATTCTGGAGCCCGAGCTGAAATTATTTCTGTAAAAGCAATTTTCAAAGCCTTCTCATGATCTTTTAATTCTGGCTTAACTCTCTTCAAAGTTTTTAAAACTCCTTGTCCTCTGTCAGCTAAAACTATCTTTTTATCTTTTAAGCTATGCGCGAAGAATATTCCAGGAATATCTGGCCAATTCCCTAAATTATGATCAAAAGAATTATTGCCAATTTCTCCAGTGATTGCCAAAATTAAAGGAAATATATTACTTAACTCTTTAATATCTCCCAACTCATTTTGAAGCTTGGGCAATCTTGCCTGAAATACAGAACTATCAGAACAATATAATTCGGGACGAGGCTCGCTGCCTGGATTACTAATAATCCAGCTTCTTGCTAATTTAAATATGTTTTTAACATTGCTCTCAATATATTCTTCAACACTATCCCAGCTATAATATCTGTGTCCTGATGGTTTTTTTCTTACTGAAACCAGTTTACCAGATTTATCCCAACGACGCAAAGTTTGAATAGAAACACCAATTATCTCAGAAACTTGTTTAATTGTTAATAGGTCAGAATTCATATTTTTAAGCTAAAACTATACAAAAATCACTCAAAACTATACATTTTTAGTATATATTCATTAAAATTCCTTGTCAATCCCTACTTCCTCCCCACTGGCAATTCAAAGAAAAACGTACTTCCTTTTCCTTTTCCTTCTGACTCAACCCATATCTTTCCATCATGAGCATTAATCATTTTAGCGCCTAGGTATAGGCCAAGACCAGTTCCTTCAGTATGCATTTTGCCAACTTCTTTTCCTCTGGAGAATTTTTCAAAAAGGGTAACTTTTTCTTTAGCTGATATGCCAATACCAGTATCTTTAATGCTAAACCTAATTTTCTTCTTATCCTCTTCTAGATTGATTGTAATCCCGCCTTTTTTGGTATAGTGCAAGGCATTATCGATTAGATTCTGGACTACTTGCCTAATTTTCAATGAATCAATCTTAATCTTAGGCAAAGGCTTTTCAGGCTTGTTAAGCTTCAAATACAGATTCTTTTCTTTAGCCACCTGGCTGAATTCAGTCACTGCACTTTCAACCATTTCTTCCAGTGATATCATTTCCCATTCAAATTCCAATCTGCCTGATTCAATCCTTGAAACGGTTAATAAGTCTTCAACTAGGTTAATCAATCTATCATTACTCTTATACACCTTATCCAATTGCTCTGCTTGTTTAGAAGGAACTTTTCCCCAGGTGCCTTCCACCATCATAGAGATATATCCTTTAATAATGGTCAAAGGAGTTCTTAATTGATGAGAAGCCAGTGAAATGAATTCAGTCTTAGCCGTATCTAATTGCTGCAACCTAACATTGGCATCTCTTAATTCTTTGGTCTGGCGATCAACTTCCACTTGAAGAGTTTTTGAAAAATCTTTCATTTCTTCATATAGCCTAGCATTTTCAATGGCGATTCCGGCCTGGGCAGCAATTGTCTCCAATGTCTTAATATCTTCATTGGTAAACATGTCGCCAGATTTCTTGTTTTTCAAGAGAAACAGGCCAACCAGTTTTTCCTTAATCAGCAAAGGAACTATTAAGGATGTCTTTAAATCGCCAATTTCACTTATTAATGATTCATCTTCATCTAAATCAGGATTCTCTAAATATTTTCTTTTCAATTCTTCTAGAACCAAAACTTCTCTTTGTTTTTTGAAGTATTTAACAATTTTACTTAAAGCTTTTCTTTTCTTGGATGTCATTACAAAATCGCCTTTAGAAACAGACAATTCTGATTTCTTGTTTTCTAAAATGACAATCTCCATTTTACTCACTCTCAAAGCCTTGGTAATTTCATGCTTTAGAGTATCGATAACTATATCTAAATCTAAAGTCCGAGAAACAATATCTGAAATATTAGCCATTAGTTCCTGGGGCTTGTATTCCCCGGCAAACAAGAATGAATCTGTTGTTTTTCTCAGCCATTCATACAAAGGCCTGAATCCGACAGCAACCAGTAAAGCGACAATCAAGCCAGTAATAACTTGTCCTTTTAAGGTATATGTCCCTTCTGAGAAAACCAATCCTAAAAGGAAAGCTGACATGGCATAGGCTGCAGTGATGGTAATGACAACTAAGGAAAAAATTGTGCTTCTTTTGACAATCAAGCGAATATCCATCAGGCGGTATCGCAAAATGGCGTAAGCGGTAAAACCAACCATAGAAAGAGTTAAGAATTGACCTAACCAGTTAAACTCAGTTCTGCCAAACCAAGGCATGAATAAATTAGTAACAAAAGCTGAGTTAGCAGCAATGGCATAACCTGATAACAAATACATTATCTGGCTTCTAGCAATACCTTGAGATTGAATATATTTTTTAAATAACCTCAAAAAACCGTAAGAGAAGTATAGGGCTGTATAAATCACATAAATAACGTATCCAGATCCAAAGACAATAACTTTCTCCGATCCAGATTTAACGATTACTTCCTTAATAATAAAGTCCGGAATCAAGACCAGAATAATAATAATAAAATTACCTAAGAATATCAGCCACTTTTTGTAAGATGACATTTTCTTAGACTGAGTAGGAAAGATATATGTAAAATATAAAAAACTACTAGCAATAAATGTTGGAGAAATATACAAAACAAGACACCAAAAAAGACTGGTCTCTATACCAACCAACCTATAAATAATCATAGCTAAAGTCCAACCGACTATTGCTATTACATTCAAACTATAAATAACATTAACTCTCTTTTCTCTACCTCTGAAATATATTAACAAGCCTAAAATTAAATTTAGGAAAACAGTAATAAATAAAGCAATACTTATCTTATCAAACAATAAGGTTTCCATCATTAAAAAGCATACTTTAATATAATTTTACCACATTTTATTAAAAAAGAGAAAGAGCCCGTCAGTGTTCCACCAACAGGCTCTTTTCGTTATCAGATCAGAAAGAATCATTAATTCAACCTTTTCACGATGACTTCCATGTCATCGGTTAACCGCCCAGCACAACACGGAATTCCACCCTGATACGCCCTTGGCAATTTTGGGTAAGACCTCGCTTTGAGGCCGACAATGTGAAAGGCCGCGGAGCCCCTGGCAGTCAACTCTTGAATTTCACCCGGCTTTGGCTCCGGGTAAACTTCGTTCACGAGAACGAGTTCCGGCCAAAACAAATGAAGATAATTGGCCAAGACCGCCTTCCGAGTGAGATTGACTAATATGGCTTTTTGACCTTTCAGATGAGAAGGCCAAGCACCCATATTAGCTTTGTTGCCGTCGCCGTTGGCATCGACACAATAAGCTTTGCGACCATTCAGGGATCTCAGTAAGGATTTACCGATAAAACCTCTGCCACCAAGAATAATCAGCGGCACATCACTTGGGTAATCAATCTGGGATTTCAATTCACGTTCAACCTGCAAAACAGCCTGAACGGTAACCTCAGCTTCGACCGACTTACGAATCAGACGCTTCATGTACATAACACCAGGCAAAATTCCTGCAAAGGTTTTTTGCTTAGCGCCAAGCAGTTGGCGAATCCGTTCGGTCCGATTCAGTAAGGTCTTTAGGTTTTCAACGTTGCCTGGATCCGTAAAGTCATCCTCAAGGGACGAAATCACGGTCATAAGACCCCACTTGCCATTTTGCCGGAAGATTCCGGCTGGCCATGGCAGCCAGGCCATCCAGTGACGATGTCTTTTGTAGACATATGCTAATGCATACTTTTCGTTGGCCGGATAGGCCACGAACACCGTCTCCAAGAAGTGAAATCTCTTATTAAACCACCCTACGATTGCGAAAATGAAATCATAGTTGAAAAAAGCGTTGAGGATTAAGAGAGCGATCTTGCGCGTATGTCCGATCACCCACTTGTTAAATCCCATCTTTGCCTTCTTCTTCCTCGGCCTCAGGATCATCGACTTGTCGAAGATCGCATCTGTTGCAGTGATTAAGATCATTCTCTTCACCCCCTCTCGGCGTAAGTTTCGATTATAGAGTTTGCTACTTGGTTAGGAATATCAAGATACCAGCTATAGGCAATTGCAAAGCCAATAACTAGTACAGCAGCAGCCACAACTACCACTATCTTGTTAAGCATATTGCCTCCTTTTTTTTGATTCTTTCAATTATTATTTTTTCAAGGAACCGTTCGGTTCTTTGAGTTTCAACCTCTTAGAACTAACGGTAATAAACCGAATGAAAAAGATTTTATAAATCTTCTTTATTCGACTTACTAGCTAATCATTTTAGTAATCATTCCTTTTGGTATAAAGAAAAAATTAGCTTTTCTTTTTAAAATGAATTTTCTCTTTATTTTATCAAAAACAAATTGATGACAGTTTTTTAAAATAACAAAATCTTTATCTTTTTTAATAACTTCTCCTTTGCATTTAGTAGATGTTAATGAGATTCTCCGTCCCTTCTTATAATCATAAATCTTAGCATCTTTCCATAAAATGGTAATAATTTCTAATTCTTTATTCATTTAATTTGCTAATAATCTTAATATTTTTAATTACTTTTTTAGGAATAAGAAAGGCATCTCTACATTCAATAATCTTACCATTTGAATCCAAGTGACAATTCATACCGATATTTATAGCATCTCTGTTTTCGCTTATAAATAATCCAAAAGTAATTTGCATTGGAGGATTCTTTTTGGGTAATTTAGCTCGATTTGAAAAAGCAGCATCCTGCCAAACAATCATTAAAACATCTTTGTTTTTCCTAAATTTTTTCACCATTATTATATATTTAAAAAAAGATTTTGAGAGGGTAAAAAATTAAGCGATTACCCTCTCAAAAGCATGAAGGGTTTCTACTTCTTTTTGCTCTTGCCGCCAGAATGACGATTCTTAGGAACACCCCATCCACGACTCTTTGATGCGTCGTCTCGAGCATCATGCCAAGCCTGTTTGGTCTGACCAGTTGTGGCACCGGTGTCCTGTTTCGCATCTTTCTGAGAATAACCACCACCATAAGAACTCTTTCCCTTACTCAATCTTCTCACCTCCTCCTGGCCGATAAATTGAATATTAACTCACGGCAAATCTTTTTTTAAAAAACTACTAACAAACCGAATGAAAAAGATTTCACAAATCTTCTTTATTCGATCTACTAAATAAACAACCTACTTCTTGTTTTTGTAGTATTTTCCCAACACCCAGATAAATAATGTTAATATTATCGGTATCGCTAATATAGTAATGGTGAGATAAAACTTGTTATCCATATCTTTGTAATAGACCACCTATTTGACAAAAGCGATTTTAGAGACTTTGATTCAATTATATTAATTTATATAGCAATCTGTCAAGTTTTTTTGACACTAACCTGTGGATAACTCGAATTAATTAAAAAATACCGCTTTATAATGCGATATATCTTAATCAATACTTGTAAAGTAAATGCTGACAGATTGAAATTATCTTGACTTATCCTATTAAATAACACATACTAGACCATATGGAATTAGAAATCCTACAACTTGAATTAAGAAAATTAGGTTTAACTGAAAAAGAAACTCAGGTGTATTTAGCTGCCCTAGAACTAGGACATACCACTGTTTTAAAAATATCCCAGCAGGCTAAGATAACCAGGCCAACAGCTTATGTCATCATTAAGTCCCTTAAGAACAAAGGATTAATAACGGAATCAAAGAATAATGGGAAAAAATACTTTACCGCTGAATCCCCTGACAAGCTATTAAGCATCTTAAAAAGAGAAAAGAAAGAAATCGAGGAAAAAGAAAGAGAATTCATCAGGATCATTTCAATCCTTAAGGATAAGTACCAATTGGGAGACAAGAGGGAAATAAAGACGTATAAGGGCAAAAACGGACTAGAAATCCTATTCAATGATTTCCTAACCACTCAATCAAAGAATATATATATCATCGCCAAGGACGAAAAAATCTGGCCAAGCAAAGCCAGACAGAATATTTACAGAAAAATTAAGAAAAGATTAGGCCAGATTAAAATCAAAGAATTATCAACAATCAAAGAAACAAAGAAAGACTATTTAGAAAGAAAAAAAATCAAACCTAACGTATCGCTTCCTGGAACAGTGATTATATATGATAAGATAATCATCCTGCCAGATAAGACAAAAGGATCAATTATTGAAAATAAGATAATTATAGATCTGATAAAATCGACATTCAAATGTCTCTGGAATATTTAAAAGCCCCATCAAGGGGCTTTTAAACTACTTAACAATGGTTGTCTGTAGCTTATTCAATTTCCTATAAACTCCACCTTTATCAATTAATTCTTGATGATCTCCTTCTTCAATAATTTTTCCTTTTTCCAAAACTAATATCAAATCAGCTTTTTGAATAGTGCTCAATCTGTGAGCAATGACAAAAGTTGTCCTGCCCTTGATCAATTTAGCCAAAGCATCTTGGACTAATTTCTCAGTAGCCGAATCAAGACTTGAAGTAGCTTCATCTAAAATTAGAATCCTAGGATTTCTTAAAATAGCCCTGGCAATGGCAACGCGTTGTTTCTGTCCTGTAGATAACTTAATTCCTCTCTCACCTACCAACTGATTATACTTCTTGTCAAACTTAGAAACAAAGTTGTGAACATGAGCTGCTTTGGCAGCCTTAACTACATCTTCATCAGTTGCCTTTTGTCTGCCATACTTCAAGTTATTCTTAATCGTATCATTGAATAAGGTTACTTCCTGGGGAACAATGGCAATTTGTTTTCTTAATGATTCCAGATTAATTTTTGAAATATCAATACTATCCACTAAAATTTTCCCTTTTTTAGGGATATAGTAGCGGGAAATCAGATCAACTAAAGTTGTCTTCCCCACTCCACTTTCACCAACCAAAGCAACCATCTGACCTGGTTTAACTTTAAAATTAATATCTCTTAAAACATTCTTGTTTTTCTGATAACCAAAGTTAATATCTTTAAATTCCACTGAACCCTTTATATTTTTTAATTCTTTCTTGTCCTCCTGATATGGCTCTGCCTTGATCTTTAAAAGTTTTCTTGCTCTTTTAATAACTATTATCCCTGTCTTAATTCTTCTGTAATGCATGGATAGCATATAGAAAGGAGCATAAGCCAAATATACATAACCAACAAAGGTAATTAGCTGACCAGGAGTAATTTCATTACTTCTTAATAACATTACTGCCCCAGCAAAAACAAAAACAAATCCTATGTTAAATATTGAATTTTGCCAAGCAGCAAGACTCTTCCATAAATCTCTCATTAATTTATCCAGTGACCCAGCTATACTATAGAATTTACTATATAGCTTCTTTTTTTCTGAATTCTCATTAGTAAAAGATTTAACTGTTTGAATATTTAGAACAGCATCATAGAGATTACCAAAGGCTTTTTCATACGCCTTGTTCATCTTTTTTTGAGCCTTAAACATCGGCTTTGTTTTCCAAATCGTAGCTAAAGAATAGAAGACTAAAACGAATAAAAG
The DNA here is from genome assembly GCA_964403725.1 of uncultured Candidatus Saccharibacteria bacterium. Lineage (GTDB taxonomy): Bacteria > Patescibacteriota > Minisyncoccia > Portnoybacterales > UBA2143 > JAHJOV01. The sequence continues at coordinate 43,244 of CAYOHI010000004.1, forward strand.
CAATAAGGCAAGCCGCCATTCAATAATGCTCATAATTATTAGAGAAACAACAACTGTTAAAAGATTAGGACCTACATTGAAAACAACCTGATCTATAATCATTTCTAAATTACCAGCACCCCTAGAAACCCTTTGAACAATCTCACCCATTTTCTTATTCTTATGGAAACTCAAAGGCAAGTTCAAAATATGATTGACAATTTCAAGAAAAAAATCATTAAACAAATCAATCGTTATATATCCACTCTTATTCCTAAAAAGCCTCTTAAGCCAATCCTTTATTAAAACCAAAACCAGCCACAATAAAAGAATACTACCAATTAATTGAAATGTACCGGACTCTGAAACAGCAATATCAACTAACCTTCCATAAATATATGGAATGATAGCCGCAATAAAAGAACCTAACAATGCGATGAAGGCTATAAAAAAAACTTTGGCTTTGTATTTCCTTAAATACCGCCAAATTATCCTAGAATCTTTAAATATTTTCATAATTAACCCTATTATACCACATTTAAATTCTTTTGTCTTCCTTTATTTTCTCCCTAATCCCCTCCATAAATCTAGCCATAAACCACAAGTTATGGTAAGTCGCCAATCTAGCAGCTAACATTTCTTTAGCTTTGAAAAGATGGTGGATATAGCTTCTCGTATAATTCCTACAAGTATAGCACTGACAATTATTCATGATTGGCTTCTTATCATCCTTGTACTTCGCATTTAAAATATTAATTTCACCCTTGCCTGTCAGCAAAGTGCCATGTCTGGCAATTCTTGTTGGATAAACGCAATCAAACAGATCAATTCCACATTTAACGCTACTTTTAATGTCATCCAGATATCCAATACCCAATAGATGCCTTGGCTTGCTGTCTGGCAAATGTGGAATAATCCAATTCAAAGCATTCTTCATTTCTTGCTTTCCAAAGGACCCGCCAATGCCAAATCCGTCAAAAGGCAGACTGCCAATAAACTTGGCGCTTTCCTTCCTTAAATCCTCAAATAGCCCGCCTTGAACGATACCAAATAGTGCCTGGTCTTTTCTTTTTTTAGCCTTTAGGCATCTCTTGGCCCAGCGATGTGTTCTTTCCATAGATTTCTTAGTATAATCATAGTCATCCAAAGGCGAAGTACATTCATCAAAAGCAAAGATAATGTCAGCTCCTAAATTCTCTTGAATCTTAATTGAAGCTTCAGGAGTAAAACGATGCTTTGATCCATCAATATGCGAAGTGAAAGTGACTCCGTCTTCATCCACTTTGCTCAACTTATTAGCCCTAGAACTTTTAGATGTCAGACCCTCTTCTCCTTTAAATAGCTTGCCAATGCTAGTCCCTAGGGCTGCACCCAAGCTAAAGACCTGGAACCCGCCGCTATCTGTACTGATCGGCCCAGGCCAATTCATGAACTTATGAAGACCACCCATCTTTTTAATTAACTTAGATCCAGGCTGCAGATACAAATGATATGTATTGGCTAAAATAGCCTCAAAGCCAATATCCTTAACATCTTCTGGAGTCAAGCTTTTAACAGTTGCCTTAATAGCCACAGGAAAAAGAGCAGGAGTGTGAATATTTCCATGCGGTGTTTTAACTAGACCTAGTCTAGCTTTTGATTTCTTATCTTTTTTTAAAATTTTTATCATTTTTTAAATTGGTTTAAATAGTATCCAGCTATCCCGAAAGAAACTGAAACATTCAATGATTCTTTAATTCCTAACATCGGCAGATGAATAACACTGCCAGACCTATCTAAAGATGATTTGGAGACACCCTTGACTTCATTGCCAATCACTAGAGCCAGAGGAAACTTCGGCTTAAAATCATCATACTCAATACTTTTCTTTGTTTGTTCTAAAGAAACAATATTTACCCCACGTCTCTTAAGCTTATCAATTATTCGCCAAGTTTGCCACTGATGTTCCCATAAGACATTTTCTTCAGCGCCTAAAGCAGTCTTAGAAATCTTGTGATGAGGAGGCTTTCCGCAAATTCCACCTAAAAAAATCTTATCCACGCCCAAAGCATCGGCTGTTCTGAAAATGGAGCCGATGTTTTCCAAGCTTCGAATATTGTCGCAAATTACATAAAAATTATGCTTTTTCATTAATTCAATACTAACCGTTTGTATATATATTAGCAACCTAAAAGGCCGTCAAATTCTGCATGACGGCCTTTTGGCTTACTTTTTGAGGCTTACTAATCACCATTAGGAATAGTTTTGGTAAGGCGATTTTCATGTCTTGCCGCACTGGCCAACACAGATTTCGTTACCCAAGATCCCTTTTTGACTTGTCCTTCAGTTAAGTGCCTTTGAACGATCTCTGACTCCATATTCACCGGTTCTTTTAAGTCCCACAAGACTTGGATAAAGATCCTGGTAAAAAAGTCATAAACGTCCGATCGAACACCAACTCCAGGTTTCAGCTGCGGAATACCCCTTCTAAAGCCATTAAAAATGGCAATGAAGGAAGCCTGAGGAAGCCTCGGGTTGTACTTACCCGTATTAACACCCCTCATAACCGCTTCTCTGAAATCAGCCTCATACGTCTCTAGCCCGTTTATCATTCTTGACCCCCTTTAAGTCAAAAAATAAAACGTGAAAAGAAGTATATATGTTAAGACCTCTGGGGACCCCAGAGATCATTATTAAATTACTATCCAAACAGTACCAGAAAAATACTCATTTGTCAATACTAAAACAGCTTTTGAGCCTCAATCCAAAATTCATCAATATCATATTTTTCCCTTAGCCAATACCACCATTCAACACCCCAGAGATAAGCTTCATCAAAGCCAGTCCTTTTAGTGTACTCAATGATATCTCTAAACCTATCCATATCCATGGTTTTGGATTGCTCTTCAGGCGTAGTTTCCCAAATCATCAAATGATTCCAAGGCTCAGCTTGCAATTCAATGATCATAGTCCTTTCAATGCCTGTTAATAACTTAACCAACTGAGCTCGCTTATGATAAAAAACAGCTGGAATCGGATACTCAACATGTCTTTCTAAAGTATCGCTCCAGACAATCCTGTAAAGCGTTGTTCCAAAAACATCAGCTCTCCTGGCCGGCTGGATCCAGCTACTCAATTCTCCGCTAGCCGTTAATAGAACTGGGCGATCATCTAATTCTTTGACTAAATCTATTTCTTTCTGTAAAAATTCCTTGTCTAGTTTAGGACACTCGCCAAATTTCATCAAAAACGGCTCGTTTTCCACCTGCCACATTTCAATACCCTCTTTATCCTTGTATCTTTCAACTATTTTTTCAATTAAAACAAGTAATTGATTGTCATAATCTTCCTTGCTCAAATCCCTAGCCCAATCAGGAATATGGCATTCTGGCCAACGAGGCACTTTCTGTCCCATAGTCAGAATGATTTCAACATCTCTTTTTTCTGCTTCATTAATCTGCCAATCCAGATCATCAAAAGAATATCTATCCATTTCCGGCTCAACTTTCTGCCAATAAGCAACAAGGTGTATTTTCTTAACACCCAATTCATCTAAGATTGATAAGTACATCTTCTTCCAATCATCTGTCATATATTCGGCAAAGTACTGGGAAAAAGTAACGCCAAAACTTACATTTTCATTTACCGGCGCCTTGCCTGTGAACATATATACTCCAAAAAGGATTAGGATAACCAATACTATTAAGATTGTTTTCAAGATATATTTAAACATATTTAAAAGACTAGAATTCCAAGTCCTGTGACAATGAAAATGATAGCAATAGTTTTTTGCATAACTGCACTTTGATTGATTTGTTCTCTAATAATAGAAGGAAATTTTTTAGATAAAAACAAGGCTATGATAAAAAGGAAAATATATTGGATGCCTTGCAAAGCATTAATCAAGGTAACGCTCCCTAAGAAAATTGCATAATTGAGCATAATGAAGGCCAAGCCAGACAACCCCTTGTTAACAACAGCCAATCCCCCGGTTTTTAATTTAACCTTATCTGATGTTCTAATAATAGCCCGACGGCTAAATGGAAGAATGAATAATATCAAGGCCCCAATAACCCCTCCTAAACGAATCCAGATAAAACCGTTAATGAACGGATGATAAGAATAAATATATTTGCTTAAAACATATGATCCGGCAAAGAACAATGCGGCTAAAATGGCCAAAGGCAGTCTCTTGATTAAGGATGTTTTAACCAATCCTGAAATAAATCTGGCTTGTTTTCGAGGCCAAGCCATAACTATCCCGCCAAAGACAAGCAGACTGAAAGCAATTATCTGATTAATCAGCAATTTCTCATCTAAGGCAAAATATGCAAAGATAAAAGTAAATAAAGGAATTAATCCGCCAATAATCGGGGTGATTCTGGAAACCTCACCCAACTGGACTGATTTATAGAAAAAGAAAATCGCTAAAACAAAACAAATGCCAGCTACAAAACTAATCAACATATGATCCCTAGACAAGATATCAAAGCCGAAAGGAAATAGCAGAATAGCTATGCCGCCAAATATGCCAACATAAAAAGCATAGGCAGCCGGCCGTAGCTGGGTATGTGAAAACAAGTATTTATCTACTATAAAAACCAAAGAAAAAACAAAGTGAGCAACAATAACAATAATTAACCAATTCATAATTTATTCTCCTTACAAATCTTTGCATACTCAAATGCGCTTTTCCTAATCTTTCTTTTAAATTTCTTGAAATCAACTTCAACCAAGCCAAACCTAGGCCAAAAACCCTTATCCCATTCAAAATTATCAAGTAATGACCAATGAAAATATCCTCTAACATCAATTCCTTCTTGTATGGCCTTATGAATCCAAATTAAATGATCCTTTATGAATTTCTCTCGCTTTTCATCATCTCTATCAGCCAAGCCATTTTCAGTGATATATATCGGCTTACCATACTTCTTTAAATCCTTTAAAATATGATATATCCCTTCTGGATATATTTCCCAGCCCATATCTGTTACAGACACATTTTTGTTTTTAGGAAATTTACAGTGGAAATAGTAATTAAGGCCTATGAAATCCTGGTAATTCCTAATCTTATTCAAAAAACGATTATTGTAAAAATATTTAATAAATGGAATGTTTTCAAAATATACATTATTCTTAGAAATTCCCACCTGACAACCAATGTCAATTAATTTTAAAGAATTGTATGCTAACTTATGAGCCTTAGCTAAAACATTCAAAACTCTAAGATATTTAAAAATACTTTTTTCTTGAGGTGGCCACTGACCTTTTAAGTATGATGCCCCGGAATAAATATTTGGCTCATTGATAGTTATCCAGAAATTAACATAATCAAATAAGTTTTCACTGATAATTTTTACATATCGATCAAAATATTCTACAGCTTTAGGATTCAACCAACCGCCTTTTTCAGAAAACCATAAAGGCAGAGGCCAATGATACAAGGTAACAAAAGGTTCCAGTCCTCTTTTTCTTAAAGCAGCTAAAACCTCTCTGTAATGATCAATTGCTTTCTGGTCAAACTTTCCTTCCTTGGGTTCGATTCTAGACCATTCGATAGAAAGGCGATGGGCGCTATGATTCAATTCTTTAGCAATATCAAAGTCACTTTCAAACCCATGATAATGATCAGCTGCCCGGCCTGAGATATAGTTTCTTGATTGTAACATTTCAGGAAATTTTTCTTTTTGCCAAGGTTGCCAATATTTTTCAGATTTTTTAGCTAAATCCTCAGCTATACCTTTTTCCCATTCTGACCAATCATTAACAAGCCCACCTTCTACCTGATGAGCTGAAGTAGCAGCACCCCATAAAAAACCTTTTGGAAATTTTATTTCTGACATTTTGGACAAAAATGAGCAGATCGCCCTCCCATTTTAATTCTTTTAACCTTGCCTTTGCACTTAAAACATTTTTCACCTTCACGCTGATAGACTTTTTGCAAAGGGGCAAAAAACCCCTTTTTGCCATTAGCGTCAAAGTAATCCCTATTAGAGCTGCCTTTTTTCTTAGTAGCCAAAGTTAAAACTCTAATAATCTCTTTGTAAATTGATTCAATTTCCTTTATTCTCAAACTCCCTGCTCTTCTGGTCGGCCTAACGCCTGCGCCAAACAAAATCTCATCTGAATAAATATTGCCAATCCCAGCTACAAACTTGGGATCCATTAGCAAAATCTTAATCTTGCCCTTCTTTCTTTTCTTTAGTAATTCTCTAAATAATTCTGGAGTAAATTCTCTGCTCAAAGGTTCAGGTCCAAATCTCTCGCTTTCAAAGTATTCCTCCAGCTTATCTTTCTCTACCACCTTAACAAAGCCGAACTGACGCATATCATTATGAAGCAAGTAGCTTTTATCAGCGAAATGATAAATTACATGAGTATGTTTGTTTTCTTCTCCGTTAAAGATCAATTGACCGGTTAATTTTAGATGGATTATTAAACAATATCCATTAGATAATTCAATAACAATTAGTTTAGCTCGTCGGGTAACTTTTTCAATTTCAGATCCAATAATTAAATCCTTAAACTTCTTTAAAGGATATTTAACAAGCTTTTTAAGATTAACCTTAACTTCCTTGATTTTCTTTCCTTTAATCTTTAAATGAAGCTGTTTTTTAATTGTTTCTACTTCAGGTAATTCAGGCATAATTACTTAGGCGGTTCGGCATATTGAGTGCTGACCAAGACATCCTTTAGGCCATCGACATCCTCTAGAACAATACCTGTTCCCCTTACCACAGCTGTTAGAGGATCTTCAACAAGCTTAACAGGCATCTCAGTCTGTTCAGTGACCAATTGATCCAAACCACGCAACAGACCGCCGCCACCGACTAAATAGATGCCGCGACGCATAATATCAGCCACCAATTCAGGCGGCGTCTCTTCAATTGTTCCTTTAATTGAATTAACTAAAGATTTTACGCTGCGATGCAAGGCTTTTCTAATTTGAGTATCATCAACTGCTACTTCCTTAGGCAAACCGGTAACGATATCACGGCCCCTCATAGTCGTCTCTATTTTCTCTTCCAAAGGATAGGCTGAGCCAACCGCTAATTTAATATCCTCCGCAGTTTTCTCACCTAACAAGAGATTAAACTCCTCTCTGGCATAATGGATAATATCTTCATTTAGCCTGTCACCAGCAATCCTTAAGCTCCTTGAAACGACAATACCGCCCAGAGAAATGATAGCCACTTCTGTAGTCCCTCCGCCAATATCAACGATCATATTGCCAGCTGCTTCCTGAACCGGCATGCGGATTCCAATAGCAGCAGCCATGGGCTCTTCAATCAGATATACTTCTCTGCCACCAGCGCTACGAGTTGCATCCTCTACTGCTCTTTTTTCAACCTCAGTTACTCCAGATGGAATACCGACAACCACACGAGGGCGGGGAAGGATAGAAAAGCTTTCTCGATGGACTTTATCAATAAAGAATTTGAGCATTTGCTCAGTCACTTCAAAATCAGAAACAACACCGGCTACTAAAGGACGGGAAGCAACAATATGGGCTGGCGTCCGGCCAACCATTTTTTTAGCTTCTTGGCCAATAGCCAAAATCTGACCAGTTTTCTGGTTAATAGCTACGACAGACGGTTCATTGATGACAATACCTCTTCCTTTGACATAGACCAGGGTATTAGCTGTACCCAAATCTATACCAATATCTTTGGAAAAAATACCAAACAGCTTATTTAGCATAAAATTACTTTAATTTAGCAACTATTTCGTTAATTTTTACTAATTTTTCTTCCTTACTATCTCTG
>CAYOHI010000004.1:50993-73030 GCA_964403725.1 uncultured Candidatus Saccharibacteria bacterium
AACTACTACTCGATAAGGAATACCGATCAAATCAGCATCAGCGAATTTTTCACCGGCACTAACATCTTTTCGATCATCATATAAAACATCAATACCAGCCTCCTTCATATTTTCATAAATTTCATTTGATTTTTCCCAAGCACCTTCATTAATTCCTAACAGATGGACTTTAAATGGAGCTACCGATTCAGGCCAAATTATTCCCTTCTCATCATTTAAAGCTTCTACAACTGTTCCCATTAAACGCTGCAGACCAATACCGTAACAACCCATAATCACTTCTTTCTTTTTACCTTTTTCATCAGTGTAAAAAAGATCAAAAGGCTTGGAAAATTTAGACCCTAATTTAAAAATATTTCCAACTTCCGTTGATTTTTCCTCCCTCAAATCATTACTCCCACATTCCGGACACTTATTTCCCTGATCGGCTAGAATCTCATCATTAACAGCAATGCTACAGTTATTGCAAACATGAATTAAATCCTCGCCAGTTTTAGTCAAAGTTTGAAATTCATGTGAATATTTTGAAAAAGTACCGCCCGAGGCATAAGTTACATGAGTTATATCACTTATCCCACATCGATCAAAAATCTTAACATATGCCTTTTTAAGTTCTTCATAATATTTATCCAAGCATTCCTGATCTGGATGAAATGAATAAAGGTCTTTCATGATAAACTCGCGACCGCGAAGCAATCCTGATTTAGCTCTTTTTTCATCTCTGAACTTATTCTGAATGTGATAAACGGCTACTGGCAAATCTTTATAGGAAGAAATATATTTATTCAATAAAGGAGAAACAACTTCTTCATGAGTTGGGCCCAAAGCCAATTCCATTTTTGAATAAAACGATTTAAATCTAAAAAGAATATCAACTTCATCCCAACGCTTGGTCTTTTCCCAATTCTCCTTAGGATGAAGTGTTGGCATAAAAACCTCTTGTCCGCCAACAGCGTTCATTTCTTCTCTGATAATATTCTCTACTTTTTTAAAAACGCGAAAACCTAAAGGAAGAAGCGTATATACGCCAGCCATTAATTTATCTATAAAGCCACCCCTAATTAGATATTGAGCATTCAAGCTAACTTCATCTTTAGGGGCTTTTTTGATTGTTTTGGTAAAAAGTTTTGATTGTTTCATATTTAATATTCTTAATTAATATATATTACCGAGAACCCGTCCCGAAACTATCATCATACCAATAACCCCCGCTTTCCAATCTTGCCCGTAAGACATACTCGCAACAGACGGCCCAGGATGAATTATTGCAATTTCCTTGAGTCGCACAATTCGGTTCGAAATAGTAATAATATGTGCCATTGTTAACCGGATCTTTGGGCAGAACACCAAGGAATCCGTGAGTAATCAAGTCTCTCAAATTACTGTTGCTCGGCCAGTCATCTCCCCCGGCAATACTGGTATCTGTGCCAATCTCACTAGAATCAATATATGAATTCACGTCATCATATAGCATTTCCATAGCTATTCTCAACTGACGCAATTCCGCCTTTCTTTTAGTATCCCTGGCTTTAGCTCTAGCTGTATTTAAAGAAACCAAAACAATCGTAGCTAACAGGCCAATGATGGCAATAACGACTAATAACTCAATTAATGTAAAACCTCTTTGCTTTTTCACCTTAAAATATCCTTATAACATCACGCCAAGTAACAGCGATCATTAATAAAATTAGTATAACAAAACCAGCCGTGTGAGCAATACCTTCAATTTTCTGACTGACTGGTGATCCTTTGATCTTTTCAATACCCAAGAAAAGCAATCTCCCCCCATCAAGAGCTGGAAATGGCAAAGCATTAATAATAGCAAGGTTAATATTCAAAATAGCGGTGAACTGCAAGATATAGATAAATCCCAATCTGGTAGCCTGGCCAGCCAAATCATAAATACCAACTGGCCCAGCAATTTCCATAGCCAACCTGCCAGTAGTCATCAACTGCCAAAGAATTGAAGCCAAAGCAGCTGCAATAAACCAAGTTAGCCTGATTGTGTCAGTAAAGCCTTGGACAAATGCCTTATACCAAGGAAGCGAAACAATAGCTGTCCTGGCCAACCCTATTCCCAAAGGACCTTCGCCTTCAGGATGACTGATCCTTAACATAACATCCTTTTTCAATATCTCTCCGCCCCTATCAATAGTCAGAGTAGCAACCTTCCCCTTATTATCACTGTTAAATTCTTGGATTTCATCCACCCTATTAGCCACTAATACCTGATCGCCAATTTGTATTTCAGAAATAGTATCGCCAATCTTTAAATCAGCTTCCCTGGCCGGTGAGTCAGAATCAACCTGGGTGATCTGTATTTTAGAATTCTCTACTATTTCATCATCCCCAATAATACTAGGCAAACCCATAAAATGACCAATCCCTAAAAGAAAAGATGATAGAATTAGATTCATAACTACCCCGGCTACAATAATCTTAGCCCGGGTACCGATTGGCTTATTATAAAAAGCGCGTTTCTTATCACCATCCTCCTCTTTTTTACCATCTTCCCCGTGAATTTTAACGAAACCACCCAAAGGAAAAAGATTTAAAGAATAAATGGTTTCTCCCTTTTTGATGCTGAAAACGCGAGGAGGGAAGCCAAAGCCAAATTCATCCACCCTAACACCGGCTCTTTTTGCAGTTACAAAATGTCCCAGTTCATGGACTAGAACAATCAGGCCTAAAATTAGAATAAAAACAATTATAGTCATAACTCCTCTATTTTATCACAAACATAAGCCACTAACAAGAAAACAAAAGAGGCGCCCTTTTGGGAACCTCTAATATATTACAGTCCTTTTCAAATAGGCGGACTGCTTTTATCTTTTTTTTGGCTTGCGGAACAGGGGACGGATAATGATCCAGCATCCCAGGCACACAATCGCCAGAGTAATAATCTGGCTCACTGAAGCGGTAAATACCGCTGGATTCAGTAGATAAGCGATTGCCAGAATGGCTCCCCCAATCAGAAATGGGAGGACATACCTGGCAAACTTGCCCAGTCCGCCGCCGACTCCTTTCCCTAATCCCTCTAAGCCATTGCCGACTCCTTTACCCAGTCCTTTTACAACCTCTTGGGAGGCAAAGCCAAAGAGCAAAACACCAACAATAGCGCCAAGAGACGCGCTCGCGCTCCAGTCCAGTGCCAACCAAGCTGCAAAGAAGCCTATCAGGAAAAACAAGGCCAAGACGGCCCAACTGATCCAGTTGTAACGAATCCCAACAGGCACATTAAAGCGAATCATTCCGGCCATTGCTGCCGTTACCACAGCAGCAAGCAAAAGCAAAAACATATTTCCTCCTCCGCCGAATCCGGCAACAAAGATTAAAGAACCTATTTAGATATTACTTATATTATACTACAATAATATAATTTGTCAATAACTAATACAAAAAACAGCTAACAAATGCTAGCTGTTAATAATCCAATATATTGAATTAACTATACCGTCATTATTTCACTTTCTTTCTTTTTCTTCATTTCCTCTACTTTTCCATTGTAATCATCAACAATTTTCTGTAATTCATCCTTGGCTTTAAACCTATCATCCTCTGAAATTTCCTTGGCTTTTTCCAAGTTTTGAATTTCTCGCCAGATATCTTCCCTGTTCCTCCTAATACTAATACGGCACTCCTCTACTTTTTCTTGTAGAATCTTAACGATTTCTTTTCTTCTCTCTTCGCTCAAAGGAGGAATTGTTAAGCGAATAACATCATCGTCTACTACCGGACTCAATTTAAGATTTGAATTCCTAATGGCTGATTCGATCTTCTTTATTATCTCCTTATCCCAGGGACGAATGACCATGACTCTTGGCTCTGGAGTCTGAATAGCTGCTAAATCTTTTAGAGGCATTCTTTGCTCATAAGCATCCACTTCTAAATTTTCCAGTAAACTAGGCGTGGCTCTGCCAACCTGCAGGCCAGACAGCTCATTTTTCAAATATTCAATAGTTTTTTCAAGCTGAGGCTTAATCTTATTAATAATTTCCTTATACATATTTATTCATGCATCCCCACAAAGATTACTCCTGATTCATGAGGATTGATAATGATTTTATTGATATTTCGACTGCTATTTAATTCATGGACTGTCCAATTAATACCCTGATCTAAGCTTTTATACAATATTGATCCAGCGCCATAGTATAAATGATTTGTGTTTTCAGGATCAACAGCCAGGCCTAAGACGATTTCTGATTGCGGAGGCATGACAATGGCTACTTCCTGCCAAGTCTGTCCACTGTCTTTTGTAGTTAATAATCCATATTCAGAGCCAGAATAGAGAATACTCGGCCTTTGCGAGTCAATGACTAGATTTTCCACTCTTTTAGACTGACTGAAATCCTTCAGTTCATCTTCAAAGGAAATCCAGTTATTACCCTTGTCATCGCTTCTGTAAATACCTTCCTCAAAAGTACTGACAAATATTTGACGGGTATCTTTAGGATTAATGACAATATCTGAAATGACATCATCGAACCATCTCTTTATCTCCCAGGACTTGCCATAATCCGTGCTTTTTAGAAATCCCCCCTGGGCTGTACCCATATATACCACAGAAGGGTCGTAATTATCAACCGCCATGGCAAAAACCGCATATTTTTCCTCTGAAACTACATATGTCTCTTCCCAAGAATCTCCACCATCCTGACTTCTGAAAACCCTACCTCTTTTATCCTGATAAGTGCCGACATATATGTTATCTGAATTCTTTGGATCAATGGCAATATCATAGATATTAGCCCTACTGGAGAGCACTCCATTCTCATCATCCAGCTTGTACCAATGATCACCCTGGCAGCAGCTCTTGTAAATTCCATTAGCCCTTGTTCCAGCATAGAACACATCCTTGTCATTAGGATCAATCTCAATGCTTAAAATATCTAAATCAATCAAAGAAACCTCATCACCGACAGTTAATTGCTCCCAAACCTCACCCCTGTCACTAGATTTGTAAATTCCGCTATCCCTGACTATTTCCTGGCAATTGAAAGGCGAAGCTGCCAAGAAAGAAAATACAGGAATAACGACTAAAAGTGATTTTTTCATACCTCCAACATTAAAACTTCCAGAGCTAACCGAGCGTTAATGCTTGGGTTAGTCAGAAGCCAATCTGTTTTTTTAATTGCTTTAATAATACTTTTTAATTTTAACACAGAATATGAGTCTTTGTATTTATTTGCCTCTGGGTAAAGAACCAGATCAGAACAACCATTAGCCAGTAAAAGCAGATCTCTGAACCAGAAAAGCCAATAATTTAAGATTTGCCTGGACATTGGGATGTCTTTAGACATTTCCTCGGCGTAAATATATCTTTCAGACAGATTAGCTTTCAAAATGTTTTCCAACTTACTGACCACTTCATCTTGCTCATTTAAAAGCTCTGGATTTTTTAAATAGTTAATAGCCATTCCTGGACGGCCATTAGCCAAGCGAACAATCCTATCTAAATCCTTGCCATCAAATTCCTTGCTAATCCCTTTTTTAATTTCCTTCCCAGCTACCGGTAAGAAATTAACATTCTGACAGCGAGAAACAATAGTCGGCAGAAGAACTTTTGGACTAGAAGTTATTAGAATCAATACAGCCTGGCCACTAGGCTCTTCTAAGGTTTTCAAAAGACAATTAGCTGCTTCATTAGTCATTCTTTCAACCCCATCAATCAAGGCTACCTTGTAATCTGAGGAATATGGAAACAAGCTCATCTGGTGCTGTATTTCTCTGGCTTGCTTAATGCCAATTTCCAATTCTTTTTTAATTCCCTTATCAGTTTCAATGATTTCCGGCTTAATGATCAAAACATCCGGATGAACAGCTTTTTCCATTTCTTTACCTATTAGCATCTTAATGAATTCCAAAGCCACAGTTTCTTTTCCCAAATGAGCCGGACCAGTGAACAGATATGCATGAGACAGACGTTTCTTATCAACGCTTTTTTTCAAAAGATCTAAAATTCGCTTATGTCCGATAATCATACATTAATTTTATCATAATTAGACCTGAGCAACAATATGCTTGACAAAATATATTATGTATGTTATTATTAGGGCAAGTACTTTGAGTAACTGATTGGAGTTTTTCATAAACTAATCCACATATCACATCAGAAAGGAGTCATCAGATGACCACCAAGAATTTGTTCAGGGTAAAGTTTTTTGTCCTCGTAGCAATCGCTGTCCTCGCCTCGGGTGAAATGAGTGGTACCGCCGAACTGATGTTCGACAAAACCTACAAAGAAGCCGCGTTGCACGGTCTTGTGGCTCTTCTTTTTCCGATCTGCCTCTGGGTGGCTGGGAAAGAAGCTCTTGCGATGATCTTGACTTTCAGCCTCGGTTTCTGGGCCGCTTTCTCGGCAAGCCTCATCAATGCTCATAAAGGAGTTATCGCGGCTGGTACCGCCCTTGGAATTCGTCAGGACTTCGAAACGGCTAACAATATCCTGGAAATCTCATTATACCGGGGATGGGGCGACCACCTTTATTGGTATGTATTCGTCACCGTCGCCATTCTAATCTTCAGCATCAGAGAAGTCAAAGCCGGCCGAAAATTTGCCTAAACTCCCAACTCAATATACAACCAAAAAAAACAAAAAGGACGATCCCTAACGGATCGCCCTTTTTCGTTTCTCAAGCACATCAATAACGATTTCTTTAATCGATCTCTCAAATCTATCTTGAGAAAACTTTTCAGCCCTTTTTCTAATCAAAAGAGGGCTGTAATTATTTAAATTCATTAAAACACGCCTTACTCCTTCAGCTAAAGATTCAGGAACCTGATCATCAAAGAATTCACCTGTTATTCCTTCTAATATTGTCTCTGTAGCCCCGCCTTTCCTAAAAGCCAAGACTGGCTTTCCAAATCCCATTGCTTCTACTGGAGCAATTCCAAAATCATCTTCTCCTGGGAAAAGAAAACCAATACAATTTTTAAAATATTCCCTGACAGTCTCATCGGATTGCCAACCTAAGAATTTAACATTGTCTTTTGCCATTTTCTTTAATCTTTTCTTTTCTGGTCCTTCACCAATGATAATCAAAGGAATACCCAGCTTATTAAAAGCATTTACTGCCAAATCAATTCTTTTGTAAGGAGTTAACTGGGAGACAATCAAGAAGTATCCCTTGTTATCCTGACTCAATTCACCAGGATTATCTAACATTACTGGCGGATAGACAACTTCTGCATCCCTTCCATAGAACTTATTCACCCTGGCTGCTGTAGCCTTAGAATTGGCGATAAAGTAATCTACTCGACTAGCCGCTGACTTATCCCACATCCTGACATAGTGCATCAATATTCTAATAGCCAAATTAGTCAATCTCCCTTTTCTTTGCTGTTTGATGTAAGTTGCATAGGCATCCCAGCCAAAACGCATTGGACTATGACAATAGCAGATATGGACTGCTTGAGGTCTAGTAATTACTCCTTTGACGAAACTATTGGAAGATGAAATTACCAGATCAAATTCCCGCAAATCAAAAGTTTCTGGAGCCATTGGAATAAAAGGCAAGAGATATTTCTGGCGCTTGCGCCAAAATTTTGGAAAACCCTGCAGAAAAGAAGTGTTTACGTTATCACCTTGAAAGTGCTGACCCATTTTCTTTTCATCATAAAGTAGGGTAAACACTTCAGATTTAGGGAATATTTTTTTCAAATTTAAAAAGACCCTCTCGGCCCCTCCAAAACGAATTAAATAGTCGTGAATTAAAGCTATTTTCATTCTATTAAAATCTTAAAAGTCTCTTCCGCGCACTTCTGCCAAGAAAACTTCTTGGCATTTTTAAACCCATCATTAATTAATCTTTTCCTAAATTCCCTATCTTCAATCACTTGATACATTCTATCACAAATCTCTAGTGTATTTCTAGGCTCAACCAATACTGCGCCCTCGCCAGCCACCTCTGGCATTGAAGAAATATCTGAAGTGATAACGGGACATCCTGAAATCTGCGCTTCCAATATTGGCATACCAAAGCCTTCATAGAAAGTCGGGAAGACAAACATTTCTGCATTTTTCAACAATTGCCATTTTTCTTTCTCGCTGACATATCCTTTCTCAACCACATCATTGCATAAGTGAATACTATCATATCCATGCCCTTTTGATCCAGCTAAAATTAACTTATGCGGTACCTGATATTTCTTTTTTAATAATTCAAAAGACCTAACTATTCCTTGGATATTCTTCTTTGTCTCCAATCGGCCTAGATACAGGATATATGGGTCATCTTTTTTTTCTTCAGCTTTTTTTGGATTACCAATTCCATGATGAACTACATGAATCCTATCTGGATCACCATCATACAATTCAATTAAATCTTCCTTAGTGTTTTCTGAAACAGCAATGACCTTATTGGCATTTTTCAAAGCATATTTAGTTATCCATCTTAAATACTTTGCATGTTTTTTAGGATAGCATTCTGGATGATATTCGAATTCCAAGCCATGCAGAACTACTACTGAATTTCTAGGATGAATTAAAGGCAAGACATGGACGGGAATAAGCAAGAGATCTGGCTTGTTAGCAACCATCTCTGAAGCTAGTCTGACTTGCGTCCATCCAGGAAAGCCCCAATTCAGTTCTTTAATCTCAAAATTATCCTTTAAGGGAATATTTCCTCCAACCCTGGGATCGGTATATAAAACAAAACGATGCTTCTTTGCTTCCTCCAGCATCGCTAAGTGCTTAATTAATTGATAGGTGTATTCTTCTACGCCTGTTCGTGGCCTAGTAAATGCAGCCACTGCATTAATTCCAATTATCATTTCTTTGACATTATACTTCGTTTGTAAATCTCTAAATTATCCAATGCCGTACCAGCGCCTTTGGCTACGCAAAGCAAAGGCTCTTTGGCAATCCGGCAATTAACCCCAGTGGCTTCAGTAATCAGGCCATCTAGATTCTTAAGCAAAGCCCCGCCTCCTGACAAGACCATTCCATGATCCATAATATCTGCAATTAATTCTGGTAGAGTACCTTGCAAGACATTCTTGACTGACTTAATGATTTCTCTTAATTGTTCTGAAATAGCTTCAGTGATTTCATTTCCTTTAACCTCGATTGTCTTGGGCAAGCCGCCAATTAAATCACGCCCTTGAATTTCCATAACTGGATCCTCTTCCTGAGGCAAAGCGCTGCCAATTTTAATCTTAATTTTCTCAGCTGTTCTCTCTCCAATAGCCAAATTATGTTTTTTCCTAATATGCTCGGTAATGGCTGCATCCAACTTATCGCCGCCCACTCTGACTGAAGCACAGGAAACAACGCCACCTAGAGAAACAACAGCCATTTCTGAAGTGCCGCCACCGATATCGATAATCATCTGGCCCGTCGGCTCATTGATTTTCAATCCAGCTCCAATAGCTGCCAGTACTGGCTCTTTAACAACATATGCATTCTTAGCCCCCGCCTTAACAGTTGCTTCAATAACAGCTCTTCTTTCAGTAGAAGTGATACCAGCCGGAACTGAAACCATGACATCTGGACGGAAAATGCGCCACTTGCCCAGAACTTTACCTATAAAATACCTTAACAAGGCTTCAGTTACCCTGTAATCGGCAATGACCCCATCTTTCATTGGCCGATAGACAGTAATGATTTCAGGGGCTCTGCCCAGCATTCTTTTAGCTTCATTGCCCACAGCTAAAATGCGGTTATCTTCATCAGAAACCGCTACCACTGTCGGCTCATTAATGACCACTCCTTTTTTAGGTAAATGAACCAAGGTATTAGCTGTACCTAAGTCAATTCCAATTTTTCTAGCTAGCATATTTCCATCCTTTTAATATCTGCTCCTAATTTTTGAAACCTCTTTTCAATATGTTCATATCCCCGATCTATTTGATAAATATTTTCAATAACTGATTCTCCTTTAGCTATCAGAGCAGCGATAACCAAAGCAATACCAGCTCGGATATCAGGGCTAATCAAACGGCGGCCGTACAATCTGGCTGGACCCTGGATAATGACCCGATGAGGATCAGCCATAATGACCTTAGCCCCCATTTGATTAAGCATATCAGTATAGAATAGCCTTCCTTCAAAAATTGTCTCATGAATTAAGGATAAGCCTTTGGCTTGAGTCATAAGGACTGTGAAAGGAGCCTGTAGGTCAGTCGGAAAGCCAGGATATTCATGTGTTTTTAAATCAACTGCTTTTAATCCAGAGTTTGGTTTAATCTCAACAAAATCCTTACCTATCTTAAAATTGGCTCCAATTTTATCCAGTAAAGACCAAATGACTTCTACATGATCAGGATTTATGCCAGTAATTTTAATCGGACTATTACTAGCCACGCCTAAGGCAATAAAGCTGCCTGTTTCCAGTCTGTCTGGAATGACTTGGCACCGGCCTCCTTTTAAGGATTTAACTCCTTCAATTTCAATATATGGGGTGCCAGCCCCTTTAATTTTAGCCCCTAATTCATTTAGAAAATCGGTTAGATTAACAACCTCTGGTTCGCATGCGCAATTGACTAATTCTGTCTTTCCTTTAGCCAGTACTGCTGTCAGAATCATAGCTTCAGTAGCTGATACGCTAATTTTAGGAAAGATAAACTTAGCTCCTTTTAATTGAGTGGCTGATAAATGATACCCTTCTTTGTTTTCTTTAACTTTAATTCCAAAAGATTTGAATCCATCTATGAAAATATCATGCGGACGCGCTCCGATAACGCAACCGCCTGGCCGACAGAAAATCGCCTGGCCTTGGCGAGCCAACAAGGGGCCAACTGTCAGAATGGATCCCTTTAGGCGGCTGGCAATAGCTGGATTTAGCTGAGTCGTCTTAATATTCTTAGCTTCTAGCTGATAAACTCCCTTAGAGCTATTATTGACATTAACCCCAATTTCCTTAAGTAATTCAATTAAACGAAAAATATCCTCAATCTGAGGAACATTAGATACGATTATCTCCTTATCTGTCAAAAGACAGGCAGCCAAAATCTTCAAAGCAGCATTCTTGGCTCCATTAACTTTGATTTCTCCTTTGAGCTTCTTCCCGCCTTTTATTACAAATTTCTCCATATATTCTAATACTAGCTTATTAAGATTTAATTGACAAGTTGACACATCAAACAAATTAAGTATATGCTGATATTAGAAAGATGACCCAAAAGACACGTAAGATCATCCTATTAATAACCACTGTTTTCTTTGTTTTAGTTACCCCGGCTACCCTGCTTTACGCCTGGGGATACAGTTTTGATTGGCAAACAAAAAAACCGGTTTTAACCGGCGGCCTTTATCTTAAATCAACACCTAAAAAAGCTCAAATATATATCAACGACAAGCTTCAAAAAGAAGCAACTCCAGTATTCATTGAAAGACTGATACCTAAGGAATATGAAGTCAGAGTAGAAAAAGAAGGTTATCACTCATGGCAGAAAAAATTGAAAGTTGAATCAAAGATAGTAACGGATGCCAAAAATATTCTTTTGATACCAATAAGCCCAATAATTGAAACAGCCAACCAAGATTTAGCTCTTAATTTTTCTCTGAGCGACTTATTCCCAGAAGAAACAACTGATATATTTTACATTCAAAAGCCAAGCTATATCCTTTACAAGACAGATAAGGACAATTCATTCCAAGAACAGATCAGCTTGACTCCATTGCCAGAAAATCATCAGTATGAGATATTTACTTCAGCCAATGAAAGAATTGTTGCCTTGGATGAAAACAACCAGCTCTATCTGTTAAACAAAGAAACAAAAAGTTTTGATTTAATAAGCCAGGATGTCCAGGACATCCAATTCTCTTATGATAACAGAAAATTGCTCTATCATACTCCTTCTGAAATCTGGGTTTACCATTTAGAAGGATCTGGCGAGGTTAATGACAATAAGGAATTAATTACTAGATTAAGCCAGAAAATTAAACAGGCTATCTGGCACATAACTAACGAACATATTATCTTTTCAATCGGGGATAATATTAAGATAGTTGAAATGGACAGCCGAGATAACAGGAATATTATCAATTTAATAAAATTAGACGTAGAAAAAATGGCCTATAGCCAAAAAGATGAAAAGCTTTATCTGATTAAGGATAATGAATTGTTGGCTATAAGTTTGGAATAAAAAATCCCTGCCAGTCGCAGGGATTTTTCTTTATCTCTTTTTCCACTGTGGAGCCCTTCTCGCTTTTTTGAGACCGGGCTTTTTTCGTTCTTTCTTTCTCGAGTCTCTGGTAAGAAAACCTGATCTTTTCAATTTCTTAGAAAAATCAGGATTGAATTTAACCAAAGCTCTTGATAGGCCATGACGGGCTGCTTCAGCCTGTCCCTTAATACCGCCGCCTTTTACCTTAATCGTTGCTTTAAAACGATTGATTGATTTCATTTTCTTTAATGGACTGAGTAATGTTTCTTTCAAATCAAAAGTTGTGAAAAAGTCAGCGTAATCCTTGTCATTAACTGTCACTCTTCCTTCTTCACCTTCAAAAGGCTTGCAGGTGAAAAGCCTGACTCTGGCAGTTGATGTCTTTCTTCGGCCAACTGCTTCATAGTACTGTCTCTTTTCCTTTTTGACAGTTTCCTTTTTGGCAGCAGTCTTCTTAGCCGGAGCTTTCTTAACTGCTTTCTTTTTAGTTGTCTTTTTCTTCTCTACCATGTTATTTATCTACTTCTTCTTTAAATAGTTTTAGATTTTTAATAATTCTATCTCTTAGCTTGTTTTTAGGAAGCATTCCATAAACTGCTTTTCTAACAACTTCTCTAGAATCCTTTTGCATAGCTTTCTTGAATGGAACTTCTTTGATTCCTCCTGGATATCCTGAATGATGATAATATTTCTTCTGATCTTCTTTCTTTCCAGTCAATTTTACCTTATCAGTATTATACACAGTCACTGGATCACCTGCATCTATATTATGAGGCATAAATTCAGGCTTTCCTTTGCCACGCAGCAAATTAGCTACCTCAACAGCTAGTCTTCCTAAAACTTTGTTTTTTGCGTCAATTTTATGCATATTATTTAACTAATTCAATAATGGCCATCTTAGCACTATCTGTCTTGCGCGGAGCTATTTTAGTAATTCTAGTATAGCCGCCTTCTCGACTTTGAAAACGCGGGCCAATTTCAGTAATCATTTTCTTTAAAACCTTATCTGGCAAATATTTTGCTAAATACCTGGTATTGGATAAATTATTAGTCTTGCTTTTGGTAATTAGTTTCTCAACAAAAGGACGGACTTCCTTGGCTTTGGCTTCAGTGGTTTTGATCTTTTCGCTCAACAGCAAATTACCAGCTAGAATTTTTAACATAGCCTTTCTTTGATCTCTTTTTCGTCCAAATTTTCTAGTCTTATTACCGTGTTTCATTATTTCAAAGTTAAACCTAATTTACCTAATGACCTTTTGATTTCTAAGATGCCTTTATCTCCCATGCCATCAATCTTTTCCAGATCTGCTATATTCTTCCTAATCAAGCCAGCTACTGTTTTGATTCCTGCAGCTTGCAGAACTGAAGCAGTTCTAGCTGAAATCTTAAAGTCTTCAATCTTGATCTTAGTAGGATCATCCTTTGCATCCTTGACAGGCTTCTTCTCTTTCTTTTCCTTTTTCTCTTTTTTGGCTTTAGGAGCAGCTTTCTTAGCTTTCTTCTTATCTGCTAACTTAGTGAAAACAGCATAGTTATCAACTAGAATCTGAGCAGCATAAAGGAAAGCATCTTTTGGAGAAATTGTTCCATCTGTTTCAATTTTGAAAGTCATCTTATCATAATCTGTTCTTTCACCAACTCTCATATTTGTAATTGAATATTTTACTTTACGAACAGGGCTGAAAATGGCATCGATAGCAATCTTGCCAATTTCAATCTTTCCTTTTTTACGTTCTTCAATTGGTGAATAGCCCATACCTGGCTCAACTTCAATCTCAATCTCTAATTCTGCTTTCTTATCCGTTAGGGTTGCGATATGGGCGTCCTTGTTAATAACTTCCAGATCAGCTGTAGTCTTAATATCTCCAGCTTTGACTTCTTTTTCTCCCTTAACTTTAAGGGTTACTTTAAAGGATTCTTCTCTGTGTAGCTTGAATCTGACTTGTTTCAGATTCAAAATGATTTGAACTACGTCTTCCGTAACATGAGGAACAGTTGAAAACTCATGCTGAACCCCTTTTATTTTAATGCCAGTGATGGCTGCACCTGGCAGAGAAGATAAGAGAACGCGACGCAAAGCGCTGCCTAGGGTATTTCCATACCCAGGATAACAGGCTTCAATCTCGAAAACAGCGCTGTTTCCTTTTTCCTCTATAACTTTTGGTTTTTTTGGTAAAGTAATCATATTTTTTATTTTAATTATTTGCTATAGAACTCAATGATCATGCTTAATTCTCCGATTTTACCCATATCTTCCAAACTAGGCTGACCGGTAACTTTACCTGTTAATTTCTGCTTATCCAAATCCAGCCATTTAGGCGCTTCGTGTTTCTTAATAGTTGTCTTAAGGTCCTTGAAAAGATTCTTGCTTTTGCTTGATTCCTTGATTCCAATAACATCGTCTTTCTTGACCTGGTAAGAGGCAATATTGACTTTTCTCCCATTGACCTGGATGTGCCCGTGGCTGACTATTTGCCTGGCTAGGCTTCTTGAAACAGCCCAACCCAACTTGAAGACGACGTTATCCAATCTGTTTTCAAGCTTTTGGGCAAAAAGCTCTTCTTTGTTTCCTTTTTGTCCAGCGATTTCTTTAAAATATCTCTTGAATTGAGATTCTGATACGCCATAGGCATTTCTAACTTTCTGCTTTTCAGTCAATTGCAAGCCGTATTCAGAAGCTCTTCTTCTAAAAGACTTGCCATGGATTCCAGGGGCGTAAGGCCTTCTGATCATGGCACATTTCTGACCAAAGCAACGATCCCCTTTGAGGAAAAGTTTCTGGCCAGCTCTTCTGCATTTTTTACATTTAGCGTCAATAATCATATTTATTAAACTCTCCTTGGTTTACGTGAACGGCAACCATTATGCGGTACTGGCGTAACATCCTTGATGGAGTTGACTTCCAGACCGTGATTGACCAGAGCCCTAATGGCAGCATCTCGACCGCTGCCGACGCCTCTGACAAAGATTGATACTTCTTTCAATCCATAATTGTTTAATTTTTCCATTAGAGTTTCAACTACTCGGGAAGCGGCAAACGGCGTAGCTTTCTTAGGGCCTTTGAAACCGACGGAGCCGGCACTAGACCAGGCTACAACATTTCCATTCAAATCAGTGACGGTAATAAGGGTATTATTGTATGAGGATTGGATAAAAACCTTGGCTCGTTCAAGACGACCAACTTTCTTTTTTCCTTTTGATCCTTTAGTTTGAGCCTTAAGTTCACTCTTTTCTCTTTCTTCTGCTTCCTTTAAAAGCTCTTCTTGACTAGTTTTGATTATTTTCTTCTTACCCATATGTTTATGTCTTTTCAGCAGCTTTCTTTCTACCGCTACCCATAGTTCTTCTGACATTACCTCTGATTGTTCGGGTATTGGTCTTAGTCTGCTGGCCTCTGACTGGCAGGCCTTTGATATGACGAGTACCGCGATAGGATCCAATATCCTTCAATCGCTTAATATTCATCATCTTTTCTTGTCTTAATTCACCTTCAACTCGGTATTCTTTCTCTACAATTTCTCTTAAAGAGTTAATTTCTTCGCTTGACAGCTTGTTGGTCCGAGTATTGGGATCAATCTTGGCTTTTTCTAAAATTCGCTGACTCAAAGTCCGCCCTATGCCGTAAACATAAGTCAAAGCGATTTCTATTCTTTTTTCATCTGGAATGTTAACACCAGCTATTCTAGCCATAGTTTGTATTAAAATTATCCCTGCCTTTGCTTATGCCTGGGGTTTTTCTTGCAAATAACATAAACCCGACCTTTACGTCGGACTATCTTGCAGTCTGAACACATTTTTTTAACGGAGGCACGAACTTTCATATTTTACTTTCCTCGATAAGTGATTCTGCCTTTAGTCTTGTCATATGGACTCACTTCAACTTTAACCTTGTCGCCGACTAAAACGCGGATACGATACAAACGCATCTTTCCTGCAAGTTTAGCCAAGACTTCGCTTCCATCGTCCAACTCTACCCTAAACATCAAGCTAGGTAAAGCTTCAACAACCACCCCGTTATGGGTAACTTTTTTTTCTTTAGGTTTAGTCACTTATTTATATATTAATGGTATATTAAACGATAAATATTAATTAGTCAACCCACAAGCAAAAAAACAACTCTTTTAAGAGTTTATTCTATAAAAGATTGTCTCCTCCCTATATCTCAATATTTATCTTTATCTTACTCTCTTGCTTTGGAATCTTGTTAACCCAGAATGGCCAGAAGCTGATTCTGGCTTTTTCGATCTCTGTTTGGCTGGCTAAATACCTTCTTACTTCAACTTCATCTTGACCAGCTAGATTCTCTTTCAAGGATTGGATATTGATATCTGAAGCAACGCTTTCTTCAACACTCAAAGAAAATGACGCTTCGCCTTTTTCCCAGTCAATAACGGGTGTTTGCCAGCTAATCTTCTGAGTTTCTCCAATAGGAACTTTATCATCGGAAACTTTTGAAATTAAATTCAAATCAACCAGATTTTTCAGATCATCTTCTTTGAAAAGCAAGGCTCTCATAGTCACCTTTACTTCCATAGTGAATTTCTCAGCCTGATCTCCTTCATTGACGCCAGAAGAAACATCAAATACGTCTTCTTTCAATCCATCTTCCACTATTCTCAAGTCTTCAGGAATCTGACCTTCCAAAGATTGTCTGACTTCCTGTTTCAATTCATCAATTAGAGTTGTCTCTGCATTCTCCAGGTCTTCAGACAGGACAACCTTGGCCTTGCCGACATAGCCACCGCTCATTGAATCAGTGGTTTTGCCATAGAAACCGGCAAACTTAGGCGAACCCTTAAACCCTGGTATGGTAAAATCGTCTGGACCAATATTGTACTCATCGCCCGGCTGATCGGCTATTACTTCTACTTCAAGACTACTTGGAACAATCTTGCTATCGACAATCTTGGCTCCGGGCACAGTTATGCTTTGAGGAATCCTGAATATCTTACCATCTGACGATTCAAAGCGAGTTCTAGCCAACAGAGTCTGGTCTTCAGAACTGTACTCATTGTAAATGGTAATCATCCCTCTGGCTTTCTGATTGATATCTTCTTCGCCAGTAGTATTGAATTCCTTGCTTTTAGTCTTGGTTACTTCAACTTCCTGCAAAGGAATCTCATTTAAAGTCTCGTCAATCTGAGAAATACCTTTAACACCCATCACTGACAGATCGAAATTAACTGCTTCGGTCTTAGGCGTCAAGCTAATCTCAGCATTAGGCAGAACCAAATACCCCACTAAGCCAGCCATGACTACGGCAACAATAATGAAGACAGAGAACAGCTTGGACCATTTTAGGCTACTGCTGCTCTTTTCTCTTTCAGTAAAGATTTTTGTTTCTGGCACTTTCTCTATCTGGACTGGCCTGGTCATCTGCGGCTCAGGCTGGACAGACTCCAATTTTGGTTCTGGTGCCGTTTTGACGCTTTCTGAAAGCTTATCAAAGAATCCAGGCTTTTCTTCATCCTGGCGCGTGACTATATCAGCCATCCTTTTCTGATTTGATTCAGGTGTCACGTCAGGTTTCTTTCTCCATGAAGTCAGTACAGTAAAAGGATTTTTTGGCTTTTTCTTTTCTTCCAATTCATCGACTAACAGTTCGATCATATCATCCTTTGATTGGACTGGCTGGGAAACAGGCTCTGGATCTGGTACTGGCATTTCCTTTTCCGGCTGGACTGGTTCTGGCTCAATCATTTCTGGCTCTTTTGCTGGCAGATCTTCAACTGGAAGCTCTGCAGGCGCTTCGGCGACATTTTCA
Source organism: uncultured Candidatus Saccharibacteria bacterium (assembly GCA_964403725.1). Classification (GTDB taxonomy): domain Bacteria; phylum Patescibacteriota; class Minisyncoccia; order Portnoybacterales; family UBA2143; genus JAHJOV01. The sequence goes on from CAYOHI010000004.1 coordinate 68,869, forward strand.
TCCTTTATTTCCGGTTGAACCAAATCTTCTTGTGCTTCTGGCTGGACTACGTCGCTTTCTGGCTGGATTTCTTCCTGATCATCTTGAGCTACATTTTGGACTAATTCTACTGATAGTTCTCTTTCTTTTCTGACAGGGAAGCCGATCCTTTCAGCCATTTCAGCACCCAGGTCATCAGCAACGATCAAAGTGACAAACTTATTCAAAACACTGGCCTCGCGCTTGAGTAGTTTCAAGTTAATTGAGCTTTGCCAGATCTGAGCGCCAGCTGGCACGACCAGGTTAACTTCATTGTCGTCTGACTGGATCAGGCGATCAACTACAGAAATTATTTCTTCATTTGGTTCAATGTATATATTTTTCATAACTTATTTCATTATTTTTAAAACCCGTTTTAAGACAGGCGACAAAACCTTATCCTCATCAGTCACTATTTCCAAAGCCAGGCTGGCTAAGGCCATAGGAGTAATATATTCAGGCCCTTCCAAGCTTTCGGTCTTATCAACAATATTGTTGATTTCCTTGGCTTGGATGAATCCTATTTGAGGAGCTTGGCTAAAAGGAAACTTTTCTAGCCAGCGGTTTTGAATATTTTCTCTTTTTAAAATGTTTTTAATTCCAGGAAGCAGACTCCCGCCGCCACATAAGAGGACTACTGGCGGAAAGTATTCTGCCTGATCAAATTCTTCTAAAACCAGCTCCATGCCGTTCAGCCATAATCTCAAATCATTTTTCAAAGCATCTCTGATCTTCCACTGGACGCTTTGGCTCAAAGAATTCTGGCTATGCCTCATCTTTATCTTTTCAGCCTCAGGCAAGTCCAGATTGAGTATCTTTCCCAATCTCTTTGTAAAAGTCTGGCCAGCTAAAGCAAAGCTTTTAATTCCCTCTACTCTGCTTTGACGGACCAAGGCCACATCAGTTGTCCCTCCGCCAATATCTACAAATATTGCCCCAGCTGTCGGATTAAAGCAAGATGTCTTTGTCAGAGCATACGGCTCAGCGGCAATAGATAGCAAATCTAAATCCAGCTTACTGGCAATGTTTTCCACAGCCCGCAGATGAACCAAAGGCGCATAGACATTAAAAATCCCTAAGAATATTTCTTTCCCTTGGAATCCCAAAGGATTAGTTACCTGATAACCATCGATCCTAATATCGGTTAAAAGTGCATTGATTGGCTTGATTTCAATTTCAGGACAGCAGATTTCCTGACCCAGTTGACGGCGAGTCTGGTCAAAGGCTTTCCATTGGACCCTTTGGATCAGATTCTGCAATTCAGCTGAATCAATCGGCTCTTCAGGATCCTCGCGAGGACAGACAAAATTAGTGGTTGCTCCCTTGATATATTCTCCGGCAATGCCTACAATGGCTTTCTTTGGCTTAACCCGAGCCATCCGACTGGCCTGGTCAATAGCTCCTCGGCAAGTCAGAGTCACCCCGTCAATATCTGCTACCGCTCCGGCTAACATATTGCCAGACAATTGCCTTTGGCGGCCAAAGCCGATAACGGCCCCCTGGTCCCTGATCTCTCCAGCCTCGGAAATTCCCCTTTCAACCCTAAAAATCAAAGCTTTGACAAACTCTGTTCCGATATCGATAACTAGCAAGTATTTCTTTGGCTTGGTTTTTCTGGGAAACAACCGCATTACCTATATTCTACACCAAAAAACGTCTGTCAGCAAACAAACTTGTGGAATATTCTATTGTATCACAAAAACGATATTTATGTTAGAGCAAAGATCTAGCTTGGTTGAAATTAGAGGCTACGAAATCAGCTACTTTGACCACATTTTCACGTCTCTTGTTTTCAGTAAAGGCAATGAAAGTCTTGGCCAGACCAGATTTTTTGATTTCATAATCAGAATACCCGTCACCGATAACAACGACATTATCAGGATTAAATCCCAATTTAGTCAAAAGGATAGATTTGCCATTATCCTTTGACAGGTCATTTTCCTTATCAAAAGAGACAACTTTTCCGTCCATGTCATAGAGGAAGGAGTTGGCAAAGATGTGTGATTCAGGAATACCGAAATCCTCAAGTACCGGCCTGATGAAATCTCGGAAACCGCCGGAAATGACATAGATACGATGGGCATTCTTTTTAATGAATTCCTTGTTTTGCAAAAATGAATGGGTAATATGTGATTTAATTTCTAAAACCAATTCATCAATATGTCTTTTTTCCAAATCAATCATATTCAAGCGCTGAATTAGAGATTCATGAAAAGATATCTTTCCTTCCATGCCCAGATTAGTAAGCTCATCTAATTTATTTAAAATCTGTTCTCTATTGCCATTACCATTTACAGCCACCCGACCAAGCTCAACTAAACCCTCTTTTGTTACCCAGGTACTGTCAAAGTCTATTATTAGGATTTTTTCTTGTTTTTTCATAAATTAAAAAACTGGTCTCAAGACCAGTCCTTCTATGCTTCAGTTATGACTTATATCCTAAAAGCACCGGTCTTGATAACCAGAGTAAGATGATCCGCTTCCTGATCCTAGGATATATGTTGTATTGATGCTTTTATTCATTGGTATGTTATATGGTATATAAATAGACGAATCGTGTCAATAGAAACTATTTTATTTTTTCAATAACTTGTTCATATCTTCAAACTCTTTCTTAGAAGTAATTTTCTCCTTGAAATATTTCCCTTTCTCCCAAAATATTTTGTAAGCTTTTGCATCTGGTTTACTTTTTAAAATCCTAAATTTATCATCAATAACTTCGATAGCACAGCAATTCTCAAGAGCGATAGACACAATTTTAGGAATTGTCTTCATCATCCTTTTTAAATCAGTTCGTCGGTGTTTTTCTATATCATAATGAGGACAGTGCAAAGCATTAATCAAGCCTAGTCCAGTAACTTTGATTAGCTTATCACTTCCATCAATAAATTTTCTAGAGTCTGAATTTCCAAACTTAAACCAACAAATTGAACCCGCACTGATTCCCGATAAAACAATATTTTTTCTATATGCTTTTTTTAAAATTTCATCGACTCCAGTTTTTCTCCAAATATTCATCATTTTAAGCGTATTCCCACCACCAACATAAATAATATCAGTTGATAATACTTTATTTTCAATCTGTTTTTTTATTAATTCTTCTCTAATTAAATAAAGAACATCAACTTGACACCCTAATTTTGAAAAATGTTTTTTTACAACTTCAGAATAACTTTCGGAATCATTACTCGCCGTAGGAATAAATAGTAAGCTAGGATTTTTCTTATTCGTCTGACTTATTATCTCCTTATCTATTGAAATTGTTTCAATAGGATAGAAGCCTCCTCTTTTATTAGGTCTTCCAATTTCTCCGCCACCTAAAGCAATGATTTTACCCATAGAAGATTACTCCAACACAGCCTTAATCCTCCTCACCCCAGCTGAACTGGATTTTTCCTTAACAATCTTGAAATGACCTAGTTCACCTGTTGTATTAACATGAGGTCCAGCACAAATTTCCTTTGAAACATCTTCAATCGTATATACCTTTACTTTCTCACCATACTTAGATTCAAAAACACCTATAGCCCCTTGTTCTTTAGCTTCATCTAAAGTCATTTCATAACAGCCAACAGCAATATCTTTTTTAATAATCTCATTAACCCTATCTTCGACTTTTTGCTTTTCTTCATCAGTTAACTTTTCCCCATGGGAAAAATCAAATCTTAATCTTTCAGCTGTAATATTGCTTCCTCTTTGAATAACATGATCACCCAAGACTTCACGCAAAGCAGCTAAAAGCAAATGAGCTGCTGTATGCAGTTTTCTTGTTTCCTCACTTGTATCAGCCAAGCCGCTTTTGAATTTGCCAGCTGCTGCAGTCCTGGATAATTCCTGATGCTTTTTCATCTTTTCATTGAATTTATCAATATCAATCTTAATTCCTTTTTCCTTAGCTAATTCTTGAGTCATTTCAATAGGAAAGCCATAGGTTGAGAAAAGAATGAAAGGATCTGTTCCTTTTTCAAATTCTCTTAAACCTTTTTCCAAGGTTTTCCTAAATTTGAATTCTTCATGTTCTAGTTGGTCTAAAATGAATTCCTTGTTTCTTTCAAGCTCTGGATAAACATCCTTGTAATCATTAATGACAACCTGCCCTATTTCCTTAGTCCATGATTCATCTTTAATTTCAAGCATTCTGCCG
>CAYOHI010000005.1:0-67465 GCA_964403725.1 uncultured Candidatus Saccharibacteria bacterium
TAACTCTCTCTAATCCCTTACTAATAAGATGCTGTCTTAATTCCTTATCAGTTAATCCTTTGAATATTGCTTTTTCAATTTCATCTATATCTTTAATGTTATTAACATAAATAGCTGAATCACCTATTACTTCAGGAATTGAAGTAACTGGGCTAGTCACTGATGGCGTACCACAAGCTACTGATTCTAGAACAGGCAATCCAAATCCTTCATATTCTGATAAATATATTCCCAGATCAGCTCCATTATATATCAGAGGCAAATCTTCTCCTTTAACAAAATCCTGTCTTAAAATCGCCTGTCTGTTTGATTTCTCATTAACTTCATTTACTAATCTTTCAATATCAACAAAAGGCGAAGTATGATTCTTGCCAATTAGAAGAAATTGGTATTCTGGCAATTTCTTTCCAATTTTTTCAAAAGCTTTAATTATTTTGTCTAAGTGCCTTCTATTTACAATTGAAGCAGCAAAACAAATATATTTATCTTTAATCTTATACTTATCCTTAATCCTTTGTATCTTTTCTTTGTTATCAACTATCCTAAATTTCTTATCAACAGCTAGCGGAATAACATGAACTTTACCTTCTTTTACTCTGTAATGCTTAATTACTTCTTTTTTTGTGTATTCTGAGACAACAAAAATATATTTAGCTCTTTTGGCTGAAATCTTAGAAAAATATTTTAGTAATATTTTATCCCAAACACTAGGCCAATTATATATATCAGGCCTGACTTCATATGAAATATCATGAAGGATCAGGGCAGTGGGCTTGAAATATGTGATTGGCGAGACATAGTCCGGACAAAAAAGAATGTTAAGCTTATCTTTCTTAGCTTGTTTTGATAAATGGTAATGCCTGAATATTGCATTACTCTTGGCATTTAATACCTTAAATTTGAAATTTGACTTGTTTAAATTCAGATCATCAGGAACAGAATTTTTAAAATACAGAATTAATTCTAAATCAGATAAATCAAAACCGTCCCACTGCCTGAGGATATTAATTAGGACTCGGCCCACGCCAGTCCTGCCTCCTTCTAATTTATCTGCCTCAATGCCAATTCTCATACTTCCCTTCTCTTTTTAAATAGAAATCCTTGATTCCTAAAAGGATCGGTCTGATCCATTCTCTTTTTTTAGGAATTAAAATTTTTAGAATTTGTTTTAAGATACGGTAAATTACATCTAAATGGATTATTGGCTTTAAATACCAATGTGCATACCTATTGGCAAAAATCAATCCGTTTCTGACATGATAATAGATATATGAAGGTGAGGTTTCAACAAAGCTTTTTGATCCCTTGTGCCAGATTTTGGATTCAGGCACAAAGACAGTCCTGTATCCTGCTTTCTTTGCAGCGTATGACCAATCTACATCTTCATAGTATCCGAAGTATTCTTCTGGCATAGGTCCAATTTTCTCCAATGTCTCTCTTTTGACTAATAAGCAGCAACCGGTCAGATAATCCATATCTTGGATTTTAGGATTATCATATTGCCCCTTATCAATCTCATTATATCCTCTCATTGTTCCTTTGTTATGCAGCCAATTAACATTGCCTCCGGTAAACCATAGCTTGTCTTTCTGGTCATAGAAATATATCTTAGGGCCAACCATACCAATCCTTTCATCGCTTTCTGCTATTTCAATCATTTTAGATAAGAAATTAGGAGCCAGAATAACATCATCGTTTAAAGGCATGATATAGTCTGCGTCATCTTGTTTCAAAGCATATTCAATACCCACGTTATTGCCTCCTGAAAAGCCCAGATTCTCCTTGTTATATATCATCTTAATATTATCATTTGGAGCTTTTGGCTTGATTTTCGAGTCATTATCAACAATGATTACCTGATAATTCTGGTAGTCACTGTTTTTGAGAGATTCTAAGCATTCATTTAAATCTGGCCAATTATTCCAGCTTAAGAGGATAATATATACTTTTTTATCCATATTCTAATTAGTGATTCCTTCTAAAAGTTCTTCAACTGTATTTCCTAGGTCATCGATCAGTTGCGTAGCCGTAGTTGCCGTGCTGGTGCTGCTTATGGTTTCATCAACAGTATCTTGAATTGCATCGATTACATTATGAGCCCTGGTTCTGTCTTTAATCATCTGCTGACTGGCATCTTTGATGTTTTGAATTAATTGGTGGTGTTCTTGCTTCATTTCATGGACTCTCTGCCTTATTTCCAAAACATCCTGTTGGCCTAGTTCTTCTATGACGCCCATTAAGTTAACTTGTCTGACAGTATTCTCAGTATTTTCCAAAACATGCTTTAGATGATTCTTGAATTCATTATTGTCATGAACCCTGGTTATGACTTCGCTGAATTTTTCCAAATGATCCTGTCTGTTTTCCTGGATCCTTTCCATGACTTTTACAGGCACTTCTGTTTCCAGTTTCTGCAATATCTCCTGATGCTTCAACTGATGTTCTGTGTATTTGTTTAAAAAATTGCTCAATCTTTCAGAATCAGGATAATCTTCCTTGTAATTCTCTACCCGATCATTGATCTTGCCGATCAATTCCTCATACCTGTTGTTAATCATTTCCAGTTTTCCTTGAAGACCTTCATCTTCAGGATTCTTCTGAGCCATCTTCTTGATTTTAATCAATTGACGGGAAGCTTTTTTCAATTCTAATTCTGCTTTCTTGAGATTGTCCTTGGTGGTCCAGATCCTGACCGTATCAACCTTGTCTTTAAACCAGGATACTAGGCCCGGTTCTTCAACATTCAATTCGCTTGCTAATACGTCATTTTCATCAGCAAAAGCCAAGAAAGAAAATGCAAAGACGGATATTAGGATGATTAATATTAGAACTGCCTTTTGATACATATTTACCTCCTTATTTACCTATTAATTCCAATAAAAGGACTGGCGTTTCCCCAATAGGTTGGAGTCTTGCCATCCCATTTCTCAATCCAACGTAATTCTACTACCTGAGCGTTGGCTCTTAGGGCCTGGGCTTCGATCTGGATAGCCTGGGCCTTACCCTGGGCTTCAGCGACTTTCTGGTCAGCTTCAATCTTGATTCTCTCCAGGTCTCTTTCAGCCTTAAGCTTCAATTGCTCGGCTGTAACTTTAGCTTCAATGGCATCATTGAATGCAGGAGAAAAAGAAAAATCGATAATATTGAATTCATCGACTAAAATATCTCTTTCTAGTAATCTTTCGGCTAAATTAGCCTTGATCTGCTCCTTGACCGTTTCTCTTTTGGTAATCAATTCTTCAGCCGTGAACTTGGCAGTGACTGCCTTGACTGCTTCTTGGATTGACGGAGCAATAATACGTGCGTTATAGTTCTTCCCTACCTCTTGCCAAACCTTGTTGACCGCATCAGGATTCAAATGATAGTTCAAGGCGATTATGGAAGTGACGATCTGCAAGTCTTTTGAAGAAGCGCTAGCTGGCACTTCGTCTTTCTTGATCTTTACATCCATCTTAACCACTCTTTGGATTAAAGGGATTTTGATGTAGAGACCCTCATCAAAAACCTTATCCTTAACAGCGCCGAATTGGAGAAGAACCCCTCTTTCTCCGGCTCCGATCGTGCCGAAAGCGCCAAAGATGATAATTAGGCCGACAACGACGTAAAGACCGCGCTTGATTAAAGTCTTAGGATCAAAATTCCTCATTTTTTGATTAATTTCGACAATTCTATCTGTATCCATATTTTTAAATTCCTTTTCAATTTATCCCCCTTACAAATTAGAAAAGAAATGATTAATGTATATTCATTTTACATAAAAAACAAAGGACCGTCCAGTTGTGGACGATCCCGAGGAAAACTTCTTTCATTTGAATATGCCTAGGCAAAAACCGTTTCTGGCAGGATTTGATCGATAGAATGGCTTTCAGCAACCTGAGCCACCATCTCGTCAATATCAATATCAAGCCTGACAGCTTTGGTTGTCAGGGCCCTTAATACACATGCTTCCAAGGTGTCATCAATAGCCTCGGATAACACTCTGGCCCATTCTTGAAGACGGTTAAGGTGGTCAGGATTTAAGGATTTTCGAATCTTGGCAAAAATTCCAGCTGCATCAAACCTATTTCTGAAAACAGCTTGTTCGACACACGCCAGACAGGCCGTCTCATCGCTGTCGCTGAAGCCGGTATGCGGTCGCTCGTGATCCATGCAGTATGCATCGGATTCCTCCGCACATTTGAGACAGGCCATTGTATTTAAAGACCCATCTTCTTTCTTGATCGGTAATAGGATTGATAAATCGACATCCTTGACTCCGCAAATCTCGCAATTCATAGCATCCCCCTTTTGTAGAAGTTGACTGGATTTTAAGAAACTACTAAGGAAACAGGTGCTTGACTGTCATCTGCACCATATATGTAATCTGAGCAATGGTCGCTGAAACTAATAGGTTAAAACTCCATTGTTCAAGCTTGAATCCGTTAAAACCAACTGCTTGGAAATATGCAAAGGCGAAAATGGCAACAGTTTCAAAAGCCAGGAAGAAGAATAGGGTGAAAAGTGAAATTTTCTTCAACTTGATATCCTGCTCAAAGGCCTTGTTTTCCAATTCTCTGGCTCGGTCATCAATTTCAGTGCTAATTTCTTTCTTGGCTACCAAAGGCGTATATGAAGTCAGATCTTCAGATTTTTTCTGATTAAGCAGAACATTAATTTGATCAAGTTCTTCTTCTTGGCGGGCTACCTCCTCTTCGATTGTGCGTCCGTCAATAAGCATGGTTATGTAATCAATCCTAATTTCTCCAAACGAAGGCTCATGATTGAAATTGGAACCTTGAATATCTTGGCGCACTCTTCAACATTCTTGAATGAATTCCAGGCTTTGACAACCAGATCTTCGGGCATGATCAGGATTGAGGCGAATTGGTTCGCTTCTGCCTTGATGATTGAAGGCAGATACGAGACTGTTCCTTCCATAGGATAGGTCGAAGGCTCGTCATCTGAAAAATCACCACGGTCAACAATCATTCCTCTCCTTTTAATGATTCCTTGGTGGAGGAAATAGTGGCCTAGTTCGTAGGCTATGATGAAATATTGGAAAGCTTCAGATCTTTTTTCATTGACTAAGATCTTGAACTTGTTGGTCGTAAAGTCATAGTTAATGACTCCTGAAATTTCATCTCCAGGAAGCTCATCTGAAACAAAGACATCCAGATCTGTCTTTTCCTTTATGATCTTTTCAAAAGGAAAAGGAGCCAGATTTTCCGGATTGTATAGCCTGGCTATTTCCTCAGCCTTTCTTTTTACATTCATTTCATTCATAATCTTAAGTCCTGTCTAAGAAAACGACAGCATGGCCTTCTTCATAGATGCTGTCATCTGTCAGCTCGATGGTTTCCGGACCACCCCAGAGGCCCATTTCCATGCCGACCCTGAAAGTATCCCCGTTGAAGATCCAATGCTTCTTGTTATCTTTGCCGATAACGTAAACTTTTTTTGAATTTGGGTTTCTTATTAATTTATTCATAATATTTTGATTATTACTCAAACAGCTGTTGTATTCAACAACAACATCCTTTAAGAGCTGATTATAGCTTCGGCCGCTGTTGCCCAATCCGTTTTCCGGATCAGACCTCCTGCCTGGATCCAAAATATGGTGGCCGACAATTGACTTGTTGGGATCCAGATTGAACTTATGGCAGATATATGCCAGTGTCCAGAGATATCTTTTATACGCTTCATCTGCATTGATACTGCTGCCATAGCAATATTCTACGCCGATAGCCGCGTCATTGGCATTGTGACCGTAAATTTCGTTATCCTTGGTCAATTGGTATCTGACATGCCAGGCTTTTTCAGGATCAGATGTCAAAGCTGGCACGCATTCGATAATCTCTTTGTCATCCACAAAGAGATGAGCAGAAGCATAGATTTCATTTTGGCTGTTCTTGTAGTAATTGACGTTTCCTTGGGCAGTAGAGTTTGCATTGCCCGTATCATGGGCAACAATGAATTTTACGCTTGGTGAAATTAAAATACCTGCCCTCCTTTTCGTCCCCCTTGTTAGATAATCTGCCTTGATAGTATATTTCTGTTTAAATGCCATTTTTAATCTGTTTGATCGCTTTTAGAATAAGCTTCTTTACGTTATCTGCATTTTCCTTCATGACTGATAGGATCATTTCCCAGGTAACCGGCTCTTCGTTTTCAAGCCAACAGTCATAGTCCGTAGCCATAGCTATTGAAGCATAGCACATATTCAGTTCATTAGCCAAGATTACTTCTGGCGTAGTCGACATATTGATGACATCTGCTCCCAGTTTTCTGAACATATGGCTTTCTGCTCTGGTTGAAAACCTAGGTCCTTCAATAGTCACCATGGTTCCTTTAGTGTGATGAGGGATTTTTAATTGCTTGGCAGTTTTGATTAAGATTTTCCTTAAATTCTCATCAAAAGGATCAGCCATAGGGGTATGCACTACTTTTTTCTTGTCGAAAAACGTCAGATCCCTGTGTTTAGTGAAATCAATAAATTGATCTAAGAAAACCAATTGCCTTGGCTTAATTTTCTTCCTTAATGAACCGCAAGCCGTAGTGGCAATGATGTGAGTCACGCCAGCCTTGTGCAGAGCCCAGATATTCGCCCTGAAAGGAACGAGTGTCGGCATAATATTGTGCTTCTTGCCATGCCTGGCCAAAACGACGACATCTGTCCCATCTATCTTGCCAGTTATCAATTTAGAAGCAGTTTTGCCATATGGCGTCTTGACTTCCTTTTCCTTGGCGTTCTTCAATATTTTAGGATCATCTATGCCGCTGCCGCCAATGACCCCAATTTTAATCTTATTCGCTGTCATATGATACTAGACTTCTTACCTTATACCCTCTCTCTTCTAATTTCTTAGAACCCCCGAGAAAAGGCAAGTCAATAATGAAGTGCACTTCTTTAATTTCTCCCCCTAATTCTTCAATCAGGTCACAGGCCGCTACAGATGTTCCACCAGTAGCAGATAGGTCATCAATTAAGACAACCTTGTCTCCTTTTTTAATCGCATCCTTGTGCATCTGGATAGTGGCCTGGCCGTATTCTAAATCATAGTCAGCTTCAATCGTATTATACGGAAGCTTTCCCTTTTTTCTGACAATCGATAGGCCAATTCCCAGTTTGTAGGCTACCGGAGCGGCAAAAAGGAATCCCCTGGCATCAATACCGACAATCTTATCTATTTCCTTATCTTTGAAAAACTCACAGAGCTGATCTATGGTTTGCTTAAAAGCTTCTGGATCTTCCAGAATAGTTGTTACATCTTTGAAATTGACGCCTTTCTTGGGCCAATCTTGCACACCTCTAATTTTATCTTTTAAATCAATCATATTTTTTATTTAATTTATTTATTAATTACTTGACAAATTATTCCAGTTTGTTAGAATTATATTATCACGAAGGGGAAAAGACTTTAAGGTTCGTCCTTAAAGCGACGCCCCTTTTTTTTATTTTGATCTTTTTCCAAGTTTGTTTTCTAAATTATCCATATAGTCCATATGTTTTCTAAATTTCCAGAGAAGACTGGAATATGCTTTTCTGTTTGGGATAATAATGCGACCCAATTTATCTCCTTTTTCCAAATACTCAATCAGACAATGAAAATCGCCATCGCCTGAAACTATCATAGCCTTATCATAATTCTTGTATTCAATCATTGTATGCAAAACTAATTCTGCATCAACATTACCCTTAATCCGCACACTCCCATCCTCTTCTTTTATTTCCAAAGTCGGCTTAAAGACACAAATGTATCCAGCACTTTGCAAGTATGTATAAAGGGCTTCATTGCCTGGAACATAGCCGATAAAGAGATAAGCTTTCTTTATCTTATACTTATCTTTTAGATATACAAAAAATCTGGCAAAATCTAAATCCCATCCTTGACTTTTAACGCCAAGATTTAAATTCTGACTATCTATGAAGGCATAGTTATTTTCCTTCTTCATGTATGTATTTTAGCATAAAAAACAACCGCTTAAAAGCGGTGTTTTTTACTGTTTTTGAAATATTAATTTATTTCCGCGTAGTTGAACAAAACGCTAAATGGCACGCACCAATACATGACGTACTTGTAGTCATAGATATTAACATCTTCAGGAACAGGATAATTAATATTCCCTTTTGTTCCTTTAATTTCTCCTAAATCAACAAATTCACTGGCTTCTAAATCTTTTGCTAAATAGACGCGCAAGTTAGGCCCATTGATTGTTTCAAATCTCTCATAACGGACAATACTCCCTGTCTCGGTTTTCAGAATCCTGACATAGCCGCTAGCTGGATGCCCTTTCGTACCCATAACTGGGAACAAGGTAATTTCTTCTGGCAATGATTCTGGTACTTCTTCGTCCATGTCAGAGACTTCCATATCTTTCATTTCTTCCATTTCCTTGTCAAATTCCTGCTTTTGCTCATCAGTCAGATCCTCAACGCCGCTTGGCATTTCTTGGATAATATCATTTGGCAAAGCATCATCTACTTCAATTTCATTGAATAAAGGAGAAATGGCGTAATATCCTACGCCTAGGATTATTAGAGTAATGATAACAATGATAATTTTCTTCATTTTAGTCTATTAATTAATATTTGAATAAAGGATCCTAAGCCAGCTAAAGCAATGGCTAGGTATCCATACCAAACAAAAGGGGTTAAAAAGTAGAGGAAAGTTGTGAATAGGGCCAGCCAGACACCAGTACACCAAGGGCATCCTAATAGCTTAGAAATTGTCCTGCCTGGACCAGTCTCAAATCTTTTAAAGAAGGCTCTAACAAAATCCATGGCCATATCATAGACAAACAATTGAATTAGCCTAAAAACAACTAAGCCTATTAAAAAGAAATCGAACAAAGGTATGTCTGTTGGCAATTTATCAACAGAGTGGAGATAAATACTAAAAATGATGACCAGGAATACATAGAGACAGCTGAAGATAAAGTTCCAGATATATTGTTCATTTGTCTTGTTATTCATGTTTTTAATTTAAAAGATTAATATATTCCCTATTAGCTATTTGTGATGCTTCTCTATAATCCATCCTCTTGCCCATCCTAATATCTAGTAATTCTTCTAAATTCTGGTTAAATTCTTTTGGATTAGCAGAATTAACTAAATCACGGACAACCTCTTCACTTTCTCGTCCTGTTAAATTAATCAATTCTTCTTCAACATTATCAATTTCTTTTTTGAGTCTTTTTTCAAGTAATTCTTTTAATACATCTTTAGTTGATTCTCCTTGATTAACTCTTTTAATCATTTCAGAGACCCCTTGATACCTGATATCTTCTACGTATTCATCCCATCTGTCTGTTAAATGATCTTCCAATTCGCTTTCAGACCAATCATTTTTCATCATTAAGTATGTTTTTAATAATTTAATATCAACGCCCCATTTAATTTCTCCTTTCCTCAGTTCGCCTTCTCTGGTCATTTCTGGATTAGATAACGTCTTGATTTTATCAAAAATCATTTCTTCTGGAGACAAGACCAGGAATTCCTTATCTCCACTTTTGACTTCTTGTCTTGGGAAATGAGGCAGATCTTCTCTGTGCAAGACATCTATCATTTCATTACTGCCACTAACTTGTCCTCTTTTTATTCTTTTAGATTCTTTATCCCAGCCGAAATCAGTCATGATTCCATCGTGGTTTTCCAAAGATACACCGATATCAAAATCATTTTTACCGCCGGCAATCCTTTGTTCTAAGATATTCAAACCTTTGCCTTCTTCTAATTCGTTAAACATCAAGTACATTCCCATGCTGCCTAAGATAATGAATTCCCTATCTGTTGATTTTTCAATAGCTCCTATTACTTCTTCACAGTGACCAATTACAGTTTCTAATTTAGAACCTTCTGGTGCTTCAATATCATGGCTGGTTGAAGAAATTTTTTCTGGGATTTTCTCTTCCTCTATTTGTTCAATAGAATACGGATTAAGCTCTGATTTTTGTTCTGGTGATTCAAATGACATATATTGATTATATCAAAATTAAAAGAAGACTGGAAGTGAGCAAATGACCTATTAATTCTCATTCCAGTCTTCTATTGTATATTACTTATGGGTCCCCCTTTTTCTTTCAAAAGAACTACAGATGGATGAATTTTCTGATTTCGTCCAGGAGAATAATACCATCGCGAAGACAATCCAGATCCGCTTTGCCAGTCCTTTGACAGAAATATACTGGCTTCCCTTTGCCTCTGGCATAGCCGATCTCAGCAGTGACAAAAGTTCCAATATACCCCTGAAAGCAAAGAACATAGAGGGCTTGTGAAATGTCAATTGCCCGAAAATGGTCGAAAATGAGCCTCCTTTGCGTTTCTTCGTCAAGCTCTTCCTTACTCAATCCTGAATCCAGATTAGGAAACAGAGCTTGAATGCCAATTTCGTTAAAATGGATTATGGCTTCTCTGACTGACGACTCAAACCTCATGCTGGAACTTAGACAAATAGTTTTCATGACTATCCCTCTTTTGTTGTTAATACCAAATAGTCTTTGTTCTATGGTAGGGTTTGTCATCCGATGATTTTACCTGACCCTTAAACCAAATAATACCATCAATATTTGCTGCGTTTGCCTGTTTGAATTTAATCTTTGCCTTTCTAGTCATTTCGTCAATAGCTTTTATGGTGAATGCTCTGATTTCAATTTCTTCATTGCTTCCAGCTGACAATTCAATTAAATTATCAACTTTAGAAGATAATTCATCTGCATATTTAATAATTCCTAATTTCCTTAATATTTGAGGAACTTTGTAATCTGCAAAAGCTGTTATTTTATCGACATTTGATATTTTAATTTCTGTGAGGCCAAGCTTCGTTATGTCATGAGCAACATAGGCTGGAATGAGCTGGGCTCTTTTATAGAATTTAACTAAATGACCATTGTATTCGGCTTCATCTTTAAAAACATCTGGAAAATATTTTACTAGAGTTTTAACAATATCAACAGCATCATAATTTCCTTTTTCTAATACTTTTATCCAGGAATTATTAAAATTCTTTTTCATTGATTTACCTAAGCTTCTTAAAAGCAAAAGCCTTTCTTGGAATAAAGGGATTTCAATGTTTCCCTTTAAGATATTAGCTAAATCTTTTTCTGGTAAATCTGCTAAATAATTGGGGTCAAGTAATGGATAGCTGTCATTAATAGCTGAGACTAAAGCTCTAGTTAATCCAGCACAGCCATCATAGTATTCATTTTTATATTTAATAGTCCATTTTGGTTCGCCCCAATAGCAAAAATTAATTGTATTATATACAATCATATATCCTATGTGATCTTCTTGTTTGTTCGATGAAATGACAGTGTCAGAATTAAATTCAGATTGTTCGAAATCTGAGTCTTTTAAAGAATTAACAAAATCATCAATAGCCCTGCTATTGATTTTTATTAATTTAGAACTATTGATTGCTGGCTTTATGGATTCTAGGATTTCTTGCATATTATTCTATTAATTTAGTAAATTTCAGTATCTTTCTATACTGGAAAAAAATAAAAGACCAAGCAAAAAGAAGTAATAGATAAGCAAGAGCTACAACCCACCAACACAGAGAGATAGTAGTTACTGTATCCATCATTCCAATCGATGTAGTTGCTAAGTTGGCAATATAATTTTTCCCTTCTAGACGTTTTTTGTTTTCAATATCATCTATATTAACTAATATGGGATATGTAAATTCTGGCGATGAAGAATTTTGCCTAAATCTGTTAATTAAAACATTTTTACAATCCTTACTTCCCTTTTCAGTAAAAAAATTATAACCATCCAACTGATTAATAGCTACATTAGAAGCTTGATCTTCGTCTACTATGCCATTAATATAAACTACATTTTTATTAACCAAACAAACTTTATGATAAGGAAGAAATGAAAAAACACCAAGTTTTTCCGTGATGCCTCTAGAAACTTCTTTTTCAAAATTATTATTTTCTAAATCTGATTTCTGTTCACCAAATTTAACTAAAGAATCATCTTTAGTAGATTCATAAAAATAATCTACTAATTCAAAAACCCTATCAACCTCTTCACGATTAATATTTTCCGCCCCTTTTAATTCGAAATTTGTCTTAAATAAGGGGTTTTCTTCGAATTCTATTTTATACCACAAGAAACATGGTACAACTGGCGGCAAAAATAACAAGAACAAACTCAAAGACCAAAGGATTTTTTTAAATATCTTTTTAGAAGTCATTATTTGTAACTATTTTGTATATTTGCTGGGGAGGAGGGATTCGAACCCCCGCAATGCACGGATCAAAACCGTGTGCCTTACCACTTGGCGACTCCCCAATATATTAATTTGTACTACAACACTCAACAACAGCTAATTCCAAAGGAAGTTGCTGGAAATCAGCTGATTTAACCTCATTTTCAGCATTAACAAACAAATGAATAATTTCAATCAATTCCTTTGAATCTAACTTTTCTCCCATCTCCCTTATACCCTCCACTTGTTCTTTTGTCAACTCAGCTGTTACTAATTTAGATAAAGATGAATCAACTTTTAAAATCATCATTTTTCTAAAGTAGCTTATTAATGATTTGGTAAATTGAACCAAATCATATCCCTGATTGGCAACTTGATTGATATGCGAGATGGCTTTGCCTGATTCTTTGTTAATTAAAAAATTAACTAGATCAGAAACTGCTTTAATGTCTGTTACTCCTAAAATAGTCTGGACTTCTTCTAGAGTAATATTCTTATCCTCCATAGACATAATCTGGCCCAAGAGGCTTTCTCCGTCTCTAACTGAACCATCGGCATTGACAGCAATCAATTCTAAGGCAGATTTTTCAATCTTTACCTTTTCTTTTCCTGTTATCCAGTCAAGTCTTTCTACGATCTTATCCAAAGTCAATTTATGGAAATCAAATTTCTGGCATCTAGATATTATGGTCTGAGGAACTTTATGAATTTCAGTAGTAGCTAAGATGAAAATTGCATGAGCTGGAGGCTCTTCCAGGGTCTTTAAAAGCGCATTAAAAGCTTCTCTAGTCAGCATGTGAATTTCATCGATTATAAAGACCTTGTATTTTAAAGAATTAGGACTGAATTTAATACCATCTCTTAATTCCCTAATTTCATCGATACCTCTGTTTGAAGCAGCGTCAATTTCAACTAAATCCAAAGATTTGTTTTCATTGATCTCATTACAGGCATTACACTTATTACAAGGCTCCGATTCTTTCCTATTAGTACAGTTAACAGCCTTAGCTAATAGTCTGGCTATGGTTGTCTTACCAGTTCCTCTGACACCGGTAAAAAGATAGGCGTGAGCCACCTTATCTAATTTCAAAGCATTAATCAAGGTTTTTTTAATATGATCTTGATTAGCCACTTCACCAAATGTCTTTGGCCTATATTTCCTATACAAAACTAGATTTGCCATACATTTTTAGTATATCACAAAGAATTAAAAATTAAAGCGTTTAACTTGACGACATCCAATTAATATTCTATAAAGAGGGTAACAATAACACGGTTAAAGGGGAGGAGAAAAGTTATGGAATGCTCATTACAAACCTGCGATGGCAAAATCAACCTTAGAAAAAAGGTCGAAACTAGAGTAAACGGAAGAGAAATTGAAGGGTTTGCTTGTAAGGACTGTGGCTGTATTCACAGAACCGTCCCTGTAAAGGATACAAACGATGGAATCGCTTTCCTCGATAACGGAGGAGTTGTTTTCAAATCACAGTGCCCCGCCTACGGATGCCCTGGAGTGATCAGCACCAGAAAAGTGGTAACTGTTCCGCTCGAGAGCGGTGAACAAAAAGGTAGTCCGTGTAGTGTCTGTCGGATAATTTGGCGAGGTAGCGAGCCTATTCATGATGACAAATATCAAACTGCTATACTCGGCGAACATGAACAAATTGATTTCCGAGCTCCCATTCGATAGTCTATCTCCTCTCTTGACCTGTGAATTTAAAAGGCCACCAATTGAAAAAATTGGCGGCCTTTTACGTTATCTGAATTTCCCTACTTTTTAAACACAAACATCTTGTATCCGATAAAATTCCAACCCATGGCTACCATCGATGCTACTATGGCCCCGATGTTACCCCATTGTCCAGCATTCAATCCAAATTGCGGTCCTACTAAATTAACAATACCTGAAGCCACTATATTGTTAACTATAAGCCCAACAACACTAACCAAGAAAAAAGTTAAAAATTGCTT
Source organism: uncultured Candidatus Saccharibacteria bacterium (assembly GCA_964403725.1). GTDB lineage: Bacteria > Patescibacteriota > Minisyncoccia > Portnoybacterales > UBA2143 > JAHJOV01. The sequence continues at coordinate 14,163 of CAYOHI010000005.1, forward strand.
GCCTGTATCTTTCTCCTTGCTGCTAAAAGCCCAATTCTTGTTGAATAAGTAACTGTTAATATTAGCAACCAAAAAGGAAATTCCTTTAAAAACTGAATACCAATACCCTACTGCTATTCCTGAGAAAAATATTAATAAATTCAAAATTCCAATATCAACCAAGAAATTAAAACCACCTACCAGGACGAATTTACCAAATTGAAAAAGGGATTCTTTTTTCTGACTAATAAGGGAGATTAATTTAATCCAAATTAGGCAAAAAATGGGAAAGAATATTGGCAGAATCCAATACAGATGGCCTTGCTTAATAAATTCAACATTCAATTCCAAATTATTAACCATTAGAATTAGCAACCAAGCTGATATCTCGCCTATAAAAAACGTTATTAACCAATCTTTTTTAGTTAATTGCATATTTAAAACTCTGGAGCTTTTTCAATTTCAAGCCCAAGTCCTTTCTTAAGTATTAATGTATCTCTTCTTTTTAATTTGTTTTCTAATAATAAAGTAGCTGCCTGGTTTTCAACAATATCCTGAATTACTCTTTTTAAAGGCCTAGCTCCATACAAGGGATCGTATCCCTTTTGAGCCAATTCCTCAACAGCATCTTCTTCTGATTTAAAGAAAATTCCCTTTTCCTCCAATTTCTTTTTAAAACCATTTAAAAATAGTTTAGTAATTTTGTTCATATTATCCATACTCAAAGCCTTAAACAAAACAATTTTATCAAATCTGTTTAAAAATTCAGGCTTAAAGTATTCCAACAGGACAGTTTGCTTTAACTCCTTGTCGATTTCCTCATAAGTCGATCCACCACTAATTTTCTTCTGGACGAAATGAGTGCCGGCATTGGAGGTGGCGATAATGATGGTATTGGTAAAATTAATAGTTTCTCCTGAAATATCAGTCAATCTTCCGTCATCCATAACTTGTAAGAATAGGTTTAGAATATCCGGATGGGCTTTTTCAATTTCATCTAAAAGAATCATGGAATATGGCTGTCTTTTAACAGCCTCTGTTAAATACCCCTTATTAGTATCACTCTCAGTCCTCGAACCAATTAATCTTCTCAATCCTCTTTTTTCTTGGTATTCAGACATGTCTAAGCGAATCATTCTTTTTTCATTGCCGAAATACACTCTGGCTAATGATTTAGCTGTCTCAGTTTTACCCACGCCAGTTGGCCCCACAAAAAGAAAATTAGCAATTGGTTTTTTCCTGCCTTGTAATTCCAATCTTGAGCGCCTCATGGCATCAGCAATGCCTTTAACTGCTTCTTCTTGGTTAATTACCCTTTTATGGATTAAATTTTCTAAATTAAGTAATTTTTCTTTTTCTGTTTCTTCAATTTCCCCCAAAGGAACTTTTGTTTTTTCTGTAACCAATTCAATAATATCGCTGTCTTTGATATAGGCTCCGGCCCCCATCTGTCCTCTAACCTTGTGACCTGCTTCAGTTAACAAATCCATGGCCTTAGCTGGCAAAGCTTTGCCATAGACATATCGGTCAGCCAAATTAATAGCTTGTTCTAAAGCATCAGCTGAAAAGAAAATATTTAATTCTTTTTCAATAACATATATTTTAGTAATCAAGATTTGCCATAGAATATTCTCTGGTGGCAAAGGCACATTAACCCGACTAAGAGATCTGCCTAAAATTTTACCTTCAATTTTAGAAGCATAATTATCAGCTGTAGTTGTGCCGATGAAATAGAAGGCACGTTTATCTAAAGCTGATGATAAGATTTCTGACATATCAATACCTCCAGCTTGGGTTTTGAGACCTGATAGACTATCAATATTTTCAACTACTAAAACAATATTACCCGCTCTATTAACTTCAAAAACAATCTGTTTTAAATATTCTTCACCTTTTTCTCTAGCGCCGTCTAAACTGACAAGACTTCCTAAATCAAGCTCAACTAATCTTTTATCCTTTAAAAACTTAGGCACATTCTCCGTAACCATCATCTGAGCTAACTTTTTCAAAATTGCTTTTTTGCCAATAGCACTTTCACCAACCAGAACTACGCCAATTTTGCCAGCACTAAAGAAATTAAAGGTGTCGCTAATTTCTTTTTGTCTGCCCATAACAATCTCAAATTGACCTTGTCTCGCCAAATATGTCAAATCCCGACTAACCTTATCAAGTGTTGGCGTTAAAACAGCCGTCATAGTTCTATTCAATTTTCCTTTAGGTTTGAAAAATCTTCGCCAAGAAAAAGACTTTTCGTTCTTTTTAATTTCTCTTTCTAATTGAGACCATATAACGACTTTTTCAATTTCCTCGGGTCTAATTCCAAATTCATCAAAAATCATGCCAACCAAATTTCTTTGTTGACTAATAGCCCAAAGCAAATCCAAAGCCCCAATTTGACTCTCTTGTTTTTCTAAACAAAATCTATACGCATCAACAAATATTTCTTTGAAATCTGAGGCCATTTTAGGACCTAGAAAAGCCACTCCTTTGTCATCCACAAAAAATGAAGAATTCTCTAAAATGCTTTTAGTTTTTTGATTAACAAGATTAGGATCACAATCTAATCTCTTAAGAATTTTTTTAAAATTCTTTTGTTTTAAAAATGAATTAAAAAGATGGATTGGCCTTAGTGAGCGATATCCTTTACGATAAGCAAAAAGCCAAGCTCTTTCTAAAGATTTCTGAGCTGAGTTATTCAAAAACAAAGAAACATCAGTTTCTTCCTTAAACACTTTAATCCTATCAATCCTCTCTTTCTTCCTTTCTAGAATATAGATAAGAAACATGTCAGTTAAAAGAGAAAGATAAAAAACAGCATCATAGCCAATTAATAAGGCCCATAAACCATAAATTCCAAAGATTATTAAAAAGAAAAAAAGAACCCAACTTAAAACTCTTCTCAATTTCCTTTGAGTTATTCTCAATAAATTCAAATGAGGGTTGAAATATAAGTTTGGTTCCATGATTAAAATAGTAATTTCCAAATAGTGAATATTGGTAAAGTAACCCAGGCAAACAGAATAAAAACCCAAAGCAAAGCCCAAAGAAACATTAAAAACAAACGAAAAACAAGATGAATAAAATGACTGGCCAAACTTAAGACATATGCATCCCAGCCCTTTTGGCCATACATAGGTTTAAAGAAATTTTTAATAAAGATTACTAGAGCCAAATTCTGCCAACCATCTTTAATCCTTAAAAAACAAAAAAGAGCCGCTTTTTTTAAACCACGACTATACCACCAAACTGGAAAATACAAAACTTCAACAACTGTGTCTAAGAATAAATCTTTTAAAATTATCTTGTAACTTCCCATCTATTTCACCTCCATATTTGGGTTAGCTGACTGAATTGGAGCAGCTGTTTTGTACCTAGTAGCAATTTCTTGTTCAACTACTGCCTTATCCCGACCGTACTTTAACCGAGCCAATTCTTTAATAGCTTGGGCTACTTCCGGAAAACCTTTTTCAGGCGGATAGGTCGCAATATTGAATGGCGTAGAAGTCTGATTATTAATTATTAATTTAACATGAGCATTAAAATTATCAACATTAATTAAGTCATTAGCACCAAAAACAGGTTCGAATTGCTTAATCAAAAATTCAGCATCTTCAGCCCCCACTCTAAAAGCAACTTGAGAACCTACATTGCCAAACACAGCTTCTTTAATATTATCTGACAATTGACCAATGAACTGATGAGCAGCAATTAAGCTTAACCTATATTTCCTAGCCTCAGAGAGAATAGTCGAAATACTATCCGTTGAAAAGTTCTGGAATTCATCCATGTATAGATAGAAATCTTGACGCTGCTCTTCAGGCATATCTACTCTTGAAAAAGCAGCCATTAAAAGCTTGCCTGTAACAATCATGCCTAAAAGACTACTATTAATATCCCCTAACCTTCCTTTGCTTAGATTAACTAACAAAATCTTACGCTCGTCCATGATTTTCCTAAAATCAAGAGAGCTTTTAGCCTGACTAACAATCGGCCTCATATAGTCATTGGAAATGAAAATACTGAATTTAGAAGTAATGTATGGCACCATATTCTGTAAAGAAGCATCGCCTCCTGCTTTAGCAGCTTCTTTTTCCCAGAAATTCTTAACTACCATACTTTGGCATTTAGCTAACAACTTAGCCCGATATTCTTTATCAGCTAGAACCTTAGGAACTTCCAATAAGGTAACATCTTCACTAGGATCATCCATTAAAAGCAATAAAGCATTGCGAGTATATTGTTCGAACATTGGTCCGCCAGTATTCTTTAAATCATACAATCTATCAAAGATGCTCATCAATTCGTTAACGGCAAAAGTTTTTTGCTCTGGATATTTAGTGTCATATTCCAGCATATTTAAAGCCAGAGGTCTTTCTAAATCAGAGGGATCAACTAGAACGACATCTTCAACTCTTTCTCTTGGAATTAATTCCATAATTTTATCTATCTCACCATGTGGATCCAAAACGCCAATACCTTTACCTGCCCTAATATCTTGAACAATGAGATTGCGCAAGAAAGCTGATTTACCAGTTCCCGTTTGTCCAACAATGTATAGATGGCGACGGCGATCATTATCTGTCATTCGAACAACTGATTCGACTCCTCGGTAAACATTTTTGCCTAGAATAATGCCTTCTTGAGGCATGTTAGCCGGCAAATCAGCTGACTGAGATTTCATGAATTTAACTTTAGGCGTATTAACAGTAATGCTTGGAAAATGGAAAAGACTGGTTAATTCTTCAGTATTTAAGATGGTTGATTGTTTTCTATTGAATAATCTGAAAGAAAAGTCATAAATTAATTTCTTTAAATTAGATCCTTTGAGACGAATTGATTTTATTTGATTCAAACTAGGTGCATTAAACTGAACAAAGGCACTTTCCAAATGTCCAAGTATTTGATCGGCTTTTTCTTGGTCTTCCGAAGAAACTAATAATCTAATATTAACTTCAAACCCAGGTTTACTAGCCTTATTTTCAAGTGATTTTATAATTTCTTCCTGTAAAGGAGTCAAAGAAATATTATTTAATTTTTCTTTGTCTTTGTCTTTTTGGGAAGTTCCTTTAACTGCAAGCTCAACATTTTTTCTGACTATTCCCTTGCTAGCTTCTGAATTAGCTGCTCCAAAATCTTTACCACCTTGCATTTCTTTAGCGATTCTCAAACCCTGTTTAGCCCAGTTTTTAGACTGAGTGGGTTTAATAACGATCTGAATTGAAGCACCTTCGCCTTCTTGCTGTAATTTAGACAAAGTATTAGTAATTTCATTCAATGGATCCATTTCCAGACTCTGATATGTTTTAAAAGGCAAAGAATAGGTTTTGGCTAGTCTTAAATATGAGCCAGCCACTACCCCTTTAGGATTAAAAATATTGTAATCATTTACTTTTTCAACTGAAGCTTCAGAATAGAAACCATGGACTTGTTTTTCAACAACTGTCTCATATTTGCGAGGTATGGACATATAGAAAGATATTTCTTCTCCTATTTGTGGTGTAGCAATTTCAAAAACAATATGCGGCTGGCCGTAAAAAAAGGTATCTTTAGTTTCCTTAATATTACTGAGACTACTATAGAATTGTTCCATAACTGAAATGATTTCTTTTTCGCTTTTGGCAGTCTCACCTTCTTCTTTTTTATTTTTCTTAGGCAAAGTAATTAAAAACAAACTCATATTCAAAGAGCGGGTTACCTGGCCTCTTTTTTTACGAGCCATAACAAACATCAAAGCGCCTACTCCAATAATTCCAAGAGCAAGTAAAACAACGATACCTATTAGTATTTGATTTAAGTCCATATGTTACCCCCTATTTTTGTTCCAGTTTCTTTGCTTCAACTAATTTTTCGTAAAGATCATTAGTCAAGGCATCATGAAATTCATCCAAGATATATGGATTATTAGCTTTCTTAGCTTCCTCAATCGCTTCAGTTAGGCCTTTGTCAAAGGCTATTTGAGTTAACTGCTCAACCCGCTTTTTATCAGCTGGTTCCTCAGCTGGCTGAGTAGGCTTAGCTGGAGTAGCTGGGCTTGAATCAGCTACTGGCGCTGAAGCTGTTGGAGTAATTTCTTTAGCTGACTGAAGAACTTCTGGTTTAGACACTTCCTCAACCTTTTTTTCAGGCTGAATTGGAGCTTCTTTTTTTATTGGTGGAGCCTCTTGAGGTTGGCTTGGTTGTTCAGCTGCCGCAGCTGGCCCAACACCTTCCTCAATTGGTTCATGATATTTATCTCGTTCTGTCATATTATATATATTTTACCACAAAAATATGTTCTTAACCAAAAACTTATCCCCAAACAAAAAACCGTTACAAAACGGTTTTTCTTGGAAATATGAAATTCTCTGAATTTTATTTAAAATCTCTCATTTGAACAATCATTTTCATAACAAATTTCTTAGCAGGTTCTACTCTATTTACGTCCGTTATGTCGTAAAGCTCATTAACTCTCTTAATTAATTCTAGTTTCTTTTTAATAATCCATTGACTTTCAGGAACTCTATTAGAATAGTATTCTACAAAATCACTTGGTTTGATTTGACGATTAATTAGAAGATCCATTACTTTTTTAGGACTTTCATTGAATGTTTTCTCTATTATCCCTTGGACAGGATCAATACTTTCATTTTGAACCTCTGGAGATTCTGGGAGTATAGTATCTTTCCAAAATGCATCTCTTTCATCCCACCATTCATCTGGGATTGGCTGAACCCTTGTTTTTGAAACCTCTTCTGGAACGTCAAATTTTTCACTTATTTCTATATCATCATACCCAGCAACACTTTCTTCTAACCCTTTGGCATGGACAACTTTTTCCCAAGTTTCCAGCTTAATATTATTAACATACCTCAAGGCGCCTTTTTTCAGAGCCCCTTCATCCCAAAGCTCATCAGCATGACTATCTAATGTTTTTAAAACTTCATTAAATTTAACATGGTCTTTAATTTCTAAAGTATTCTTTTTAGGATTCCAATTCACAGCCTCTGAAAGTTCACTGGCTTTAATTCCAATTGTATCCTTGCCTGATAATATTCTAATTAAATTCTGTGAAATATTCAGGCTTTTAGCAGCATGTTTTTCAGTAAAATTACCAGCAGCATCTACAGGATTTTCCATGTTATTTATGGCAATCATTTGGAGAGTTCTTTCTAAATATTTAGGAGCTCCTTGTTTTCCTAATTCTAATGTAAAGTTTTCTTTAAGGCCTCTTTTACTTGATACTTCCTCTATATGCTCTCTTATTCTAGGTAATGATTCTTTTAGGCGGCTGATCATACGTTCTTTCATATTTCTAAGATTTTCTAAATGTTCTGAATCTATAGGCTTCCCTTCTGATCTCATCTTTAATAAACTGTTTATTTCCGAATCCACACGATTGTATTCTCTTTCAAGGTTTGCTAATCCAGATCCAAGATCGTTTCTCATTTCTCCTAAAGGAACTTCTCTAAGTAAAGCAAAGGCATTTCTAATTGTTTCTCTTTGTTCTGATGATTTTACTTCCCATTGCTCTTCATTTATCCTTAATCTTTCTCCTGCTTCCTTCATACCCTGCAAAAGTTCTTTAGTTCTATTAGATCCTTCATGTACAGGAGAAGTAATATCTTTTGAAGTAAAATACTGATCAGTAAATTCTCTTATGGCATAACCTGCTGTGGCAAAGCCAGCAGATATGAGGGCGCCTTTTACTGTTTCGCTAAGTAAATACTTCCCTTGTGATTTTTCTTTTTCTTTCTCTTTTTCTTCGGCAATTGATTTGAGTCTTCTCTCCTCGAATGGAATGATAATATCATCTTCATTTATTCTGACAAATCCTTTACTAAGAGTTTGCATTAAATCGTACTGTCTAGATATTCTCTCTTCGCTTTCGCCAAAATCAATTAGACCTCTTTCTAATTTATCCGTAAGCCAATCTGTACTCATTCGGAGTGATTTTTTATAGGCGAATAATTGTCCCGGAGTGAATTCTTTGCCCTGTTTTGTCTTGCCTTCTTCTAATTTTTGGATTGTTTTCTTGATCTTATTACTTACCTTTTCAGCTTCTGAATATTTGCTAATTACTCCTTCTCTAATTGCTGATGCCTGCTCTTTTTCTAGGTCTTTTATTTTCTTCTTCTTTTCATTTATTTTAGATTTATCTAACCCTCCCTTCTCTATTTCAGCATTCAAGACTTTTATTCTATGGTTCCTTTTCCAGTATTCATCAACTTCATCCATTTTATCTCCTTTGCGAGACATTTTTTCTTTTTCTACGAGTGATTCTTTAGCTCTTTTCCTGGAAATGAAACCACCTAGACCTGCTGCTGCTAAAGGTAAACCAGCAAAACCAATCATACTCATTGTCAAAGACCTGGCTGCAAAACCAGCTGCCATATACATTCCTCTTTCTGTAGCTATGTCTTTCATGGCATGAAGCCAGGCTTTTTTGTTTTCAGCATTAATTAATTGTTTTTCAACTTCAGGGTGAGTGTTTAAAAATTGATTTAAAGTAATCTTGTTTTCAATCTCACTTAAATCAAGCATTGCTTCTTTTCTGCCCAGCTCTGCTTCTTTGAGGTTTAATAGGTCTTTTTTGGTATTTTCAAATTTTTCCTTTGCTTTCTCATATTTCTTTCTCTCTTTGCTAGTGGCTGTAGAATATGACCATTCTTTAGGTATTCGGCTGAATTCAGTAGCAATCCTATTAAATGATTCGACTGTTTCTTTTTGTTCTGGATTTCCAGCAGTAGCATACTGTATTTCTAGCTTGCCATCTATGACTTCTACTTCTGGGCCAAATTCACTCATTCCTTTAGTTAATTGTTTTAAAATATCTCCATGTACTTCCATTCCTCCTTCTTTAATTTCATTAGCTGTTTTCTTTTCTAATTTGACAATTTGATATTTTTTGCTAATACTGCGCCAAAATCTGCCTAGTAATTTTTGGTTTTTGGTTTTTGAGGTCTTCTTTATATTCCTTAACTGATTCTTCTTGGATTCTGCCTAAGATTAATTGTTTTAAGTTTTCTAAGACAAGTGATTTTTGACCTTCTGATAGATTATTGAAACCTTCAATATTTTCTAAATCGTTTTCGGAAATCCCAAACTCAGAAAAATCACCAGGTTTTTCTTTTGCAGATTTAGATGACTGTGGTTCTGATTCTGGCCCAGATTTAGACTCCGTAGGATTTTCTTCATTCTCTTCTTCCTGTTTTGGTTCACCTCTTCTTTCAGCTTCAGCTTCCTCTTCCTCGAATATATCGTTATATGCCCTTAATACTTCTTTTGGAAATTTGCTACGTAATCCTCTATTTATTTCCATTAACTTTCTTGCTTTTTCTTTTTCATCCATCTCTCGATCATTAAGTATCTCATCTCGCTCCTTAAGCAATCTTTCTAATTCTTCTTTTTCCTCTTCGCTTAAATTTATTTCTGGCTCTGGTTCTTTTTCTGTTTTAGATTCTGCAGATTCTTCTTGCTGCTCTGGTTCATCTTGTCTTCCTATAAAGGATTCCATTTGACCACCTACTCTTTCATCCCTTTCTTGTTGAGTTGCATATTTCTTTAATTCTTCGCCCAGTTCTTCGGATTTATCCCTTGGCGGGGTCTCTCTTTCTATGAAAGATTCCATGAGCTTTCCTTTTTTAGTTTCTGGATTTACATATTCTGGTTCTTTGTATTCCTCTTTTCCTTGTTGAGTTTCGTTTCCTTCTGATGTTTTACTTAGTTGCCTCGCCTCCCACTCTTTTTTAGCTTTTTTATAGAAAAATTCTTCATTTCTATACTGATCAGTATTCTCTAATCCTCTTTCTTCCATTCGCTTCATAGCAGCTTTATGATTGATCATATTTTCTAAATCTTTGTTTCCGAATACCTCTTCAGATGTTAATCCTTCTTCCTGCATTGCTTTGTAGATGTATTTTGCACGACCTTCTTTTTTTGGCTCGGGTTCTTTGGGTTCAGGTTCAGGGGTTGGTTTCTCTTCAGGATTATCTGATGCAGATTCCAAAAGATCATCTACTTCTTTTTGCGAGGTTAAATCTTCTTCAGGAGTTGGTTTTAGAGATTCCGGTTCCTCTTTTGGCTGTTCTGTTGCTTTGCCTTCTATTCTATTAAAAACTTGGTCTACATTATCTCTCGCTTGCTCTATTTTTTCTTCTTTGCCTGGTTCGACGATATCATCGTCAGTTAATTCGATAATATCATTATCTTGCTCTATTGATTCTACTCCTCTTTCTTGTTCTGTTTTTTCCTTATTTTCTGGATTAACAACATCAGTTAATTCAATTATATCATCGTCGTCTGCTTGTTCCTGTTTTACTTTCATTCTTTCCTTGGCTTCTTTGGCATGAGCTATTCTTTCTTTCTTTTCTTTTTCTGTTGCTTTTTGTTTTTGTATTTCTCTCCTTCTTTCTTTTACTTTTCTCATGACGTTTTCATCAGCTTCTTTAGCTGATTTTACTATCTTTGGTCCTTTTTCAGTATCAGGATCATCTACAACATCAGTTAATTCAATTATTTCCTCTTGTTCTGCTGGTTTAGCAGCTTCTTGTTTTCCTTGATCGCTAAAAATACTAGCCATTGATTCACTGGCTCCTTCTAAAAGCTCTTCTTCAGTGATCGTTTCTGGTTTGTTTGTATTGGGTTTCTCTATCATTGTGTGATTGGGATTAGATATTTTTCTTTAATTCACTTTCAAATATATTTTTAGCAATAATCTGTATTGAATAGTCATCAAGACCTTGATATCTATCAACCTTTTTAGTCTTGGAAAGTATTCCTTCATACGCTTCTATTAATCTTGGTCTTAATCTTTTGTCTACAGAAGGATATTTCTCCAGCACATCATCGACACATTCCTCTGTTGATGATTCTATTTCTTCTTCTTTTGATCTTAGATTATCAACCAATAGCCCAGCAAGAGTCACGCCTCGTTCTTCTATTCGATATACCCTTAAAAGTTTGATTGCTTCTGCTAATTCATCTCCACTCATCCTGTCTTTGTTTTCGATATAGTGATTCATGATATCTTTGATTACCTCTCCAAGCTTTCCATCTTGATTCTCTATATATCTTAAATTCTCTAAAAGACCTAAATAGTCTACCTGGCCTTCTGGTTTACTTAACTCTCGTCTTGCTAAATCAACAGCCTTATCAGAATTTGTTTTGTCAAAATTATACATCTTATTGATAACTTTAACAAAATCACCTGCTTCCTCGTATATGGCAGCAGCTTTTTTTATTAACTCATTTTTCTTTTCTTTATCCTCAGGTTCAGGAAAAAATCCATACTTATCCCTTGCTTCACTTAAAATATTTTTAGCTTCTTCTTTTAATTCTTCTTTTTTTTCTTCTGTTAACTTAGTCTCCTGATTTTCTGGAGTACTGCCTAATCGATCGCCAATACGCACTTGTCCTACCCTAGGTTCTTTACTAGGTCTATTTTCCACTTCATCTTGTTTTTCTAATTTTTCAGCCATACTAATATTTTAACATTTATTCAACAAAAAGTCATCCCCAGATTAATCATATGTATACTCATCAACCTTTAATCCATTTTGATCATAGAGAATGACGGTATCAGAGACATTAGAAAAGGCATCTCTTGATGTCCTTCCCAAGAAAGCCCTCCATTCATCTTCATAGAAATCAGGATCAAGGCTGTAGTCTGAGTAGCAACTGTCATAATTAAAATTCTGATTAAGAAAAGATGTACATTGACTGTCTCCACTAATATCTAAATTACCTGCATAGTCTGGCAATTCACACCTATCCAAGTCATCAATAAATTCCTTACAATGATCTTTAAAATCACTATATTCAGAAGAATCAATCACTGGACAGTTATTATCCAAAGATGGAACAAAATCACCTTGATCTAAATAGCCGGTACACTTGTTAGTTAAAAGGTTAACCCCTACTGGACTTAGACCAGCTGTAATTATTAACTCATCATCAGGCGCCAGTTCAATGACAACGCTATACGTACTATTAAAAGGAGCTTCTAGTTTCTTGACGGCTTGAGGGATATCTAATTCGCCCAATTTGGTCTGGATTGTCCAGCCGGCCAAATTAATATTCTGATCACTCTCATTTTCTAGGATAATATGGTCATCCTTAAAATTAAATTGCTCATATTCAATATCCTTAATTTCAACTTTTTGGTAATATGGCGAAACGCCAATCTGAAAATTGCGACTGGCTGGGGTTGAATCATAGTATCCTTCTTTGTTTTTGGCTCTGACAAAGAATGTATAGCTATTACCAACTTCATCTGACAAGTCATATGATTCAGTATAGCTTGAGCCTTGATTTTTCCACCCGTTATCAATCCCTTTTAAATATGTCTCGAAAGTTAAGTCAGTTACCAGGCCTATTGGATTTGTACCTGAATATCTGAATTCAATATCACCTGTATCCAAGACTTCTCCTTCACTAGGGCCATCAGTGATGAATGTATCAGGGTATCGATTCGGCTCGTTTGAAGTTAGGTTTTCACCTGTTGAAAAACTTTTCAAATCGTTATCACTGACATTTAAGACGTATTTCCAGCCAAAATCATTATTAAAAAACACTTCTAAGCTCGGAATCCAGCGCTTCTTGCCTAGTTCTATTAAATATACTTCTGGACCTGTTCCTTTCATCAAGGTTCCGTCTGGATAATCACCCCAACTGCTCCAGTCACTGTCTTGTGGATGATTCTGGATAATCAAATCAGAATACGTCTTGATATTCTCCCACTTGAAATTGAATTTGTTAAAAATTTCGATACTAGGAATCCAATGCCTTGTTCCTGTTTCCAAGACATATACTTCCGGCCCGCTTCCTTTAACCAAATCTAGCCTTGGCAGGTATGATTCAGAAGCTTTTGTTTCAACCAAAAAGAAGCCAGTCTGAGAAACCAGCCCCAATACAATCAAGATTACTATGAAAGAAAATATTTTCCACATGTCCTTAATGGTAGTATACCCCATTTTATGGTAGAATTGAAGTGGATAAATTAAAAATTAAAATATGAACAAAATCACGACAAATATCATTACTGCCGGTCTGTTAGCTTTCATGCTCGGATTGGCTTTTTTTAGTATCCTAGGAGATGCTAATACCATGGATGAACTAGCCCATACTCCTGCAGGTTACTCATACATCGTCAAACAGGACATGCGCTTGAATCCGGAACACCCGCCCTTGCTGAAAGACATGGCCGGGTTGTCTGTCTGGCTTGGTTCTAAGATAACTGATACCCCGATTACCTTTCCTGAACAGGATCACTCTTGGCAGAGCGATAAGAATGGACAATGGGAATTTGGCCGAGAATTGCTTTTCAGAAACGGCAATGACGCGGATATGATAATTGCCTGGGCCCGCCTGCCAATGATGCTGATTATGATCATTTTGGGATTTTACGTATTCAAATGGGCTCGCGAACTTTATGGAAACAAAGCTGGGCTTATTGCGCTTTTCCTTTATTCATTCTCACCTACTTTCTTGGCCCATGGAAGACTGGTCACCACTGATGTTGGCGCTGCCGCTGCTTTTTTCATAGCCATCTACTATTTGATCAAATGGCTCCAGAATCAGAATTGGAAGAATCTGTTCTTAGCCGGATTCGTCTTCGGTCTGGCCTTGCTGACTAAATTCTCTTTAGCTCTCCTGATTCCATATTTCATAATCATTACCCTGTTCTGGATGATAATTAACAGAGCCTGGAAGCCGATGTTCGGCCTAGCTCTGATTGGCATACTGTCTATGGTTTTGGTTTATCCAGTCTATCTTTTCCATACTTGGAATCTGCCTATGGAGCGTCAAATTGCCGATGCCGAACACTATTTAGCGACTTACGGAAACAGGAAACTGGCTGATCCGACTCTTTGGATGAATACTCAAGAAGTTCTCCGTCCTTACGGTCAATTCTTTACCGGATTGCTGATGGTTATCCAGCGCGCCTCGGGCGGCAACACGACATATTTCTTGGGAGAAATATCAAGAGTTGCCTGGCCTCACTATTTCCCTCTGGTATTTTTGTTAAAAGTTCCTTTGGCTCTGCTTGCCTTGATGCTTATCGCCATAGCCTATCCTTTTGTCAAACCCAAAGTTAAGAAATCTAAATCGTTTGATATTCCTAAAACAAAAGAACAGAGCTTGTTCAAGAGAATTTCTGATTGGCTTAATAGATATTTTGTTGAAATATCCTTAATTCTTTTCTTAGGCATCTATTGGTACACCAGCATTACAAGCAATTTGAATATTGGAGTCAGACATGTCTTGCCGGTCTTCCCTGTCTTCTATGTCTTGATCAGCGGCCAGATCAGCAGATGGCTGAGGATGTCGCCTGGCCCGATACTTGAAAGAATCAAGCTATCGCCTAAGAAAATATTGGTTTCAGTCAAGATGGTTGCTAAAGATTACACTGTTTTAGTCTTCAAGTATTTAATCCTGATAGCACTGCTTGGCTGGTATGGATTCAGCGCAATCAACGTATATCCGCATTTCATAACATACTTTAATGAATCTGTTGGCGGTCCTAGTCAGGGATATCTGTACGTGACCGATTCTAATCTGGACTGGGGTCAGGATCTTAAAAGACTGACTGCTTTTGTCGAAGAGAATGGAATTGAGAATATATATATCGATTACTTTGGCGGTGATGATCCGCGTTACAGATTGGATGAAAAATTCATGATTACCCCCTGGTGGGGCACCCGAAGTTCAGAAGAGCTGCCTAAAGGAAGCTGGCTGGCCATTTCAGCGACATTCCTGCAAGGCGGGCGCGGCGAACCGGTTCCGGAATACCATGACCCGACAGGATTCTATAACTGGCTGAATAAGTATGAGCCAGTGACAGTTATTGGCGATTCGATTTTCGTTTACCATATTCAATAGAAAAAGTTCATGAAAGCAAAAACCCGCTGACTCTTCGAGTAGCGGGTTTTTTGATGACAAGTGGCTTTGGAAGTTAAGCAACAGCTGGCGATCCATCGGCCTTCGCATCCCATGCACTTAACCTTGTTTTCAACAACGTTGTTGTCGCCATTTCCGCCGGGTATGAATCTGCTTTGCGGCACTGCCTTGCCTGTACGAGCATTGCAGTCCTGACAGAAATAGATACTTTCACCTGTTTCAATGTTAACCGGGTCTTCAAACGATCCTATCTGTCCACTCATAGGACACCCCCTTGTTTAGAGAAACATCATATTACCCTTGTCACTTGTTACTTGTAATATACCCTACCTTCTATCCTTAAGTCAAAGTATCCGATAGAATTCAGTGATTCTTTGACTTCCTTATCAATGACTAATCTCAAGGATTCAAGCTGTGATTCTATCGAATAGACAGGGTTGAAATATATTTGCCATCCTTTGGCCGTGGTCGCTCTTAGATCTTCTAAGGACACCACTTCAAAGTCCACCACTTCAGGCAAATATCTTTTTGTCTCATTTAAATATATTTCAGGCATCTTTTCCTTGATGCTTAAAATTGATCCTATCATATCCTCTGACATGACCTTGTCCCTGATTCCAATAGGGCTTTTAGTTCCATAGACATTCAGGATCAGGCTGCCGGAAATTAAAGGTGCATCTTGAAAGATGATCCCTTCGGGATCGAAATAGAAGCATTTCTTAATATCTTTTTCTATCCTAGTCACTTCTTCAGTAGTGGTGGCTAGATTTTCGTCTTCAACTATTAATTCAAAAGTTTTTTCTCTTTTTTCAATCTGGCACCAGACACCGATATTCTCTCTTTCTTCAATCCTAATATTCAGAATATTGGGCAATTGGCGAGAAACCGTTACATCTCTGATTTCTGGATATTCATTTAAGATATTGTCCTTGATTTGATTGACTGGCAATACGAATATGCTTTTCTGCGGGATGTTCTTCCAATTTGAATCTTCTATCGTATTCTGCGACATCTCTTTAATTTCCTGAATGTATGAGATATCGCCTTCAACGCCGACGCTTTCTACCCAGAAATATGGATGCCAGATAATGAAGTATGTCAAAACTCCTAACAAACAAAAAAACAGCCCTGTCAAAACATATTTCAACAGGGATGTTTTCTTACGATGTTTGTATTGATTTCTTCTAATAGCCATGTTAATTTAAAGAAAAAATGAAGAAAGGAGGAAATGATGGAATGCCAATGCGGCAAGCCCAAGCTGGAAAAGATGAACATCAGAGTGCTTCTTCCTATAGAAGTATTCCAAGTCTCTGATAAGGCCTTTGACGTCAGAATACCTGTCACTTTAGTATTCTGCAAGAACTGCCGAAGAACGACTCTCGCTTTCCCGAAAGAAAGCCTGGTCTCTCTTCCGCCCATTATCACCCATTCCATAGGAGAACTGTTTCAATGAGACCGCGCCAAAGGTGCGGTCTTAAGCTTTAACCGATCTTTTTCATTCCGCCCATGTATTCCCTCAATGCTTTAGGAATCTTGACGCTTCCGTCTTTCTGCTGGTAGTTTTCAATAATGGAGATGAGGATACGGCCGATGGCAAAGGCAGTTCCGTTCAAGGTATGGACAAGCTTTACTCCATCCTTATCCTTGTATCTAGTATTCAATCTGCGTGACTGGTAATCAGTACAGTTGCTGGTCGAATGGGTCTCTCTGTATGTATTCTGGCCAGGCATCCAGGTTTCAATATCATAAGTTGAAGCTGAAGATGTTGAAATATCTCCGGTTGCCAGATGGACAACCTGATACGGCAGCTTTAACATCTTCATTAATTTTTCCTGCATAGCTAGAAGCAACTCGTGCTCTTTTGGAGAATCTTCTGGCTTGCAGAAGGTGAACATTTCAATCTTATCAAATTGATGAACTCTCAGAATACCTCTGGTATCTTTGCCGTATGCTCCAGCTTCGCGACGGAAACAGGTGGAAAAGCCGAAATATCTCTTAGGCAGATCCTTTTCATTAAACGTTTCATCTATATGCATAGCTCCGATTGACTGTTCTGAAGTTCCTACTAGATAGAGATCGTCTTTTGCCAGATGATAGACCTCCTCACTATCAGATTTCTTATCCAAAAACCCCATGGCAGCCATAGCTTTGCCAGTAAGCATTACTGGCGGGACAACTGGCGTAAATCCTTCTTTGACTAAGACAGTTGATGCTAATTGGATCAAAGCAAATTCTAACATAGCTGCCTCGCCTTTAAGGTATCCGAATCTGGAGCCCGAGGCCCTAGCTGCTCTTTTGACGTCGATAATATCTAATTCCTCAGCAATATCCAGATAGTCTTTGGGCCCAAAACTGAATTTAGTCTTTTCGCCTTCTTGTCTCAATACCTTATTAGCGCTTTCATCTTTACCTACTGGAACATTTTCTAGTGGCATATTGGGAATGAGCTTCATTATTCCTTTGAATTCATCCTGTAGCTTATCTAATTCAGGCTCTAATTCCTTAATTTTCTTTTTTAATTCTTTGGCTTTGTCTCTGTCTTCTTTACCCAGTTTGTTCTGTTCTGCTTTTAGGCTTTCTGTTTCTTGTAATAGCTTTCTTTTCTGCTTGTCAATTTCTAGCAAACGATCAATATCGCAATGAACATTTTTCTTCTGGCATCCCTTTTTGATTTCATCGGGGTTTTCCCGAATATATTTAATATCTAACATGTTTTTATCCTTTTTTAATTTTAATTGACTTCCAGTCCGTTGCTTTCATCTTCTTTGTCTTCGGTCTGGGAAACGCACCAGTCAATGCATTCCTCTGAATTTTTATCCTGTCCCTTCATACAGTCAATATGGCAAGAAGATTTAATAATCGGACTCTCATTGTTTTCGATATTAATTTGTTCGTTGTTTGATGGCAGATTTATGGATCCACCACCTGAATTTGATGAATAGAAAGAATAGGCCATAAAGCCGGCTCCTGCAAAAGTACCTAGAACGACAAACCAGACAATCAAGCTCAATTTTGCAAAACCTTTGCTCATAGACCTAATTCATCGCTAATTTCCTGCATGGCCTTTAGGCCGATTTCAACAAATTCTTCCAGGGTCAGATCGATATCGGAACACTTAGCGATAATTTCTCTATTAGCCCCGCGGGCAAAATGGTTGTCTTTAAATCTCTTTAAAACTGATTCTGCTTTCAGATCAGTTAGCTTCTTGCTTGGCAGGACCAAAGTTGCTGCAACGATCAAGCCCGTCAAAGGATCAGCGCAATAGATTGATTTTTCCAGTTTTGTTTCTCTTTTCTTGCCAGTTTCTTCATTGTGCGCTTTGACTGCTTCAATGATGACTGGATCTACTCCTTCTTTTTCCAGCATTTCAGCAGCAATCAATCCGTGCTTTGACGGATCTTCGCGATAGTCATGGATTTCCATATCCAGATCATGGATCAGTCCGGCCAGAGCCCAGACTACCTCGTCTTCATTGAACTTGCGGGCCAAAGCCTTCATTATGGCTTCGGTAGCCAGCATATGCTTGACACTATTGCTATTCTTTACGTGGCTATGGATTAAATTTAAGGCTTGTTCCCTATTCATTGTTTTTAGGTTTCATTAATGGGAATATTTGGCATTCTCTTACCGGCTTATTAGCCAAAAAACTGAAGACTCTTTCTGACATGCCAAAGCCGCAAGTCGGCGGCATGCCGTATTCCAAAGCCTCGACAAAATCCTTGTCATTCATCTGGGCTTCCTCATCGCCGCTTTCCCTCATTTTTTGCTGTTCGGCAAATCTTTCTGCCTGGTCTATAGGGTCATTCAATTCGCTGTATCCATTGCCTAATTCGCTGCCAGCGATAATCGGATGGAAGCGCTGGGTGATTTCAGGGTTCTTGTCATCTTTTTTAGCTAATGGAGAAACAGCTAAAGGAACATTGACCAGGAAGCCAGGTCCGGCAATCTGCTTGCGGCAGTATTTCCAAAGATTATCCACTGCTCTTGTCTTGTTGAATCCCTTCTTGTCATATTCGACTCCCAATTCTTTCAATTTGCTTTCAATTTCCTTAATATCTGCCTTAAGGATGTCTACTTTGGTCATTTTCTTGACTGTTTCTACATAATCATACCTCTCCCATTTCTTATCCAGGTCAATATTGAAATCTCTAATCTTAAATTCAAGGGTACCAAAGGTTTCTTTGGCTACTTTTTTAAACAGTTCTTCAACCAGATCCATTCCCTGATTATAGTCTGCGTAAGCCCAGTAGAATTCCATCTGGGAATAATCCTGCAGGTGTTCTGCATCCATGCCTTCGTTCCTGAATTGCCTACCGATTTCAAAGGTTTTTTCAAAGCCAGCTACCATCAATCTCTTTTGCCATAGCTCACCCATGGAAATCCTTAAGAATATTTCCATATCCAAGGCATTGTGATGGGTTACGAACGGCTTGGCATCGGCTCCGCCAGTAGTCACTTCCAGAACTGGTGTCTCTACTTCTATGAATTCCTTATCAAGCATGAAATTGCGGATGCTATTCCAGAATTTTGCCTTTTTGATGAATAGGTCTTTGATTTCCGGATTAAAAAGGATATCCAGATATCTTTTTCTTAATTTCTCTTCTTCATCCTTTATTCCATGGAATTTCTCCGGCAAGGGAGAGATGCTTTTGGTCAGCATCTTGTATTCTTTTGCCAAAAGCGTCTTTTCTTCCTTTTTAGTTACAAAAAGATTTCCTTTTATCTCAATGAAGTCTCCAATATCGAAATTGTCTTGGAAGAATTTGTATTCCTTATCCCCTAGTTCGTCTTTTTTGAAATATGCCTGGAATTTAGCTGTGCCATCCTCGATATGGACGAAGCAGGATCCGCCATGGCCCCGGATGGTCCTCAGTCTTCCGACTAAAGTCATTTCTTGTCCATCTTTAAAATCATCTATTGCCTCTTGGCAAGTATGGGTCCTGTCAGTCGTGGCTGGATAGGGATTAATTCCGGATTTCTTAATCCTTTCGAGCTTCTCTATTCTATTTTGTTTGATTTCATCGATAGCCATATTATTTTATGCCCATAATTTTGTATTTAACTTTGCCTTTTGGTGTTTCCACCTCTATTATATCACCAATTTCCCTATCTAAAAAGGCCTTGCCCAAAGGAGATTCATTGGATATCTTTCCTTCCATTGGATCTGCTTCCTGGGATCCCACGATCATGAAGGTCTGCTTGCTCGAACCGTTGCTCATCATCTTCACTTCAATGACAGCTCCTACCTTGACTCTCTTCTGGCCTTTTCTGGCCGGTTTGAGAACAGCTGATTCCTTAATGATGGTATCCAGTTCCATAATCTTGCCTTCATTAAAAGATTGGGCTTCCTTAGCTGAAGTGTATTCTGCATTTTCACTTAAATCACCTAGTGATTTGGCTTCATCCAAACGCCTAGCAATCTCTTGTCGTTTGGTTGTCTGCCTATCTTTCAACTCTTTTTTGAGTTTCTCTAGGCCCTCTGGTGAAATATATTTCATATATTTTGTTTTTTGTAACCATGAATGTTTAAGAAATTAAACATTTAAGCCACTTGTTATTTAATTTTTTTCTTTGAAATACCAATTTAAGATTTGTTTGGCTGTAGGTACAGCCGCTTCATGTCCTTCGCCTCCGGCTTCTACCAGGACGACGATGGCGATCTCTGGACTGTCATACGGCGCGTAGCCGATAAACCAGGAATGCGTTTCTCCTTGGTTTCCGAATTGGGCTGTTCCTGTCTTGCCGGCCGCTTTGACTGGCAGACTGGATAAGGATCTGGCTGAGCCGCTGATGACTGCTTCCCGCATGCCTTTTTGAACCATTTCAATGTTTGAAGGTGAAACGAAGTCTTGGTTAGCTGCCTGACTAGGGACATCTTTAACCAAACGGCCGTCTGTGTCAATGATTTTATCAATAATTTGGGGTTGATACAAGGTACCCCCGTTGGCGATACTGGCTGCAGCCGAGGCCATCTGCAATGGAGTCACTAGGATATCTCCTTGGCCGATTGACAGATGATACGTATCACCCAAATACCATTCTTCATCTTTGTTCTCTTCTTTCCATTGCTTGTCTGGAATCAGTCCTTCTTCTTCATGGGGCAGATCAATGCCGGTAGCTTTGCCTAATCCGAATTTTGACAGATATTCCTTGATCCTATCGATCCCCAGCCCCTCTATGTTGTTATGCCCGCCGCCCACGGCATAGAAGAAGACATTGCAAGATTCAGCAATGGCGTGGATGACATCAGCCGAGCCGTGCGTTTTCCAGTCAGGAAAACGGTAAACAATCTCTGGATTATACTTATTATATATATTAATCACTCCTGGGCAGCTGACTTGCTGATAAGGACCCACAATATTCTCTTCCAGAGCAGCGGCAGCGATAAGGGGCTTGATGATTGAGCCTGATGGATATTGGCCTGACAAGGCCCTGTTTAGAAAAGGCTCGCTTGGATCGCTCTCCAGATCCTCTAAGTCGCTTTTTGAAATCCCTGAAGCAAACATATTGTTATCAAAGCTAGGTAGACTGACCAGAGCCAGTATTCCTCCGTTCCTCGGATCGATAGCTACGGCTGTAGCCTTCCTTTTCCTAGGATAGCCTAATTTCTTTAAAGTTTCACTTAAGCTGTCATACAGCTGGATCTGCAATTCTTTGTTAACATGCAGAACCATGCCAAGTCCGGGACTTGCCGGCTTATCGGCCAGCAAGCGATGTGTCTTACCCAAAGAATCGACTTCAATCTGCTCTTGTCCAGGCTCTCCCCTCAGGATATCTTCATAGGAACACTCTAATCCGTCTTTGCCAATCTGGTCATTGAGCCAATAGTCCGGATTGTCCTTTAGATCTGACTGGTCGACTTGTCCGGTATAGCCGAGAATATGGGAGAAATATGGGCCAGAGACATATTGGCGCTGAGCATTCTTTTCCAAACGGATGCCGGGCCATTCGCCAACCAGAGTCTCTAAAACCAAAGCTGAAGACCTTTCAATTCCCTTGACTAGAGTCGCCTGACTGACCTCTCCCTTGGCCTCCTCTATTACATCCGTCAACTCTTCATTCTCTTTGCTCAATATTTCAGCTGTCGTATCAAGGATTTCTTTCTGCAGCTCTTCCGTGTTGTCAAAAAAATCATTCAAGCTTATGACCAAGTCAAAACTGGGAATATTGTAAACCAAGGGCTTTAATTCCTTATCATAGATGATGCCCCGGGGAGCGCTGATAGGATATATTCTCAAGCGGTTGCCTTGAGACAGGTCATGATAGTAGCTTCCCTTGACGACTTGCAGGTAGCCGGCCCGGCAGAATAGGGCGAAAAGACAGAGAGTGATGAAAGCAAAGAAAATTATGAAGTTACGCGATTTGATGGGCTGTTCCAGTTTGCCTTTTTCTTCCATGGAACGGACTGCTTGGGCATCCAAAAAGATCTCCTCCGCTTCAATGCTTTCCCGATTGACATGCTTAACGAAATATTTTTTTAATCCCAACATAGAGAATGGAAGAAATTAATAGATTGTATCCGACTTCTATTAATAGATGCTTAAAATTAAAGAATATATCAAATTGGAAAACCTTGCCTAGGCCAAATACTAGGAGGGCGTAAGCCAGGGTGCCTAGGATAACGAGGCTGTTCATTGTCCAGAACTTGACCCCGGAGAAAATACTTCGATTGAAGCTATGGATCAGATACGCAGTTGTGACCAGGGCAAGGCTGGCTAATCCGAAAGGTAAACCCAAAAACAAATCGGCAAACAAGCCAGTCAGAAGCATCATCCACCAGACGCGCTCAAATCTTTTCAAGATTACCAGGAATAGGGATAGGATCAGGATTAAATTAGGCCCTGCTCCCCAAATGTCCATAAAAGGAATCAGAGTAGTCTGAAGAATGACTGAGAATATTAGGATGATAATAGCTAAGATCTTCTTAACGGCGCTCATGATTAATCCTTAATTACGAAAACTTTTATTAATTGATTGAAATTGACAGCTGGCTTTAGCCTGGCCATCTGGGAAATCTGGACATCTGAAGATATGATTTCTTCAATCTGGCCGATCAGTAAGCCGCCAGGCAAAAAACCGGCTAATCCTGAACTGATTACCAGCTGACCTTCCTCAATGGATTCACTTTGGGGCAACAGATCGATAATTAGGCCTTCGCCTTTTTCTCCCTTAACTAATCCTGTTATGGATGATTCCTGAATCAAGGCATTGACCCTAGCGCTCGAATCAACAATTGCCTGGACTTTAGAAAATGATCTGTTAACTTCTGTTACCTGGCCTACCAGAAGATTGCCGGCAGCAATGACGACTGATTTTTCTTTAATTCCATCCCTGTATCCCTTGTTAATTAAGAAATATCTCCTTAAGTCCGATGAATCCTGACCAACAATATTGGCCATGATCAATTCTTCCGGCTGATTTTCAGTCACGCTGATCTGCTGGCGAAGCAGCCCATTCTCACGGGCCACTTCATTTAACTGGCTCAATTCGCCCAAAAGCCTTTGGTTTTCTTCCTTCAGCTCATTATTCTGATTCTCTAGCTCATTAACTGAAGAAAGAAAGTCAAAGAACCTATTAACTTGAAAAGAAACCCGGTAAGAAAGTTCTTCTCCGGGTGTAATGACAGAATACA
This sequence comes from uncultured Candidatus Saccharibacteria bacterium, assembly GCA_964403725.1. GTDB lineage: Bacteria > Patescibacteriota > Minisyncoccia > Portnoybacterales > UBA2143 > JAHJOV01. The sequence goes on from CAYOHI010000005.1 coordinate 37,651, forward strand.
AAATATTTTTTATCGGATTAAGCCATCCTTGAGTATTGAATACGATAAGGGAACCGATAATCAGAAGGGATAAGACAAAAGGATGTGAAAAAATCTTTTTCATGTGACCATTTTAACAGAAAAACAAAAACCTGACAATCAAAGCAGACCGCCAGGCTTATGCGCCTGTTTTAAGTCAAACAATTAAGCTTGTATCTTACATTCCAGAACCATCTGCCGGCTTATTTTCCTCAGCAACTGGAGCCTCAGGCTCAACTGCCGGAGCTTCAGGTGCAGCTGGGGCTTCTGGGGCAGCTGGCGTTTCCGGAGAGACCGGAGCTTCAGGCATTTCGGGAGCAGCTGGAGCAACTGGAGTTTCTGGCATATCAGCAGCAACTGATGAACCGCTATCTTTTTTTCCAGACATCATCCAGAAAGCTAAGCCTCCGATGACTACTACAGCGATAATGATTATCCACCACATAAGTTAATCTCCTTTCTTCCCGTTAAAAACGAGAACTACTTATTAAGTTAATTCTAACACACCATTTGCAAAACAAAAAATATCAATTGTGGATAAGCTAAATTTTAGATCTGATGACTAAATATGGGAATTTAATGACCGCGTTATACATCCTTTTCACCCGCCAAGGCTGGCAGATCAGTCGCCAAAGCCATTCCAGTCCAATTTTTCTTACTGATTTGGGCGCTCTTTTGACTTTTCCTGAAATGAAATCAAAAGAGCCGCCTACTCCCATAGCCAGTCTGACTGAAGGAAGCTTGCTCAAATTATTTCTAATCCATTTTTCCTGCTTGGGAGCCCCTAGGGCTACGAAAAGAATCTCTGGCTGGCCTGAAACTTCTTCATGGCCTGATGAGATCTTTAAATCCGGATATTTTTCTTTCAATTTTTCAGCTGCTTTGTCTGAAATTCCCATCTCAGCACCCATTAAAAAAACTGACCATTCTTTTTGGGCAGCTTGCTTGCAGATCTTATCCATCAGATCGACTCCCTGGATTCTTTCCTTTATCGGTTCTCTTAAGAATATTGAGGCATAAGTGAGACCGACTCCGTCAGGCACGCAAATATCGGCAGAGTTAAGGATTCTCTTAAAATCCTCATCTTTCTGGGCTTTGACTAAGAATTCCGGATTAGGCGTGGTCAGATAGTGCTGGTCGCTGCTCTTTAAAAAGCCATTCACTTTCTCAAGGATTTCTCTTTTATTTAAATTATCGATTTTTACATCTAATATCTTCATTCTTTCTTGTTTATAAAATAAAACTCCGCGGGGCACGAAGCGACGCGGAGGGAGTTAACCACTAAAGCATATCAAAATATAAGTCGCTTGGCAAGCTATTTTATTTTTTTCCACTCTCTAACAATAGTTGCCATCAAATAAGCATCATTAGTTCCATAAAGAATACATTTGAGTACTTTAAAAGATTTCTTAATATCTATTCTATCAAGTTTTCCTAGAGGCTGTTTATTGCTTAGGTCATGTATAGAATTCGTATCTCTACGATTAAAACAAATATAACTATCTTTACTAAAGCACCGATATTTATCCTTAGATAGAACCACGGAAAATTGAAAAGTTTTCTTAGAGGTAATCACAGAACACAATAGATTATGTTCATAATTCATAATCGCTGGAGGTAGCAAAACCAGAGCAAAGTGTGGAGCTGATTTATTTGTATCAGTAAAAAAATATTTCTTAAAATGCAAAATGTTAGCAATATTATACATTTTTAGCCAGCAACCAAATCAACTATATCTTCATCTAAAGGAATTAAACTAAAATCTAGTTGATGTCCTTTTAAAACACCTCTTTTGCCTTTCTTCTCTTCTTTTTGTATATCTTTCATCGGCTCAGTATCATAAGCTATCTTTTTAAGATTAGTAATTGTTAGATACATATATGATTCAAGAATACTATTAATGAACAGTTTTTCTGATTCCTCAAGATTAAAATTCTTAATATTCTTTTTCAAAGAAATACAATGCCTAGCATAGGGATAATTTTGCTTTTTAACTTCTTTTATTTCTATGAATTTATTTTCTAAATCAGATAATGCATTATAAATATCGATAGATATTGGCCCATTTTTATCTCGGACAAAAGAGACATTAGAATCGAAAAAAGTCTTACCAGTAAATTTATAAGACTCAACCTCCAATAAGTAAAGCAGCTTGAACAGCTCAATCTTGGAAAGATTATCTTTCTCTTTTTGCTTTGCTCTAGTTAATAAGTATAAAATTATACTCTCTATCCTAGTCATAAACTAAACTTTTATACGGATATTATAACAAAAAAAATAGAAATAGGCAACAACTACATTCCCAGTTCAATTGATTCTAAAACGGAATATTCAGCCCCACCTCTTGATAAGCGGCTTTCCATAACCTTGATTTCCTCAACAGGTATGATAAAGGAAACTTCTTTTTTAATCTTTGGCTGTTCTGCTAATTCTTTCCATTCGCTCTGCTTGATTCTAGCTAAGGTAATATGGGGATTAAAAGCCTTTTCTATCTTACTATTAAAGCCGCTGCCGCTTGAATTGAGCAGAGTGCCTTCTAGATTGCCTCTTAATCTGGCAAGTTCATCGCTTTTTTCGCCTGCCAGCCAGATCATCCTGGGCGGCCGTCCTGGCGGACCGAAAAGAATTTGCTTGAATTTAATTTCAAAAGGATTATGTTCTCCTCCGACTTGTTTTGCCAGATTGCAAACTTCCAGCATTTCATCATCGCTAACATAGCCGATGAAGACCAGGGTAATATGGAGATTATTCTTCCTGATCCAGCGCACTGGCAAATCAAACCATTTTTCCTGGAATGATACTAGTTTCTTCTTAACCTTATCAGGCAGGTCTATGGCAATAAAGAGGCGTCTTCTGTTCATACTTGAAGTATAGCAGAAGGGATGTATAATGGAAATAGAGATATGCCAAAGAAAAAACAAACAAAAAAAGAAACGGATATCCAGAAAGTAGTCAATTACTACTTCAAGACCAAAGGCCTGGACATCACTGAATTAAAGCGTGATATTAAAAAGAAAAAAATTGTCTATTCCCGCTACGTTCGCCCAGCCAAGCAGCTATTGGAACTGGCTGGATCCCTGCGCGAGGCAAAAAAAGCCATCACTAAGGTATCCAAATGGGCCAAATCAAGGAATCTGGACTATGCTATTGAAACCGTCTTTAAAAAATGGTTAGAATTAGACAAGCTTAAGCCGAAAGAAGTCGTCAAGAAGCCGTTTTTCAGAGGAGACCATATGGTCTGGTCTCAAAGCAGAAAGAAATGGTTTGTCATTACTGAGGATGATGAATGGAAGGAATTTGCCGGCAAGGAAGAGGACATTGAATGGAAGGTGGTGAAATAGGAAATCCCTGTCGCCTTTTAGACAACAGGGATCTGTTAAACGAAATTTGTGATCGGCTTTAGATTTCATACGCGTAAGCCTTTCCGGTTAAAGCGTTGAAAAGCATCCAGCCGATCAAAGCAACTATTGCTGGCAACCAGCCGACCAGCATCATAATAATCTGGACTGTAATTACCAGCCGGTACCACGATTTCCTGTCTCTTCGACAGTCCCTGTACCCAGCGATAAAGTAATCTTTCCAGTTTAGCCGTACCACACCAATGCCAGCATTAATGTAGATACAAACCAGATAAGCGATTGCCGAGATGATAATAATCCTGATCATAACTCCCCCTTTCAAGTTATTAATCCAGCGTTTCCACCCTTACCCGATTTTTCCTGACTACAGAAAACAAACTCCACAGAATAATCAAGAACCAGAACAGAGTCCAGATAAGAAGCCACTTCCGGGCGTTCCAGACAGTTTTCCCAGACCGACATTTCAGACGAGAGCCTTCAGATCTCAAACCTAAGTAAAAACCAATCAGGCAAGAGACAATGACAATCACCCATAAATTATCCAATATCATAATCTCCTCCCAAAAAATATGTTAAAGATTGAACAAGGTGCTAATAATCAAATATTACGCAAAAAAGCTGACAAAGTCAAAGAGATTACACCTGAAATTAAGAGGCTCGTTTTAGATATGGTCAAGACAATCGAGAATGATTCAAACAGCATTGGCTTGGCTGCTCCCCAAATTGGACATTCATTGCGCATTATCATTGTCAGACCATCATTAAATGAAAAGCCTCTGGTTCTAATCAACCCTGAAATTAAAAGGAAATCTTTCTTAAAAGAAACAGTTGAGGAAGGATGCTTGAGCCTGCCTGAATTCTCTGTCTTAGTCAAAAGGCATAAAAGCATCACTGTCGAAGCCTTGAATATCGATGGCCAATTGATGAGAATCAAAACCAAAGGCCTACTAGCCAGGATTATCCAGCATGAAATCGACCATTTAGACGGAATCCTAATTTGCGATTATGAATAAGCCAAGACAAAAAATCATATTCATCGGCACATCTTCTTTTGCTCTACCAGCATTGGAAAAACTAATTGAAGACAATTACGTAATTTTAGCCGTGGTTACCGCGCCAGATAAGCCGGCTGGCCGCAAGCAGGAATTAACCATGTCACCTATCAAAGAGATGTCTTCGAAATATGGCTTAAACATTTTACAGCCAGAAGACATATTAGATATCAGAAAAGAAATCAAAGAATTGAAAGCAGATTTGATTGTTACTGCCTCTTACGGACAGATATTACCAGAAAATATCCTTAATATCCCCAAGAAAAGATCGATTAATCTGCATCCCTCCCTATTGCCGAAATACCGCGGACCTTCACCTATCCAAACAACCATCCTCAATGGCGACGAAAAGACTGGCGTCAGCATTATCCAGATGGATGAAAAAATGGACCATGGACCCATCATTGCCCAGCAAGAATCAGAAATCAATCCTGATGACACCTATCAGAGCTTGGAAATCAGATTAGCTGAACAATCAGCTGACCTATTGATCGAAATATTGCCAAGATACTTTAAGAATAAATTAGAGATTAAAGAACAAGACGAAAATCAATCAACCTATACTAAGATCTTAACTAGGGATGATGGCAAGATTGACTGGCAGAAAAGCGCCATAGAGATTGAAAGGCAGATACGGGGCCTTTATCCCTGGCCGGGCACTTGGACAGAATTAAACGGCCAGAGAATTAAGATTATCAAAGCCAAGGCAGTTGACCAGGAAAGCGAAACTACGGTCAAGACAAGGAATGGATACCTTTCCTTGGAATCAGTCCAGCCAGCTGGCAAAAAGTCAATGACTGGGGAAGAATTCCTGAGGGGATATGAATTCAAGGTCTAATCTTGACCTATCTGCTTTTCTTTGATAGTCTAAGGACATGAATGAAGATAATAAAAAATATCAAATAGTGATGGTCTTCCCCCCTATCCTTGAACCGAAAGAATTAGAACAGGAAATTAACAAGGTCAAGCAAATCATTGCCAGTTATCAAGGAACGTTTTCTGAAGAAAAGAATTCAGAACCACAGCTAAAAAAGCTATCTTATCCGATTAATAAATACGAAGAAGCCTTCTATTTAACCCTTAATTTCTCACTGCCTCCTCAGGAAATGGAAGAAGTTAACAAGCAGTTGAATCTGGAGGATAATCTCATTCGTTTCGTCATTACTGCATATGACGAAACAAAAGATAAGCCTGAACAGACTGTGGATTACAGCAAGATGGTTGAAAAGATAGAACCATTGGCTACTCCAAGAAAACCTAAACCAGAACCAGTCTTAAAAGCAAAAGAAGAGGCTCCTGAAAAGAAGAAGTCATCTGAAAAATCATCTAAAGCTGAAATAGAAGACTTAGATAAAAAATTAGAGGAAATATTAAACGATTAAATATATGAATTTTAATAAAGCTATTATCGTCGGAAACTTAACCAGAGACCCAGAAGTAAGGACCACAACCAATGGTCAGCCAATCGCCTCTTTTAGCATCGCTACTAATCGCGTTTGGACAGGCCAGGACGGAAATAAGCAAGAAGCTACTGAATTCCATAATATCGTTGCCTTTGGTAAATTAGCCGATATTTGTTCAAAATATTTAAATAAAGGGAGATTAGTGTTGATTGAAGGAAGAATCCAGACAAGGTCCTGGCAGGACCAGAGCGGAAACAAGAAGTATTGGACTGAAATCATTGCTGAAAACATGCAAATGGGTCCGAGAAATGATGGTAGCGGAGGCGGAGCTCCAAGCCCAAATCCAGCGCCTAGCCAGCCACAGTCGAATAAGCAGCCGAATACTCCATCTCCTGATGAAATTCCAGTAATTGACGCTGATGAGCCTGAGGCTCCAGCTGAAGACAAGAAAGAAGATGGCGTTGATGTTAAAAACATACCTTTTTAAATTATGAAAGCTTGTCATTTTTGCCAACAAAAGAATATTGATATTGATTACAAAGATACCGAACTTTTGCGTCGGTTCATTTCTGGTCAAGCCAAGATCATATCTCCTCGACGTACCGGTACTTGTGCCCGGCATCAGAGAAGATTGGCTAACGCCATAAAAAAAGCCCGGATTGCCGGACTTCTTCCATTTACCAGAAAGTAATTTGGTAGAAAATTTCTTATCTCTTAAGCCTGCTCCCGAGCGGCTTTTTTGATTTCCTTAATAATCTCTTTGGCAGTTTTTGGATTTTCTTTCAAGTATGTCTTAGCACCTTCAATTCCTTGGCCTAATTTTTCACTCCCGTAATTAAACCAGGCCCCTGCTCTGTTGACTACCCCTAATTTGACTCCGGTATTTACAACATCTGCAAAGCGAGAAATGCCCTCATTGTAAAAGATATCAAATTCAGTCTGCTGGAAAGGCGGCGCTACTTTGTTTTTAACTACTTTAGCTCTGACTCTGTTTCCAATAATCCTGTCGCCTTGCTTGATTTGAGCACTGCGTCTCAATTCCAATCTGACTGAAGAATAGAATTTTAAGGCTTTACCACCTGGGGTATCTTCAGGATTACCATAGACTACTCCAATTTTCATTCTAATCTGGTTAATGAAAATTACAGTAGTACCGCTTTTAGCTACTAAAGAAGTAAGTTTGCGACATGCTTGGCTCATAAGACGAGCCTGAAGTCCCATATGTGATTGTCCCATTTCACCTTCAATTTCAACTCTTGGAGTTAGAGCTGCCACTGAATCAATAACCACTACATCAACTACATCAGCCTTAACCAAGCTTTCTAATATCTCCAAAGCCTGTTCACCAGTATCTGGCTGGGAAATCAATAGATCATTGACTTTAACGCCAATTTTTTTAGCGTATTCTGGATCTAGAGCATGTTCAGCATCGATAAAGGCGGCTAGACCTCCTTTTCTCTGAGCTTCAGCTACAATATGCAAGGCTAAAGTGGTCTTACCGCCTGATTCAGGACCATATATTTCAACTATTCTTCCTTTAGGCATACCACCTACTCCTAAAGCCATATCTAGGGATATGGATCCAGTAGGAATAGCGTCAACATCAACATGTTTAGCCTCGCCTAATTTCATTATTGAACCATCACCGAAGCGTCCTTTAATATCATCAACGGTTGCTTCTAATATTTTTTCTCTTTCTTCTTTTGTAGATTTGCCCTCCGCCTTTTTTTGTTTTGTCATATCTTGTATTTTATTCTAATTACATTTCTTTGTCAAAATAAATTAGAGAAAATAATTATTCAATGAAAATTCAAACTGTTCTGTGAATAATTTCTTAAAGAATCTAACATTATTTTGCTCGTAAAACAAAAGTGCAGCTTTTTTGTATTCATTCTCATCAACACTTCTGTAAGATAAAGGACAATAATTATTAGCTAATAGGATAGCGTTACCAAGCAATCTAGCTGTCCGTTTATTCCCATCTTCAAAAGGCTGGATATATGATATCAGCAAAATGGACACAAGAGATTTAACTAAAGGATGAACCTCTTTTTTATTGATAAATAAAATCATTTTTTCTAATGCCTCTTTTATCTGAAACTCATTATCAAGCGGCTTGTATTTAGTTCCTGTAATACCCACTAATCGTTTTCTAATTCCTTTCTTAATATTCATGTCTTCTACAATCAAGCTATGGATATTTTCTATTTTACCTAAAGTTAATTTTTTGAAATCACTTTTTTTATTCAGAATATATTCTAAGGCTTCTTTATGGTTCAAAATCATTTGAGCTTCTTCTTTAGTATGTCCTTCTGCTTCTTTATTCTCCTTGATTAAAATTTCTGTATCAATCAAGGAATATGTATTACCTTCAATTTGGGATGATTTCCAACTTAATTCAATAGTCAATCTTTCAAATTCTTTTTTAAGTATGGTCGAAGAAAGGCTTTTTATTCTTTCTTGGTAGTTGTTATTAAGTTTATCTAATCTATTTAATTCTGTCTCTGAAAAAAGATTGTTATCTAAATTTTCAAAAATTTCAAAATTAAAACCTTCATTTACGAGATTCCTTTGGTCAACTGGAACACTAAAATATTCATCAATATTAAAAAAACGAAGTAATTCATTTTTAATATTCTCTTTGTACTTAATATTTCTACCCTTACCTGTTTTTTTAACTAAATCATGAGACATTAGAATCTCTAAATCTCGAATAATGGTCGTTCTATCTAAAAGACCAACTTCTTTTTCAAGATATTCTCTAATCTCCTTATTACTGGCCTCGCCTTTAGCTCTAATGAAATTCAATATTAAATTTTGCCTATTGGAAATTTTTGTCATTTTTTATTAATTTTTAATTATTGCATTTATTTTCCTTAATTGTAGCATTTTGCAACAATTAATGCAACAATTAATTTTATTCTACTTCTTTAATAATTTCTTCTATTGAATCTGTTGTGATTTCTGATTCTAGTTCAATATCTTCCTCTATTATCTCTTCAACTACTTCTTCTGGATCCTCTATTCTTTGATCCTTTTTTATTTAAACCTAATCAATATATTAAAAATAAAAAAACTGTAGAAAACTACAGATTAAAACCTTAAAAAGATTAATAAACTTTAATAAAGCACAATATAATTACCGCTCTTCTACGCCCATTTCAGCTCCCTCATCAACAAATACCTCTCTTGGCTTGGCCCCATCAGCAGGTCCAACTATGCCTTGTTCCTCTAAGATATCCAATAACCTAGCTGCTCTGGCATAACCCACGCGCAAACGACGCTGTAATAAGGAAGCAGAAGCCTTGCCAGCCTGAACCACAACATTCTTAGCCTCACCTAATAATTCATCCTCTGTATCGCCTCCTGCCGCATTATCGCCAAAATTTAGCCCTGGAGCAGGCTGTCCTTGGGTAACTTGGGAAGCTGTGGTTACTTCTTCCATATATTCAGGTTCAGCTGCACCTTTTAGATAATTAGTTACTTTGCCAACTTCGCGCTCTGAAACATAGGCTCCCTGGACACGACGCGGCCTGGCTGAATTCCCTGCTAGGAAAAGCATATCTCCATTGCCTAATAGTTTTTCTGCTCCAGCCATATCCAAAATTGTCCTGGAATCAATCTGGGAAGCTACCTGAAAGGCCATACGTGAGGTAATGTTTGCTTTAATCAGCCCAGTAATGACTTCAACTGACGGACGCTGGGTTGAAACAATCAAATGAATACCAATAGCCCTGGCCATCTGGGCTAATCTAACAATTGAAGCTTCCACTTCTCGGCCATAGGTAGACATCAAGTCAGCTAATTCATCGATAACTACAACAATATATGGCAGGGCTTCATCTTCAAAATCCTTATTCTTCTTCGCATTGCGAGCCACCCAGCTGTTATAACCACCAATATCTCTCTTCCCTGCTGCTTGGAGAACGCTAAAGCGCCTTTCCATTTCGCTAACTGCCCAGCGCAATGCTCCAACAGCTTTGTCTGGCTGGACAATAACTGGTGAGATCAAATGAGGAATTGACTCATAGGCCGAAAGCTCTACTCTCTTAGGATCAATCATAATCATCTTCATATCCTCTGGGAAATTCCTGTATAGAAGACTGGTAATGACATTGTTCAGAGCCACTGTCTTACCAGTACCAGTTGCTCCAGCTACTAATAAGTGAGGCATTTTAGATAGTTCTGCAAAGATAGGATTGCCTGCCACATCTCTTCCCAAAGCAAAAGTCAATCTTCCAGCTGATTCCTGGAAAGCTGGCCTTTCCAGCAATGAACGCAGCCTGACAGTAACAATAGACTTGTTGGGAATCTCAATTCCTACTAAAGATTTGCCTGGAATAGGCGCTTCAATCCTTAAAGGATGAGCTGCTAGAGCCAAAGATAAGTCGTTTTGCAAACCTGTTATTTTAGTTAATTTAATACCTTGGGCCGGGCGCAATGTATATTGCGTTACTGTTGGACCAACATTAACTTCAGCCATTTCTACATTAATGCCAAAATTCTCTAAAGTTCCTTTAATGATATTGATATTAGCCTTAATATCTCCAGATGTAGGATGACCCTTATCTTTTTCTAAATAATCGAGTGTTGGAAGCTTGTAATTGCTTTTTTGCTTAGCCAGTACCGTAGCCTTAACCCTCTCAGCAGCAGCTTTGGTTAAGGGCGCTGCTCCAATAACCTCCTTTGTTTCATCCTGCTTTTTACTAACTACTTTATTTTCTTCTTTCTTTTTAATCTTAATGCCTTCCTTAGCTTTATCCTTAATCTTTGACCAAAGACCTGGCTTTTTCTCTACTGGCTTGGCTTCTGGTAAAGGAACTACTGGTTTTATCTCTTCCTCTTCTTTCTTGCTTGGCAGCAAGGAAACGTTAAAGGTAATCAAAAACGAGATTATTAAAAGACCTATTAGAACAACTAGGCTAGCCCAAAAGCCAAAAAAGTTTTCTAAAGGATACCCTAGAGCCATACCCAAATATCCGCCACCCATGCCATTAGAAGCAACTACATGGAAGAAACCCAAGACACTCAATACAAAAAGCAAAATGCCAATGAAAATAGTGGAATACATTGGCTTTCTCTTTTTTTGCAAATTAAGGCGAGGCATTAGGATAGCCAAACCGATTAGAATGAAAGTAACAGCTACAAGAAAGAATCCTTTGCCAAAAAGTGATTTACTAGCCTTTAGGAAGTATTGCCCAAAGGATCCAGCAACACCAAAAAAACTCAAGACACTGATCATTGCCAGAGTAAAAGAAATTACCACTAGAATCCCCTTTTTAGTATCAGAATGGAGAGTTGGCTTTTTCTTTGCGCTTTTCAAACTCTTCTTTTTTCCAGAACTTTTCTTTTTAGGCATAATATACAAGCAGGAGCAGCCAATATTTGAATATATTGACCCCTATTTCTTGTATCCTGTTCCTGCTGGTATTAGTTTACCAATAATTACGTTTTCTTTCAATCCCTTTAATTCATCTTTTTTACCAGCAATAGCTGCATCAATAAGTACGCGAGTTGTTTCAATGAAGGAAGCAGCTGACAAGAAGCTTTCTGTGGTTAAAGAAACCTTAGTTACACCCAGAAGTAAAGTCTCAGCTGTAGCCGTCTGGCCACTCTTCTTGGTTATCTTCTTATTTTCTTTTTGGAAACGACTCCATTCAACCATTTCGCCTGATAACAGCTTAGTGTTGCCAGGATTAATAATCTTCAGCCTTGAGAACATCTGGCGGATAATCATTTCGATATGCTTATCGTTAATGTTTTCACCAGCGAAGGTATAGATCTTCTGAACTTCTCTAATGATATACCTATGGACAGTCTCTCTGTCAGACATCTTATATAATTCCCTAAGATCAATATGACCTTCGTTTAGTTGCTGTCCCTTGGCTATCAGATCGCCTTTCTCTACCCGCAAGACAACATTGGTCGGGAAGCTATATTCAACAATCTTATCTTTTTTCTTAGAAGTCTTGCCTTTCTTTTTAGCTTCATCAGATAATTTAATTTGAATAACCTTATTACCATTACGTTCGATAATATTAGCGACTTGCCCATCAATTTCTGAAATAGTGGCTTTGCCTTTAGGTGGTCGACATTCAAAAATTTCCTCTACTCTAGGCAAACCCTGGGTAATATCACCACCACCGGCTACTCCACCAGTATGGAAAGTTCGAAGAGTCAGCTGAGTTCCCGGTTCACCGATAGCTTGAGCAGTAACGATACCGATAGCCTCACCCATCTTGATCAGTTCATTTCTTCCTAAATCATAGCCATAACATTTCTGACAGATACCACTAGTTGATTGACAGCTAATAGTTGAGCGAACATTTAATTTCTCTATGCCAGTCTCATCGATCTTTTGAGCTATATCCTTATCAATCATCTGACCAGACTTGATAAGAACCTCGTCTTTTCCTTTTTCGTTCTTAGCCGTAACCTTTTCCAAGGAAATACGTCCAGTAATTCTTAAGGCTAAGGTATTGCCCATATCTTCTTCATCCTGCCTATAGATATATATTCCCTTTCTATCGCCACAATCAGTTTCCCTAATAACTACGTCTTGACAGACATCGACCAGACGCCTGGTCAAATATCCGGCTGTAGCAGTTTTTAGAGCTGTATCGGCCATACCTTTACGTCCACCGTGAGTTGAAATGAAGTATTCTAGAACGCTTAAGCCTTCCTTATATGAATTCCTAATTGGCAGCTCAATAATTTCACCGGAAGGATTGACAACTAATCCTTTCATCCCGCTCATCTGCCTTAGCTGTTCAAGTGATCCCCTGGCTTTTGAATCAAAGATATTAAAGACAGAGCCTTTAGGATCTAGAGTATCTGGAGTTTTCTTGGCAATCCGGTCAGTAATATTATTCCAAGCCTCGATAACCCTGGATTTTCTCTCAGCATCAGTTAGAAGACCGTTGTCATACTGATTCTGAACCTGGTCCAGATCCCTATGGATTTCCTTCAGCCATTGCTTCTTCTCTTCTGGTACTTGGATATCATCCATACCCCAGCTGATTCCTGAAGTAGTGGCGTACTTGAATCCCATTCTTTTTACCTTATCTAAAATGACAGCTGCTTCCTTAATGCCGAATTTGTCAATAATGCTGGCTATCAGCTTGCGCAAGTCTTTGGACTTCATGGTCTTGTTAATATATTCCATGTCTTCAGGCATTGAATAGTTGAAATATATTCTGCCGACTGAAGTTTCAACCAGATTATCTTCCCCTTCCTCAACAGCATCCGGCATTCGCACTTTAATCCTAGCTTTCAAATGAATATGACCAAAGGTCTTGGCTAGTAAAGCTTCTGAACGATTGGCAAATATCTTGCCTTCGCCTTTCAGGCCATCTTCAATCTTGGTCATCCAGTAACAGCCCAAAACCATATCTTGGGTTGGAATAGCGACCGGTTCGCCAGTAGCCGGCTTGAGCAAGTTATTAGCTGACAGCATCACGTTATTAGCTTCCAATTGCGCCTCTTCTGATAAGGGCAAGTGAACAGCCATCTGGTCGCCATCAAAGTCAGCATTAAAAGCGCGACAAACCAGAGGATGAAGCCTAATAGCTTTTCCTTCAATCAAAACCGGCTGGAAAGCCTGGATTCCTAATCTATGCAAAGTCGGCGCTCTGTTCAAGAAGACGCATCTTCCCTTAGTTACTTCTTCCAAGATTGCCCAAACTTCATCAATTTCTTCTTCAATCAAGCGCCCTGCTCCCCTGACATTATGGGCTAGGCCTCCCTCAACAAGCTTGTTGATGACAAAAGGCTTGAACAGCTCTAAAGCCATATATTTAGGCAAGCCGCATTGGTGAACTTTCAAATCTGGGCCAACGACAATAACGGAACGGCCTGAGTAGTCAACACGCTTACCTAGTAAGTTTTGCCTAAAGCGTCCTTGTTTTCCCTTAAGCATGTCAGCTAGAGATTTAAGCACTCTTTTCTGGCCGGTTGAAGCAGCAACCATGACCTGTCCTCTTCTGGAACTGTTATCGATCAAGGCATCAACTGCTTCTTGAAGCATTCTTTTTTCATTTCTGCAAATGACTTCAGGAGCATTCAGTTCAATCAGTCTCTTCAACCTGTTATTTCGGTTAATCACTCTTCGGTATAGGTCATTGACATCTGAAGTAGCGTAACGCCCGCCATCCAATTGGACCATTGGTCTCAAGTCAGGCGGCAGAACAGGAAGAACAGTCAAGAACATCCATTCTGGTCGGAGCTTAGCTCTAATCATGCCTTCAACCAATCTTAATCTTTTTAAAATTTTAAGCTTGACGCCTGGATTAGCTTTCTTACTCAAATCGCTTAATTCTTTAGCCAGCGACTCCAGGTTAATGCTTTCAAAAATATTTCTTAAAGTTTCAGCACCAGTTCCTGCTTCAAAGACCTGTCCATATTTCATACTTAAATCGCGATACTCAATTTCAGGAAGAATCTGATGCATATATAAAGATCTGACTTGCTTAACAGCCTGGTCACGCTGATCTTTTAGAGAAACCTTTTCAGTAGCAGTTAATTTCTCTAACTTGCCATCATCATCCTTCTTGCCTTTGAGCTTTGTCTTGTACTCTTTCTTGATCTCATCAATCACTTTCTTTCTTTCATCTTCATTGATATTGGTAATGATATATCCGGCAAAGTAAATTACTTTTTCCAGGTCTATAATAGAGCGGTCTAGAATCAATCCCATCTTAGAAGGAATGCCTCTTAAAAACCAGATATGGGAAACTGGAACAGCCAGGCCGATATGGCCCATTCTCTCTCGACGGACCAAAGCTCTGGTTACCTCTACTCCGCATTTATCACAAACCACTCCTTTGTATCTGATCCTTCGATATTTACCGCAATAACATTCCCAATCTTTTTCCGGGCCAAAGATTTTCTCACAGAACAAACCGTCCTTTTCAGCACGCTGAGTTCGGTAGTTGATGGTTTCGGGCTTGGTTACCTCGCCATGCGACCAATCTAAAATATTCTCGGGAGACGCGAGCTTTAGGACTATTGATTTGAAATCTGATACTTTGATAGACATATTAATTCTCCACTAATTCAACATCTAAGCTTAGTGCTTTTAATTCGCTGACTAAAACATTAAATGAAGCTGGTACATTAGGAGCTTGGATCTTCTTGCCACGGATGATGGCATCGTATGCTCCGGCCCTGCCAGTTACATCATCTGATTTAAAGGTCAGCATTTCTTGCAAGCTATGGGCTGCCCCATAGCCTTCCAAGGCCCAGACTTCCATTTCTCCAAAACGCTGCCCGCCAAACTGGGCCTTACCGCCCAATGGCTGCTGGGTAATCAAAGAGTATGGGCCAACTGATCTCATATGCATCTTGTCTTCAACTAAATGCAAGAGCTTCATGACATAAATATATCCGACGGTCACTGGTTGCTCAAAAGCTTCTCCATTTCTTCCGTCATACAGAGTTACCTTGCCGCTTTCCGGCAGGCCAGCTTTCTTTAATTCATCCTTAATATCATCTTCGGTGATTCCATTAAGTGACGGACTGATCCCGTCATAGCCCAAAGAATTAGCAGCCCAGCCAAAGTGAGTTTCTAAAATCTGGCCAATGTTCATACGAGAAGCAACACCTAAAGGATTAAGCACTACGTCAACCGGTGTTCCATCAGCTAGATATGGCATATCTTGTTCTGGCAGGACTTTAGAGATGACGCCCTTGTTTCCGTGACGTCCAGCTAGCTTATCACCAACTGAAATCTTTCTTAACTGGGCGATTTCAACTTGAATTGTCTTGATGACGCCGCTTGGCAGCTTATCTCCCTTATCTCTTGAGAATACCTTGATGCCGACTACCCTGCCTCTCTTGCCATGCGACATTCTCTTGGAAGTATCCTTGACATCCCTGGCTTTCTCGCCGAAGATTGCTTGGAGCAATCTTTCTTCAGCAGTCAGGTCAGTCTCACCTTTAGGAGAAATCTTACCAACCAGAATATCGTTGGGACCGACTTCAGCTCCGACTCTGACAATTCCTTCTTCATCCAAGTCTTTTAATCTTTCTTCTCCGACATTTGGAATATCTGGAGTGGTAACTTCAGGTCCTAGTTTAGTTTCCCTGACATCACAGTCAAAGCTTTCAATATGGATTGAAGTATACCTGTCTTCTTTGACTAATTTTTCAGATAGGATAATAGCGTCTTCAAAGTTGCTACCTCTCAGAGACATAAAGGCAACTAGCAAGTTTTGACCTAAAGCCAATCTTCCGTTATCAGTAGCTGCTCCATCAGCCAGAACATCGCCCTTCTTAATTTTCTGGCCCTTTTTGACCAAGGGCCTTTGACAAATGCAGGTATATTGGTTAGTCCTGACAAAAGAGCGCAAAGGATATTCCTTAATCGCTTTCTTAGACTTACTGTTAACGCCCTTGATCCTTACTTTAATCATATCGGCATCAACTGCTGCAATCGTTCCATCTTCTTCAGCAATCATCATTTCCCCTGAATCTTCAGCTGCTTTGGCTTCCATGCCAGTACCGACTACTGGAGCTTGCGGCCTGACACAAGCCACAGCCTGGCGTTGCATGTTTGATCCCATTAATGCGCGGTTTGAATCATCGTGTTCTAAGAAAGGAATCAAGGCTGTAGCAATACTGATTGGCTGCTGCGGGATAACATCAATGAAATCAACGTCTTTTCGAGGAACCGTACTAGGTTCGCTATGGACTCTAGCTTCGACTTCCTTATCCAAAAGCTTTCCTTTGTTATCAATTTTTACTCCGGCATGGGCAATGTTGTATTTCTCTTCTTCTGAAGCATTGAGATAAATAATTTCCTTGGTCAGTCTCCCCTTGTTAACTTTCCTGTATGGGGTTTCAATGAAGCCGTATTCATTCAGACGGGCACAGCTGGCCAAGTGACCGACCAGTCCAATATTAGGACCTTCAGAAGTTTCAATCGGACAGATCCTTCCATAGTGAGATGAGTGCACGTCACGCACTTCAAAGCCAGCTCTTTCTCTGGTCAGTCCGCCTGGACCCATGGCTGACAGACGCCTCTTGTGTTCCAGTTCAGCTAAAGGATTATGCTGATCCATGAATTGTGAAAGCTGGGATGAAGTAAAGAATTCTTTAATAGAGGCAATGAAAGGCCGGGCATTGATCAACTGGCCCGGGACCAAGTCATGAAGCTCTAGAGTAGACATCCTGTCTCGAATGATTTTCTCGGTTCGAGCCATACCTACTCTTAATTTATTCTGCAATAGCTCTCCGAAAGCCTTGACTCGACGGTTGCCCAAGTGGTCAATATCATCTACTGTAGCCAATGGATTGTTGTTTAGTTCAATGATCTCTTTAATGATGCTGACCAAATCATCAAAACGCAAAACACGATCTTCTTGCTTGATCTTGCCTTCAGGCATACTTAATCTCTGTCTCATCTTCCAACGCCCAACTTCGCCCAAATCATATCTTTCAAAAGAAAACATTGCTTCAATAAATCCCTGGGCATTGTCTTCAGTAGCCAGATCTCCTGGCCTGATCCTTTTGTAAATTTCAACGAAAGCCTGGCCGGTGGTTTTAGCAATGTCCTTTTCAATGGTCTTTTCGATATAGTCGATTTCCGTATCTACTTTTTCAAAAAGCTTCTTGATATCGCTGTTAGCCAGCTCTCCATTCTTAAAGCATTTTGGACTTTCAACTTCCATAGCTGCAAAAGCTCTCAATACTGAAGTGACAGGAACTTTTCTTTTCCGGTCGATCTTGACGCTGATTGATCCATCTGAATCAGTTTCAAATTCTAGCCAGGCACCTCTATTAGGAATGACCTTGGCACCGAATAATTGGACGCCTTTGGACATCTGTGAAGTAAAGAAAGCGCCTGAAGATCTGATTAACTGAGAAATGACGACGCGTTCTACAGCGTTAACAATGAAAGTACCGCGCTGAGTCATCAAAGGAAAATCGCCCAAGAAAATATCTTGCTCTTTCTCTTCCTTAGTCTTGCTATTAGTCAGCTTGACCCGACAATACAAAGGAGCCTCATATGATACGTTATGAGTCTTTGCTTCAATCTCATTGTATTTTGGTTCCTCCAAATGATAGTCCAGAAAACGGAGTTCTAACTCCTTATTACCCCAAGGGCGAATTGGCGAGAATTCATCCAAGAGCTCTCTTAAGCCTTTATCCCAGAACCATTGATAAGATTTTTTTTGAACTTCAACTAGATCAGGCAGTTGAAAGTTAAATGGGGAGGTTTTTTTCATATTATCTAAAAAATATTATGACCAAACAGACCATATACACAAAAACACGCCCTTCCCTGTCTTTTGGAAGGGGCTTTTCATCTTACAAAATTGTCTTATCTGCAAAAAGTATTAATGGTTTTAATACCTCTCTAAAAACTACTTAATTCAAGTATATATGAATGTGAAAAAATGTCAAGTTAAAATTACTTAATACCCTTGAGTCCCAGTTTGAATTCTAACTTCTTAACTCTTTTCTCTAAATCCTCCACTTCAAAACGATATGCGACATTGCTTAATTTTGACTGAATATCTTCTTGACCTTGCTTTAGATCAAAAAAATTTATCTCCATTTTCTCAAAGCGCTTATCTATCTTTTCAAAGCGCTTATTATTTCTTTTATCTGCATCATCAAATCCCTTTTGGATCATGATAGCTAATTTTTCATTTGTCATTTCTCTCTTCATAGCTTTTTATCGGTTTAGTTGATATATATATTATTCCAATTACAAAAACCAAATATATTTAAGAAGTTGCTTTTAAATCCAAATGCCCTTTTATTTGATCTATTTCCCCTTGCATGCGATCATGAGCTAGCTTGTCCATTTTTGATTCTTGATCAATCTTATCAAATTGACCAGCTATACCATCAATAGCATTCATCATATTATTAAAATCACCTTTCGAAGGCATTTTTTCCTCTAAGTTTTTTAAATCTTCTTTAGTAGCTAACTTATTAAATTGTTCTGGTGTTAGAGTCATGTATATATTTTAACTCATTGGAAATTCTTGTCAAATAAAAATGAGCTCCC
Organism: uncultured Candidatus Saccharibacteria bacterium; assembly: GCA_964403725.1. Taxonomy (GTDB): domain Bacteria; phylum Patescibacteriota; class Minisyncoccia; order Portnoybacterales; family UBA2143; genus JAHJOV01. Next base: position 56,501 of record CAYOHI010000005.1, read on the forward strand.
GTTGAAGAACGAGAGCTCACCTTATGAAGTCTTACAATGACTTACTCTTCTGCCGGAGCTACTTCTGGATTTGGAATTGAAGTTTCTTCAGTTCCTCCTCCGCCCAGCTGCTGAATCTTAGCCTTAATATTCTCGTCATTAGGCATCATTTGCTCTAGAATCTGATACTGAATCAAAGCATCTTCAATTCTATTATCTGATTCATAGGAAAGAGCCAAGGCATAACGGGCATTAGCATACTGTGGAGTGATGATAACGGCTTGTTCAAACATCGGAATCGCTTCCTTTGTTCTCTCAAGGTTGAAATACAACCTGCCAGTCTGGAAATATATTTCAGTGGCTGCCCCAGCAAAATCTGATCCTCGCTGGAAGCTAACACCCCTTAATTTTTCCAAAATGGCTTCCATTTTCTCCAAAGCTATCTCTAAATCGCCTTTTTGCTCATAAACCAAAGCTAATTGGACATGGGCATCAAGATAGTTATCCTTCAGTTCGACAGAGCGCTGACAATGGCCAATGGTCTCATCCCAGTCCTTTTCTTCGCTAATCAGGTTCAAACGACACCTTTCGCGATAGAAAAACGGATTATTAGGCTCTAATTCAGCCGCTTTGGCAAAAGCTTCTAGGGAAAACGGCAATGTTCCCCCTACCAGACCCCTGGCATCACGGTAAATTGCGCCTAAATTCTCCCAAGCAGCTACTGAATTAGGGCTTAGAGTCGTCGCTAACCTGGCCTGCTGGATAGAACCGGCTGCCAGAGCTTGCAAGAGCTGTACATTCTGCTCTGCTTCCGGCTTATTCGCCTCAGCCCAAGCTGTAATCAGATATGCTTGGGAAAGAGCTCTTCGGTAGCTTTCCTGGTAGTTGTTCAGGATAACGCTGCGCTCCAATTTAGCCACTAATTCTTCGTTAGTTTCAACCGGATCTAGGAATTTGACATCCGCCCAGTAGAATCTTCCTCCTAAATAGAAGAAACCTGCCAGAGCGAAGACTAAGATGAGCAAAACTACGTTTAGAACCAATCCGATTTCAGGCATCTTATCGAAGGAAAAACTGATCTTTTTGAAGGGCTGGTTCTGAACTCCCTGCCAAACTACTACTCCTAAGGCCATAAAGAACCAGAAATAGAAGGAAAGGACCGTATTTTGCATATACACGAATTGTGCCACCAAAAGCGATAACCAAGCCAAAATTAGAGGGAAAACCGATATCGGATGACGCTTATCCGATATCGGATAAGTGGAAGATAGGGCTTTTAAGCGCTTTCTGCTCAAGAAAACCAGTCCAATAAGCAAGAATACCCCTAAAATCATGATATATGAGAGAATTCCCAAAATACCCATGGTTCCAATAGTCTCTAAGATATGGTTCGGACCCCTGTCAAACCTGACATTCCAGAAATCAGTATTGTTAAACTCTACTGGCTTGAACTTCGAGAAATCTGCAATATATGTCCCTGGACCTGATCCAAGAATCGGATAATCCTTCAAGCTCTGCCAAGCAACTGTTCTTGATACCTGGGAATCAAGGATCAATTCCTGCGGCAATGGAAGCAATTGGTTCAAATCGCTCAAAAAACCAATCTTACCTGGCAGATTAAACCAGAAAAAACCGGAAATTAGGAGCAAAATTATTGGCAGAGTTAATAAGTTAACTCTTTCTTTGAATAACCTGGTCCAAAAGGCAATAACTAGCAAAATGAACATAGTCAGGCCCAGAATTGCCCAAGCAGCAGAGAAATTGATCAAAAGCAGCAAAATCAATGATGCTACTAGGAATAGAACCTTGCTTCTCATTCCAGAAGCGCTACCTTTGGATTTCTTCCAAAACATCAGTAATCCCAATATTTTCTTAAAGAATCCTTTCTTAGTAGCCCCTAGGTCACCTTTAGCAATGCTTTTCTTTGGTACTTGGCTTAAGATCAAACCAACTACCAAGCTCATAGCCATAGCTAAGAAAATAGCCAGGCCCTCTAGAGAGCCACTGACCGTGTTAAAGGAACGGAAAGTCATCATTTGGGGAAGACCCGGAATCTTGCTCCAAATATTAAAGACGGACAGATAAGCTGTAACTACAACTATCCAGCTGGAAATCAAGAACAAGCTATAAACCTTTTCCAAAGAAAGACCCCAGATTGTCTTGATTGTTCCCCCACTTGAGGAACTTGGCTTTACGCTCTTCACATTATTAACCACCACAAAGTACATAACTATCAAAGCCAAGGCTCCGATAACCGAACCTGAGAAGCGGCCGTAGAATCCAAACCAAGAAGATATTGAATCAATAGAAAAAACTGCACTTAGGACTAAGATCAAAACAAAGACCAGAATCCAAACATCAAGTGCAGTTCGACGAAAGAATAGCTTCTTGCGGACAACCGCCAATTTGCCCAGCCAAGCCATAAAGGCTATGCTGACCAAAAAGATTAATAAGTATTGCTTGTTAAACTCATATGCTTCGACTGTGAAAGGCAGCCAAAACAAAGGCATGAGAAAAACTAAGGCGTAAAGCGGAAACTTAATCAAGAAATTGATTATTTTACGCATATTTTTTACCACCCTGCTCGTAGTTAAGGAATCACAGAAATTATGGAATCTCTGATGACTTGTAGTCATACAAAGATTCTCTAAACCTCTAAGGCTTACTTTAAGCCACAGGGGTTTATAAAGACCTCCGGAAGGGTTGAGAGCTGTACTCTCAATAAGCTAAAGGTTGAACCTATAACCCTTTGTCCTCCTGGATTCTTTACTCGTTTCAGGATGATTGTTAATGTTTTATTTATTTGTTTTCGACCTTTATCTTTTCCATTTATTGTTTTAATTATACTCTATTTCTATGTTCTTTAGAAGTGGATAACTAGAATATAAAATTGATGAAATCTTTGCCAGTATAACTATCCCTAACTAAACTATTGACAAAATTTTTTAATTTGTTATACTTTTAATATAAATCTCCGGCCGGAGCGTAACTCCATTTTATGGTCTTCTTATGACCAGGAGCCAACCTCCCACTTGGCGGGAGGTTTTTTATTCAAGAGGGAAACAAGACATGAAATATTTTCTTTTACTTCTTTTATTCTCTTTTATTTGAACATAAAACAGCTCTCTATCTTTAGTAAGGCCCAAGAATCTGTATAAGATTTCTGTTTTCTTATTTCTATTGACCTCAATAGATGGCTTATTGCGAGAATTCTTCATTAATTCAATCGCACAATTGAAATATCTCAACCTTATAATTCTTTCCCTGTGTCTTTTTTGATGCAAATGAATCCAAAAATAGTTGAAAAATATTTTTTGTTTTCCAAAATAAGCAGAACGGATATAAGGATTCCTCTTGGTTCTTTTCTTAATACGGTTAAATATGACTAAGGCATTTTTTCTTACTTCCTTGTAACTCGTTCCTGGTATTTTCTTTTTATTAGTTTGATATGGAATCATAAAATCATTTTGGCATACTGATAATAATCTTAAATAACGTTTCGATTTTTAACAAGATTTTTTACCTTAATAATTGTGTAACTAAAGCAATCATCTGTTCTTTTTCTTTAGGGTTGCTTTCAGCTATTAAGAGAGCTAAAGCAGTTAAGGTGTTGTCATTAATTTTCTTTTCCCCGTTTAATCTATGCAAAAAATCATTCTTATCTAAGAAATAGACGAATAAAAATGATCCAATTCTTTTATTTCCATCAGAAAAAGGATGATCTTTAATTGTTAAATACAAAAGATTAGCTGCTTTTTCTTCTATACTTTTGTATAATTCTTTCTTATTGAATGTCTGGTAGATATTTTTGACAACACCCTCAAACTTGTGATTAATTTCATTTCCAAATATATCCCCTGCTTCTTTCTTATCAATTAATTTCTTTTTTAACTCAACTATTATCTCTAAGCAATCTTGATATTCTAAAACAAATTTTGATTTGCTCTTCTTAATCTGTTTGATTTTATTCTTATCATATTGCTCTAATAGAGTTAGAGTTTTGGAGTAATCGGATAATAAATCTAAAATTCCTTTTTCTTGACCTTTTAATAGTTTCTTTTGAGATTTCTTTTTTAGAAAAGAAATAGTATTTTGTAATTTATTGAATTGCTTTTCTGTTTCTAGTAGTCTTTCTCGATTTATTACATAACCCCTTAAAAGATAATTTTTGAGAGTTTTGGTTGCCCAGATTCTGAATTGAGTAGCTTTTTTTGAATTAACCCGATAGCCTACTGAGATGATCGCATCTAAATTATAAAATTTAGTTTTGTAGGTTTTATTATCAGCAGCAGTATGTTCCAAAATGGAACTAACTGAATTTTCATTTAGTTCTTTACTTTTGAATATATTATTTAAATGCTTGGTTATAGCTGGACGCTGCGTACCGAAAAGCAGAGATATTTGTCCTTGTGTAAGCCAAATACTTTCTTTATTAAATTTAACTTTTAACTCAACGTCACCACCCTTTGGCTGATAAATAATAATTTCTCCATTATTCAATTGTCTTTTGTTTAAAGTCATATTCAAACCAAAAAATAACTATCAATAGAAAATTTAAACTGTTCAACGAATAATTCCTTAAAATTCCTCAAGCTGTTCTGCTCATAGAAAACAATTAAGGCTTTCTTGTATTCAGCTTCATCAACGCTTCTAAAAGAAAGAGGACAAATGTCACTAGCCATCAATAAGGCATTGCCTAATAGACGAGCTGTCCTTTTGTTCCCATCTACAAACGGCTGGATATATGAAATAAAGACGACAGCAAAAAATGATTTTGAAAAAGGATCGGATAATTCATTAATCATCTCAACGAACTTATCCATCGCCTCCCTGATTTGATGCTGATTATCCAAAGGCAGATATTCAGTTCCGATTATCCTAACTGGATTCTTGCGCAATCCTTTTTCTATGCCTAGCCTATCAACAATTAAATCATGAATTCTTTCGATCTTTGGAATGGAAATCTTTTTGAAGTCATTTTTCTTTTCAGAGATATAGCCTAAGGCATTCTTATGATTTAAAATCATAATCGCCTCTTCTTTTTTGTGTCCAATAGCCTCCTTATTCTCCTTAATCAATACTTCTGTATCTATTAGCGAATATGTATTGCCCTCAATTTTTGATGATTTCCAGCTTAATTCAATAGTTAATCTTTCAAATTCCTTCTTTAGAATATCATTGGGCATCTTTTTAATCCTGCTCTTATATTCTCTATTAAGCTCATTTAGTTCCTCTAATTCCTGGTTATCGAAAACACTTTCAATATCTTTGAAAATATTAAAATTAAAGGATTTGAACTTTAATTTCCTCTGTTCGGCTTCTTTTTGGAAATATTTGTCAATGTCAATGTATTGTAGAAAATCGTTTTTAACCTTTTCTTCATAGTAAACGCTCCTCCCCTTTCCTTTCTTATCAATTAATCCATCCTTTAGGAGAAAATTCAGATCACGAACAACAGTAATCCGAGAAGTATTTCTCAAGTACTCCTTGATTTCCTGATTACTAACTTTATTTGATCTTTTAATAAATTCCAGAATCTTCAGTTGTCTGTCATTTAATTTAGTCATTAATTGTATCATTTAATACGTCTTAATTGTATCATAATTAGTTAAAAAATGAAACAATTAAAAGACTGATTCCCTATTCATTTTTTCTGTATTGTTTCAAATAAGATCTAATTCTGTCTCTGTTCTCATTCTGTTTCTTACCCTTGAAATATACTTCAATAAATTCAATGCCAATCACATCTATAGTCTCATGATCTTCTGCATAGGCATAAATAATTCTCAAGCTCTTTTTCTTTAAGCTTCTACAAAAGAATCTGGCTTTGACAATATACACAGATTCAGATTTTGTAATAACATTAAAATGCTTGCCAATCCCTAAAGGAGATGCTCTTAAAACTTTCTTGAATTCATTTAAATCATCTTTGAGTGATCTGAATTTCTTGAATAGCTTTTTAAAATCTCTTTTAAACTCTTGAGTTTCTTTAAAGTTCATCTTCATAGTTCCTGATTGAATGATCGTCATCGCGATAGAAAACAGTCTCGTAACTTATCTCTTCACCCATCTCATGAACTCGCCAAGGAGTATCTGAATGGGAATAATCACTCAATTCAGCAGCGTTCTTCCAAGCCAAACGTATCAAAACATCATCAATGTGCTTAATTTCTTGGGCTGACAGGATGTTTAAGTCAGCTGATCTTCTTGGCAAGTATTTTTTCTGCTCATGCTGGAAGTACTTGCTTTTAATCTTCTCAATTTCACCTTTCCTTATCATTTGATCAACTATCTTTTTGAATTCAATCGGTGTTGGGCCGAAATGGTTCTTAATATACTTGGCGCCGATCAGCTGCTCTTCAAATTTTTCATAATAGTCAAAATCTGTAAAATACAATAATTTGTAAAGTGCTGTTTCGCCAATATTGGGCCTGGCGCCAACTTTTTCTAGAATATATAGGAATACTTCTTTAAATTTCTTAACATTTGCTCGGGACATAATAATTCTCATTTCAGGCTTATTTGTCTTCTTAGTTTTCTTTTCCTCTTTCAGGTTAACTTTAATTTCCTTTTTCCCTCCACTTAACAAATCCTTTAACGACATACTAAAAATGGAGGCTAATTTCTGTGCTTCTGGAATAGTTAATTCTCGCTTTCCTTTTTCAACTTGGATATATGTCGGTCTGGAGATACCAAGTTGATCAGCTAGATACTGTTGAGAATAATTATTTTTCTTTCTTAATTTTTGGATGAATAAAGTCATGATTTAATTCTATCAATTGTAAAATATATTGTCAAGTGGATAAGTAAATATATTTTACATATTGACAGTATATTTATAATACCTTGTTATGATATAATATTAATACATGAAAACTAAGCAAACAGATAAATTGCCTTCTTTTTTCAAGCCAATTCTTTGGTCTTATGATTTTAATTCCATTAATTTAGAAAAGAATAAGAAAGCTATTATTATCAACTCAATAAACTACGGCGATTTGAAGCATTGGCGCTGGATCGTCAAACACTACGGGAAAAAAGAGGTTAAAAAAATATTAACAACTATCCCCTTTACTGAAATTAGACCCAGGGTTGTCCCTTTAGTTTCTCTGTTATTCTCCATCGATGAATTCAATTATATACCTAGAGGCGTTTCTCAAAAAAAAGCTAATAGATAATCACTTCCTATAAGGATTATCCTTCCTCTCAAACCCGCCCTTATCCTCATAAACCCTCATCCAGGCTCTCCTCAAGTTGTTGATCTTAACTCTTTGTCTTTGGTATTTGTTTAATATCTTGTTAAGCATCTCCTTAATCTCTGCGCTTTCAGTCGTAGCAACGATGAAATCAATCTTAGTCACAATATTGGCAATTATCCTCATAGTCTGCTCTAATTTACCGAATGCCAGTTGCTTGTCTGAAAACCTGTCGCCATAGCTTTCAGCAGTCAGTTTGGGAATCAGTTTAGATAGAGAGTAAAGGATTTCAAATTCATCCAATAGATATTTGTTTTTCTTGCTTTTCTTAATTTCAGGGATGAACTTGAATATTTCTGAAGATAGAAGAGTGGTTTGCCTGTATACTTCCAGATCCCTGAAGCTCTTGACTGGCGATTTGATGCGATACTTTTTGTATTCAGTCTTTTGGTAAGACATAGAATTTATACTTAATCAATTTTTTAAACTGATATGTTAATTGCATCAGATTATATCAGATTAGTAAATAGATATTCTACTTGTACTTCTTCCTCTTCTTTTTCTTCTTCATGACTACATGCAGTGGAAAGAATTCAAAGTAATCACTCTCATCAAACCAGGCGCACTTGAAATGGAAAAGCCGCAAGGATGTCAGGCGGCTCATGGCTAATGCATAAATTGTCAATTGGTCAATCGGTTTGACCTTCCTGGCGCTAGGCTTGTAATCCATAATGTGGATTGTTCCGTTTCTGATTTGGATCAGATCGATGTGCCCGGTAACCACTTCTCCTTCCTTTAAATCCAATGGTACTTGCCAGTTCAATTGATTTTCAAAATGCATTACATCCTCATAATCTAGTAATATTGGCACTTCAGTAGCTACGGTTACCGAATCATTGGCCAGCATGAATTCCTGCAGTATCTGATGCCTTAATTTATTGTTGGTTACTGCTTGGATGACAAAGCGGGTAATCTTGTTAGCGCTGTTTTCTTTCTTGATTATCTTGACCTCATCAGGGTTGAAGAAATCCTTGTACATGGAAGCCCTGTTTTCTGATTCTCTGAATATGTGATGGGGGCATTCAGCTGAAACTAGCTCGAGAAATTCCTTAATCTGCCTTAATTTGTAGTGCTTGAAATCTTCTTCTAGGATGCAGTCTGTCTTGGCCCTATGATATTTGAAATCATATATCTGGCCGTGCATCAGATGGACTTCGTCAATGATTTCCTTGGGAGAATATTTCTTATTCACAAAATCTCTGATTCTTAAGAATGGCAGGTATTCTCTGTATCCTTTAGCCCAGTTAAGGACAGTCTGCTCGCTTAAATCAAATCCATACCTGTCTTTAATCTTAACTATGATATCCTTAGTTGTGAAAAGGCGGTTGTATAGGGTGATTGTGTCTAGAATAATCCTTAGAGGATATGTTCTGCTTTTAGTAATTTGCGGAGTGAATTTCTTTTGACAGTCTTTGCAGAAATATATTTGGATTTCCTCCAGTTTCTTCTTTCTTCTTCCTTTCTTGGTAATATTTTTACCCTGGCAATACGGGCAAGTCTCAACTTTTTTCTCTAATTTTTCATTTTGCTTGTCTAAAAGCATATTTAGGTCTCACATTTTAGAAAAAAATGTGCTTAATTTATTTAAATTCTTTAAAAAAGGCTTGAAATGCATATATTTGGCTTGGTTATGGGGTAAATATTTACATACCCTTATTTTACTGATAGATAAGCCGAGTATTGGAAACCAGGTCCTTGATTCTATTAGTGAAAAGCATCGAATACTATAAAATTACAACCACTTTCCACAATGCGAGACCTGGAAATTAAAGAATATCTTCCGTGGTACTGGCAGTTTCTTCAGCTACTGGTTCTTCAATAATTTCTTCTTCAACCACTGGTTCTTCTATTATTGGTTCAGTAATTTCCTCAATTTCTTTCTCAACAGATTCCTCTATTATTTCCTCTTCGACTGGTTCTTCTGTCGTATCTTCAATAATGAATATTTCCGTGCTTGTTGAAGTTGGCTCAACTATCGGCTCTTCGATAATTTCTTCTGTTGTTGTAGAAGTTTCTTCTGGATCTTCAATCCCTTCCAGAATATTATTACACTCCCCTGACCTGGTCATAGGCATACCGTATTCAGTGTATAGGCAATATGGAGTTCCAGTCTTGCTGTCATAGATCGTAATTCCGCTCTCGGTAGCTGATTCAGACTTAATCTTAAGATTTTCAGTTTCAATGTATTTAGCCTTAATCTTATCAGCTACCAGGGTTCCTTCTGAATCAACTCTTAATTCAACTCTTTCTCCATCTTCGTTGATAACTACTACTCCTGTATCTTCTTGAACTTCTGAATCAGGATTAGTTAGATAACCATTAGCTTCTAAGACAGCTTTTAATTCATCTACTTCGCTCTTTAGGGCTTTAACACCGGCGATAGCAAAGGTAGCGTAATCGTATAGGGATACTGATTTGCCATTTTCACTTAAGACTTGTTCTGGTGCTTCTTCAGCGATGACGCCAAGATTAAATCCTTTAGATGAAGTGCCAGTATTATGGGCTTGAGAATTATAGTTAACTACTGGACCTTGGGCTACATCTTTCTTCCATTTGTATGTAGCTACATCCATATCCTCAATTTCATCTAGAATATCTTCATAATCTTTTTCTTCTAGATATGTAATATCTGTTTTGTATTCTTTAGATGAATATACCTCCCAACCATCAGCAATGGCATTACCCATTCCTTGTCCAACGGTTAAGACATGAGTTGGACTATTGGTGGCAATACCAAAGTTGCCATTATTTAGAAGCATCATTAATGGACTTGATGAAGAATTATACATAGCCATAGCTGGCGTGTTATCTGTATTATCTGTTTGCATGGATAGCTTGGCCATTGGGGTGGTTGTTCCAATGCCAACATTGCCAATTATATCTATTGTCAATGAAGGAGTGGTTGTTGGAGCAGAAGCTAGATCAACTGTTTCTAAGATTCCTTTAATCCCAGCTAAAGCTACGCCTGCCATGTCTGTAGCTTTAATTCGGGTGTCTTTAGCGCCTAAGCCGAATAGCTTGTAGAAATCCTGGGCAGTTGGTCCGATATGTTTGACTGTACTGGAACTCATTTCATTGTAATCGCCATCATCAATGAAGTTGTATTGACTGATTGGCATCAATGATAATCTATTCAATAATTCATTGTTAGTTAGATTGACGTTAGAACCAGTATCGTACTCGATTGAATTAATAGTTGAGCCGTTGCCAGTCCAGCTGCCTGTTGTGACTGGATTTAGTGAAATACTATTCAAGTTAATGAAGTTCTCTTTTTTGTTCCTGTCTGATGAATCTGTCCAGCCTGATGTTGTGCCGTAGGTGTCTGAGTCTAGTTGAATCAAGCGAGTAGGGTTTGTTATACCGATGCCGACGTTGCCGGAGCTGTCCATCGTCATCTTAACGGCATTGTTTATCAACCACTCATTACTTGTATCAGTAGTATGGCGAATTGCCCAATTACCATCATCATCTAAAAAACCTATTTTGCCAGCTTCTGCATATACAGAACCATCAGTAGCACCGCCAGAATCAATAAATTTAATAAACCCAGCAGAACTAGCGCTATGGAGCTCTATCATCTGGCTATCGCCATCTTGTAGTTTAACGCCACTATGAAATTTAATAGCACTATCAACGCCAGAAATATGCAGTTTTTCATCCGGCCCCGTCGTCCCAATGCCGACGTTGCCGTTGTTTGTAATCCTTACTTTCTCATCATTATTTACCGAAA
>CAYOHI010000006.1:0-48679 GCA_964403725.1 uncultured Candidatus Saccharibacteria bacterium
AACGCCTAACGGCGCATTAAGTTTCGATTCGGATTGAGGGGGGTCGGTGGGTATTAAACGTTAACAGAATAATAACATATTGTAATAAAAAAGTCAAGGCAAAATACCTTGATTTAAACTTGAGCGGGTGAAGGGAATCGAACCCTCGTTATTTGCTTGGGAAGCAAACGTAATGCCACTATACGACACCCGCTTATGGCTTAAAGAAATATTGCCACCATTCCCAATAGTTAGTTGTTTCTCCTTCTGGAATATTGGTTAATACGTTAACCGGATTATTCTCTTCCTTTGGCTGAGGCAATTCGATTTCTTCTCCCTTGTCAGATATGACAACGACTCTTTCACCAGGCTTTTTCATATTCAATTTTAACCTGGCTTCTTTTTCCAGATATGGCTCTTCTTTTAAATATTCCATTAGATCAGCCAATTGCTCGTTCTTCCCTTCCAGTTTCTGTATTTCAGTCTTTAAGTTGTTAATCTCCTGGGTCAGCTGATATTTCCTGTAGCTTTCCCGGCCGACATTAACAGCCACGGCAATCAAGGCCAAGGTAATGAAGAACAGAAATACCTTGGAGCTAATGATTCTCTTAATTGAATTTTTGCCTGATCGGGTCATTTATGATATATTTTAATTAATGAAAACCTCTACTAGAAACAAGTTATTCAGAGGCGTTTGGATAATTCTAGCCAGTCTAGTAATTTTAAGCATGTTTGTTTTTCTCTTCGCCCCTATGTTCTAATATATCACTTCTTTAGGACTTTGAAAAACACTTCTTGAGGAATATCAATCTTGCCTAAAGCCTTCATTTTCTTCTTACCCTTTTTCTGCTTTTCAAGCAGTTTTCTTTTTCTCGTATAATCCCCTCCATAGAGATAGCCAGTCACGTCTTTTCTCATAGCGCTGATTGTTTCTCTGGCAATAACATTGCCGCCTACTGAAGCCTGCAAGGAAACAGCAAAAAGATGCTTTGGAATAACTTCCTTTAATTTCTTAACTAAAGCCCTGCCTTCTGTCTGGGTTTTTTCTTTGTGAATGATCCTTGAAAAAGCTTCAACGCTTTCACCAGCTACTAGGATATCCATCTTGACCAAATCGCCTGCCCGGTAATCCATCATCTCGTAATTCATTGAAGCGTATCCTGAAGTAGCGTTTTTAAGCTTGTCATAGAAATCAATGATTATTTCATTTAATGGAACCTCGTATTTAACCAGAACTCTTTCTGGACTCAAGTATTGGGTATCTTTGTACTCTCCTCTGGTAGATTCCAGCAACTTCATAACCGGACCCAAATATTGGTTAGGAGTAATGATTTCTAAATTAACCCAAGGTTCTTTAATGGTTTCAATCCTATTTGCCTCTGGCAAATCATTGGCTGATGAAATGATAATTTCCTTCTTATCTGAACCAACTATTGCATAGCTAACGGAAGGCGTAGTGACAATCAGATTCAATTTGTATTCTCTTTTGAGCCTTTCTAGAATGATTTCTAAATGAAGCATGCCCAAAAACCCGCATCTGAATCCCCTGCCTAATCCTTCGCATGATTCCGGCTCATACTTCAGAGCTGCATCATTTAATTCCAATTTAGCCAAGCCATCTTTTAACAGGTCATGTTCATCTGAATTAGCTGGATAAAAACTGGCAAAAACCATTGGGTTTGGCTCTTGGTAGCCTGGTAATGATTCTGCTTTCTTATCCTGGCTGATAATGGTATCGCCAACTCTGCATTGGCCGACATCTTTCAGGCCTGTAGCGATATATCCGATCTGGCCAGCTGACAGAGAATTCATTTTGGCCATCTGGGGCTTGAAAACGCCAACTTCAATAACTTCTGTCTTGTTCCCTGAAGCAGCCATCATGACCTTATCTCCTGCTTTAATCTCTCCGTCAACTATCCTTGAATAAGCTAAGACTCCCTTGTATGAATCATAGCTTGAATCAAAGATTAAGGACCTTAAAGGCTTCTTAACATCGCCCTTAGAAGCAGGGATTTTATCAATAACGGCTTTTAAGACAGCTTCAATGTTTGTTCCCTGTTTAGCTGATATTCTGATGATTTCATCTTCTTTAACATCCAATAGCTGGCTCATTTCCTTAATGGTTTTTTCAACTTGGGCATGAGGCAAATCAATCTTGTTAGCTACAGGTATCAAAACCAATCCTTGTCTTTGGGCTAAATGCAAATTAGCCAAAGTCTGGGCTTGAACACCTTGGCTGGCATCAACAAGCAAAACAGCCCCTTCAACAGCAGCCAAGCTGCGTGAGACCTCGTAGCCAAAATCCACATGGCCCGGCGTATCAATCAGATTCAACATATGCCCGTCATATTCCATCGTTACAGGCTGGAGCTTAATGGTGATTCCCTTTTCCTGTTCCAGATCCATCATGTCCAAGAATTGGGAATGCATCTTTCTAGTCTCTACAGTTTCAGTCAATTCTAAAAGACGGTCTGCTAAAGTAGACTTTCCATGATCAACATGCGAAATGATACAAAAATTTCTGATTTCCATCTATTTCCCTTCTATTCCTTCCATGAATTTAGGAAGCTTTATTGGCAAGCGACTGGCTAAAGATGATAGGAATATCTTCAGTTCTTCCAACTTGAATATCCAAGCAAAGAAGAAATATGCCAATACCCCTATGATACAGACAATTCCGGTTTGAAGCAAAAGATTTAACTGATTAAACAGGTTAATTGAAAAATACATTGCCAGGCCTGTGAATAGAGAAGCTAAAATCATTCTCATTCCAGATGACAAAATATTTCCCATATCCAAAAAACCGACTTTTCTCCTTAAGAAAATGAATAACAGAATCAAATGAGCAAGACAACTTAAGGATAGCGCCAAAGCCAGACCAGCCACCCCTATTAAGGAAGAGAAAAACCAAGCTGAAAACAAAGCGACTATTGTTGCTATAAATCCTGTAAACAGCGGTGTCTTAGCATCCTCCCAGGCAAAGAAGCCTCGCAAGAATAATAGGATTAAAGCTTGAGCGAATAAGGAGAAAGAGAAATATGCCAGAGTCTGGGAAGTCAGCATCACATCAGCTGCATCAAACCTGCCTGTTCCTAAAATGATCTGGACAATCTGGGTTTTTAAAACGATGAATAAAATGCCAGCTGGCAAGGTAAAAAACAGAATCTGACGGACAGTAGAAGAGAATGTCTTAACAAAAGCCTTCTTGTCTTTCTTTTGGGCTGCTTGGGATAAATTTGGAAAAGCAGCCAAAGAAAAAGAAACGCCAAAAACACCCAAAGGAAAACTAATAATATTGTATGCCAAGCTGTAAATAGCAATACTGCCCATAGCCAAGAAAGAAGCAATGACAGTCATGATTAAAATAGTGATCTGATACAAGGCTAGGTTAATGATCCGAGGCGGCATCATCTTAAAGATTCTTTTAACCCCGTCAAACCTAATATCCAAAACTGGCTGCCATCTGAATCCACAAAAATATGCTGTCGGAATCTGAATCAAAGCATGAAGAAGGGCCCCGATAATCACCCCATAAGCCAAGCCCTTTAATCCAAACGGTTCGACTAAGAATAAAACCCCAAAAATGATGCCCAAATTATACATTATTGGACCAAGTGAATATATTAGAAATCTCCTGAAACTCTGCAGTATCCCCCCAAAGACTGCGCTCAATCCTAAGAAGAAGGGACTCAGAAACATTATCCTGCTTAAAGCAATGGTCATATCCAATTTCTCAGGAGAAAAGCCAGGAGTAATTAGCTTAATCAGCCAAGGAGTAAAGATTATTAAAATAAAACAGACTCCAATCAGAGATAGAGCCATTAAGTTCAAAACGCTATTGGCCAGATACCAGGCATCCTTATTATCCTTTCCCAGATAACTTACAAAGACAGGAATGAAGCCAGCAGAAATCGCACCGACAACAAGCAAGGAATAGACTAAGTCAGGAATCCTAAAAGCAGCGTAATAGATATCTAATTCATCCCCCGCTCCAAAAGTCCCGGCCAAAATCCTAGCTCTGACTAAACCCAAAAGCCTACTGACTAAAGAAGCCGCTCCCAAAATGATAGCGGCCGAAGCAATAGTCCCAGATTTGCTGTTAAAAATCTTCTTGATCATCTTTAATCGTGGTAATGAAGTATCTCTTCATTTCTAACCACATCAATGTCACTAGTCTTAAAACCGAATCTGGCAAAATCTTCAGGAGTCTCAATCCACACTTTCCTGGTTCCATCGATTAGGTAAACTTTGTGATCACTGATCCCTCTAATTAAATTAACTGTTTCATATTGATTCAAATCTTGAGCATTGACTCTGATTACATCTTCCCATTTGTTGTTATACAGCTCAAACACTTGAGCATTAACGATCCATTTCTTCATATTGTTCTTAGTGATGTAATAGATGTCATTATCATTATATGCCTGCAATAGAGATCCTGATGGATAAGTTGCAACTGGTGGTGCTGGAGGTTCAATAACAATACCGTCACAGCCGCAATCTTGATTGTAAAGTTCTACAACTTCATCTGAAGTAATAGCTCTGTTATACATCCTCACCTCATCGATCAATCCGTCAAAAGAAACTGAGCCGTTTTGTAGAGATCCAATTCCCAAGTTATAATCATTTACCAAACTGCCAATATTGCTAATATCACTTTCATCTTTCTTGTATCCATCGATATAGATCGTATTGGTATCATTGAATCTGTTGATTATGCCAACTACATGATGCCAGTCACCATCTCGGTAATTCTGTCTGGCAACTGTATTTGACTGGTCATCGCCATCAACTTCATCAACCATCATGGCAATATATCCGTTCTCGTTATGCCGCAGGACATATCCATCTGAAGAGTTCTGATCGGCCTTGCCAACAATAGCTCGCCAATCCTTGATATCATCATCCATCTTTATCCAAACTGAAATTGAAAAACTGTCATCAATCCCGAAATCCAATATTGAATTATCATTTACAGCAGCATAGCTTCTGACTCCATCAAATAGGAGAGAGTAATCTTTCTTGCCTACGACATTAGGCAAAGCAGTACCGGTATAGGCATGCAAATCATTGCCTGACGTATCCACTGCTTCCCAGCCTTCAATCTCATCGAAATTCCAATAAGCAATTAGATGACTGATTGCATTCGTGTTCTCTGCTCTACTCCAAAGAGTGAAAACAGCAAAAAGAGTTAGAGAAATAAAAACGAGTCCTAAAATTAGGATTAATAGATATTTATTTTTCATGAGGGTTAAATTCTTCATAATATTATCACTCCCCCTCCAAGAGTTTAAAATCCAAAAGTTATGCCTAAAAATTTATCAGTTTTTAGATCACCATTGTAATCTACTGATCCAGAAGTAATATTCAAATCATCAGGATATTTCCATGAAATTTGCCAATCAGACGGAAATTTCAAACTATGGTTAAAATTACTGCCAGAACTACCTAATTGCTTCTGTGTCAATAAACTATAACTATCTATCGATTTTGTCAAGTCAATCTTGAAAGGAAGCTTGTATTTATACGTCAAAACCACTTTTTCCCCAGGACTGACATAAACCCAGTTACCAAACACAGTTTTGCCATTCTCTTCAAAAATCCTGGTTCCTGTCTTCTTATCAACCGTCATGCCTGATTCAATGAAGTTAACCAACGGATCTTTTTTAAAGCCTTCTTCTGCATAATTGATCGGCGGCTGATAAATCTCTAAGCTCTGGCCTTGGGCTGAAATCAACTGGCTGCCTTTAGGCAGATATACTCTTAAATAATTGGAATTAACCCTGTTCCACCAGTCATAATCCTCATGGCCGCCTGTATGCTCACGAGTAATGGTCAAGGTATCAATAACTGATCCATCAGATTGTATTTCAGCCTGGTGATCAATGATTTCTTCAACCATCTTGTCAGTCTTAAATCCATTGATATTAGAAGAAACTACGCTTAAATAGTCCTTCTTGGCATCTAAAAGTTCTCCTGACCAGCTCTCATCAACGACTAAGTTCTGCAGGGAGGAATCATTGAAATACATTAAGAAATGCTTTTCTTCAAAGCAATCAAATATTATCTCAATGGCTTCTTTTCTCTGTTCTGGGCTTAGCTCGCTTAATTTTTTAATGAACATTGGAGCAAAGTCAGCCAGGATCTTCTTCGGCTTATTCAATTCCTTGTCATAGTCAATTTCAACCTTGTATTGGATTAACTCGACAAAATTATCTGCATTTAATGTAACGCCATATCCTGGCATGGCAATTGGACCGGTCAAATTCAAAAGACGCTCAATTAAAACAGGCGTCAGGCTGATTACCCCATCGGTAGTTACCCCGCCAGTCTTTTCATAGAACCATTGTATTTTCTGGGCTGAAGTTGGAAAATCAGCAAACCAGTTAGCGTCATGCATTGACCAAGCAGTGCTGATTTTCTGGATTGGGCGAGGCGGAATGATTTTTTCATGAAGCTGACCGTCAGCATTGTAAATACCATCAACGAAAAGATCATCAATTGAACCCTTATCCAGAGTTAACAGGCCATAGGTGCCGATAAAGCCGCCCGTAGCCCTAATTTCACTGTTGTTCTGAAAGATCAGTAAGTATTGCCTTTTCTTGTCATGTCCTAGAATCTTTAACAGAGCTTCAGAATATTCTTCTGCCTGGGTTAGCATCTCTTCGACTAAAGGCAGTTTTTCTTTCAATGAAGAAACGCTTTCTTGGATGTCATTTGGCAAAGCACTGACTTTGACTTCATCTAATTCCTGATTGGCTATCTTGATGCCGCCTAAGGCCTGGCTTAACTCTTCCTGGCTTTCAGCCATCAGATCAGTCAATGATTCATTTTCTGAAGCCAAGATATTGTCTGAAGACTCATTTGGCAGACTGATTAGATTGAAGAGGTTGTCATACGAGAAAATATTGACTGCCGCTGCCAATCCCTTTCCGGCAGAAGCTAAGTTTTCCCCCACTCTGACCAGATGACTGCCCGAGGAAACCAATTCGCCGCCTGGAATGCTCTCTAAAATTCCTAAGGTCAATCTCCCTAATTTGTTAATTTCTTGATGAGCCTGATAGAAATCATTATGAGCTGAATTGAAATCATTTTCAGCAGCCTGCCAGTTTGACTGCTCTAAAGATTGCTTGGCAGCCATCAAATTCTGATAAGCTGAAGCACTGCTGTTTAAAACTTCATCCTTAATCTGCATTCCCTGGCTGAGCCAAGCAGCTGTCGGAATAGCCAAAGCAATCAGAAGCCCTGTAGCAATGAAACTGAATAGGGATTTAGGCCAGATCTTTATGAAAGGATTGACCTTTAATTGAGATGTTGGTGTGGAATATTCTTTAGCAGCTACTTCTGGGAAATAGAAATCATCAACGCTGGCTGCCAGTTCGGTGTGGATTCTATTAGCTTTCTCTTTAGCCTGATTAACTGATTCGCTTACCAAACGGACAGATGGCTTTTCAGCTTCTTTGACTTCTTCCTTAATTGGCTCATCAAATATATCTTCAATGGACTCTGTTTTTTCCTCAATAGGTTCTTCATCAGAAGTAAATTCAATGTTTTCAAGTAAATTATCGAAATCCTCAAACCATTCCAAATCAGCCATTAATTCTTCCTTGCTAGGAAGAACTTCAGTATTAACTGGCAAAGGTCTGGCTGGCTTTCTAATTAAAGTTGCTACTGGTTTTTTAACTACTTTCTTAACTTCTGGAAGAGGCTTTGGCAATTCTTCTTTTGGAGCCTCTATTTTTTCAGGAGTTTCTACAGGCTCAGATATTTTCTTAGAGGCAAGATTGATTATTCTTCCTTCCTTGTCAGAAACTACTTTAGACTTTTTTTCTTTTTTTAAATTCAGAGTTCCCTTTACTTGATTGACCTTTTCCACATCCAAATCACCCTTTTGATCAACGGGTCTGACATCGAATAGAGCGGTAATGATATTATGTTTTTTGATACCCCCCATAAGCCAAAAACGCCTCATTTATTTATCTCAGGTAATTACAGTATACCACAGATATATGCCTGTGGACAAAAACAAAAATTTATTCAAATAGATTATATACCCTAACAGTTTCTCTTCCCATTTTATCCCAGCTATATTTGCCTATCTGCTTTTTTCCTTCTTGAATTAATTCTTCTTTTAATTCTTTCTTGTTTAAAACCTGCCTAAGCTTATTAG
The DNA here is from genome assembly GCA_964403725.1 of uncultured Candidatus Saccharibacteria bacterium. Classification (GTDB taxonomy): domain Bacteria; phylum Patescibacteriota; class Minisyncoccia; order Portnoybacterales; family UBA2143; genus JAHJOV01. The sequence goes on from CAYOHI010000006.1 coordinate 8,150, forward strand.
TCATATCATCAATATTATAAGGATCAAAATATATGGCAGCTTTGCCTAAAACTTCAGGCAGACAACTAGAATTAGACGATACTACAGGCAAACCGTGCGGCATCGCCTCTAAAGGTGGCAAGCCAAAGCCCTCACACAGAGATGGAAAGACATAGAGTTCGGCATTTTGGTAAAGAATCGGCAGGTCTTCATCCAAAACAAAATCTGTAAAGATAACGTTTTTGAAATTACCATATTCTTTTTCCAGTCGGTTATAGAAATATTCCTTGCGGCCAGCCAAGACTAAGTTCAAATCCTTCTTTTCTTTCCTTAATTTATCAAAAGCTAAGATCAATCTATTTAAGTTCTTGTGCGGATAGGAATTGCCTACGTAAAGGATATATGGCTTTTTAATCCCATACTTATCCAATATGATTTCCTTATCTATCCCCTCTGAATCCTTAACGCTAAAATCCGAAACCCCTTCATAGATCATCTCCATCTTTTCAGGATTAACTTTGAAATATTTTAAGATATCTTTTTTGGTAAATTCTGAAATAGCGATAATTTTCTTTGCTCTTTTAGCAGCCAGAGAAATCACCATATTGTATGCCATATTTTTCAGCCAGTATTTAACTGGACCCAAAGTAGAGGCTCTTCTGGTAGGAAATCTCTTTAAAATTAGGTCATGAATTGTAATGACAAAAGGACGAGTGCAAAAGATCGGAATGTTAAAATGAGGAAAATGCATCAAATCAACTTTTGATTGATGTATTTTAAAGGGCATCAAGACTTGTTCTTTTATTCCATACCAAGGATAATCAGCTAGGGCTTTTTTGAAATTAGGGTTCTGAGGCACATACTCATTCCAATTCTCTTTTCTTAAGAAAATCAGATATTGATTTCTTTTGTCATTTTTTTCCAAGCCCTCTACCAATTTCTGAACATAGCGGCCAGGCCCAGTCTGCTTGGGTCCATAGAATCTAGCATCAATGCCAATTTTCATTTGTCTTTTTTCATTTTTCATAATACAATACTTTTAGAACCTTTTAACCAAGGAGAATGTCATGGAAATCATCGGATACACCATGCTTTACGGAGCAATAGGGCTATTCGCTCTATTGTCCGCCATGTCGCTGTTAATCGATTAGCTAAAAATCGACAGCGTTTCTCTGGCACAATTCTGCCAGGAAAAACCTGGGGCTCTCTCGAGTCCCTTTTTAATTAACTCATTCCTCAAATCACTATTATTTAAAGATACATCCATAGCCCAAGACAATTCATCAATATTTTTAGGATTGACCATTATGCCCGCATCACCCACTACTTCCGGCAGGGATGAATTAACTGAAACAACAGTCGAAATGCCGCAAGCCATCGCTTCTAAAGGAGGAAAGCCAAATCCTTCAAAAAAACTGGGATAGACAAAAGTTTGAGCCAGATTATACAGCCCAGGCTTATCTCTTTCATCAACAAAACCGGTGAAAAATATGTCTTGGTTTCTTTTTGACCTCTGGGCTGTCTTTAAAATATCCTCATAAAGCCAGCCATTGGCTCCAGCCATAACTAATTTCACTTCTTTATCCTTTAAAGATTCAAAGGCCTTGATTAAGCCGATCAGATTCTTTCTTGGCTCAATGGTACCAAAGTACAAAATGAACTTATTAGGCAGCCTGTATTTTTCCCTAATCTCATTTAACTTCTCTTTATCCTTTATCACTCTGAACTGCTCCCCTACGCCAGAATGAATCACTTTTACTTTCCTCTCATCGATTCCATAGAGATTAACCAAGTCATCTTTAGTTGAATTAGAAACAGCAATGATTCTATCCGCTTTTTCTGCTTCTTTTTTTGTATTCATCAATACTTTCTGCCAGCCTCTCTTGCGCCAGGAAAAGAATTCCGGGTAATGCTCAAAGGACAGATCATGGAATGTAATCACTTTCTTGCATTTTTTCGTTAAAGGAGCCACGAAGAAATGCGGATTGAAATATATGTCAGTGTTTTTAAGTAACTTATCAATCTTGGGCTGATTGAAATACTTGGCCAAACCGAAAAAAAGACGATTAGGAATCCTAAAGTCTTTCAATGAAACGTTATTCAAATCAAGCCAATGGTAATCCAGTTTAACTTTGTTAAAAGCGTTGTAGAAAAGCTTGTAATTGATTTCTGGCTTTAAAGGGAGAAGATGAGATAAGAGATTAATAGTGTACTCTTCTACTCCAGTCCTTGTTCCCCTGGCCAAAACTCTTATGTCTATACCAATGTTCATCGATAAATTTCTTAATTTTTTCCTTGAATCTTTCCTGGTCAAATTCCATAGCTCTTTCTCTGATTAATTGAGGATTGAAATTATTGGAATTGAAATTCCTTAAAGTTTTAATCAGGCTTTCTGGAGTTTGATCCTCAAAAAACATTCCTGTGACATTAGGCTTGATGGTTTCCAAGGCCCCGCCGCTCTGATATGCAATAACGGGTCTTCCTGAAGCCATAGCCTCAACAGCCGTGATGCCGAAATCCTCTTCTTGAGGAAAAATGAAAGCCTGACAATGAGCGTAATATTCCTTCAACTTATTATCTGAAATAAGACCGGCAAATTCAATATTCGATTTGGCCATAGCCTGGAGCTTCTTCCTTTCCGGTCCGTCACCCACAATTTTCAAAGGCCAGCCTGATTCATTGAAAGCTTTGATGGCTAAGTCAAATCTCTTGTAAGGCAAGAATCTACCGACAGTCAAGAAATATTTATCAGGCTTGTCAGCTACATGAAAAAGATCGGTTTTGACCGGCGGATGGATAACTTGGGATTCACGCTGGTAATATTTATCTATTCTTTTAGAAACAAAGTTTGAATTAGCAATGAACTTATCCACTCTGTGGGCAGCCTGCTCATCCCAGACACGGATGTAATTCATGAAGAACGGAATAATTTTTTTAATCGGATTAGAATAGCCGAATTCTTCGATGTACTTATGCGAATCATCCCAGGCATAGCGGATTGGTGTATGGCAATAGCAGATATGCAAAGTATCAGCTGAAGTGATTACTCCTTTGGCATAGGCATGGGAATCGGAAAGAACCAAGTCGTATTCGGTCAAATCAAACTGTTCAGCTGCCAGAGGCATCATCATCAAAAAGGGACGATGATGAGATTTGACCAAGGGAACTTTCTGCATAAAGGAAGTATGTATCTCTTTCCCTTTAAAGGCATAGCCGGTTCTTTTCTCATCATAGAGCAAAGTAAAGATGGGGGCTTTTGGATAGATTTGAGTAAATGCTTCCAAGACCCTTTCGGCCCCTCCATACTGATTAAGATAATCATGCACTAAGGCAACTTTCATGTTGTGAATTTTCTAAACAGGATGATGAAGGGAGTTTTAATGACAATGATCAGGTCTAAAAGAATTGACCAGTTTTCGATATAGAATAAGTCTAATTTTACTTCTTCGTCAAAATCCAGATCGCTTCTGCCTGAAATTTGGGCTAGGCCCGTAATGCCAGGCTTGGCTACGAACATCTTTTGCTGTTCTTTGGTGTATTGCTCTACTTCATATGACATATGCGGCCTGTATCCTACCAAGCTCATATCTCCCTTAATTACATTGAAAAACTGAGGCAGTTCATCAAAAGAATATTTCTTCAAGAATCTTCCAAGTCTAGTTACTCTTGGGTCATCTTTAATCTTATGCAATGGTCCGCCTTTCCTCAGATTATTCTCATTGTCTTTCTCTAATTTCTTAAGCATCTTATTCCCCTCCTTGGTGCCGAACTCCCCATCGCACAGATCAGCTTTCATATATCTGAACTTGTAAAAGACAAATTTTTTCTTCTTCAAGCCATAGCGGTAATCCTTGTAAATGGCAGGGCCTTTAGAATCAATTTTAATTAGAATATATACCAGCAAATACAGCCAAGAGAAAACAATGACGAAAAAAATTGAAAAAGTCAGATCAAACAGTCTCTTAATTATCCTCCACCAGCCATCCAGTACTACTCTTTTAATTTCAATCAAAGGGATTGTTCCTAATGTTCCAACCACGCTGTTAGTCGTTAAAGACTGATATAGATTAGGAACGAATTTGAAAACAATATGGTTTTCATCGCAAAAGCTGGTCAGTTTCAAAAAATTATCTTTTGGCCAATTGGGATCAGCCAATATGATTTCACTGATTTTGTATTTAGAGACCTTCTTCTTGATTTCCGAAATATCCAGCTTCTCCAGATTATTAATCGCCCTATACCCTAGCCCAGGATTATCTCTAATACTTTTAATCAGTTTCTTGCTGATTCCATCTTTGCCGATAATCAGGACATTCTGAAGTCCTACTTTGAATTTCTTCATTAACAAGTATTGAAAACGGATATGTAGGAATCTTCCTAAAGCCACAAAGAAAATTGCTAAAAACCAGCCAGCAATGACCAAGAAACGGGAATCAAACAGCTCCTGGCTAAGGAAGATATAGAAGACAACGGCCATTATTCCAGCAGAAACGCCGATTAGGATCTTGTAAGAATCTTCTAGAAATGACCTGACGCTTTTCATCTTATACAGGCCAACCAAGGCAAAGACAATCAAGAGGAATATGGAAACAAAAAACACTATGACCATATATCTTTCAAGAGTAAGATTGAAGATGAAGATAGCTGGACGATAGTGCGTAACCAAAGGATGAACACGCAAGTGATACGAAAAAACACCTGCTATTAAAAGCATTAAGAAATCCAGAGGGACCAGAATTGAAGTGAAGAATAGCTCTGCTTTTTTCATTTCTTCTATATTAGCCAATAAATGGGTAAAAATCAACTAAAAAACACGTCCATAGGACGCATTCTTTACTAGCTCAAGTAAATAATAAGCCGGGTTCTGTCATGGATAGTCATCTATCTGGGATTAGCATTACTACTAACTTCAAGCGAGTCACTTTTTCTCTGATTAATAAAAAACAGAGTTTACTCTTGCACCAGACAGGGTTTACCACATCACTAGATCTCTCTAGGATGAAGGGTGTCTTACTTCCCTACTTTTCACTTTTACCCTCTTTTAGGAGATTACCCCTAAAAGAAAGAAACATTGTCTCTGTGGCACTTTCCCTATTTTCACAAACGGTGGGCGTTACCCACTGTCATTTACGGTGCCCGGACTTTCCTCTCTAATTCAAAATGAATTAAAGCGACTATCTAATTTACTTGAGCTGGTTAGATAATAGCATAAAAAATGGATATAGTCAAACAAAAAAGCCGACGTACAGCTTTTTTGCAAATCGACTATTGTTTCGTTTTTGTTTAATAGACACCGCTGATCTCCCTTGCTATTTCTTCTCTGTGTTGCTCAGCCTTGCCCATTTTTTCACATACATGGGCAATAAAAATACCAAAGGCGATAATTCCTAAACCAAAGACAATCGGCCACATGATTCCCTCCTTTCAGAGCGCTTTAAATATCTTTACCACATCGTCTATTATCGAGCCATCCTCGTCTATAAAAAACTTTTCGGGTTCCCTGTTTTTGTTAAAGAATTCCAAGGCTTTTACAATTAATTTTGCGTGATGTCTTAGAAATTGCTGATCTTGTTCTTCAATGATTTCGGGATGAAGCGTGTCAAGATAAATACCCATTTCATCAAGTACGTTGCCTAAATTAACTGCATTGTATCTTAAAATATGACAATATCTACATGCATTAGATCTTGAATCAAGAATCCCTCCGCATAGTCTATCTCGGAAAGTAGGACATACTTCTCCGTTTATCCAGCATTTCATATATACACCCCCTCTTGAAAGGTACTTACAATAAAGACTGTTCCCTGCCCTCGTTATCAAGAGCTTCATTGACCAAAGCATCTGCTTCCTTGTTTTCCTCTCTCGGTACATGTTTGAAATCAACTTTTTTGAAACTAATCATCAAATTCCAGATTTCTAGAAACAAAGGCTTTAAATCTTCCTCCTTTATCTTGTATTCGTGATTTAGTTGCTTAACAACCAGCTCGCTGTCCATATATACCTGGATTTCAATATCCTTTATCTTTTTCTTGCCAAAAAGAGCTTTTGCTTTTTTCAAAGCAAAAAGCAGGCTTTTGTATTCAGCCACATTGTTGGTTGCCTCCCCAATAGTCTCTCCGTACTTTTTGAAGATTTGACCTTCTTGCTTGATGACTATGCCAATAGCAGCTGGACCGGGATTTCCCCTTGAGCCACCATCAGTATATATTTCTATCTTCATATATTTAATTCTACTACTCTGATATTTTTAAATCAACTATCTTCATCTCCAGATCCCTATGGCCGTTCCATTCGTTGATGATCAATTCAAAGACAGCGTCAACTAATTGTCCGGATTCGAGCATATCTCCCTTGTCTCCAAAGCCAAAAGCAATAGCATTGAATTTTTTGCACTTGCTGCTCTTATCGCAGAACATCATCAGTTCCATCTTTAAATGCTTATGACCATTACCAACTGTTTTTAGGCTACAGATCTCTAATTTTCTAGCTAAGAACCTAGGCTCCTTATTCCCTCTGCCAAAAGGCTCGAACTTCCTGATTTGCTCGTAATTCTCCCAATTGATGTCTTCTAACAGCAACTCTTTGTCAATATCCAATACCGGCCTCAAGTCCTCATCTTTCAATTGCCTTTCTGCCTCTCTCTCAAATATGATTTTGACTTTTTCAAAGTTTTCTTTTTTCATACGGAAGCCGCCAGTACATCTCCTAGCTCCAAAATCATCGAAATATTTTGAAGCCTTCTTTAACATTTTAACCAAATCAAATTCTTTGTTTGTCCTGCAAGATGCATGGATAGTATCTTTTCCTTCATTGTAAATTACTGTCGGCAGATTGTATTTATCCTTGACCTTGCCAGCAATCAATCCGACCAATCCAATAGGCCAATCTTTATCCCCTTCAAAGATCAATTTCAGGTCATTGATGTTTTTAAGACGACTTTCTGCTTCTTTAAAAACCTTGCTAGTCAGATTCTGTCTATCCGCATTATTCTTATCAATCTCTAAAGCAGCTTTTTTGGCGCGTTCTCTGTTTTCTTCAGTTAAGAGATAGAAGGCATTATTGGCATGATCCATGCGGCTAGCCGCATTCAATCTCGGACCGATGACAAAGCCGATGGTTCTGGTATCCAAATTAGTCAGAGGTGCTTTGCCATTGAATTCATTTTCCAATATTTTAGGATCGATTTTAGACACCTTCATCAGTTCTTGCAGCCCTATCCATTTACTCTGGGCCAATACCCCTAGTCCATATTTAACAATAGTCCTGTTTTCTCCAGTAATATTTGCCACATCGGCAACAGTAGCAATGGCCGTCAGATCTAAGAGCCATTTTTGAAAAACCTTGTCTTCATCTTTTTTTAATTCATCAAACAAAGCACAGCTCAGTTTGTAGACTACGCCAGCTCCGACTAATTCACGAAAAGGATAGGTTTCGTCTTTCTGCAACGGGTTGACCAAGGAAACGCATTTTGGCAATTTGCCAACCTGATGATGGTCAGTGACAATAATATCCATGCCTAGAGAATTAACTAAGTCGATTTCATCGTAGTCCGTCGAAGCACAATCAACCGTAATGATCAGATTAGTTCCTTTTTCATTCAGTTCATTGATAGCATTATCATTCAAGCCGTGATTTTCTTTTCCCCGACATGGGATATATGCATCAAGTTTCTTAACTCCTAGTTTTTTCAAAGTATTGTAGAGAATAACTGTTGAACAGATCCCGTCAGCGTCAAAATCGCCGTAAATGGTAATCTTTTCTTTTTTCTTAATGGCCTTTTCAACCCTCTTAACAGCCTTTTCCATTCCCTTTAAAAGGAATGGGTCATGCAGGTCTGAATTGAAATCTGAATTAAAAAACTCATCAATTTGCTGTTGAGTCTTAATTCCCCTATTGTATAGCAATTGCTTGGTTAAGGGAGAGAATTCTGGAAATTGTTCAAAAAAAGCGCTAGGCGCCTCCGGTTTAACTTGCCATTTCATATGTCCCACTATCCTTCCAAAGCTTTGACAGCCGGCAATTCCTCGCCAGCCAAAAACTTTAACATTGCTCCTCCTCCAGTCGAAACATGATTAATTTTTCCAAGTAAATCCATTTTTTCCAATAAGGTGATACTGTCTCCGCCGCCGACTATGGAAAAGCCTTTGCTTTGGGCAACAATTTTCGCTATCTCCTTGCTCCCTTGAACAAACTCCTCTATTTCCATCAGTCCCATTGGACCGTTCCAAATGATTGTTTCAGCCTGCTCTACAATATCTCTGAAAAGCTCAATGGTATCCGGGCCAATATCTAAAATCATTTCATTTTCTTCAGTATTGCCAACAGGCGCAATCCTTGAAGAAGCCCTGCCTGAAGGCTCGACTGAAGCAACAGTATCAACCGGCAAATGCAGCTTGGTATTGGTCAGCTCCATTTTCTTTACCTCATCTACCATTTCAGCCTCATTTACAGACCGTCCAATAGCAAAGCCTTTAGCAGCAATCACTGTGTTAGCCAAAGCCCCTCCTAAAAGCAGATTATCTGCCTTGTTCAAGAAGTTCTTGATGAATTTGATTTTTGTTGAAATCTTCACGCCTCCAATAATGACGGCCAGGGGTCTGTCTGGTTTTTCCATGACTTTAGAAAGAATTTCCATTTCTTTTTCCAGTAATAGTCCGGCACATGAAGGCAGATATTTAGGGATTCCTACCAGAGAAGCATGAGCTCTGTGATTCACGCCAAAGGCATCGTTGACATAAATCTCTCCGTAACTCGCCAATTTTTTGGCGAAGTCATTGTCATTGGCTTTTTCTTCCGAATGGAAACGCAAGTTCTCAAGCATAATGACATCGCCCGGCTTCATCTTGCTGATCTCTTTATCAACTTTTTCACCGCAAGATTCATCCAACTTGATGACCTTTTTGTTTAAAAGCTCTTCTAATCTCTTAGCTACTGGGTCTAGACGCAAATCACTTTTCACTTCCCCATCCGGTCTGCCCAGATGAGCAAGGATAATTACCTTGGCCCCCTGGTCCAGCAAGTGATTGATTGTCGGCAAAGTCGATTCGATTCGCCAATCTTCCTTGCTGTCAACTTTCCTGTCCTTGCCAACAGGCACGTTAAAATCAACCCTCAATAGAACTTTCTTATCTTTGAAATTAAAATCTTTTAGAGATTTCATGGTTTGACTTGTTCTATGATTTTAATAAATTCAGTAGCGTTTAGAGAAGCGCCGCCTACTAAGACCCCGTCCATCCTAGCATCTTTCACGTACTCATTAACATTCTTACTATTAACGCTCCCGCCATAGACAATCTTGGCCTTCTCAGCAGTTTTTCGATCATACATTCCTGTCAAAGTCTTGCGGATAAAAAGACTCGCTTTCATGGCATCATCAGATGAACAACTATTCCCTGTGCCAATGGCCCAAACAGGCTCATAGGCAATCGTGACCTCCCTTATCCTAACAGCTGGGATATCTGACAAAGCTTTTTCCAATTGCTCAGCTATGACCAGACTCATTTCATTTAGAGGTTTGCCTTCCGAATCAAAGGTATCTCTAGCTTCTTCACCCAAGCAAAGGATTGGCTTCAATCTTGATTTCAAAACCATCTTGATCTCTTTGTTAATCATCTCATCAGTTTCTTTTAAATATTTCCTTCTTTCTGAATGCCCGACAATGACATATTGGCAGCCTAAATTCTTTAACTCCAAAGGAGATATTTCACCAGTAAAGGCTCCTTTCTGCTCCCAGAAGCAATCCTGGGCGCCAAAAGAAACTTTGTCTTGCGACATTTCTATTAGAGGGATCAGATAAACGAAAGGAGGACAGATGACAACCTCTGTGTCCTTATCCTTATTCATTCTCCCACTAACCATACCAAAAAGACTCTTAGCTTCTTTTAGTGTGGTTGGATTGCATTTCCAATTACCAATAATTAATATTTCTTTACTCATAAATGTTATTAAATTAATTTTCAAAATTACCCGTTACCCAATCAAATTCGTTTTGCCAGTCTCGGCTAGGACAGTTCCAGCCAAAGCTATCAGCATGAGGCCTACCACTATTCTCCATATCCCTAATGCCTAGGACATAGAATTCTCCTCTGGAAGAATCACAACCAGAACCACCAGCACCATAGACATAATAGCTGTAGTACTGACTTCCGCTATTAACTGGATCAACTGGTACAGCTGACATGTATCCATTATCTTTCAAAGCATCTATGAAGTCGCCACTGTCCTCATAGCTATGTTCCCAGCCACCATTACTTGAATTTTCTTGAGGATAATTACCGTTATTATCATCGTGATACATAGCTAGAGCTAAAATTATCTGTCTCATATCTGCTAAACGTTTTGTATCTCTTGCTTTAGTCCGAGCTGTGTTTAAACTGACCAAAACAATCGTAGCTAAGAGACCAATAATGGCAATAACCACCAAAAGCTCTATCAGAGTAAAGCCTTTCTGTTTTTTTACTTCTAATTTCTTTTTAATGATTATACCAATAACCAAGCCCACTGCCAAAGCTACGAAAAGCAATGAAATTTCACCGTAATATTTCTCAAACATTTCTTGATTTTCTCCAAAAACATATCCCAGAACTGCCAGAACAATTACCCAGATACCTGAGCCAAGAGAAGTATATATAGCAAAGCTAGTTAAATTCATTTTAGAAAAACCTGCTGGAATGGAAATTAGCTGTCTAATTACAGGAACCAATCTACCAATTAAAGTAGAGACACCACCATACTTAATGAAATATTTTTCAGATTTTTTTAATTTCTCAGAACTAATGAATAAAAACCTAGACAACTTACTATCAGCCAATGAATACATTACCTTGCGGCCTAAAGAATATGCTAAATAGTAATTAACTAAAGCCCCAATGAGACTACCAATAATTCCGGCTAGAATTACTAAATAGATATTGAATTGCCCTTGAGAAGCTAAATATGCTGCTGGTGGGATAATAATTTCTGAGGGGAAAGGAATAAAGGAACTTTCAATAGCCATCAAACCCATTACCCCTAAATATCCCAACTGTCCGATAATATTAGCTACCTCAGAGGCTAATGTAACGAAAATATTTTCAATCATTTTATTTTCCTTAAGAATTCAGCTGCTTTTTCTGGTTCAATTGTACTAATTTCTATTCCAGCTCCTAATTCAAAGCCTGCCCAAACGCTTGTTTTAGGTAAAATATTCAAATGCCAGTGATATTGGTCATAGTTTCCCCCATCACATGGCGCAGTGTGGAAATAGAAGTTATAGGCTGGATCCTTGAGTCCCTTGTAAACCTTATTCAAACCAACTCTCATAGCATCAGCAAATAGCTCTTTTTCTGATTCTGTCATTCTTTCAAAGTGAGACATATGACGCTTTGGATAAACTCTAACTTCAAAAGAAACCTGGGAAGCAAAAGGACAAACCACTAAAAACTCATCATTTTCATAAACAACCCTCTTCTTATCCTTCAATTCCCATTCGATCATCGTGCAATAGACACATTTGCCCTGGCTCCTGTAGAAATCCTCTGCCCCATCAACGCTAGCCCGCAAGTCAGGATCGATTACTGGGATAGCCAACAATTGGGAATGAGGATGAGCCATAGAAGCCCCAGCCTCTTTGCCATGATTATGAAAGATTGAAATGTACTTGATGAATTCCTTTTTCATTAATTCCAAATATCTTTTTTGGTAAAGGTCAACAACCATCTTTATTTCATTCGTATCAAACAAGGCCATCTGCTTTTCGTGATCCCTGGTGATAATCACTTCATGATGACCTATCCCGTCCATGACCCGGTTAGGTCCTTTCTTTCTCTTGTTCAGACTCTCTCCTGGCGCAAAGGCAGGAAAATCATTCGGATACGAGACTATGAACCAAGAGCCATCCTGGCCGTTAACCTTATCAACAGATTTCTCTAGAATCTTGGGCTGACAAAAAAAACACTCCTCTTTTGAGACAGCGTCCTTGGCTCTTTTGTGCTTGGCAAAAGTTTCTGGCCTTCGAGCCCGGCCAGTGGCAATGACAACCCAGTCATTGGATACCAGATCCATTCTTAATTCTGATGGAAAATCATTTTTGCTTTTTGTCATATTTCCCAGTGATTAAACCCCACCTTACTTTGAATAATTCCCTAAAGGTATTGAAATAGCTTTTCCAGCTGACCCTACTATTCGGATTATTAACCCAGTTGACCGGAATAATGCCTATCTTGTAACCTAGTTTTCTGGCTAAAGCCAAAGCTTCGATGTCAAAGCCCCAGCGATCAATCATTGAGCGGCCAAAGATATCCTCTGCTGATTTGGATGTAAAAGCCTTGAATCCGCATTGGGTATCCCAAATACCGGGCACAGCCAAAACTTGAATCAGAAGATTACCCATATCTCCTACCAGCCTCTTATGCCAGGGTTGGGATACAGCCTGGCGTGCTCCAGCTGCATCTCTTGGCTCGCGCGAACCGATAACCACCTGATAGCCCTGTTCAAACAGAGGAATCATTTTGGCAAAATGATCGACAGTCGTAGCATTATCGCCATCCATAAAGAGTCTGATCTCGCCTAAAGCCTTGAGCATGCCTTGCCTGACTACCCAGCCTTTGCCGTGATTAACTTCATTATCGATAATCCTGACGTTCTTGACCAAGCCGCCGACTTTCTTAGCGACTTGAACCGTATCATCTTTGGAACCATCATTGACTATGATAATCTCGTAAGCATAGTCTTGTTTACTTAAAAAGCTATCTATATCAAGCACCGTGTTGGTAATATTCATACTTTCATTGTATGAAGGAATGATGACTGATAGGAATATTTTCTCTGTATTCATATTAGTATAAATTACTTATTGCTTGTATTATACAATATTTTTAGATAAGATACAAAACAAATGACTAAATACCACATCATTACCTACGGCTGCCAGATGAATAAGTCGGACAGCGAGAGAATTGCCGCCCAATTGGAAAGAAAAGGACAAAAAACTATCAAAGACATTAAACGGGCTGATTTAGTGGTGATTAACGTATGCTCTGTCAAGCAATCAGCCATCAACAGAGTCGACAGCAAGATAAAGAGAATACGGAAAGAGCAGCCAAAGACAAGAATCGCCTTAACAGGATGCATTCTGGACAAGGATAAGAAGAAATTTGAAAAACTAGTTGATGAAATATGGCCCATTGCTGATTTCAAACAAAAAGCCCAATGTTCATCTGTAAGACATGCCTTTGTCCCCATTATGACAGGGTGTAATAATTTCTGCTCGTATTGCGCCGTGCCTTATACCAGAGGCAGAGAGAAATCAAGGAAATACTCAGAAATTATCAATGAAGTCAAAGAATTGACTGAAAAAGGACATAAAGAAATTACGCTACTCGGACAGAATGTCAATTCATACAAATCTGGGAAATATGATTTCCCAAAACTATTAAAGTCAGTCAATGATTTAAATGGAAAGTTTAAAATATATTTCATGACATCTCATCCCAAAGACATGTCTGATGATTTGATTAAAGTTGTTGCTAACGGGAAAAACATATCAAAAAAGATCCATCTGCCAATCCAGGCTGGTAATAATGCAATTTTAAAAAAGATGAACAGGCAATATACAGTCGGTCATTACAAGAATCTGATTAAGAAAATTAGAAAATTGATTCCTGATGTAGAATTATCAACAGACATTATTGTCGGATTTCCAACAGAAACTGAAAAACAATTCCAAAATACAATAGAGTTAGTCAAAGAGATGAAGTTCAAGCAAATCTATGTTTCAGCCTATTCCCCTAGACCAGGCACAGCAGCATCAAAATTGGAAGATGATATACCTTCAGGCACTAAAAAGAAAAGAAAAAGAATTATTCTAGATTTAATATGACCAATAATTTAAAACCCTTAATAGTGATCCTTGGTCCAACTGCCTCAGGCAAGTCTGAATTAGCTATTGAATTAGCCAAGAAATTCAATGGCGAGATAGTGTCATGCGATTCAAGACAGATTTACAGAGAAATGAACATTGGCACGGCTAAAGTAACAGAAGAAGAAATGCAAGGCATCCCCCACCATATGCTAGACATAGTCAATCCTGATGAAGAATTCACTCTGCCTCAGTTTAAAAAATTAGCTGTCAAACATATACAAGATATCCAAGAAAGAGATAAGATTCCTTTTTTGGTCGGCGGAACCATGCTTTATATCCAATCCATAGTAGACAACTTGCAGATTCCTGAAGTCAAACCCAATAAGGAACTGAGAGATGAGCTAGAAAGCAAAACAAACCAGGAGCTGTACGACCAATTAGAAAAAATCGACCCAGATGCCTTGAAAGTAATCAATCTGAATAATAAAAGAAGGTTAATTAGAGCTTTGGAAGTCTGCCTGACAACTGATAAGAAGTTTTCAAAGCAGAAATTGAAAGGATCCGCCTTATTCAATATCCTGCAAATAGGATTGAAGCCAGATGACAAGATACTGGAAGAAAAGATCAATAACCGGGCTAATAAGATGATAAAGGCAGGATTACTTGAGGAAGTAAAAGGATTAATTAAAAAATACGGCAGTAAACCGCATTCAATGGATAGCATTGGCTATCAGGAAATAATCCCGTATCTTGAAGGAAAAATTTCTCTGGATGAAGCCAAGGAATTAATCAAAATTCATACCAGGCAATATTTCAAAAGACAGATGTCTTGGTTCAAGCGCGATAAGAGAATCAATTGGCTGGAAGACCATAAAAAGGCAGAAGAATTAGTTCAAAATTTCCTTTTGTAGCATATCTCTGACAATTTCCGGATTGGCCTGTCCTTTGCTGGCCGCCATGACTTTGCCCACCAAAAACTGGAGGGCGTTTTCTTTGCCTGATTTCAAATCTTCAACCGGCTTAGGATTTTCCTTAATGACGCTCTTTACAATCTTATCTAATTCCCCTTCATCACTGACTTGCTTCAAATCTTTCTCTTCAATGATATTCGATGGATCAGCACCTGTTTCAAACATCTCGCTGAGCACAGTCTGGGCTGCTGAAGAAGAAATCTCTTTCTGATTGATCAAAGTAATGAATTCAGCAAAGTTTTCCGGACTGATCTTGCAGTCCTCTATCTTTGATTTGCTTGATATTAAAAGCTTCTGTAATTCAGTCAGGATATAGTTAGTTGTCAATTTGATTAAAGGCTGTTTGTCAGAAATTAACTTGATTTTCAGCCAAGTATTCAATTCGGAAATGACGGTTTCGAAATAGTCTGCTAACCCCTTGTTGTTAATCAGCGTATTAATATTCTCCATAGATATTTTGTATTCATTTTCAAACCTGACTCTCTTGGCCTGGGGCAATTCTGGAATCTGGCCTTTCAATTCATCGCTCAATTTGGAAAGTCCGCTTAAAGGAGGCAGGTCTGGCTCTGGGAAATACCTGTAGTCTTTTGATTCTTCTTTGATCCTTTGAGAAAAGGTGCGTTGCTTGTTCTCGTCCCAGCCTCTTGTTTCCTGGATTACCTTTTCGCCTGAATCCAATACGTCAGACTGCCTCTTGATCTCATAATCAATGGAACGCTCTACTACTCTGAAAGAGTTTAAGTTCTTAATCTCAACCTTGGTTCCCATCTTCTTGTCTGGACTCAAGGAAATATTCACTTCGCATCTCATCTGTCCTTTTTCCATATTGGCTTCTGAAACACCCAAATACCTCAAGATCAGCTGAAGCTCTTCACAGAAGCTCTTGGCCTGTTGTCCGTTTTCAATATCTGGCTCTGTAACCAATTCCATTAAAGGAACGCCAGCTCTGTTAAAATCAACTAAGGAATACTGGGCTTTTGCCGGATGGATCAATTTGCCAGTATCTTCTTCCAAATGAATCCTGGTAATATTGATTTTCTTATCGCCAATATTCAGATGTCCTTTTTCAACCAAAGGCAAATCAAATTGGGAAATCTGATAGCCTTTCGGCAGATCTGGATAAAAGTAGTTCTTACGGTCAAATTTAGCATTGTCAGGAATATTTCCATTCAGAGCCAGTCCAGTCTTAATGACCATTTCAACTGCCTTCTGATTCATGACTGGCAGGGTTCCAGGATGACTCATACAGATCGGACAGACATTAACATTAGCTTCGCCCACTTCAGGATCATTTAAACAATCACAGAACATTTTACTCTGTGTTTTTAATTCACTGTGAATTTCCAGTCCGATAACTACTTTGTATTTCATAATTTTGCGCTTAAAACTACGTTTTTTAATAAATATGATACGGTCATGGGACCCAATCCTCCCGGCACAGGTGTCAGCCAGCTAGCCTTTTTCTCAACGCTTTCTCTGTCTACATCCCCGAGTATCTTACCATCTTTCCTGCTTATCCCCCCGTCTATCAGGATCACATTCTCTTTAATCATATTCTCCTTAATGATCTGGGGCTGACCCAAGGCTGTAATGATAATATCAAATTCAGTTAAGTCATCTAACGGATTTACAACCCAAACTCTGTAATGAATACCTAATTTTGATTCTAAGGCGCTGCCAAAGATATCTGAATTGACTAAAGCTACTGCATTTTTGTCTTTCATGCTTCCTGTTTCTTTCAAGGCTCTTTCTATTGCCAGAATAAAAGGCTGGTCAAATTTGCTTTTTGGCAAGAATCCATCCACATCCTTTTCCGGGCTTATTGACTGGATTATCCTATCAGGAGAAATGGAATCAGGCAAAGGCATTTGGACTAAGATACCGTTAACTTCTTTATCTGAATTTAAATCATTTACAACCTTTAGAACTTCTTTTTCTGATACGCTTTCATTTAAAACATGTTTCTTAATCTTAATGCCGACTTCTTTTGCAGCTTCTTCTTTCTTCTGGACATATATATTGGATCCTGGATCATTGCCTACCAAAACTATTCCTAAACAGGGCTTCAACTCCCCTATTTCTTCTTTCAATCCGTTCAAAATCTCTTGGGATATTTTTTTGCCGTTAATTAGTTTCATTATGCTATCCCAGGAACTTTAAATTTTAAGCACATTTTTTCAACTTCATTCCTGACTTCTTTCAGTTTCCTGCTATTCCTATGATTATTCAAAGCTTCAATCATCCACATGCCAATCTTCTTCATTTCTTTCTCTTTCATTCCCCTGGTGGTAGCAGCTGGCGTTCCTAATCTGATTCCGCTTGGCTTTAAAGGAGGATTAGGATCATCAGGAATGACCTGTTTGTTGACCGTAATTGAAATCTTATCCAATGTTTCTTCAGCTTCCTTGCCGTTTAAATTGAAGCTTTTTACGGTATCGACAACCATCATATGGTTATCTGTCCCGTTAGTTACTAGTTTAACTCCGTTATCCATCAATGTTTCTGATAGAACTTTAGCATTCTTTAAGATTTGTTTGGCATATCTCTTGAATTCAGGCTGCATGGCTTTCTTTAAAGTAATGGCAATGGCCGCAATGGTCTGCATATGCGGTCCGCCCTGGAGCCCTGGAAAGACAGAACTATCAATAGCCTTGGCATATTTCTCTTTGCATAAGACCATGCCGGCCCTTGGCCCTCTCAGGCTCTTATGAACAGTAGTGGTAACAATATCAAATCCGTAATCAAAAGGATTTTTCAAGGCTCCGCCGGCAATTAGGCCGCCCACATGAGCCACATCAGCCATAGTCATGGCACCCACTACATCAGCTACTTTCTTAAAATCAGCATAGTTGTTATCCCTTGGATATGAGGTATATCCGCACAAGACAATCTTGGGCTTGTGCTTCTTAGCGATTTTCATCAATTCTTTAAAATCAATCTGACCGCCATTTTCTGAATCAGTCTTGTAACGAATGAAATTAAAAATCTTACCCATATGGGAAACTGGCGCTCCATGGGTAAGATGTCCGCCATGTGATAAATCCATGCCTAAGACCGTGTCGCCTGGCTTTAGGAAAGCCAAGTAGACTGCCTGGTTCATTGGAGAACCAGACAAAGCCTGGACATTGGCATGCTCACATTTAAAAACCTTCTTAGCCCTATCAATAGCTAATTGTTCAACAATATCTGTGTATTCTTGGCCTCCGTAATATCTTCTTTTGGGATAGCCTTCAGAATACTTATTAGTCAAAATGGAGCCATTAGCAGCCAAGACTTCCGGATAGGTATAGTTTTCAGAAGGAATCAGTTCAATTCCTTTTTGCTGGCGCTTTTCTTCTCCTGCAATGGCCTTGTATATCTGCTTATCATTTTTCTCTAAAAGCTTCCAATTTTTGTTTTTACTCATATTATAATGATATCTTAATTTTTTGGAAATTAAAAGACCCAGCCTGGTTTTTGCCGAGCTGGGGCTTTCATTGTTCGAGTACTTATATCCCATTACGCCTCCGTTGGAAAAATCTCGGGAACCCTAGAGAATTCCCGGCCATCAGCTACAGTCCTAACAATCGCATGATTGGGACATTGCTGAGGTGGAAGCTTTACTATACTACCACCAGCGCGAAACAACGCTCTGTTTGTACATACACTCTTTTTGTCACAATAAGAGCACATGAGAACTCTACCTTCCAGATTACAGCCAAGCCAAGCCTGACATTGTTCACATTCATAGCCATTAGCCACTGTTCTTTTGGTCTGTTTTTGAGTTGACATGAGACGCTTCTCCCCCCATTCTTTGAAGGTTCTTAAAACCTTGTCATGAACAATCTCAACTGACGGTTCGCCATCAATCAGAAAGCAATTTGAAAATTTTTCAGCCAGATACCTATAATTCTCCCTAACCTTGGCCAACTTCCGTTTGGTTTCAAAAAACTCTTCTTTTTTACCTCTCTTGCCAATTCGTTCCATGCAAATTTCAGGATCAACATCTAGAACGAATGTGATATCTGGCAGAATAAATTCATCATTCCACTGAATCATCTGCTCAATATCCATATTTATGCCGCCGAAAGCACAAGTCGAGAAGAAGTACCGGACACTAATTACATAACTATTGTTTTTGAGACCAGGGATAATAGTATTCTCAAGATGTTCCCTCCTATCTTGAACGTAGAGTTTCTGGAGCGGAGCAGGTTCCATTGTTTCCTTTTTCTCCAAAACTCTCCTGATCTGACGACCAGATTCACTGTCCATAGTCGGCTCTCTAGTTAACAAGAGACTCCATTTCTCATGTGGAAGATTTCCGCCTCCTGTCAGATGAGCCTGGAGCCATTCTGCTTGAGTATCTTGACCTGATCCATCAGGTCCTTCAAATACAACAAAGATTCCTTGATGTGGATTTTCGTACACGATTCACCTCCTGTAAAAATATTTTTAAGGTTCCTGTTTAATCCTCCATACTCTCTTTAGTTATCTCATTATACAAATTTTTTTGGGAAATAAAAAGCCCTGCCAGATTAGAGTCCGGCAGGACTTTTTAAATTATGCAGAATTACCTGCGTTATTTCTTCGCCCTTGCAACAAGGTTATCTACGTTTATATTAGCCCTTAATTGGGCTAACTCCCAGATATAATCGTAGAGATGAAGGCCTTTGCTGGCGGCGATAATTTCACCATCCTCCACGCCAATCTCATTGGCCATGTACTTCTTCATCATCTGTATAGCGCCAAGATTAGCCGGAAAGCCGTTCCAGAGATCCCAGGATCGAAAGTAAACCATGAAATGGAGTTTGCCGTACCGTATCCGCGTATCAATACCTCGCAAACACTGAGGATCACCCAGATAAATGGAATCGGCCTCGCCCACAGCCATGCAGGCTTGGTTGGTGCCAAATCCCTGATCTTTGTACATCTTGATCACTTCAACAATTTGCCTCTCCAGGTCTTGACCGTAAGTGTAGTCTTCTCCTTCTTTCTTGGCTGAGGTCATCAGATAAGGAAGGTAATCCTCGATGTATCCTTCAGCTACGGGATTGGGAATACCTAAGGCCGGCGGAATATCCGGGATGAGAGGCTCAGTTCCGGGGAAAGTTATCTGAACAGTTATGTAGTCAAACTCGAATCTTTCCTGACCTTCGTAACTGCCTCGTTCGACTACATATTTATGTCCATTTTCCAACAAATCCACGATACATAAAAACCATGCATCAGGAAGGTCTCTAGCCACGATAGATCTTACATTCATCATTACACACCTCCTTATTGGTTTAGGATTTCTTCAATCATCTCGTTAATGACTCTGTAGAGCTTGATCTTATGTCCATCGTTTTGGATTTTAAAATCCGCTGTTTCCCCAATCTCAGGGATTAGGAGCTCATTCACCTTTTGCTGAGATGCCATGAACTGCTCAAAAGTTTGAGATTCTTCGCCGGTTTTCTCGGCACTTTGAAGGCGTCTGAATCTGACTTTATCCGAAGCAGTGACGTAAACCAGGAAACCTCCCAGTTTCTTCACCATTTCAGCTTCTTCCCAAACCCGAATACCATCGACAATAACCAAAGAAGAATCTGTTAAGCTAATCTTACGCCTCAGAGCCGGAACCAGAACATCAGAACCGAATCCGTTTCGCAGATTAGTAGCCAGGTCTTGGAAATTTCCCCGAGTTTTGGAGAGAGAAAGGATATCTAAGATATCGCCCAGAATATGAGAAAACCTACAGGCAACAGCATTAAAATGTGCTTTGCAATGTTCGGTAAATTCAGTCTTTCCAGCCTTAATCGGCCCAACCAGACCGATAATGACTTTACCCGTCTCCATCTGGTCACCTCCTAGCATTGGTCGTCGTACTGTTCAGTGCAATCCTCCCAGATTACCAATTCGATACCAGCCTCCGCGAAATCTTCTTTAGTTTTTTGCGATTTATGATAATCGCGAAAGGCTACGACTCTCTTGATGCCAGCTTGAATAATTGCCATTCCGCACCGGAAGCACGGCACCATCTTGCAGTAAAGAGTCGCACCATCAATAGGAGGACCAAATCTGGCCGCTTGGATAATAGCATTCTCCTCAGCATGAAGCGTCCGAACACAATGTTTGGATACTTGACCATTCTCATCAGCAACTTCATGCATCAGATGACCAGCTTCATCGCAATGAGGCAGTCCAGGAGGAGCTCCAACATAGCCTGCGGTTAAGATTCGTTTCTCTTTGACGATAATAGCTGCACTACGACCTCTATCACAAGTCGCTCTTTTGGCAACTGCGGGCATGACTTCACACAAGAAATATTCATCCCAAGATGGTCTACTCATAACATCATCTCCTTTTCATTTAATTAACAAAAAACTATATATACAAAAGGAGGCAGAAGCCTCCTCTATTACTTTCTAAGTAGTCAAATTATAAAGTTATTTAACTTCAACACCCATACTCCTAGCAGTTCCTTCAACAATCTTTTCAGCCTGATTAACATCATAGGCATTTAAATCTGGCATTTTCTTTTCAGCGATTTGCTTGATTTGATCTTTAGTCACTTTTCCTACTTTCTTCTTGTGCGGTACGCCTGATCCTTTATCAATCCCAGCTGCTTTTCTCAATAAATCTGAAGCAGGTGGAGTTTTTAATTTAAAATCAAAAGTCCTATCTTCATAGACACTAATTTCAACAGGAATAATATCCCCGCCTAATTCTTTAGTTTTATCATTAAACTTAGTACAGAAATCCTGGATATTCAAACCATGCTGACCCAAAGCAGGACCAACCGGCGGAGCTGGATTAGCTTGTCCAGCCTTAATTTGCAATTTAATAATTGTTTTTACTTCTTTTGCCATATATTTTACAGTTTCTTAATTTGCAAGAAATCTAATTCAACTGGTGTTTCTCTGCCAAACATAGAAACCAATACTTTAATTTTACCCCTCTTCTCATCGACTTCTGAAACCTTGCCATCAAAATCCTTGAATGGCCCATCAACGATCTTAACTGGATCGCCAACAACCAGGTCAATCTTGTATTCAGGCTCATCAACGCCCATTCTTTTCTGCAAGGACTTAATTTCTTCCTCAGCAATCGGAGTAGGCACTGTTCCAGCGCCTATAAAGCCGGTTACTCGAGGAGTGTTACGGACTACATACCAAGAATCATCTGTGACGATCATTTCAACCAAGACATATCCAGGATAAATCTTTTCTTCTTCTACAACTCTTTTGCTTTTCTTAATCTTAATTTTTTTCTCGGTAGGGACTAAAACATTAAAGATTTTGTCCTCCATATTCATAGATTCAATACGCTGTTTCAAATTTCTTGCCACAGCTTCTTCGTATCCTGAATATGTGTGGAGAACATACCAATTTCTCCCTTGTTTAATTTGTTTAGGCATATTAGATTACAAACTTATTTAACAAAACGGAAAACAAAAAGTCCAACCCCCCCAAAAAAGCAGCTACGCCAAGCGTAAAGAAAATTACCATTAAGGTATGCTTGGTTGCCTCTTGTTTGGTAGGCCAAGTAACCCGCTTTAATTCAATGCGGACTTCCTTTAGAAACGTTATTAATTTTCCTGGTAGACTTGAAATTTTCATATGTATTTTAAAATGCCCCCAAGGGCAGTTAACCCTAACTTACTCCAATTATACCCTAATGTCAAGCTAGACGTCTAGATTCTTGACCTTCTTAGCATGAGTCTGGATGAATTTCTTCCTTGGTGCTACTTCATTGCCCATCAGAACATCAAAGATTTCATCAGCTTCTTTGGCATCCCTGACCGTTACTTTCTTCATGACCCGGTTAGCTGGATCCATGGTCGTCTCCCATAATTCACCTGGATTCATTTCACCAAGACCCTTGTATCTTTGAATATTCACTCCTTCTTTGCCCAGATTCTCTAAAATTTCAACCTTGTCTTCTTCAGTATATCCATACTCTTTTTTCTTTCCTTTGGTCAATCTATACAAAGGAGGCTGAGCGATATACAAATATCCTTTTTCAATAACTTGAGGGAAATATCTGAAAAACAATGTTAAAAGCAAAGTTCTGATGTGTGATCCATCAACATCAGCATCAGTCATGATAATGATGCGATGATATCTGACTTTTTCAATATCGAATTCATCAGCAATAGCTGCACCCAAAGCGATAACCAAAGCTCTAATTTCCTTAGAAGTCAAAGCCTTGTCCAAGCGGGCTTTTTCAACATTCAAAATCTTACCTCTTAAAGGAAGAATGGCTTGGAAAGACCTGTCTCTTCCCTGTTTGGCACTATTATGGACAAATATACCTGAAGACAGGGCAAAGTTATGAGTTCCTTCTACTTCTAAGTCATAAACATCTATTCTTTTTTCCAATTCAACTATTTTATTAATATTTTTCTCACTCAATTCTTTATTATCTAAATTATCACCCAAAGACATCAAAGAATCTTTTAAAGTCAAATCTTTAGCTTCTTTGTATTTTCCATTCCTCAGCATGAACTTATGATCTGGCGTGCATACAATTTCTTCATTATTATCCAAAACAACTTTAATTACTTGCGTATCCTTTTTAGTCTTTCTTGCATTTTTAATTCGTTCAATTCCAATAGAGCCATCTTTTTTGATAGTGTAGCAATAGTTCTTTTTGCCTTTTTTCTCTTCTTTAATTAATTCTTTAAAATTAACATCTCTGCCATCAGTCAAGGCAACTTTCGTATCTCCTGAAAAACAACCACCGGCACTATCGCCCTCGAGTAAATACAGCTCTGACTCTTCAGGCTTCCTATTTGAGCAATCCGCTAATTTACCTGGCAAGGCCAATCCTTCCAAAGCGCCTTTTCGAATAACGGTTTCTCTAGCTGCTCTGGCAGCTTGCCTAGCTTTGGCCGCTAAAATGGTTTTTTCCATAATAGCCTTGGCATCTTGCGGATTCTTTTCCAAATATTCCTCTAAAGCATCAGCTACGACTGCTTCAACGGCTGTTCTGGCTTCAGGATTGCCTAATTTAGCCTTAGTTTGGCCTTCAAACTGAGGTTCCCTTAATTTAACGCTAACCACAGCTGTCAGACCTTCTCTGACATCGTCCCCTGTTAGTTTGCCATTGTCTTTCTTCTTCTTTCCTTTTCCATTATTATCCTTCAAGAACCCGTTCTTGGAAGCATAGTTATTAAGAGTCCTGGTCAGAGCGGTCCTGAATCCGGTAATATGCATTCCCCCTTCACCAGTGTAAATATTGTTAGCAAAGCCTTCTTCATATGGCTGTAAGTCATTGGTGTATTGAAAAGCAACTTCAACCATGGTGTTTTCATCGTATTCTTTGAAAACATAGAAGACTTTGTCGTGCTTGGTATCCTGGCTGCGATTCAAATATTTGACATATGAGATGATGCCGCCATCGAAATAGAAGGTATGGGTCTTGGGCAGTTTCTTTCTTTCATCTTTAACTACAATTTTAATTCCTTTAGTCAGATATGCTTGCTGTCTTAAATGCTTTAAAATTTTACTCCATTTAAATTCAGTAGTCTTGAATATTTCTGAATCGGGCTCAAAAGTAATGGTCGTTCCCGTTGCTTTGCAAGTCCCTTTTTTCCTAACTTTGTTTTTAGGAGTTCCTTTGGAATACTCTTGGGTGTAGAGTCCGCCATCGCGACAAATTTCAGCCTTAACCCAAGTAGACAAAGCATTAACAACTGAAACACCAACGCCGTGCAGCCCGCCAGATATCTTGTATGATTCGCCGCCAAACTTGCCACCGGCATGCAGGGTGCATAAAACTGTTTCTAAGGTTGAAATTTTAGTCTGAGGGTGCTTTTCAACTGGAATACCTCTACCATCATCACTGACACTGACTTTTCCATTAGGTAATAGGGTAACTGTTATGGTTTTGGCATAACCAGCCATGGCTTCATCCAAGCCATTGTCAAAAACTTCCCAGATTAGGTGGTGCAATCCATCAGTGCCAGTTGAGCCAATGTACATGCCCGGTCTTTTTCTGACCGGTTCTAGTCCTTCAAGAACATAAATATCCTTGGCAGTGTATGAAGTTTTATTACTGCTTTTAGCCATAAGTATTTAAGATTTCCTTACTTCCCAATTCTTATCCTCTAATGATTTAATGATTTTATCCTGCAATTGGTTGACTTCCTTGTCAGTCAGAGTCCTTTCATCTGACTGGAAGATAATATGGAAAGCCAAGCTTTTTCTCTCGCTACTATCGTAAATATCAAACAAATCAACGTCTTTGACCAAAGATCCTCCAGCTTGGTTGATAATATTCAGAACATCAACTACTTTTGTTCTGTGGTCAACTAACAGAGAAATATCTCTGACCATAGCTGGATATTTGGATGGCGTTGCATAGACTCTCTCTTCAGTAGCTAATTCCACTATTTTCTCAAAATCCATTTCAAAAACAGCTATTCCTTTTTCAATTTCATCAGTCCAGCCAACCAATTCATCATTAATTCTAATTTCTGCCTTATCATTCGAATTATTGTATGAAATATTACTGATGCCAATTCTATTGAACATAGTGTCAATAACGCCTTTGAGCCTATAGAATTCATTGGAATTCTTGTCTTTTTCTTCTAAAGAAATGATGCCTGCTAATTTCTTCTTTTCATTCACTTTCTCACCATTCAAATTAAAGACTTTGCCAATTTCAAATAGCCTTACTCTTTCAAAAGATTTCTTGTTTTCTTTGACATTTTTAACTAACAAAGGAATTAAACTTGACCTTAAATGATTCTGCTTAATGCTAACTGGATTAGCCAATTCTACTGAGCCTAATTCTTCTTTATCAACTAAAGAATAGTTGTACGCTTCAGTAAAGCCTAAATTAGTTAGAATATCTTTAATTTTGTTTTGATAAATTAAATCTTCACTTCTTTCAGACGGAACCAAAACGGCTTCTGGCAACTGGCTCGGAATTTTTTCAAAGCCGTAAATTCGGCCAACTTCTTCAATTAAATCTTCTTGGATTGAAATATCCATCCGCCTGGTTGGAATGGCAACTTGCAACTTATCTTTAGTTCCTTTAACTTGGAATCCTAGTCTTTTTAAAATATTGATAATTTCTTTGTCTGGGATATTGACGCCTAATAGGTTTCTGACTCTTTCGGTTTCTAAATTAACTCTTTTTTCTTTATTTTTCTTTGGATAAATATCTATTCTGCCTTTTAAGACTTCGCCTTGGCAAATGTCTTGGATTAAATAGGCACACATATCAATTTCTTCAGTTAAATTAGGATCAATGCTGTTTTCAAAACGCCAGGAAGCATCGGTTTTTAACTTAATTTTCCTGGAAGTATTCCTGATGTTTTCGTAATTGAAATTAGCTGCTTCCAGAACTACTCTTTTAGTATTCTGATCAACTCCTGGACCCATTCCCCCTTTAACTCCAGCAATACAGACTGGCTTTTCTTTATCGGCAATAACCAGCATACTCTCATCCAAATTGTATTTGTCATTATCTAAAGAAACAATTTTTTCTCCTTTTTTAGCCCGACGGATAATTAAGGAATTATCTTTTAATTTATCTGCATCAAAAGCATGCAA
This sequence comes from uncultured Candidatus Saccharibacteria bacterium, assembly GCA_964403725.1. Lineage (GTDB taxonomy): Bacteria > Patescibacteriota > Minisyncoccia > Portnoybacterales > UBA2143 > JAHJOV01. The sequence goes on from CAYOHI010000006.1 coordinate 34,462, forward strand.
AGGCTGTCCTGTTTCCAGCATGACGTAATTGGCAATATCTACCACATTGCTAATTGGCTTTAAGCCGCAAGCTTTTAATTTGTCTTGGATGAATTTAGGCGAAGGGCCAACTTTAACATTATCTATTACCCTGGCTGTATAGCGAGGACATAGCTCCTTGTCTTTGACTTCAATTTTAACGGCCTTGCTGGCCAATTCTTTTGTCTCTTTAATTTTCTTAGAATAGTCAACTAATTTAAAAGAATGTTTTAATAGGATGGCAGCTTCTCTGGCAATTTCCTGATGGCTCAAGCAGTCATGAGCCCTGTTAGGCAAAACATCAATATCCAAAATCCAATCGTTGTCAAATTTCTCAACGCTTTCTACTTCAAAAGAATGAAAAGTCAGCAAATCAGCCAGTTTTTCAGGGTCTGGTATTTTCTTGCCTATTAATTCTTGTAGCCAATTGTATGATATTTTCATTTTAAAACTGTTTTAAAAATCTTAAATCTGATTTGTAAAATAGCCTGATGTCGTCAATCTGATATTTAATCATAGTTAATCTTTCAATGCCTGCGCCAAAAGCAAAGCCCTGCCATTTCTTAGCATATCCTGCTTCTTTAAAAACATTCGGATGAACCATGCCGGCACCCATAATTTCCAGCCATTTTCCTCCTTTCCTTCTGACATCAACTTCAAAGCCCGGTTCAACAAAAGGAAAGAAACTTGGCCTTAAGCGAACCTGGACATCTGAGGTCTTAAAAAACTGCTTGAAAAATTCTTCAACAATTGCTTTGAAATTAGCTGCTGAAACTTTTTCCCCCACCATTAATCCTTCAAACTGGTAAAACTGGACATCGTGGGTAGCATCAGTTGCTTCATGGCGATAGCATTTGCCTGGCACAATTACCCTTAAAGGAGGATTGTTTTTCTCCATGTGCCTAGCCTGCATTGGCGAGGTGTGCGTTCTTAAAAGCAAATCTAAATCTTTCAGCCAGAAAGTATCCCACATGTCTCTGGCTGGATGGTTTTTAGGAATGTTCAAAGCATCGAAATTATAGTATTCTGTTTCAACTTCGGGTCCGTCTAAGACTGAAAAGCCCATTGATTGGAAAATGTCTTCAATTTGCCTCTGGACTAAAGTAATCGGGTGTAAATGGCCCCGGGGCACCTTAACGCCAGGCGCTGTCACATCAATCCATTTCTTATCTGTTTTCTTCTTATTGGCTAATTCTTTCTTTTTTTCTTCAATTAATTGACTGAGTTCAATTTTAACTTTATTGGCCAACTGTCCTTTTTCTTTTCTCTCTTTTTCCGACAGATCCTTCAGAGATCTCAGAACTTCAGTCAGTTTCCCTTTTCGGCCAAGGTAAATACGAAAAATATCCTCAAGCTCTTTTAAATTTTTGGCTTGATTAATTTCTTTTGCAGCATTTTGTTTAATTTGATCAGGCATAAATATTTATTTCCTGCTCAGCCACCACTCAACAGAAGTGATTAGGATTAGCAGGACCAAGACATACCACCAGGACAGGACGCGCTGGCTTTGCAGAATTAAAGCAATGACAAAGATTATTGATAAGAGTATACCTTGTCTGAAAGAAACTTCCAAATTATTAATAGCAACCTTGACTGGCAAAGTGGATCTCCTTCTTGAAATTCTTCTGATAAGGAAACCTGTTAATGTAAAAATTCCAGCTAAGGCAATTAAAAGGCTTAAATACAACAGAATGAAGGTTAAAATATTGGAAGAATTGGGATCAAGGTAGAGCAAAATAGCTATGAGACAACCTCCAGCTAATATTACAGCAAAAACCAATCCCGCTAAGTATACCGGTAAATTCATATCTTTTTCTTACCTCTATTTTACTATATTCCCCTCTTCAAAGCAACCCTTTTTTCCTCTTGCAATATGGAAAATTATTAGGTATACTTCTAATGCGCGGTGGAGGAGCGGTACCTCGTGAGGCCCATAAATTATTTGTGGCCTAGAGTGGCAACACTCTATGGAAAATTCCCGAAATTGCTGGAAACCCGTCAGATTTAATCTCGGCAATCAGCAGCCAAGACCATTTATATGGTAAGGTTCAGAGACTATAATGGGAACTTCCCTATGGGAAGATGGGATAGTCCAATCCATTTAGAAATAAATGGTTAATATATGTGAACCTCAAGGCCCGGGTTCGATTCCCGGCCGCGCAACAAGGATATATGGCGGCGTAGCTCAGTTGGTTAGAGCACCAGAATCATAATCTGGGTTGTCGAAGGTTCGAGTCCTTCCGCCGCTACTAAATGCCAAAAACAGTAGCATTTAATAAGGGTTTCTTTAAAAAATGGTCACCAGGAATGGCTTATGTATTAGGATACTTTACAGCTGATGGCTGTATGTTTATTAACCCTCGTGGATCAAAATATATCCTATTTGTATCCGTCGAACCAGAAATATTAAACAAGGTAAGGAAATTACTAGATTCTAAACATAAAATAGGAATTCAAAAAAGCAAAAATCCTAAATGGAAAAATAAATGTAGCTTACAAATTGGTAGCAAAGAAATGTTTCAGGATTTACTAAATTTAGGACTAACTCCTAATAAAAGCAAAACTATAAAACTGCCTAAAATTCCTAAAAAATATTTCCGTCATTTTATCCGAGGATATTTCGATGGAGATGGATGTGTATTTTTCAAAAGATACAAAAGAACAAACAGAAAAGGATATTACTACGCTCTTTATGTTATACTTACTTCTGGTAATAAGAAATTTCTAGAAAATACCTTGAAATTAATTAGAAAGTATGCGAGAGTAAATAAAGGGAAAATATATAAAAAGAACAAAAATAGTGGTTTTGAACTACGTTTCGCTGATAAAGAAAGTATTTTAAAGTTATACGAATTCATATATAAAGACATTTCATCAGATCAATTTTTAAAAAGAAAATGTTTAACTTTCCAAAAGATATTAAACTATTGGGGGCGTAGCTCAGTTGGTTAGAGCGCTGCCCTGTCACGGCAGAGGCCGAGGGTTCGAGTCCCTTCGTCCCCGCAAATGTTACATATTTGTATAAATTTGTAGATATTTGATAAAAAACAGCTCATTTGAGTTGTTTTTTATTTGCTATCAAAATACTTCTTTGGTAATATTGAAATATGTATACTCCTCCATATTCAAAAGAAGAAATTAAAAAAAACTATCCCAAGATAGCAGACAAATTACTTAAAGATCCTGCTCATTTATGGCGAGCTGAAACTGGTATAGAATTAATCCATAAAGAACCAGGTATAAAAGAGCAAATTAGAATATGGGAGAATTGGAATAAAATGACAAAAGCACAAAAAGAAAAAAGTGATCAAAAAAGCTTAGAATTATTTAAAATGACGAATATTGAACATCATAAAAAGATATTGGAAAAACATTCTAGTAAAGTAATTTTCTTTGATTTATACCAAACTCTTCTTGATGTAAAATTAAGTACCAGTAATCCAGGTCACGAAATTAGAGGATGGGATGCTTTCGCAAAAGAACTATCCAAATACAACAAAAAAATTAGTGGTTTAGAGTTTCAAAAACTATACGTTAAAAGACGAGATGGTTTTTACTCCAATAATAGTAAGGAAATTTTTCATCATAATTTATTTAAAATAACATCTAATGTATTAAAAGAAGATTTAAGACTTAAACTATCAAAGGAAGAAATAATTGAGTTAATCTATGTTTATCGAGAAGCTAGTCGTGGTCATCTTCGTTTGTATTCTGGGGTTTTTAATACACTTTCTCACTTATCAAAAGAATATATTTTATCGACAGCCAGTCATACACAGGGATCTTTCACACAACCTGAATTATATAAACTAGATATTGAAAAATTCTTTTCTTATTTTATATATAGCTCCGATATTGGATATCGAAAAGAATCTGTCAAATTCTACGAGCAGGCTCTAGAAATTGTCGGGAAAGAAGCAACTGATTGTATGATGATAGGAGATAATTATGATGCAGATGTATTAGCGCCACAACAACTTAACATTCGTTCAATCTGGATTAAGAATCATATCACTTCAAATCAACATCTTATAAAAAAAGACCCACCTAATACACTCAATCTTGAAAATTTTGAAAAATTACCAGAATTGATTAAAAACGAATTTGAAAAACCAAATAAATCTCTTTGATCATATCAGCAAAAGTTTTCCTAGTGTCTTGGTTAACCCCGCATTTTCAAAAAAATCGCCTTTTTGGCGGTTTTTTGATATAATCAATATATATGATAAGTAAAAATATCCAAACAACCGAACAAAAAATTAGCAATATTCTTTTCTATATCTGCCTTTTCATTACCCTGCTCGCTTTGGGCATGACTCTGGTCAGATTCTTCACTAGAGGAGAATTCCCGCCAACTAATATTGGAACATTCTATATCGGTATCCTTTTAATTTATTCTATCCACAAGGAAGCCCTACGTTGGATCATTGATAAAAAAGAACAGAAAAGAAGACCTGGGGAATCATTTGTCTACATCTGGATAATCATTACTGCTTTCCTTTATTTAATTAACTTCATATCCAAAGATTACTTCAGGTTCGATGCTAGTGGCGAAGAATTGCATGTTTTAACCGAAGCAACCCTCATTTCTCTAGAGGTTGGCGCCGTCTTTATTCTAGCTCGCACTCTGAAACTGTTGAGTTTTGTATTTCCTAGGAAATAGGTTGAATTAGGAAATGACGATTAAAATAACGTCCGTATAGACGTTATTTTAATATTAAAAACGAAAAAGGGCTTCGTCTTCTTCGACGAAACCCAATCGCTGCTCATGATTAGTTAATCAAATGATGGTCGGCGGGTTATATGATTCGGGATAGTATAATTTAGCCTCAACGTACTTGCCGTCAATTTTGGGGGAAATACCCCGAATTTCTATAAACCCACTTTTCTTCCGCGTACCAGTATCCCTTATGCTGGTAACTTTAGAAAAAGTGTGCGTAAAGAGCTCATCTGATCTCGGCTCTTTCCTGCCAAAAATTTTGGCTTGAGCTTTTAGCCCTAAACAATATTGGTAATCAATATTACCATTATCCTCCTTTAAAAGAAGGGAGTTGACAGTTAAGGTATAGGCCTCACCTAAGCGAGGCACATTCATGCCAGAACCCATCAATATAATTTTGCTCATTTCCATAATCCTTTCATCCATTATTCTATTATCCATTATTCTTGAGCAGCTTACACTTAATTAAACACACAACACTGGATAAGTCAATAAAAAAACAGCTTGAGACTCCAGCTGTTTTTTAATATCCAATTTAAATAGCTTTCAAATCCTGCAAAGCCCTCCCATATATCTCAATCATCCTTCTGGCCTCATGTTCTCTCAATTCAAAATCTGGCTCGTGAACCAAGCGATTACGCATTTTGTGGGCTTCCCAAACCTCATTGATATTGCCCAACTGATCAGGAGTAATCTGCCTTAGCCTCTCCCCCATATCCTCTCCCTGATAACCGGTTCTCTTAAGTAAGTCATCAAACATCTTATCTGCTTCAATAACGGCTTGCTTGAAACTGTCTTCATTGCCACTTTCTAACTTATCTAAGACTGACTGCCATCCTTCACTGGAAACCTTCTTAGGCCCTTCATCACTAATATCTTCAGTAGCTTTCTTAGCTTTCTTGTCATCAATGCTTTCAGCTATCATTTCCAAATTCTTGGCTAAATCCATTTTCATCTGAACTAGAATGTAGACTATTACCAAGACCAATCCGACCGAAAGACTGGCTGAAAGAATCTTTAGGGGTAATAAAAAAGCCCCCCATTCAGTTGCAGAAAAATCATTTTGTAAATATTCAATTAAATCAAGAATGAATGTCCTCATAAAGCTTCCCTACTTTAAGGATTTTTCCATCATCAAATTGGTTGCCTAAAATCTGAAGACCGACCGGCAGCTTATCGATTTCACCCACTGGAACAGAGACGCCGCAAATACCTGCTAAAGCAGCTGGAATCGTAAAAACATCAGCCAAATACATAGCTACCGGGTCATCTGCTTTCTCCCCTATCTTAAAGGCAGTCGTTGGCGATGTTGGCGTCATCAGAACATCGACTTTTTCAAAAGCCTTGTCAAAATCCTGCTTAACCAATCTCCTGACTTTCTGAGCCTTTAGATAATATGCATCATAATATCCAGCTGACAGGACATATGTTCCTGTCATGATTCTTCTGGTCGGTTCATCGCCAAATCCAAGCTGCTTTGTCTTTAAATATCCCTCTAAAAGATCTTTTCCTTTCTCAGACAAGCCATACTTGATTCCGTCATAGCGAGACAAGTTAGCTGAAATTTCAGCTGGATCAAGGATATAGTAGGCAGATATTGCATATTCAGTATGAGGCAAGCTTACTTCTGTAATCTTAGCTCCCATTTCCTCATACTTATCAATAGCTTTCCTGATTACTTTCTCTACTTCTGGATCAATTCCTTTAATGAAATATTCTTTTGGTACGCCAATCTTTAAATCCTTAACATCAACTTTACTTTCTTCTTTATCTGAATCCATACTTGTCGCATCAAATCCATCTTTACCCTTAATTGCATCAAAAACAAGTCTGGCATCTTCACTGTTTTTAGTAATTGGCCCAATTTGATCCAAAGATGAAGCATGAGCCATCAGTCCATATCTTGAAACCCTGCCATAAGTCGGCTTTAAGCCGGTAATTCCGCATAAAGAAGCTGGCTGGCGGATAGAGCCACCCGTATCCGTGCCTAATGCATAGATGCACTGATGGTCAGCTACGGCAGCCGCTGAACCGCTAGAACTGCCGCCTGGAACCCTTTCTAAGTCATGAGGATTCTTGGTCGGACCAAAGGCAGAATTCTCTCCAGAACTGCCCATGGTAAATTCATCTAAGTTAGTCTTGCCGACAAAGACAGCACCTGCTTTTCTTAACTTCTTGATAGCCGTAGCATCATATGGAGCAACATAGTTTTCCAGAATCTTAGAAGCAGCTGTACATTTTACTCCGTCTAGCAGGATAGCATCCTTAACTGCCACTGGAATCCCTTCTAGAATATTGATATGCTCTCCATTCCTTATCTTGTTATCCGCTCTTTTGGCCTGATTCAAAGCTGATTCCTCTGTGACGGTGATAAAGGAATTGATTTCCTGATTCCTGTTCCTAATCCTATTCAAACACGCTTCAGTCAGCTCAACTGAAGAAAATCTTTTCTTTTTCAAGCCGCTATGGGCCTCTTTGATGGTCAATTCATTTAATTTCATAAGACAGCCTTCACTTTAACATGCCTATCCTCAACTTCAGGAGCTAATTCAAGCAACTTATCTGTTTCTTTTTTGGTCTTCTTGACTCCTTTATCTTTCCTGGTCACGTTCTCAAGTCCTGTTACCTGGGCGATCGGCTCAACCTTATCCGTTTTAACCTCATCTAATTTCTTGACGAAATCTAAAATAGCTGAGAGATTAAGCGTGAATTTCACTTTTTCTTTCTCAGATAATCCCAAACGGGCTAATTTAGCGACATGTTCAACTTCTTTTTTGCTTATCATAATATTTTTAGCAATTCTTTTTCGTTAATGATCTTGACTCCTAATTTCTTAGCTTTCTCGTACTTCGATCCCGGATTCTTGCCAGCAATGACATAATTTGTTTTCTTAGATACCGAATTAGGCACTTCTCCGCCCAATTGTCTGATTCTTGTCTTGGCTTCTTCTCTAGTATATGAATCAAGCTCTCCAGTCAAAACGAAACTAATGCCTTCCAGTTTTCTTTCAAAGGCTTTGACGCTTTTAATCTTAACTCTGTTCTTAATCAAGCTGTCAATCAGCTCTTTGTTCCTTTTCCTATTAAACCATTTAATGATGCTTTGGGCAACTATTTGGCCCACATCTTCAATGCCAGCCAGCGTATCCTGGCCTGCTTTCATCAGCTTATCCAGACTGCCGAAATATTGGGATAAGGCGATGGCGGTCTCCTCCCCTACGTGGCGGATGCCCAATGCATAAATGAATCTGTCTAAAGGAATTTCCTTGCTCTCATTTATGGATTTGATTAAATTTTCAGCTGATTTCTCTCCAAAATTCTCTAAAGGAATCAGATCACCTTTTAAAAGAGAAAAAAGATCTGCCTGGTCATTAATCAGTCCTTCATCCATGAGTTTGTTGACAATTTGCGGCCCCAAACCGTCGATATTGAAAGCTTTTTTAGAGACAAAATGGATAATTTCTTTCCTTCTGATCAAGCCGCAATCCGTATTGGCACATCTGTAAACCACTTCTCCTTCAGGTCTGATGACCTTGCCGCCGCAAGCCGGACAACTCACGGGCATTTTAAATTTCTTTTCTTTGCCATTTCTTAAGTCTTTGACCACCTTGACCACATCAGGAATTACATCGCCAGCTCTCTGAATTATGACCGTATCGCCAATCTTAACATCCAGCCTTTTAATCTCATCCTCATTATGCAAAGTTGCTCTGGTAATCAAGACTCCGCTCAATCTGACTGGCTTTAAATGAGCCACAGGCGTCAGGGCGCCTGTTCGGCCGACCTGGATAACAATATCTTCAATTACTGTTGTTACTTCCTTAGCTGGAAACTTGAAAGCAATAGCCCCTCTAGGCGCTTTGCCAACAGTCCCTAATTTTTCAAAAATTTCATTGTCATTGACCTTAATGACCAAGCCGTCAATCTGGTAAGATAGCTTTTTTCTAATCCTCTTTATCTTTTCCCTGAATTCAAGGATCTGTTTCAAACTGTTGCATTTTTCCTCATGGCTGGTCCTAAAACCTAAGTCTCTCAACATTTCATGCTCTTGACCATGAGTCTTCTGGCCTAAGTCAGTGACAATGTCATAGGCTAAGAAATCCAATTTCCTTGAAGCGGCAATCTTAGGATCAAGCTGGCGAATACTGCCCGCCGCCGTATTTCTCGGATTGGCATACAAAGGGAGATTTTGCTTCTCCCTTTCCTCATTAACCTCTTCAAAAGCCTTTTTAGTCATGTAAACCTCGCCCCTGATCTCAACCTCTTTTTCCTTTGTCTTGATGCTTAAAGGAATGGAATTGATTGTCTTTAGATTCTGGGTAATATCTTCTCCAGTCTGGCTGTCTCCCCTGGTAGCGCCGCGTGCAAATATTCCATTCTTGTAAATTAAAGAAACAGCAAAGCCGTCAATCTTTAACTCGGCAAAATATTTCAATTTAACCGAAGGAACTAATTTCTGGATTCTTTCCTGCCACGCTTCAAATTCTTCTTCGTAGAAAATGTCTTCTAAAGAAAGCATTCTTTTCTTGTGCTTAACTTTTTCAAATTTATCCAGAGCCTTGCCGCTGACTCTCTGAGTCGGCGAATCAGGAGTAATCAGATCAGGATATTTTTCTTCCAAATTAAAAAGCTCATGTTTCAGGGAATCAAAAGCCGCATCATTGATTTCCGGCTTGTCTAAAACATGATACTTGTAGTTATGCTTGTTAATTACTTGTCTTAATTTGGCTATTCTTTTCTTGGCTTCTTGCTTGGTCATATATATAGTATAGCGGGGAGAAGAGGTGTTTTCAAGTTGATTTGCCTCAAATTCCAAACATGATATAATACGCTCATGAAGTTCACTCACTTGCATGTCCACTCCCACTATTCCCTCTTAGACGGCCTGGCCAAAATCGGCCAGATTTTAGATGCCTGCCAGGAGTTGAAAATGCCTTCCATCGCTCTGACTGACCATGGATCCATGTACGGTCTGGTTGAGTTTTACCGAGAAGCCAAGAAAAGAGGTATGAAGCCGATTTTGGGATGCGAAGCATACGTTACGCCCAACAGCATGCATCAGAAGAGGCCGAATATCGATAATAAGAGATTTCATTTGGTCCTCTTAGCCAAGAATGAGGAAGGATACAGAAATCTAGTCAAACTGACAACCAAAGCATACCTAGAAGGCTTCTACTACAAACCAAGAATGGATAAGGAACTGTTAAGAAAACACAGCAAAGGATTAATCGGCCTATCAGCCTGCATAGGCGGCGAAGTTCCTCAGGCAATCCTGAAGGGAAAGCCAGATGAAGCAGAAAAATTAGCGCTTGAATACCAAGACATTTTCGGCAAAGGGAATTTCTATCTGGAACTTGAGCATCATCCAAATTTAACTGGCCAAGAACAAGTCAACAAAGGATTGATTGAAATATCTAAAAAACAGAATATTCCATTGGTGGCCACCAATGACTCCCACTATGTCAAAGCTGAGGACAATGAAGCCCAAGATGTCCTGATGAGCATCCAGACTGACAAGAAAGTCGGCGACAGAGAAAGACTGACTATGAAAGCAGATGATTTTTCCCTCAGGTCAACCGAACAGATGATTAAGGATTTCAAGCATGTTCCAGAGGCCATTGAAAATACCCAGAAAATCGCAGATGCATGCGATTTCCAATTCGATCTGGAAACATACCACCTCCCCTATTTCGAAGTGCCTGACAAGAAGACCGAAGACGAATACCTGAAGGAACTATGCCAAGAAGGATTGAAAGGACGCAAATTTGAAAAACCTTTAAATGAAGTCCTGCAAAGACTCGACTATGAATTAGGCGTCATTAAAGAAACCGGCTTTGCCTCATACTTCCTGATTGTCGCTGATTTTGTCAACTGGTCCAAAGAACAAGGAATTGTCGTGGGACCGGGTCGTGGGAGTGCAGCTGGTTCAATCGTTGCCTATCTCTTGAACATTACAGATATCGATCCGTTGAAATATGATTTGCTTTTTGAAAGATTCTTAAATCCTGAAAGGATTTCCATGCCAGATATTGATCTGGATTTTGCTGATGACAGACGCGATGAAGTTATTGATTACGTTTCTGAGAAGTATGGTCATGACCATGTTGCCCAAATCATCACTTTTGGAACCATGGCAGCCAGAGGCGCCATCAGAGATGTCGGCCGGGCCCTGGACTATTCATACAATTTCTGCGATCAGATTGCCAAAATGATCCCTTTCGGCTCTAATCTAGAACAAGCTATCCATGAATCGCCTGAATTAAAGCAGTCATATGAATCGGATGGAAACACCAGAAGATTGATTGATATGGCCAAGAAACTGGAAGGAGTTGTCCGCCATGCCTCAACCCATGCTTGTGGTGTTGTCATTACCAAAGAACCACTAGACATGACCGTCCCTACCCAGCGCCCAAGCCAATCAGACGAAACAATCGTTACCCAGTATGAAATGAGATCAGTTGAAGCCTTGGGATTGTTAAAAATGGATTTCTTGGGATTAAAAACCCTAACTGTCATTCAAAACACAATTAACAGCATCAAGGAATTACTGAATAAAGAGATTGATTTGCCTAACTTGCCTTTAGATGACAAGAAAACTTACAAGCTCTTCCAGGAAGGAAACACGACTGGCGTTTTCCAATATGAATCCCAAGGATTCAAGAGATATCTCAAGCAATTAAAGCCAACTGAATTTGAAGACTTAATCGCTATGGTCGCCCTTTACCGTCCTGGCCCTATTGAATTCATCCCTGATTTCATTGCCCGCAAGCACGGCTTAAAGGAAATTGAATACCTCCATCCAGGACTTAAGCCAATTATGGAAAACACCTACGGCATTATGGTTTACCAAGAACAGCTCATGCAACTGGCCCGTGACATGGCTGGCTTCAGCCTGGCTGAAGCTGATGTTTTAAGAAAAGCCGTAGGAAAAAAGATTAAAAAGTTACTAGATGAGCAAAAAGAAAAGTTAATCCAAGGAATGATTAAAAATGATATCAAGCCCGTCATCGCTAAAAAGATTTGGCATACTATTGAGCCGTTTGCCCAATATGGATTCAACAAGTCGCACAGCACCTGCTATGCCTTGATCGGCTACCAGACAGCCTATCTCAAGGCCCACTACCCTACTGAATTCATGGCTGCACTTATGACATCTGAGCAAAGCGATATTGAAAGAATTTCTTTTCTAGTTGATGAGTGTAAGATTATGAATCTCGAAGTACTCCCGCCTAATGTCAATGAAAGCGACAAGAATTTTTCAAAAGCTGGAGAAAAAGCAATTCATTTTGGACTTAATGCCGTTAAAAATGTAGGTCATAATGTTGTCTCGGCCATTGTCGATGAAAGAAAAGAAAATGGCAAATACAAATCGATTGCTGATTTCATTGAAAGAGTTGAATCAAAAGATTTGAATAAGAAATCTCTAGAAAGCCTGACTAAATGCGGCGCCTTGGATGACTTTGGAGAAAGAAACCAGCTTTTAACCGGCATGGATCAGATGCTGAATCTAGCTAGAGAGACCCAAAAGGCCAAAAGAGATGGCCAAGCCAGCCTTTTTGGAGGTCAATCGGATGTCGCTATTCCTGAATTAAAGCTGCCTGACGTTGAGCCAGCTGATAAGAAAGAAAGGCTTTCCTGGGAAAAAGAACTGCTCGGCCTATATATTTCAGAACACCCTTTGAAAAATTATCAGGATCAATTGGCCAGGACCGCTTATCCATGCCGAGCCTTGTCCAAAAAAGAAGTAGGACACAGGATAAGCATCGGGGGTGTCATTAACAAGATCCAAAGAGTTAACACCAAGACCGGTCAACCTATGCTTTTTGTTGAATTAGAAGATTTAACTGGCAGAATTGAAGCTTTAGTCTTTCCCACCACCTTAGAGCAAACCGCTTTTGCCTGGCAGGAAGAAAAAATCGTTCTGGTCAGCGGCAGGCTCAGTGACAGAGATGGAAACTTGAAAATCCTATGTGATAATGTTAAAGTATTGGAGTAATCACACATATGCACTCAAAAAAAGGTTTTACTCTTATCGAACTACTAATAGTCATAGCTATTATTGGATTAGTAGCCAGTATTATTACTGTTTCAGCAAACAAAAGCAGAGGTGAAGCAAGAGATACGATAAGATTGAGCCATATGAGGCAGATTATCAATGCCGTAGAACTTTTTTATGATAAATATGGACACTATCCAGATGATAGAGACGGCATACACACAGGCGGAGAATGTATTGGCACGGGTAAAAGCTGTGGCCGTAGCAATGCTTTCGAGACAGCTATTTCAGAATTCATGCAAGTAGTTCCAAAAGACCCAAAGCACAATTGCCCTGATTCAAGCATGCACTGCCGCGAGGCCCTATACTTCCATTATTCATATGATTACAGACATCTAGAATGCGATCCAGTCATAGCTATCCGCCAATTTGAAACCCAGAAATACAAAGATAAATACAGACAGCAACATACCAGCACTGGAGGAAATATGGAAATAGATGACAGTGATTACAACTTTTGCTTTGAAAGTAGTAGTGATATTCCTTAAACATGAGTAAAAAAGAAAAATTACAACTAGAAAAAATACGCCATTCTCTATCTCATCTAATGAGTATGGTTGTTTTAAAAATGCACCCTGATGCCGGCTTAGGTGTTGGTCCAGCTATTGAAAACGGTTTCTATCAAGATTATGATTTGCCCAAACCCATTTCTTCAGAACAACTTCCCAAAATTGAAAAAGAAATTAAAAAGCTCATCAAACAAAACATCAAATTTGAACAGCATGATATGAGTTTTAATAAAGCTCTAAAAGTTTACAAGAAGGATCCCTATAAAACTGAAATGATAAAAGATTTAAAAAAAGCTGGCGAGAAAAAAGTTAGCTTCTATAAATCCGATTGGTTTGAAAATTTATGCAAAGGACCACATGTTAAATCAACCAAAGAAATCGATTCTGAATCTTTCAAATTAACCAAAGTAGCAGGTGCCTACTGGAAGGGCGATGAGAAAAACAAGATGCTTCAGAGAATCTACGGTGTCGCTTTTAATAATAAAAAGGAATTAAATAAATATTTAAAACAAGTTGAAGAAGCAGAAAAAAGAAATCACGTTAAATTAGGACAAAGACTAGACCTTTTCTCTATGCACGAAGAAGGCCCTGGATTCCCCTTCTTCCATGCCAAAGGCATGATTATCTGGAATGAAATAATGAAGTATTGGAAAGAAGAGCATGACAGAGAAGGTTATGAAGAAATATCAACCCCTATCATTTTAAATAGAAAGCTTTGGGAGCAGAGCGGCCATTGGGACCATTACAAAGAAAACATGTATTTTACCAAAATTGATGATAACGACTATGCTGTTAAGCCGATGAATTGCCCAGGCGGCATCCTAGTTTACAAATCAAGACCTCATAGTTATCGTGAATTGCCTATCAAATCAGCTGAAGTTGGTTTAGTCCACAGACATGAACTATCAGGAACCCT
>CAYOHI010000007.1:0-13758 GCA_964403725.1 uncultured Candidatus Saccharibacteria bacterium
TTTTTCATTCTTACACTCTAACTCAATTCGGATTCAAATGGGACAGTGCGATAACGAAAGCTAACCGATAAAAGGAGAAGTCAATGACAATTCAGGAAGAAGTTCTGGAACGAGCCGCGGAAAGAGAACAAGCCCAATGGACTAATGGCACTTGCTCCGCTTGTGGAGAAAAGTGTCGCAAAGCAAACTTCTGCTCCAAGTGTGGACGGACATTTCTGACGGATGACAACTTTCAAAATGAAACGTTGGTCATTAATCCTTAATACAACCGAGTACACCAAGTACACAATGAAAACTAAAAAGACCCTAGCTGAACCTAGCTAGGGTCTTTTAAATTTCAAAAAACTAAGTTAGTCTTTAATAATCTTGCTTGATTTAGGCTTTCTAAATCTGGCTAGCGGGCTAATTCTCCAGAATTTCTTCCAGGATCTCGCTCCTCTGATGAATTTAGTATTCTCTTTCTCCTTATGATGTTTAACTTCTCTCTGTAGGGAATCTTTAACTAAATCAATAGCTGCGCCAAGAGATTCGCCTGTTTCTTCTGCTCTAATAAAATCTCCGTTAATACTTAAATTAACTTCTGCCTTGAATATCTCTCCATGACGCTGACCTTTTGTTATCTTTCCTACTTCTACCTTGGCTTCAACTAAATCTGGATCGCATCTTTTCAAAAAACGATCCAAGCCTCCAATTTTTTCTTCAATGTATTGGTTAATGCTTGGAGATAATTCTATATTGGTTGCTTTTGTTATTATTTTCATATCTCTATTCTATCATATTTTTATTAAAACCCCAAATATTCAATTTCTTCTTCTAATTCTAAATCAAACTTGTCTTTGACTTTTTGTTTAATCAGATTAATTAACTCAATTACATCTTTAGCTTTGGCTTTGCCTAGGTTAACAATGAAATTAGCATGCTTTTCAGAAACCATAGCATCACCAATTCTGACTCCCTTTAACCCAGCTTGATCAATTAACCGGCCAGCACCATGTCCAGGGATATTACTGAAAATACAGCCAGCTGATGGATAATTCAAAGGTTGAGTACTTACTCTTTTCTTGGTATATTCTTTAATTAATTCTCTACTTTTTTCTTGATTGCCTTTTTTTAATTCTAGTTTAATTGAGAAAATAATATTATCTATTTTCTCTGCTTTTTTAACTAATTGAGACATATTAGATTCAAAAGCATGAGCATTAACCTTAGCTGCTCCACCAACTGTCCCTGGAATACCAATTGCCCATTCTAAACCAGTTAATTCATTTTCAATTGAAAACATAACTAATTTGTTTAATATAGTTCCAGCCCCAGCGGTAATGAAATTATCTTTAACTTTTAATTCTTTATTATCTATTAGTATAACCAAACCGTTGAATCCTTGATCGCTAACTAAAAGATTGCTACCACCACCCAAAACAAAAAAAGGCAAATCTTTGCCTTTTGCAAAATCAATAACTTTATTTAATTCCTCTTTATCTTTCACTTTACAAAAATATTTAGCAGATCCGCCAATTTTGAAAGTCGTATATTCTCTAAGAGAAATATTTTTTTGAAAATTAATCATTTATATGTATTATCTGATTTTCTTTCTATAGTTAAAAGAATTATTTTTTTATTTTTTAACCTATATATAATTCTAATACTACTTTTCCTGATTCTATAGATATCTTTACGTGCTTTTAGTTTTTTAAGCTTTAAATTCTTAAAATTATTATTTTTTAAATTTCTTAGAATTACCTTAACCCATTCTTTTTCTTTGGTAGAGAATTTTTTAAGCGCCTTCAGTATCTTGTCCATATTCTACAAACGAGATAATACTTCATCAATATCAACTCCGCCTTTTTTAATTTTAGTAAAATCAACTACCTCTTCCCATTCCCATTTTTCTTTATCATTAATAATTGGACAAATCTTAAATAATGGCTTTGATCTTTTAAAAATTATAAAAGAATCGCCTTTAGCCACTTTTTTAGCGTACTTATCCATATTCATCCTTAAATCTTTTAAATTTGTAATATTTTCCATATTTTTAAAGTTGTTTATAAGATTATCTAAAGTTTAACAAAAGACAATCTTTGTGTCAAGCTCTAATTTTTAATCATCAAGGTTTCCTAAAGCGATTTCAATAACTTTTTGAGAAACTCCAAATTTTTTTGAAATTGGTATTGCTAAATATGGATTTAAAACATCTTTACTTGCTTTTTCTAATTTAGGAAATTTATTCCTAATTACTCTTGTAGCCTTTTCTTTTTCAGTAATTAATTTATCTCTTGGTACCAATAGGTTATTAGCAAAGATATTGGCCTGTGTTTCAAAATTATTATGCTGCTCTTGTGATATCTGGCTAATAAATTTATACAGATCCTCTATTGTCTTTATCTTGAAACTATCATAGATATTCTTATGCAAGACAAGATGCCCTATTTCATGAGCCAAAGAGAATTTCAAACGATTAGGAAATTTCTTGTATTCATCCTCATCAACATAGATTAAATTCCAATTAGAAGTAATGAAGGCATCCACACCAAATGATTTCTGCAAGCCATACAAAGGCATCAAATCAATCTTTAATTTCAACTCGATAATACTTTCCATATCAACCGGTATGGAATTTCCCCAAATTCTCTTTCTAAATTCATCCGCTCTTTCACCTATGTTTTTAATAAAAGGAATTCTAATTTTTCCATAGTTCATGCTATTTCCCTCTTATCAAATTAATCAATTGACCTATTTCTTTCTTAGTAGGCTTTTTGTTCCGGGCAGTCCTAAAGAAAGCAGGCAGATATTTAGCTGCATTTTTCTGGGATAATATATCCTGAGGGATTATGCCGCGGGCTATCTGAGCTTCATCGATAAATTCCCTGGTTTTCTTTACATCTTCATAAATACCAAGGATTTTTGCCCATTCTTGTAAAACCATTTCACTGGAAGGAGGCGACATTTCACCTCTTTCAATTTTACTCCAGTTACTTGGATCGTAACTCGCTAAAGCAGATGCTTTTCTCAAAGTTAATCCTTTTTGAATTCTTAGACTTTTAAGAATTCTACCAAATTTTTTAAAATTTTTAGACATATTTTTAATATTAATGTTTGTGGTAAAATATTACCACAAAGAAAATAAGGAGTCAAGGAACCATTGTGGATAAAAAAGCAGCGACTGGAAAACCAGTCGCCACTTTTTTTAAATTAAAGATTAATCCCTTGATCTAAAGCCAATAACCTAAATTCTTCTGATTTCTCTGCTAATTCCTCAAAACTATTAGCTATGGCTACCACCCGACTGCCATCTCCATTACCGCTGAGCATGACAAACTTATTACATATCCGCCGAACGGTGTTCAAGCGATGAGTAACAATTAAGGCGCTCCTATCATCACTTAACACTTTCCCTAACCCTTCCTGGACCAAGCGCTCTGTAGTCGCATCTAGATTGCTGGTCGCCTCATCAATAATCATGAATTTAGGATTCTTAACAACAGCTCTGCCAAGCATCAGTCTCTGCTTTTGCCCGCCGGAAAGCTCGATTCCATTGCGGCCAACCAGCGTATCCAGACCATCAGTCAATCTTTCTCCAAAGTCAATTTCCAATAACTTCATGATTCTCCACAGCTCATCATCGGATACATCAGCCCATTCTTCTTCCTGCAAGCCATACAGCAGATTATACCGGATCGTCCCGTCAAAGATATGCAGCTCTTGAGGCATATATCCAAACAGACGCAAGTAAGAAAGATCCAGTTCTTTTAAATCTGTTCCGTCAATAAGGATGGACCCCGATGTTACATCCCAGAATCTCAACAAAAGGCGGAATAGGGTGGTTTTGCCTGCGCCGGTCGAACCGACTACAGCCACTTTCTCGCCTGGTTCGATAGAAAAAGAAACATCAGTTAATACTGGAATAGAATTGCCTTTCTTCGGATAAGTAAAGCTGACATTCCTGAATTCTATCTTACAAGAAGAATCTTCAGGTAAATGTTTTGGATTCTCTGCCATAACCAATTCACTGGGCATGGTCAATGTCTTCTTGGTTGACAGAATAGCTGGCGTGACAAAATTAATATCATGTTCAATATCGCTTATCTGCCATAAGTTATCAGCTAATTGTTTGCCCCAAACAAAGAGAGGCATAAACAAACCAATACTTATCTCCCCTCTTTTTACCTGAAAAGCGCCATAAACAATCATTATCATGAAAATGATATATGAAAGGAATCCCCTCAGGGCTGTTTGATCAACGCACCAGAGCCAAAGCTTGCGATCAGGCTTGATCACATTATTGAATTTCCTGACCAATTCCCTTAATTCATCTTGCTCCTTGTAATTCGTCTTTACTCCTTCGGCTTGCTCCATGCGATCACCCTTGAATCGATTCATCGCCCTCCAATCTTTATCAATCGGAATACCTTCGGCTATCATTTTCTGATTGATGAAAAGACTCCAAACAAGAAAAGTAAGAAGCATAAAAGTAGCAATGACTGCTGCTTGCCAATTGAGGAACCATAAAGCGCAAAAAGGAAAGAATATTCCCAATAATGCATCCAGTCCCCAAACTGCCATTATCCATTCTAGATCCTTGATCCTTCCGCTCCCTTTTTCAATATTAGACTTGCTAAGCATATTATTCTTGCTAATATGCATACCTAAAGGTTTTTCCAAAAAAAGCTCCATTATTCGCCTATCAAGCCTGCCTACGTTCTCGCCAAGCATCAGTTCCCGAGAATACCTTTTAATGTAATTGACAATTTCTCTGGAAAAGATAGTCAACCCGCACAATATCAAGCCAACAATAACAGTGGAATTATCATGGTCTTTAGTATTTAATCCGTCACATAACAAACCGAACGCCCAAGGAGTAACCACGCCGATCAAATTAGCCATTAAAGACATCCAAAACATCTTCATAGCCAATTTCTTTCCTCTTTCATTGATAAACTCCTGCCAGGCCCATTTCATTACTTCTTTAGTATCTTTGAATCCATCCAAATACTCCCTCCAATTACCAGCAATCTTCCTGTCTAAATCGATGTCTTTCATTTTTCCTCCTTTGCTATGTTATTCTGGTTTTTGACTATTTTTGCCTGTTAAAGAACAAAAAACGCCTTGCCCTTAGGACAAGACATGTCAAAAACCTAATATTATTAAATTTTGTTACCTAAGTTTTTGTCATGTTTTGTCCAAGAAATATTAAAGCTACAGAACCATTAACAGAATTAGAGCTACGATCCATAGCTAAAACAGCTCCTTTATTGGTAGGAAGATTTCTGTACATAGCTAAAGCCCCGAAATTAGCATTCGGGTAATCAACTACTTGATTGTTTAATGATTTATTCATATTTTCGACTAAAATAGACACCTTACGGTGCCTACATAATCTGACATATATTTAAAAATGTGTCAATAGTTAGTTTTCCCTAAATATTCCTTAACGCACTCTTCTAAAACATCATTAATATGTCTAACCTTAAATCCTGTATCTTCTAATTTCTTAGTTGACATAATTAAATTAGTTCTAGGCACAGAAAGTTTTTTGTAATCAATGATTTTATATTCTAGATCAGGCATATGCCTCTTGTATATGCCAAGCAATCTAGAATGCTTCAAACCGCCCTTATTAACCACATTATATATCCCCTTAGCATCAATCTCAATCAAATGCCTTAAGGCCTTAATGAAATCTGGAACATATGTGACTGAATTAGAAGAATTGATAATCTTATCGTATTTTACTAATTTATCAATCAAATTTCCTGGATGAGACCTGTTGTCCAAAGGCAACCTCAGCCTAGTGATTAAAATATCATATTGGTTTAATAAGACTTCCAAGGCTCTTTCTGAATAATTCTTAGTTCGGCTATAGAATAGATCATGGTAATCAGGAGTTTTTTTCTCAGTAATAGGCTTAGTCTTTCCATAATCGTAATGATAGAAACAACCTGTACTCAAATGAATCATTTTTACCTTATTCCTCAAGCAAGCTTCAGCCAGAATAATTGGGACAAAAGTATTGGCAAACAAAGTTTTATCCCTGTCCTTTTCGCAATCATCAACATTCCTTTCTCCCTTGTAGCCAATGCAATTAATCAAAACCTTCGGCTTGTATTTCTTAATTACACTCTCTGCATCTTCAAATGAATTAACTCTCTTGCCCGAAATGTCACAATTAAATTCACCCTTCAACCTTTGACCAATATATCCTTTGCCTAAAATTAAGGTTTTCTTCATATTATTCAACAAACATCACATCAGCCCCGGTCGTATAGAAATCCCTTTCCCAGTCATTGACAATAAAGACCATTTCCCATAGATGACCAGTTAGAGAAAATTGTTCAGCTGTCATATTAAGCCAATGTTTAGAAGCATCAGCATTTAATTCATAAACCTTCTTATCACCAGCCGCCCTTATCATCCAAGCCTCTTGATACTGGGCCAAGACACTAGGACTGACATCGATAATGTCATCCCAAGTCAAATGACCATAATTATTAAATATCTCTGCTGTCTGGATCCAACGCTTGTAATTTCCCTTAACGATATATACTCTGTGATCGCCCTGGGCTCTGAGTAGGCTTCCATCAGGATATTCTGTAATTTCCCCGCTATCTGAATATGTAAAGGCATCTTTTAAAGTAGCCTCTTGCCCGCTATTATCAGTTAATTTAACATCAACCGACCCAGCTTCATGAACTGGAGCCAAGAAGGCGATTTCACTGTCTGTTCTGATTGTGAAATTAGAAATATTCATCCCGCCAAATTCAATTTTCTTAATATTAGTGAAATTGTCTCCCTTGATAACTATTTCAATCCCGCCAATCGATGGACCAAAACCAGGAGTCAGACTGCCGATTACCGGTGCAACAGTCGTCACACTAGCTGCTGTAAATGAAAATGCAGTAGATGATTCATCTGATCCGAAATTCTTTTCCTTGTACTGATTAAAAGGCATTAGAATAACTGATTTATTCAAGCTAGTGAAATTAGGAATATATACTGATCCTTTCTGGTCTTCTAAAGAAAGATATTGGACAGTTGTAGGGGTACTGTATCCCGAGACAATATATGGAACTTTAAAATCAGACTTATCTCCAAGACCTTCAAATTCTAATTTCAAAGTATCTCTTTCAGTTGACACGGTTCCATTCTGCCTAAAACGATACCAATAGGCTGACCAATCTTTAATTGAACTACTTCTAGAAACTATTAGATTAGGAAAGCCGCTGTAACTGGCTGAATAATCAACATGCATCCTTGAATAAGTCAGATCACTATCTAAATAGCAATATTTACTATCAGGTCCAATATTGCAATCATTTAAGTAATTGGCTATAGCCCAATTACCAAAAACATCATTAAAGGTTTCCGTATATTCCATATTCTCTAAAGCTTTGGTAATACTGGCTATACCCACCTGGTCATTCATCATTGTCCGAGTTAAGACCTCTTCGCCATATTGGCCGACTAAATAGTGTAAGAACAGATTAGCTGCTCCATAATCAGCTACTTCATTTTTCCACTCAGTTAAAGAATCTGAAGGAGATTCCAAAAAGCTGCCTACCCGGCTGGCTAAGTAGCCTCCATTATATACATCATTATACCCGCAAATTGTCGGTGCATATTCAGACCTAGCTTCATTGAGCCAAACCTCTTCTTCCTTGCCATGAACAATGCTTTTTTGATACAAGGTAATCAGATGCTGAAATTCATGGGCTAAGAACGCCTTATTATTCTTATTAAAAATATTCAAAGCATTCAAATAGATCATTTCCCTTTCATTAGAGCTAGGAATGGTTGTCTTGGACAAGGCATCATAGGTATTGATATATCCGCCAGCACTGTTAACCAACTGGCTGACTAAGATGGTGATCTTAGAATCACCGTCAATTCCCGGATTCCATTCAGACCCGTAGACCGCCCTTAATTTAGGATAAATGACATCATCAAATTCATCAGACAGATCTTCTAGCTTTTCCCTTAAGCCATTCTTCATTGTGCCGCTTAACTTGTCGTAATAGTCATTATCAACATAGAAATATGCATGATCCCCAACTGCTCTTAAGGTTGCTGTCAATTGAATGCGATCAGCGTAGTCATAGCTTGAGTCAACAAAAAAATCCACCTGTTCTCCCAGATCAGCTGCCTGAGCACTGAAGGAGAAAAGTAAAAAGACTCCACTGATTAAAATTAAATTCAGACGTTTATTCATAGTACAATTTTAACCTATTTAACTTGATTTATCAAATTGAAGTGTTAAAATGAAATCAATGCCTAAAAGAGTAAAAAGAATCACTTTATTAATCGGCGACTTATTCGTTCTGTACTTATCCCTTTGGCTAACCCTATTAATACGCTACGGGGATGGTTTTAATTTCAGTCGCTGGGAACAGCACTTTTTTCCCTTTACCATAATCTATTTCCTCTGGCTCCTAATCTTTTTCATTGCCGGTCTTTATGAGCTAAGTCTGGCCAGAAACAACATTGCTTTTTACAATACTCTTTTAAGAACACTGATGATCAATGTTGGTCTGGCTGTTGCTTTCTTCTATTTCATCCCATACTTCGGCATTACTCCTAAAACTAATCTTTTTATAAACTTGGGCATTTTCGCCATTCTTTTCTCTATTTGGAGAAATACATACAATCGACTAGTCAGATCCTCTGCCCTGCTTAGTAATGTTTTAATTATCGGCAAAGGAAAAGAAATTGAGCAAATCGATAAGATTGTTAAAAGCAATCCACAATTTGGCTACAGAATCCTTAAAAAAATTGAGCCTAAGGATATTAGAACTCCTTTTGACTTGCTTGAAATGGTTACTCAGAGGAATATCAAGACAATTGTCACAGCCATCAATCCACATCAGGATAATAAGATGGTTCAGAGCCTTTACCAATGCTTGCCTTTGAAAATTAATTTTAGCGATCTGCCTTCCTTTTATGAAAGGATTTTAGGCAAAGTTCCGATCTCCAGTATCGGAGAGATTTGGTTTCTAGAAAACCTGACTGAAAGCCAGAAGAATTTCTATGAAGCTATTAAAAGATCTTTGGATATGGCCTGCGCTTTTGTCCTGGGAATCTTTACAGTAATCACATTTCCTTTTATCGCCTTGGCTATTAAATTAAACAGTCCTGGACCGATATTTATCAAACAGAGAAGAATTGGCCAAGATGGCCAGATTTTTATGATATATAAGTACAGGAGCATGTATGCTACAGAGAAAGATGGCAGCAGCGAACCAGATGGCAAAGCGCTTTACGCCCAGAAGAATGATCCAAGGGTTACTAAAATTGGAAAATTCCTAAGAAAAACCAGACTTGATGAATTCCCTCAACTATGGAATGTTTTTGCTGGACAAATGAGTTTTATCGGCCCAAGACCAGAGAGAATTGAATTTGTCCAAGAATGTGAAAAAGCAACCCCATATTACCAGATTAGACATATCGTTAAGCCGGGCCTGACTGGCTGGGCCCAGGTTAACTTCCGCTATGGATCATGTGTCCAAGATAGCATTGAAAAGCTCCAATTTGAACTTTATTACATTAAACACCGATCATTTGTCTTAGACTTAAGTATTCTTTTAAGAACAATCAAGATTGTCTTTATCGGTGGCGGACAATAAAAAACACCAGTAATTGGTGCAGGTTAAACAATGCGGCAAACCCGCATTTTTTAATTGTCTTTAAAAAATGACTTAATAACTTCAATATTTTTCTCAACCTCAGATTTAGGATAAGAAACATAAGTCGGCAGAGAAATGACGCTCTGTGAAGTTTTCCGAGCTATTGGACAGTCCCTGTAATGTTCTTTAAAGGCATTTAAATCAGCGCTGTTTTTCAAATGCTGAGCTGTTACATCCCTGTAATTCTTCATTAAATACTTCAACAGTTTTTTTCTATCCTCATACTGGATTGGAAAAACAGGATAAATATTTTCCTCATCCATTGGCGGGATAATTAATCTAGGAATATCCTTTAATCCCTCATAATACATCCTTGCCTTTTCAATCCTATCCATATTACCCGAATCAACACCATCTAATTGAGATAAAATCAACCTAGCTTGAAAAGGAGTATATTTGACTAAAAAATCACCAGGTATCTTATCTCTTAATTTCAAATCTAATTCAATTTCAACAAAGCGGTTAATAAAGAAAATATCATGGAGATAAGCAAAGCGGAAAATCCAGAAAGTGAATAATTTAAAAATCAATGGATATGTCAAAATATCTTTTAATAAAGCATTCAAAATTCTTTTCAAAAGGCTCAATTTGCTAAAATATTCATGTCCCTCAAATTCCCCTTTTATCTTATCAATCAATTCAACATCATTTGAAATCACTGCCCCGCCATACCAGGCATTAATATTCTTGTATCTGCTCAAGCTAAGTATCCCAACATGACCAATCGTTCCCAAGTGCTTTCCTTTTTCAAATCCTCCAAAAGCCTGAGCCGTATCTTCAATTAAAGGCAAATTATGTCTTTCACATAATTTCAAGAATTCATGAGCATTAGCACTCAATCCGTGTAAATGAGTGATTAAAACAGCTCCAGTTTTATCATTAATCAATTTCTCAACTTCATTGATATCAATATTTGTAGTCTCTTCATTAATATCAACAAAAATTGGAATACCACCGGCACAAATTACCATATTGACAATATCAGCTACCGTATATGGAGACATAATCACTTCTTGACCCGGTTTAATCAGATTCTTTAAAACTAAATATATGCCGACCCGAGCTTGAGGAACGCATACAGTTTTGGAAATTTTAAATCTATTCGCTAATTCTTCTTCTAATTTTTCAACATCATCCCCCTTATTAATCCTTCCTAAAATTAAGTCTCTAAAGAACCACCAATAGCTATTTATTCGCGTATACATTCTAAATCTTGGATATGGTCCTTTTAAAATATTCATTTTATATCCTTGCCAATAGCTTGAGAGATATTATTAAATCCATCTTGTTTAATTAATTTAACAAGTCCTTGATTAATTTCAGATATCAGTTGAGGCCCTTCAAAAATCATGCCAGTAATCAATTGGACTAAAGATGCACCTAACTTAATTTTAGCATAAGCATCTTCAGCTGAGAAAATACCGCCACAGCCAATGATTATCTTATTCCCTTCAGTCTTCCTATAGATATATTCAATCAATCTATTTGATTCGTCTTCAACCGGCTTGCCGCTAATACTGCCAATATCAGGAAGCTTATCAATAATCTTAGGATTATTCCTATTCTTTGATAAATTAGTGCAAATGAATCCTGAAACTTTGTATTGATTAGATAATTCAATAATCTGATCAATCTGACTTTCAGGAATATTGGCAGCCATCTTTAAAAAAACTGGCTTTTCAATATTCAACTCATCAATCCTTTTTAAAAGCAATTCTAATTTTTCCGGTTCAGTGAAAGGCTCTCCGCCAAAAGCATTAGGACAACTAATATTAATTGTTAGATAATCACCAATATTTAAAAATGACTTGATTCCTTTAATATAGTCGTTGATACCATCTTCAAGTTCAACGGTATCTTTTGAATTGGTCTTAGCAACATTCACACCCATTGGGATAGAGGAATGAAGATTAATTAACCTTTTAGATATTTCATCAGCTCCGTTGTTCTTAAGACCATAGTTAACAACCAGTCCTTTTGATTCAATCAATCGCCAAAGCCTAGGCTTTTCATTACCAGGGCAATATTCTCCTGTAATTGAGCCGATTTCTGTATAGCCAAAGCCAACGCTTTTCATAATCTTAATTATCTGAGCATTCTTATCAAATCCGGCTGCCAAGCCAACTGGATTTTTAAAAACTATTCCTAAAATATCTTGTCTTAATACAGGATTGGAATAATTGAAAAACAAGCCCGTTATCTTCCTAAAAACAACATTACTCCCTAAAATTCTTCCCATTCTAATAGCTCTGTCATGGACAACTTCTGGATCCATTCTAAAGAAGACTTTTTTAACAAAGTTTTTGTATAGGAATTTAATAATGGAATTTCTCAGTTTAGTAAACATGTTAATTTAGTGCCTTGTCAGCTACCCGACAGCCATTAGCCATGCTTGTAAAAGCTGGATTGACAGCTGGTGAGTCAGGAAAGACCGACGAATCACAAAGATGAACTCCAGGCATAACTTCGCCTAATTCTGAAACTTTAATCTTATCACCATTAAAAGGAATGGTAGCTGCATAATGCGAGTTAACTTTTTGCCTGACTGGCGAGATCGGCGGGATATAGAAGCCATTATGATTAACTGAATCACGGATATCAGATATTAAAGATTTAATATACTTATCAGATTTAGCCTGTTTTGCCTCATTTAAAACCAATTCATCATTTTCTAATTTTAATGAGTAGGCTTGTGAATGATCACTATGAACATACAGTCTCCCCCAGAAAATACGAGATCTGAAAAGTTTTAAGAATGGCTTAATAACTGGCCAGATATATGGAGGAATATTATACCGCCATAAATAATCAAAATTAGGATAGACTTGAACCTGAGCAAAACGATCATTCTCATTTTTAGGAATACAGCTAAAGATCAGATTACATAAAGACAAATATTTTTCACTATGCAAAGATTTAAAACCTGAATAAAGGATAGGAAAGACATAGACGGCATTATCAGCCATAACCAACTCATCTTTAAAATTCAAACTGCGCATCACTATTTCAGTTGAGCTTGGACAGCCAGCACAAAGAAAAACTTTTGAAAAACCGGATTTCTTGTTATCTTCAGTTTCAATTTCAAGCAAATCACCTTGCTTGTTAATCTTCTTAACTTTACCTCTAACATATCTAACCCGGGGATCTTTCAAATATTCCTTAACTGTATTCTGAGTACTGTAAATTGAACCCTGGAAACAACCAGACAAACATTCCCCGCAATAGACACAAGAATTTTCCTTATCCTTTCTAGTTTCCAATCCACACCTATTCAATCCTGAAACAATTTTAAAATTATCATTATCCTGATGTCTATTAACAACCTTATCTAATTTATCAAGCATTGGCGTGGCTTTCATTTCGGGCCGCGTTGAAAAATGACGGTTAAAATATTCATCCAATTCATTTGATCCTGCTGACAATCCAACAACTTTGGCAATCCGCTCATAATATGGATACAGATCTTCTTTTTTAATGGGCCATTCATCCATTTCTCTGTCGGTAAAAGGCAGCATAGTTGAACCCCAGTAATTAGTTAACCCTCCTAAAGATTCGCTTTTAAAGATATTCAGTTTCTTGCCAACTGGCAATCTGGGAATCTGATCTGAAAAATGAGTTTTGGGAGGAGGAAATTTAAAAGAATATTTGTTGTAAATCCTCTCATAAATTCCATTATAAAAAGAAACAATCTCGTCTTTTGACGGATTGTCAGAAACTGAGGCAGAAGTCAAAATTTCTCTACCAATATCATAAACTACAATCTCAAGATTTTCTTTTTTGTCCAATAAGGCAGTCAAAGCACCAAGACCTGCTGCGCCAGTCCCGACTACTGCTACTTTTTTTGTATCATTCTCCATATTATCTCTTTTGTCGGCTGATCATATCAGCCAAAAGACCAATTGCTCCAAATTGCATTCCCCAGAAAATGGTCACCATTGTCTTCTCAGTAATGTTCATCATATATACATCATGACCCAAGAAAACAAGACCTACCGCAATTAAGACTAAAGCAATCGGCATATATATCCTTAATGGATTAAAAAACAAAGAACACATAACATAAAGTTACTTACAGATATAACAA
>CAYOHI010000007.1:13768-43754 GCA_964403725.1 uncultured Candidatus Saccharibacteria bacterium
AATTAATGAAAAGAAATTAATTGTATCATTAATCGGCTCAAATTTGGATTTACCTCCTCTTTTGAAATATTCAACAGGCTCATATTTAACACGATAATTACTGCTTAATAAGGCTAAAGTAATAGTTGTCGTAAAAGAAAAGCCATTAGGCAGTAATCTTTTGAATTCATCGTAAATATCACGCTTGAAAACACGCAAACCAGAATTAAGATCAGGGATTCTTTCTTTGACTAAATAATTGGCATATTTATTCAAAAACCATTTAACCATATGCCTGACTAGATTCACTTTAGCGTAACTTTCATTCCTGGCTCCGACCACCATATCAAAGTCACCGATATATTTTACTAAATCAGGAATTCTTTCGATTGGATAACTACCATCTGTATCGCACATGGCAATAATATCATACTGAGCTGAAAGAATGCCTGTCTTGAGCGCTGCTCCATAGCCTTTGCGATGATCATGTTGAGCTAATTTAATATCATAATTATCAATAACTTCCATTGTCTTATCCGTTGAACCATCATTAACTACAATGATCTCATAATCAAAATTAACAGCCTTGAGACTATTTAACAACTTATCAAGCGTTTCGCCGATATTAGCTTCTTCATTATGGGCTGGCAGAACAATACTTACCTGTTTTTTTGTATTTTCTTCTTTTGGATTCATATTATTAAGCATAAAAGATTTATTTAACTGAGTCAATCAAACTAGATTCTTTAAAATATGGAATTAATCCCGGCACAAGAACAATCAAATCCATAGAGAAAACTAAAAGAGAAAAAATTAAAGCTATTTCTTTATTTAAACCGAATAAGCTGAAGACATATATGGCCACTGCCTCGCGTGTACCCAGTCCCGCTACAGAAATCGGCAGAATAACAACGATAGCCATTAGAATAGAAGCAACAGAAACATCAATAAAGGATAAATCCAAACCCAAAGATAAAGCTACAAAATATCTAGCTGTAAAATGGAAAGACCAGGCTAGGATAAAATATATCAAAAAAGAAAATATTTCCTTTATCCTTAACCCTTTAATGCCTTTTATTAATTTATTGAAAGTAAAGCGATTGTATTCTTTGAAATCCTTTGGAAGAAATCTGTTTAAAAAACTCTTCTGACCGATAAGCAAGAAAATCAATATCATAACAAACAGAACGATTATTCCAAAACAGATAACGTAGATGCCAATATCTTTTAAAAAGAATAAGAAGATCAAAACGCCGAAACTGAGCAAAGTCAGAATATCAATTACCCTATCAACAACAATATTGAAAAATGACCTAAAGCCATCAAATCCCTTATTCTTTAAAAAATATACCTTAACCAATTCTCCTAATCTTCCTGGTGTAATCACTCCTACAAAGAGACCCAGCCAATGCAAATTAATACATTGAATCTTTGAAATATTAATACCCAGAGAATTAAGAACTGTCTGCCAACGCAATGATCTCGTAATGATATGCAGAATCATGGTAATAATCACCAAGATCAAGAAATGCCATTTTAAAAGCCCGATTTGCTTAATTAGGCTTTCAAAATCAATTTGAAAAAGAATATATATTAAAATAGCCGGACCTAAAAACTGCAATATGTATTTTATCTTCTTTTTCATTTTATCCTTAAGAATAACTTAGCTCCATTATATAGATTAAATAAATCAATCTTATTCCTCAAACTTAACAATTTCATTAAGATATATTTCGGCCTCATGTAATATTCCCGATAGGCCCGCTTTTGCCATTTTAAAATTTCTTCAGCTGGCAGCCCTGGTAAATCCAAAGGAGGCAGATTATTCGATACAAGCGTAAAATCCTTCCATTCAATGCTTTTCCTGAAATATCCTTTTTCCTTGGCAACTTTGTAAAATTCCGTTCCTGGGTAAGGACTAGCCACAAAGAAAGCCATAGTATCTGTATTTAATTTCTTAGCCAAATCAATACTTTCTCTAATAGTTTTTTCAGTCTCACCAATATTGCCGATCATGAAATTACCTGCTGTCTTAATGCCAACTCTCTTGACTACTCTGACAGCTTCTTCAGCCTTTTCCATAGCTACTCTCTTTTTCATTAAGTCCAGAATCATCTGGGATCCTGATTCAAAGCCAAACATAATTTTCTTGCAACCAGCTCTTTTCATCCACTGAATGGTTTCCTCGTCAGTAAAATCAACTCGGATCATACAAACCCAGGCAATCTTTAATTTTCTCTTAACAACTTCCTGGCAGAATTCAATAGTCCTCTTCTTATTCACCGTAAAAAGCTCGTCATGGAAATTAAATTCCCTAATCCCATATTTTTCAATACATTCTTCAATTTCTTTCATGACTTCATCAATGCTTCTGAATCTGACTTTTCTCTGCCACATATAGCTGGCCATGCAATAGGTACATTGATACGGGCATCCGCGAGAAGTTATCATATTCCCTGCCTTCCACTTGCTGATTCTCTTAGTTGGAGGAGGGAAATACAAATCTGTATCAAACAAGTCTCTGGCTGGGAAAGGCAAGCTATCCAAATCTTTGATTGGCTCCCTGGTTCCGGTTTCAACAACTTCACCTTCAGTATTTTTAAAAAGGATACCTTTGACTTCTTTTAGAGAAGTTCCTTTATCCAAAGCATTAATTAACTGAGTAAAGGCAACTTCGCCTTCAAAAACAACGCAAACATCGATATCTTTCTCTTTGATTGTCTCTTGAGGCAAGGCTGTAGGATGAGGCCCTCCTAGAACAGTAACAATATCTTTAGATATTTCTTGCTTAATAATCCGGCAGATTTCAAGCACTTGGGCAAAGGCAGGAGTCGGTGCCGTGATTCCCACAAGCCCTGGTTTGATTCTAATAATCTCTTCTTTGATCTTCTCGTAGTTCATACTTAAACCCTCGCAATCAAGAACCTCAATTTCAACATCCGGCCTTTCTTTTCTTAAATACGACGCCAAGTATGCCAGATTTAAAGGCAATGACTTGCCGCCATGGCCTTCCAGTCCTCCATATTCAGTAAATGGTGGGTTTAATAAAAGTATTTTCATAATTTTAACCAGTTAAATATCTCCTCATCAGCCAAAAGATTTCTCTAATTGATAATCTATGAGGCATTATCTTAAACATTAAGCAATATGGGCGCCACAAGCTATACAGCAAAGTATAAACTGGCGTTAAGCTTTTTCTTTTAATTAGAAAATCAACAAATTTCCTTAAAAAAGGAAAGGCTACCACAATAGCGAAAATTCTCTGCAAATTAATCCTTTCTTGCTTGTTTTCAATCTTTAGAGAAGTTCCTTTGAAAAATGATTCCAGCTTATCAATATCTTTCTTTTCAAATTGATTATTCTCCAAGGCAATCTGAAAGATTTCTGTCCTGGGATAAGGCTGCAACAAAGAAACCGTCGGATAATCTGGCTGGCATTTCAAATTCATGTCCAACGTCTCGATATCATCTGATAAAGTTGAAGTAGGATTAGCTAGAATATTTTCTGTAATAAACCTAATTTTGTGTTTTTTCAATAACTTAGCACAGTTGATAATAGCATCTTCTGACATATTCCTTTTCAAGATTTCATTTCTAATCCTTTCATTGCCAGCTTCAATGGCAAATGTCGCGCTGATGCAATTGGCTTTTTTCAATAACTGAACAATTTCCTCATCAACCAGATTAGTTCTCAAATTGCACTTGAAAGGAATCTTTGGATATTTATCTACAAACTCCCTTAACCAATTCTTATCCATATTAAAGCTATCATCTTCAAAATGTACTCTGGTTAAAGGATAATTACTAGCTACCCATTCAATTTCTTCAATAACATTGTCTACGCTTCTCCTTCTGACATACTTCTGTCCGTGATACATTTCCTTTAATTTATGATTAAAGCAATAACTACAGTCATATGGACATCCGCGAGAAGTAATGAAGTTATGTATCTTTGAATGCTTGATTTCTTTAAAATATCTTAACAAATCCCTGTCTGGAAAAGAAATGCTGTTTAAATCCTGTTCTAATTCCCTGATTGGGTTTTTAATGATTTCTCCTCCTTGATTAAACCAAAAATTATCTGTATTTAAATATTCTTCATTATTAGCCAAGCGATTAACTAAATCAACTAAAGCCAATTCGCTTTCTCCCTGAGCGACAACATCAACGCCATTTTCTTTAATCATTTCAGGAAAGAAAGTAGCATGAGGACCGCCAAAAACAGACAGGAAATTAAATTTCTCTTTAAGTTTCCTATTTAAATCGAAATAATATTGATGAAAGCCGGTCCTGACCGAATAGCCGATAATATCAGGCTTGATCTCATCAGCTTTTTCAAAAACATCTTCTCTATTCGGCTCACAGACAAAAACCTCATGTCCGTATTTTTTTAAAGCTGAAGACAAATACAGAATACCTAAAGGCACCCGATAAATGGTATGTTTATCCAAAAACTTATTAACAAAAAGTATTTTCATAAAAACTACTAATTAAACAGTATTTTAAAACCTGCTCTGAATTTCTTAATCAAATCTTTCGGTGATCTAATTTTCAATAATTCTTTAAAGATATATGAAGGTCGTCCATAGAATTCTTTGTAAAATTTACCCAACAGATCAAACAATTCTTGGCGAGATAATTCTTTCTCCCAATATTTAGTAACAACACCCTTTTCTGGGTTCTTGGCAAATTCACGCCAATAATCGCTTTTTAAGACGCCTTGCTCTAAGGCTAATTGGTAAATCCTAGTTCCCGGATAAGGAGTTAGAATTGTAATATGGACATAGTCAGGATCAATTTTCTTAGCAAACTTGATAGTTTCCTTAATATCTTCTTTTGTCTCCATAGGAGCACCGATCATGAAGTAAGCCAATTTCTCAATGCCAACCTTTTTAGAATCCTTAAAAGCTTTTTCAACTCTATCTAAACTAATCCCCTTATTCAAAACCTTCAAAATCTTTTCAGTACCTGCCTCTACACCAAAATGAATCCTAGCACAACCTGCTTCTTTTAATTTAGCCAAAACCTCTTCATCAACCGTATCAACCCTAGCTCTAATATCCCAGATGAAATCCAAGCCTCTTCTAATGATCTCGTCACAAACATCTATTGTTCTTTTTCGATCAACAGTAAAAGTATCGTCATAAATCAATATTTCTTCAATACCCATTCTTAAGCATTCCTCCATTTCATTAACTACGCTCTCAGCACTACGAGCCCTGAATTTCTTGCCTAAATGAGGACGATCACAAAAAGCACATTGAAAAGGACAGCCCCGAGAAGTAAACATAGTGGTCACTACCCGTCCTTCACCTAAAATTGAATTGTATTTTTTAACTGGCAACAAAGCCCTATCTGGAAAAGGAACATCATCTAAATCTTCAATCAAATCACCAACTGGATTATTAACTATTTCTCCATTTTCCTTATAAACCAATCCCTTAATGTCTTTTAATTCTCCTTTACTTTCTAAAGCCTCTAAAAGATTAAAGAAAGGCTTCTCGCCTTCACCTTTAATGATAAAATCAACGCCTTCTAGATTGATTGTTTCTTCATGGAATAGGTGAACATGAGGACCACCCAAGACAATAGTAATTTTCTTATCCAATTCCTTGCCAACCTCTCTAATTAAATCAATTGTCTTTAAAACATCAATTAAAGTAAAAGTCATGGCAGTAATACCAACTACATCTGGATTAACTTTCCTAATTCTTCCTTTAAAATCCTCATTGTAATCTAATTCTTCAACTTGGGCATCTAATCCAAAGACCTCATGCTTATTCATTTTTTTCAAATAACCGGCTAGATACAATAGGCCCAAAGGAGGGTTAAAACCCCGCTCTTCGTCGATAAAGGCGGGATTATCAGCTAATATTTCGTTATGCCTTGGCGGGTTGATTAATAGGACTTTCATTTAATAAGGCTTTCTACTTAGATAAAGTTATCATATAATATAATTAGCTAATATTCAAGCTAGTAAATATGATTGAACAGTTAAAAAACAATCAAGAAATCTGGGAAATATTCACTAAAAAAGAGGAATACGAACCAGATCCAGAACAACTGGACGAACACCAGAGATTCAAACAAGAATCAAGCAGATATAAGGATATTTTCAAGCCAAAAGTATCTGAGTTTTTGGTTAAAAACGGACTGAAAGTCAAATATCCAAACAATAAGAAATTCGCTGTTTGCCTGACCCATGACATTGACGCCATTTCCTTACCCAGAAGAATAAAGCTTAAAAAGAATATTTTAAGCTTTTTAAACAAGAAATGGGATCCTTGGTATAATTTCAATCAAATCATTGAATTAGAAAAACAATACAACGCTAAATCATCTTTCTATTTCCTAGCTACTAAAAAAGGACTAAACAGAGGATATAATATCCAAAAAGTTAAAAATGAATTAATCAATATTGATAAGCAAGGCTGGGAAGTCGGACTGCATGGCGGATATTATTCATACAATAATATAGAAGAACTCAAAAAAGAAAAACAAATAATTGAAAATATTCTAAACAAGCCGATAATCGGATTTAGAAGCCATTATTTAAGATTTGAAATTCCCCAAACATGGGAATTATTAAGACAAGCCGGATTCAAATATGACACCAGCTTTGGCTATGCTGAGACAATTGGCTTTAAAAATGGCATATGCCATCCATTCAAGCCATTTAATTTAAATACTAATCAGCAAATTAATATTTTAGAAATTCCTTTAATCATTATGGATGGTCATCTGTTAAGGTATATGAATCTGAACAATGAACAAGCTTGGCAAAAAACAAAAGAATTGATTGATCAGACAGAAAAATACAACGGCGTCATTACTATCCTCTGGCATAATACTTACTTTTCAAAAGAAAGAGTTGAGATATATGAAAAGATATTGGATTATTGCAATAAAAAGAACGCCTGGCTGACTTCAGGCGCTCAAATCTACGATTTCTGGAAAACTATTCAATAACTTCTGCATCTGTTTGGCCCACTATTTCCTCACTGACATCAGAATCAAAACCAATAACTCTAGACACTCCAAATTCATTAAAGGCTTCATTTAATTTATGCTCATCTAATAATCTATTAACTGTCTCTATATCAAAGTATATGATATTCTGATTTGTATAGTAATTTAAAGTTTGTAAAGTTGAGTGAATATTAACAGCGATAATATCGCTTTTTTTATTCAATCCCTCTTCGTTAATCTTATCAGCCAACTCAGTGATAATTTCAATCTTTGATCCATTGTATTCATCATGCAGCATCCACTTATTAGCCAAGCTAAAATGAAAAACCATAAATAAAGCTAATACAAAAATTCCGATATTTCTATGTTTCCCTTTAGGTATCAGATCAATCAGCCAAACAACTCCTAAAGAAATTAATAAAATTAAAGGAAACCTTATTTCCAAGAAATGATCCCAATTATTTGATTTCAAAACAATTAAGAAGAAATACCACAGACCAGCCCAGACAGCAAAGAGCTTTAATAAATATTTCTTCTCTTTATTTAAATAAAATATTCCGGCTATTAGCAACAGAATGATCAAAGGACCACCCAAGACAATAATCCTTAAAAATTCCTGGGGATAAAACTTAATTGAATGCAAATACATCAATACCTGACTTTTCAAGCTAACCGGCACATCATATTTTACCAAATATTCAGTATATCCATAATCTGAAGTCCCAGCCAAACTTTGAATATACTCATCTTGCTCATAATGATAAGTATATGGATCTGGAAATAGATGGCCATATTGGCTAAAGCTGTTATCATCTGAAGAAATATTAGTATTAGGCAAACCAGCCATATATCCCGGAACCAGATAGATAATCCATATTAAGACAAAAGGCAGAACGAAAACAAATGTCTTCTTAAAAGATTTACTTTGCCAGAATTGATAGACAGCAATTGGAATAAAAGATAAAAGAAACGCATCACGGGATACTGAAGCTAGACCAAAGAATGTTCCAGCTAGAAACAAATTCATTAGACCAATCTTTTCTCTATATAGATAAAGTAATAAGCCTAAACTGAAAAACAAAACAGCCCATTCATAAAATCCAGCCATTAATGATCCTTGAGTAAATACAGGAATAAAAACATCTAATAAGCCAAAAATCACTGCTATTTTTAAATTAAATAATTTAAGAACGATTAAAAACAGAATAATTCCGCTTAAAGACCATAGAATTAGAGTTAGATATACAGGCAAATTATGGCTAAAGCCAAATATTTTAAAAATATACCCATAGATATATGGAGTTAACCTATTACCCCAATTACAATAAATACCCTCATCTTTAATTCTTTCTGATGATAAGACAATATTCTTTTCACTCTCTATCTTAAATTCTCCAGTTTCAGCAAAATTGCGAGCCAAAATCAAATTACCCCCTAAAGGATTAAAAGAATATCCTTTCTTATGGATTGGGTAATAATGAACAACCAAAGAAAGGAGAAATAGGATTGTAATAATTAGAATGATATTTTTCTTCATGAACGCATATCCTTTATTCCTTTTATTCTATAATACCCCAGTATTTTAGTATAAATAATTTTAGGAAAAGGAATATATAATTTATCTAAAAAATTAATAATTTCTACAGTTGGCTTTAAAATAAAATCATTAAAAGCAATTCTTTTTAAAAGATATCTTAAAGGATTTTTTGTTTCATTGCAACTTGCTTTTCTTTCCAATTGAGGAACTTTCTTTGCCAAAACAACAGCTGACCGACCCCGACAAAACATTGTTTTTTGATAACTCTTAAAATCTATTGGATGATAATGATAGCCAATAGCATTTTTATTAAAAATCATCTTCATTCCCAGCTTATGTAATTTATATCCTAATTCAGTATCCTCATAAGCTGCATGAGGAAAACTTTCATCAAATAAATCTCCTTTGATAAAGAAGCCCTTGCGAGCCGAAACATTACCACTATACAGATAACACCAGTCAACATTATTCCTATCAGTGATATTTTTAAAAGCAAGATGGTACTTAGTAATATATTTCCTAAAAGGTGTCATCTTAATGCGAGGATCCCATTTGCTATATCCCAAAACAACCAACTTCTCATCTCCTCTTTTGTGAAATTTAACATGTTCGTCTAAAAAATTCTTAGTCGGAATAATATCGTCATCAACCAAAACAATAATTTGCCCTTTTGCTTTTTTAATCCCTAAATTTCTAGCTGTCGCTGGCCCCTTGTTCTTTTGAAAAAAATATCTTATTGCAAAAGGCAATCTTAATCCTTTAATAGCTTCTTTTGTTCCATCATTACTACCATCATCAATTATAATGATTTCAAAGTCATTATAAGTCTGCTTAGTAAAAGCAGCTAGAGTTTCTAGCAAAATATCTTTCTTATTATAAGTTGGGATAACAACAGTTATCTTCATTAATATTTACCTCTAATAATTTTCCAAATCATCTTGGGATTTAGATAAAAGTTTGGTATTTGATAGGCAGAATGAGTACAATGACATTCTTTGTTCTTAATAGATTCTCTTGTTTGATCAGCTTGTTTTGATTGCCAAATCTTTTTCAAATCATAATCAAAATCTCTCAAATTACTGATTTTCTTCCTATCTTCACAAGGATAAACATTACCCAAAGCATCAACAACTGGACAGAAATTAGAAATTCGACATGGAATAAGCTGCTTCTTTTCCTTAAGAATATCCAAAAGTAATCTCTGATAAATCGGATTAACCACTCTTTTCTGGAAATTCCTGTCATCCTTATTCTCATTTTCCCATAATTCAATTATCTTTAAAAATTCATTAGACGATATTTCACCTACTTTTTCTTGATTGTAATCTCCTTTTAATAAATCGAATCCATGATAATTAATAGCTGGCATTTCTTCTTTAACATACTTTATCATCTGGGTAATCTTATTCACATTGAGGTTCATGATGACACTGCATATTCTTAGCCTTAAATTGGGGTATTTTTCCTTAAACTTAGCTAGCCCATGATAAACTTCCATAACTTTTTCAAAATTACCCTCAATTCCTCTAATTTTATCATGATCTTTGCCTATCCCATCCAAAGATAATCCAATTTTCAAACGACCATCAAAATTATTCAACATTTTTTCAACTGAACCTAAAACCCTGTTAACTGATAAAGAATTAGTTGGAATAGCTACTGTCTTGACCTTATTGTTTCTCTTTAAACAATCTACAATCTCTGGTAGATCATCTCTTAAAAATGGCTCACCGCCACCAATAGTAACTGTATCCAGATTGCCTAAATTTCTAGTAAATTTTTCGACTTCTTCCAAAGTTAATTCCTTATCTACATCTTTGTTTAAAATCTTCCAGTTAAAACACATAACGCACTTTGAATTACAAATATTGGTAATCTGGAAGATTAGATGGTAAAAAGGCTGAGACCTGCCAAATAGAGATCTGAAATAGAAATTAATGTATTCTGGATTATTCTTATAAAAACTAGCTAATGCCCTAAGATTTTTGTACATGTCCTTTAAATATTTTAATTAATGATATTAATACTTGTCCAGTAATCAGCCATAAAAATTTTGGCGTGAAAACAAAAATGAATTTAAATAAAAAAGTTATCTTGTAAATAAGAGTAGCATGCCGCATAAAAAACACAAAACGATTCCTGTAATTCTTCCATTTTAAGATTATTGTAAATTTCAGATACCTTAAAAGCATTTTAAAGTATTGCCCCTTAATATCACCCATAAATACAAGACTAGCTGTTACCGATTTAGCATGCCAAACTCCGCCATATGGAATATATTTGATCTCGTAACCTAATTTCTTAACTTTTCGGCAAAAATCAGCATCCTCATAATATGCAAAGAATTTATTATCAAACAAACCAATTTTATCAATAATTTCTTTCCTGGTCATTAAAGCGCATCCTGTGATGTAATCAACTTCCATTTTTTTATCACTCTTTAAATGATATCCTTCTCCCTTGGCCCAATTTATCATCCCGCCACCAAACCAAACCTTTTCTGGTTCATCCATATAATATATCTTAGGGCCAACCACCCCAATCTTGCCTGAACTCATTAATTCTTCAGCTAAAGTCTTTAACAGATCCTTATTAATAGTCGTATCATCATTTAAAAGGAAAATCAGATCACCTTTTGCATGTTTTACTCCAATATTATTACCCCCAGTAAAACCTAGGTTCTTTTCATTTAAAACTAATTTAACATTAGGAAAATTATTCTTAACCAGATCTGCGCTTCCATCTTTTGATCCATTATCAACTACAATAATCTCGTAATTAGTATAACTAGATTTCTTAACCGAATTAAGACAATCTAAAATATACTTTCCGCTATTGAAAGTTAAAACAATAATTGAAATTTTAGGATTGTTATTCATTTAATAGATATCTATATGCCTTAATCATTTTTTTAGCTGTCATATCCCAAGTAAAATTACTAGTTGCGTGAATTAAAGCCTTTTCTCCCATTTGCTTGGCTAAGTCAGAGTCATCTAAAAATCTTTCCATTTTTTCCTTTAAATCATCTACTTGGCCCGGTTCAACTAAAAAACCAACTTCTCTGTCTTTGAAATAGTCTGGTACGCCACCAGCCCTGCCACTAATCACTGGCTTTCCACAGGCCATGGCTTCTAGATTAATCAAACCGAAAGGCTCTCCCAATGAAGGCGCTACAAAAACATCGCAAGATTTTAAATACTTAGGAACCTCATTAGGCAAAACTTCATCAATGAATTCAATATTTGAACCCTTAGCCAGTTCTTTGAAATATTTAACAGTAGAAGGAGCTCCTTTCCCGATTATCACTAATTCAATATTCCTATGACTTTGATTAATTCGTTTAAAAGCCTTAATTAAATATTCAACTCCTTTTCTCTTGCCTACTGAACCAATAAACAAAAAAGTAAATTTATCTCCTTTTTTTCTAACTGGTTTAACTTGTGGATGAAAAATCTCTGGATTAACGCCCCATTGAACATGGGCGAATTTAGACCGGTATCTTTGGGATTTCAACTTTTCAATCAATCCTTTGCTAGTGCAAGTATACAAATCAATATTCTTAGGATAAGTTTCTTTTAATTTAAAGATTATGTAAAAATATTCAATTAATCTATCATATATTCTTTGATGTATTTTACCAAATTTTACTAATTCTTTTTCTTCATTCTTCTTCTTCCTATCATATTTCAAATCTTCACCATATTTAGGATTATCATAATCCCAAGGCGTATCTGAACTGAAAACTAATGGTTTGAATTTAAACCTAACAAAAGGACAAGGCCCTGGCTCTGGCATCAGATGAATCAAGTCAATTCTTTTAAAAAGCACTAAGAATAGGGAAAAGATAAAGACTTTAAACATATTACCCTGGTTAAAAACAGAAATTTGCCTACAAAAAGGAGCTTGGTAAATTTTCAAGTTTTTTTCTTTATCAGAACCGCTTAAATTAACCCTGGCCGCTACCAAGAAGACGTTAATACCAGCTCGAGCCATACCTCTGCAAGTTTCCCTGACAATCTTAGATTCTCCCCCTGCTTCTAAATCAGAATAGGTGTGAGTCAAAACCAAAACATTTAATTTTCTAT
Source organism: uncultured Candidatus Saccharibacteria bacterium (assembly GCA_964403725.1). Lineage (GTDB taxonomy): Bacteria > Patescibacteriota > Minisyncoccia > Portnoybacterales > UBA2143 > JAHJOV01. Next base: position 26,338 of record CAYOHI010000007.1, read on the forward strand.
CTTTTTTGCGCATGAATATATACTATTGGACCCCAGTATTTAATAATGGGGAATTTTTTGAAATTTGAGAAAAACTTCTCTTCTTTTGTTTTGGGTGGTGTTAGCCAAGAATCAAAAGAAACTTTATAATTCAATCTTCTAAAATATTTAACAAATTCAAAGATAAAAGGCTCGTTAGTCGCATCCCAATCTTTGCCTACTTTTTTAAAATCAATTAGAGCCTTATCAATCATTTTAACTCTAAAATCTTTCTTGCCAAAAATCCAAACGGAAAACATTCTTACCAAAGATAAAATCATTTTCTTTAAAATTCTAACCTTGCGAATTCCACCATAGACTGGTGCCCCGCGAAAAGGACTGGCGAAACTTGGGCAAAGTATGAAGCACTCGCCATTCTTTTTTAAAACTCTATTAATTTCAGACAAGACACGCTCTGGATTGAACAAATGCTCAAAAGTAAAAAATGAAGCTATGACGTCAACTGAATTATCTTCTAGAGGCAATGCTTCTAAATTAGATTCTTTAAACTCTACACCCTCTATTCCCTCTGCTCTTTTCCTAGCCTTCTTGATGGCTAATTCAGAGATATCTATGCCCATCACATAATTATCTTTTCCAGACATAGCTATTGAATCAATTCCTGTGCCACAACCTAATTCAACAATCAAGCCACTCTTGTCTTTGCATTTATCTAATATTTCCCGATGAATAGGAAAAATATTTTCATGACCTTCATCAGCTAAATTAAAGTATTCTTCATTTTCATTATAGAATTGATGCAGTTTATCTTCCATATCTACTTAGCTTTCCTTTGACTTTTTTAGATAATTGAACGCTTTGCATTTTTTTGGCTATTTCATCCATTTTCTTAGCTGCCCCATCTCTTTTATATTCTGGCAGAGTTGATAGTTTAAATCTTTTCAAATCAGCAAAGATTGACTTGTAGGAATCAGCATCAATTGGATTTTCCTCATATTTAAAAATATTTTCCCAGAAAAAACTCATTAATTCGGGTTTAGTAATATGATTAACTTGGAATTCTTTAATCATATGGATTAATGGATTTTTAAAGGTAAATAATAATTTATTATCAAAATCCTCAACATACCAGCGATGATGTGAATATCCTGTTACATACTTATTCAAATTCCATTTGCCGCCAATATTCTTATGCGATTCAACGACCCGAGAAGGCGTTTCAATATATCCCGCCTTGCCAATTCTATTCATTTCAAAACAGACCCATAAAGGATCCCTGATATCTTCTAATAAGTGGGAACAAAAGACAAAATCAAATTCCTTATCTTTAAATGGAAAAGGCTTGCGATCACAAACATCCCATTCTACCCAAGTATTCTTATTAAAATATTCTTCACCCTCTCCCCAATAGCCGCCAACGCCTCTTGATTCATGAGGCATGTAATCAATAACAAAATTAGCCCTGTTTAAAGGCCTAGCCCAACCACCAATATCTAAAACCTTATCACCATCTTTAATTTTTGATAAAACCTTATTAATCATTAATTAATTCCTTAAATACCTTGCAATACTCATCTGCTGATGCATCCCAAGAAAACCTATTTAAAACATTCTCTCTTCCTCTTAATCCAGTATTACTAGCTAATTCCTTGTCCTTATACTGCTCCAATGCTTTAACTAGAGTATTTAAGTCAGAAACATTTACACAAGCACCGCCCTGTTTAATAATCCACTTTTGAGTATCTGTATCATTGGTTACCACTGGCTTTTGACAGGCCATAGCTTCAATTAAAACTATACCAAAAGGCTCTGATTTTGAAGGCAGACAAAAAACATCGCTTAAATTATAGTATTTAACCAGCTTATCCTGTCCTATACTACCCAAAAATCTAACGTTATCACCCAATAGTTTTTTACCTAATTTTTCCAATTCTTCCTTTTGCGGCCCATCACCTGCTAAAAGTAAAAATGAATTTTCAATTTTATTCATAGCTTTCATTAGGAAATCTAATCTTTTAACTGGATCCAAGGCGCTGGCTGAAAAAACTATTAATTTATCTTCTGGCAAATTAAAATCTTTTCTGGAAAAATTTTGAGACCTAAACAGATCAGTATCAACTCCGCAAGGAATGAAGCTTGTTGGATATTTTCGAGAAAACAAATCTTGCTTTTCTGGAGTCTGAGCAATCAATCTATCACTTTCAAAAAACCTTGAGTGCAAGAAAGCACTACCGCCGCCTGAAGTAAAAACTGTTTTCAAATCCTTATTCTTAAATTTCCTGTAAACCTTAATAGGCAATAAATCAAAAGGAAAGGAATGAGAGGAAATAATATCAAAATCTTTCCTTAAAAGCATTAAAGACAAAGGAACAGAATACGACAGTCCCTCCCAATCATGATTATGAGTCAAATGCAGTCTTTTAATGTGAGGTAGCCATTTTAAATAATCTCTTTTAATACAAGGCACCTGATGATATTCAACACCTTCTAAATGAAAGTTCTTTCCTCCGCCATAGGCATGGATTTCTAAATCACTCTTTTTAACTAATCTCTTCATCAAATTCAAAAACACAAATTCCGCCCCCCTTTTAACATGACCTAAACCCGAAAGAATGAAAGCAACTTTAATTTTTTCCATAATTTTTCAAAATACCTTTAATGATTAAAAATTGAGGGATAATAATAAGAACAGCACTCAAGGCATAACTCAACGTAACCGCTACTAAGGGATCATAGAATTTCAATAAGATAAAGACTAATAACAGAATAACTAGGGGTTGTAATCCATTGATAATAATAGAGATTTTCATTCTATTAATCGTCCTATACAAAGACCCTAAGCCCACTCCAAATCCAGACAAGACAACCATAATAGCCATATAATATACTAATTCAATACTAGAAACATATTCAGCCCCATAAAAGAATTTAATCAGATATGGCGCAAAAGCAATAAAAGGAATTACTAGTAAGATAGCGATAAAACCAGAATACAATGCTGTCTTAAAGAAATGTTTTTTCAACATATCACCACCCAAAGTTTTTGACTTAGGCAATTGGACAGCCAACAAGCGGGAAACAGGACCCAGAAGCAAAGAAGGAATGACAATGTACCCAAAAGCTATTTTAAAGAACCCAACATCTTCAACTGAAGCTAAAACACCTAAAAGAAGTACTGGCAACAAAGCAGTTAATCTGCCCAGATTCTTATCAACTGCAATTAAAAATCCAAACCTGAAATATTTCCTGATCTTTATCCCTTTAAAATCAGCAAATACCTTCCTAACATTAGGCAATAGATTATCTTTCCTGGTCAAAGAACGATAAACAAAAAGAGAAATAATTACAAAAATAAAGGAACTCAATAAATGAGCCCAGACAAGACCCGTCAGACCCCAACCAAAGAATACAAAACTAACTGGCAACAGAACATATATAAACTTATTAACAGTCTCCAAGATTGCCAATTGAGTTATCTTTCTAATTACCTGCATGACAATAACTAATCCCGTATAAAATACGCCCATGAAAGTAGCCAGTAATACAACTCTAGCTAAATTGCCAATCTGACTATTCTCATAAATAACATCTGTTAACAAAGGAGCAAAGATTAAAGCCAAAATACCAACAATACCAAAACCCAAAAAAGAAACTTTCATAAAATATACTAAAATATTCTTAATCTCTTCCCTATTACCCTTACTGTAATTCTCAGCTAAAAGAGTAAGGCTAGCGTAATTTGCGCCCCAATCTGTAAAAATACCTACCAGACCGACAAAGGCAAAAACTAGGCCATATATCCCATATGATTCCGGACCCAAGAAACGAGCCAGAAATACAGAACTTGCCATTGATAAAAATATTGAAACAAACTTGGCTATCTGCAATATTCCAACATCCTTTACAAACGATATTTTAATAAAATCTCTAAATCTTGAAATCATGATTTTTTAAGAGTCAGCCAAAATAGCTTTGTATTTTGACCCTTAGCTTTAATTACTTCAAAGCCAATGCTCTCTAAAATATTTTTAATTTCATCTTCAGAAAAAGAAACGCCGTAGTACCATTTAAAGTACCTCATGAATCCCCCGTAAGCCGGAACTCCCCTGATTTGAATCTTAATCATTCCATCATTTTTTAAGATCCTATAAAATTCTTTGAGCGCATCTCTAACCATTTCTTTACTAGGCAAATGTTGCAAGACAATGAAAGAAAAAATGAAATCTATCGATTGACTATTTAGATCAATCCTCTTATCCTTATCTTCAACTAAATATGTAATATTATCAATACTTTTTAATCTTTTTTTAGCCGATTTAATCATACCTGCAGAAATATCCAAAGCATAAACAGATCCAAATATATCAGCTAAAAACTGAGTCATCCGGCCATTGCCGCAACCAAATTCCAAACAACTCTTTGATTTGGCATTCTCTAGAAAATCCTTTAATAGCTCATCTTCTAAAACATATTTTTTAACATCTTCTCTGCCGCTAGCCTGATATTTCTCTTCATCATTTGAGACATCCTTATCTGAGAATACATAATAGTTTGGATTAAGCTTTGATAATATCTGCCACTTAATTTTTTGAAATAATTTCGTTAAACTCATAGGTCTTTGTAAACTCCAATATATTTATTAATAACCTTGGACCAATTCATGCTTTGAGCGAATTGATATCCTTTTTCTCCTAATTCCCCGCTCAGCTTATCATTATCCAATATCTTCATAATCGCCTGGCTGGTTTCCAAAATATTGTCTTGGGAAACCAACATGCCAGTCACACCATCCTTGATTGCCTCTTCAGCGCCGCAATTACGCGTCCCTACGACCGGCAAACCGCAAGCATTGGCTTCCAAGTAAACCAAGCCAAAACCCTCAACTGCGTCATTGACATTAACAGGCGTTAATAGGAACAGATCTGAATGATAATACAAGCTAACCAGCTTCTTATCAGAAATACCTTCCATAAAGATAATATTGCTTTCAAGTCCATGCTTTTTAACTAAATGCTTTAAATGATTAAAGTATTCCTTGTTATCCTGAAAGCCAACAATGAAATATTTAAAATCAGGATATTTTTCTTTAAGATTGGCCACTGCCGGGATGGAAATATGGTATCCTTTGCGTGATTTTAAAGCTCCAACACCAATAATCGTTTTGCCGTTTTCTTCAATATGATCTGGCTTTAATGTTTGGAACTTGTCAAAATCAATTCCGTTGTTAATAACCAAAGTATTATCAACCTTAATATTCTTCAAAAACTCCAACTGAGTGAACTTACTAACACAGAATATCTTCTTCACCTTCCTGTAGGCTTTAGAATATAATTTTTTCAAATACCATTTCTTAAAAGGAGTTACGGCATAAGTACCATGCAAAGTTACAAAGACAGGCTTTTTCACCCTTAAAAGAAAAGGAATTAAAGTATATGGCTCGACTAAGACATGAACCATATCGCAATCATTGATTAATCTCCTAATTTTAAAAAAATTAAAGATCAATGAAACAACCTTGCCTATTCTTGAGCCAAAATTAGGCAAAACCCTGAAATCCTTAACATCAGGCAAAATACTGGAACCAGCCTTGCCAGAAACCAGAACAGAACATTCAATTCCTTTTTTATGCAATTGATTTATCAGAGAGACTGAATACCTGCTCCAGCCATCTCTCCCTGATAAATCATTAGTTAGAAAACAAATTTTCATCTTTTTTCCTTAATTTATTCCAAATCATAATTAAACCAACCGTAGCAAAGATAATATATACAGGATAGATAGGCAGAGAGTATCTGGCAATGGCATGAATGGCGCTAAAAATCCCGTTAAAATACAAAACAATCAAAAACAACCAGCTTATCTTAGGCCACTTCCTAATACTCTTAACTATAGCATAAACGACTAGCCCAAAGAATATTAGATAAAGCAGTCTAATAAAGATAATAATTAAACCCTTTGTTAGATAAGATAATTCTGGATGAGTGTCCACAAAAACATTTTGCATCCATATTAGGAATCATTGGCGTATTAAATTTCAAAAAATCAATAGAACTTTGCTTTAAATACATCCATGGATGATTAGGAATATATTCCTTGGCTTCTACTAAAAGTATCTGATACAGATCATTTGGATCCTTACCTTCATCGACCCACTTGCTTTTTCTATCCCAAGTTTCAATGCCGTGCCTGACTTCCAAAGGATTGTATCCTTCAAACCACTTGTAGTATTGCCAACAAAATGCTCTAAATATTTACCTTCCAAACTCTGCATCTTTTCCATTCTTTCACGAAGCATCAGACCTTCCAGGCCTCCTCCACCAAAAGTAGAAAAACCAAGCAACATCCAAGGAACAACTGCTACAATAAACATTAATACAAATAGACTAGCTCTCATTAATATTTTCTTAAATCCTTTATTCCAGCAAACAAGGAAAAAATTTAAAAATGCAGCAATGACAAATATTTGAATAACTGTATTAGTCAGAAAAGCAAAACCTATCACCAGGCCAGATAAAGCAAACCAGCGAACTTTAAAAGTAATTTGAGACTTGTATAAGCAATAGATTGTCAAAGCAACTAAAAATGCAAACAAAGTCTCTCGATAAAGCCAACCTGAAAAACTAGCCAAGGTATAGCATAAGGCAGCAAAAATACCAGCTAGTCTAGCAATTTTTTCAACAAAAATCATCTGGGCAATCCTGTAAACCAGAATTACCGTCAAGACAAACAAGAAAATCTGAACCATAGTTACGGCATGATAATTATGCCCAAACACCATATATACCCCAGCCAAAAAGATTGGATAAAAGAATCTTTCAGAAGTACCCTCTTTCAAAGTATCAGAAAACAATCCTTCTTCCAGAATTGTCATAGCTTTCTGGTCATAGCTATATGCCTCACCGCTTCCTGAAAATTCTGGCCGCGGATCTTTTTCATAGGCAAAACCCCAAAAACTACCACTCACCATGGCAATCAGAATTAGAATAAATATAAATTTATCTTTGATTAAATTCATAAATCTTAAATCCCTTATCCTCATAAACTAAATTCAAAAATGGATACTGATCAATATTCCAAATCGGATCACTTTTAGTATCCCAAACTACATAATCAACTTTCAATTTTTCAAACATATCTTCAGTCGGTATTTCCAAAGATCTGCCATATCCTTTAATAAATAAATCTAATTGCTCATCTGGAATAGCCTCGTAACTTCCAAATTCCTTATGATGCCTCTGGGCAAAAATATCTTTGGAAATCCTTTCCCTGTTTTGATAAAAAGTCTCTTTAATATTTTCACCCCCTACATTGTTTAATCGATAGCTAAAAAACATCCTTTCCAACAAATCTTCATTGGAAGTTAATGAATAATGAGCGTCTAAATTCAAAGGAACATTCAATGATGTATATATTGGAATCAAATCAGAAAGATATGGATTAGCCACCACTGATTCATCCTTATTCCCATTTTCATTTAACCAGTTAAATACAGTGCCATACCTCTGATTCTCAATACCCAGAGATTCATAAGTCTTATATGAAAAAGTCTGGACTAAATAAGCATTATAAAACCCGATTAACAGAACTAAAACCACTAATACTTTGAATAAGGGCTTCTTTAAAAATGAATAAAGAATGATGAAAAGAAAGACTACGGCAAATGGCTTGTAATAGTAATGATGGTAACGGGCTGGACCCAACAAATATCCGGTAATCACTTGCTGATTTAATAAGATTAAAGGAGCCAGAACAATACTCAAAGAAAAATCATATATCTTCTTTTCTTTTTTAGGAAAGAATAATAGGAATATTCCCAAAAGAACCAAGACAGTCACCCCGATTTGAGGAGCACGGCTCTCAACCCAGCCGTATCTCAAAGAAACATCCTCATAAGCCGGATCATTCATAGCTTGAATCAGATTAAAAAGGAACGGACTGGCTACCATGAAAGCGACAAGGGATATTAAGAAAATATTCCTAATATCAATCCATTTCTTTCTGAAAATATAGATTAGCAACAAGAATGTAAAAAACGAGCCAACAAACATCCAGGCAAAAGGATAGGTGTAAAACAACAGACCTGAAAGAATCCCAGAAACAATTCCATAAACCCATTTCTTTTTATCCAAGAACATCCAAAAAGACAAGAAAAAACTAAAAAGGAATAAAGAATGAACTTGGGGACTAATTAACCTGGAATAAGCCAAAAATGCATTAGTCACATTCTGATTGAATAATAACTGGCCCAAAGCTTTGGGATCAGTTATATTGGGCATCAGCATAATAGCCAAAGCAGAAATCAAGCCGATTAATTTATTCTTAGACATCTGATAAGCCAAAGAATAAATTATTAAAAGCAATAATAAAGGAAAAACAAAATTTTCAAACAATACCGTATTAACAATACCCAAACCGAAAATCATTCCAAAACCAGAAGCAAAGATTTCTGGCAAAGGCGGCCATAAATATGGCTTGTCTTTCCCTTCAGCCCAAAAAGGATTAGCCATAGAGACGTGACCATCTCTGACTTCCTGCATTCGAGCTAAATATGGACCTTCATCCAATCCTCCCATAAAAACACCGTCATATGCTTCTTTGTTATCAAAGACAAAATAAATATGAGGTAAAGCCATTATTACCCCAATCAGAACTGCTGAAAAAACAGCTATTTTATGTTCTTTTAATAAATTCATTTACTTAAAATAAAAAAGTGATGATATTGATTTTCCCAAGGGATAAAATCACGCTCAATTTTAAAATGTTTAGAAATTACTTTTTTAATCCTGCTTACTGGATATCCTTTTTTGCCAATCTCCCAATAATGAACTTTGGATTTATTAACCGGATAATATGGAATCTTAAAAGCTATTTTAATTTCTTTTAAAAAAGGTATTTTAAATCCAAATTTAATAGGAGGACCAAAATGAGGAAGACTCAAGACAACATTTCTTTTACTAACTCTTTTTAATTCTTCCAAACATTTTTCAAACTTTTCAAATTCAAGATGTTCTAAAACTTCAGCGCATAAAACTAAATCAAAAGAATTATTATCAAAAGGCATATTATCAACACTGCCTACCACATCTGGATTCCTTTCCCTGTCCAAATCAAGAGTTTTAATATCAATACCCTGATTTTTCAAATAATTACAAACTGTTCCAGCACCTGCACCAATCTCTAAAACACTTTCAGGCTTTAATTTTAAAACCTCATCAATCTGATGCCAGTAACTAGCCCACCTGTCCTTGTATTCATAATTATGAAATTGATAGTATTTATCCATTAATGAATCCTAATATTTTCTTAACTCTCTTATCCCAAGTATATTGCTGGACATCTTTAAAGGCCTGCTTGGAAATATTATCATTCTCCAAGGCTTTTTCAATTCCTTTAGCCAATAATTTTGGATTATCCGGTTGAACTAAAATGGCATTCCCTTCATTTAATATCTCTCTAATAGAAGGCAGATCTGAAGCAACGATTGGCTTCTGACAGGCCATATATTCAAACATCTTCATAGGAGAAGTCCAATAGCGCGAAGTCATTTCTTTTCCAGAATTAGGCAAAACCAAGACATCGGCTTTTTTCATCCAAACAGGCACTTCTTTGTATGGAATATGCCCTTTAATATCAATATTCTTAACTTTTCCATATTTCTCCCTAAATTTCTTAATATCTCTATTAGTTCCGCCAATAAAGATGACTGTAATGTCATCCAAAAGCTTAGCAGCTTCTGCTAATACTTCAGCTCCCTTCCATTGATATAAATGACCGATGTATAAAACTCTTTTCCTTTTATCTTTCTCAACCTTAATATTGAATTGTTTTAAATCAACTCCATCAGGTGCCACTAAAACTTTCTCTTCTGATATTCCTTTATCAACTAAATATTCTTTTATCTTTTTGGTAATGACAATTAATTTATTAAACCTCTTGTACCAAAACAGATATCTGGATGGAATGTGTACTTCACAGACAAAATTATCTCTGAAAAGACTGAGCCAATACAAAAAGAAATTATCTCTGGTATAAATTACATCAGCTTTTTTAAACAAGAGATAGATAAAAGCTAATTTGGCAAAACTGATGCTTTGAATCCAAAAACCAATCCTTGGAATGTTTAAAGAAATCAAATCAATTGAAAAGATTTTTCTAATCTTAAAATTCTTTTTAATTCCATAGTATTCAAAGATATCCTGCTTGATTTCATTAAACCTCCAAGGAATAACAAGCTCAACATCAATTCCTTGATTAGCAAAAGCCTGGCACATTTTCATAATTTGAATACCATGTGCTTTTTCAGTTGGTAATCTTACATTAGCGATGTAGATTATTTTCTTCATAAGCTTTAACTATTTTATCCATTAAGCTTTCTAAATTATGATTCTTTTTTACATAACCTATCATAATATCTCTATACCCGTTGATTTGTTCCTGATCCCAGTTAAAAACTCCCTTTAATTTATCAGCCATATCTTTTGGATTTTTAGACTCAAAGATTGTCTTTTCTTTGTAATTACCCAGAACTTCATTATAAACTGGCGTTGGCATGACACAAACCAGACCGCAAGCCAAAGCTTCTAAGACTGATTTACCAAACCCTCCTCCTGGCTGCTGACTAAGAAAGACATCTGATTCCTGAAAGAACCTATTGACATCCTTATTAGCCACATCACCCAGCCATTCAAAATACTCTTCTATTCTGTATTCCTTAATTTTTTTCTTCAAGCCTTCAACATATCCAAAATCAACCTTATTTGCCGGCTGGCCAATCATTCTAATATTGAAATCGTCAATCCCATATTCATTAACCAAAATATTAATAGCTTCAACCAAAACCTCATATTCCTTAACTGTAGATAACCTACCAACGCTAATGAGTTGCCATTTGCCACTTCTTTGCCTTGTCTCTAAAGGCTTAAACATATCTGTATCAATGCCATGTCCGACTTTCCTTAATTTATGGGCAGCGAACATAAAGCTATGCTCTGAAGGGCTAAAAATGAAATTAACGAAATAGCTTGCTAACTTGGCCCAAAAAACAGTCTGGACATGAGCGTACCAGAATCCGATCTTCCTGCCCGATAATCTCCAATACCAGCCAGCTAAAAGGATATATATCCAATGCATATGGACAAAGACATGGTCGTATCTTTTCCTTAAGCGGAAAATGTATTTATAGAATCTGTAGATATAGATAATTTTCTTAATCAGATCAGGCTTATCTTTGATCTGTTCCTTACCCAAGGAATATATATTCATGTGCTCTAATCCGGTAATATCGCCTCTTTCCTGGCAAATAACAGATAACTTATGGGTTCTCTTTTCAAGCTTCATCAGCCAGTTATACATAAAGCCAGCCCCGCCATCCTTGTTATCAATTTTCCTTGTAATGACTAATAGCTTCATGTTAAATCCTTCCAAAATTTAACTGTTTCCTTGATTAATCTCTGACGATTGAATTTCTCTTTGACCATTTGCCTTCCTTTTTCTCCCATTTCTCTAGCCTTATCAGGATTATTCAATAAATACAATATTTTCTTAGCTAAAGCCTGGTCATCTTTGACTGGCACCAAGTATCCATTTTCTCCATCAACAACGATTTCTTTTGATCCAGTTGTAGCTGTCGCTACCACCGGCAGGCCGCAAGCCATAGCTTCAATCAAGACTTTGCCCAGGCTTTCATGCTTTGAAGAAGAAACATAGATGTCTGAAGCATGGTAATAGTCTTCAATTCCTTCATAGCTTATCCTTCCAGTAGAATTGAATTTAATATTGTCATCCAATTTAATCTTCTTATCCAAACGCAGATCAGCTCCTAGTTGCCAAAAGGCAATTTGACCATATTTCTCATGGACTGATTTGACAGCTTTAATCAAAGTATTGAAATCCTTGGCCTTATCTTTCCTGCCTACATTAATGATAGTTTTCCAATTGCTGTTTTTCCCACGGAATTTATCAACTTCTTTCTGATTGAATTCTTCAAATTTCTCTAAGTCAACTGGTGTCGGAATAACCCTGATTTTCTTACTATCAATCCCGTAATCAACTAATTTTTTCTTAATCCCGAAACTGACTACCCTGATTCCATCAGCTTGTTTGACTAAGAATTTACTTAATAACAAAAAGAATGGATTAAGCCATGATTCTTTCAGCCAATGTGGATTATTCCAAAAATCTCCATGAAAGTGGATTAAAAAAGCACAGTCACGCCTTCTGGTTGCCAGATAGGCAACAAGTCCTGTAATGAAAGGATCCTGACTTAGGACTAAATCAATCTTATGGTCTAAAAACACTTCACGGGCTGCCTTTAAGGCATCGAAGATAAAGAAGTACGGGCTCTTAGATGATGTTGGATAGATTTCAACTCTATCTGAAAGCTTTTTTCTCCTTAGCATCATTTTCTTGCGAGAATGAGTAATGGAAATGATTTTATCAACATATTCCCCATACTCAATATTCCTCTCCTGAGCATCGCCTAAATTAGGCGAATCCATAGCTAAGGTATAGTCTATGTTGATTGTTAATACCTTCATATATTTTTAACCAAATTATGTATTTTCCTTAAAAATTTACCAATTAATCCTTTTTCCTTAATGGCAATATCTGACATGTATTCTAGTAGATATATGTCTATTGGTAGGCTAAAGAATCTATTTTTAATCCGCCATTCCAGGAATTTATTAATAAACCCTAAATTCATACTTAAAAACTTAAAGTATTCCCTGATTCGCCAGACTAATTTAACATCAGTCCAGGGCGAGCTAAACCTATTTCTAAACCTGTCGATTTTCCCCCATTCTTCAGTTTTTTCAGGAGGAACAAATCCTTGTTCAATGCTGAACTGATACATTTCAGATCCAGGATAAGGTAAATAAGCGCCAAGAGTAAAACCAGCTTTAGGATGAATCTTGTAGACCTGATACATCAATTTGATAGTTGAATCAAACTCTTCCTTAGTTTCAGTAGGCAGGCCGACAATAGTTGAATAGCTTGCCCGCAGATCATATTTAGATAAAGTCTCAGCTGCTTTAATGATCTTATCAATCGTAATATTCTTATGAATCATCTTTAAAATCCTATCACTGCCTGATTCCATGCCGATTAACAAGTCAAAGCTTTTTAATTCTTTTAATTCTTTAGCTAGTTCATCATCAATTGTATCAATCCTTACTTCTGTATGGCTTGGCAGTTTGATTTTCCTTAAAATTTCCAAAGCCCTATCTTTTTTAACAAAAAAATTATCATCATAGAATTTAATAGCATCAATATTGTATTTTTCCTTTAAGAAATCGATGTCTTCCAAGACTGCGTCAATTGACCAGGTTCGCCAACGATTCTCATTAAAATCCTTGTTATAGCAGAAAGCACAATTAAAAGGACAACCTCGGGATGTTTTGTAGGCAATAACACGCTTGTATTTATCTAACTTAAAGATTGATTTTTCTAAATCAACTAAAGAAAAATCTAATCTATATTGATCTAAATCATCAATTAAAGGCCTTTTGGGGTTAATGATAACTTCTCCGTTTTTCTTGTATCCTAATCCTTGAATATTTTCAAAATCCTTATTCTTCAGAGACCTATTGAATTCAATGACAGTTTCTTCGCCTTCTCCATAAATGACATAGTCAATATATTCTTCGCTTAAACACTGCTCAGGCAGCAAAGAAGGATGGATTCCGCCCCAGACGACAGGAATATTGCTTTTCTCTTTAATTTTCTTAGACATTACTGCACTGTGTTCAGTTTGAGTTCCAGTCATGACAGATAGACCAATATATTCAGGATTTTTTGAAATCATATATTCAACAGTACTGTCAATTTCCGTTTCATTGATATTAATTAATTCAACTTTATAGCCATTCTTTTTCAAGACGCTACCCACGGACAAAATACCCAAAGGCAAAATTGCCTCAGAGCGATCTTTGGTATAGTTGATTTGGACTAGGTATATCATATATGTGGATAACTCGTTGACTAACTTGTTTAAATAGTATATACTTACATTGTCTTTCGGTTTTAGTTTAAACCGTTAGGGTATTACATCTAAGGACCATCCTCCTCGCGGAGGGTGGTTTTTTATTTCTTTTCTTTCCTATGCCTTAGTTCTTTCCCCCAAATATTATTTATTTTCAAAACATCAGAATATCCATCGCTTCCAGTTCTTAATTCTTCGGAAATATTATTCTTAGAAGAGAAAATAAATACTTTTTTGTTGTTATTTTTTAAATAAGATATTAAGGCCAAAAAGTCAGAGTCTCCCGTAAAGAAAATAGCTGTATCGTATTTATTTAAATGATGCAATGCATCTATTGTTATTTCAACATCCATATCCCCTTTTTCTTTTACAGATTCACCAAACTCATCAGTAATACTTATTCTTTTTAACTTCTTCTTTCTAACTTCAAAGCCCAGTCCTCTTTTCAAAAAAGTATAAAATCTATGTCTTCCATCTAAATTATAATCTCTAGTTCCTTCAGCTGGATAAGCAGTATAGTAGAAGACTTTAATATTTAAAGCTTTAAAAGTTTTCTTGATAAACTTTAGAGTTTTTCCATAATCTAAAAACCTGCCTTTTGATTTTTGGGCTGCCCACAAATTAGAAGAATCAATAAATACATAGATAGTATTATTATTTGAATCTATCTTTTTGTTGAATTTTTTAAAACAATTTTTCATTTTTATTGATATTAAAGCAATATTATATTACACTATATATACAAAAACCTGTATTCTGAACTGTCACCGGATGGTGGCGTGACTAGGACATCTAGTCTAGGAACGTGGTTGGAGAAGTCCCTTTTAAGGGTCTTTTTTTGTTACCTGAATTTCCATATTTCTTTTAATATTTTAAACCACAAATCTCAGAATCATCAATAAATACAAGCATAAACCTAATTAAACTCTACTTTAATGATACCCCTTTAAACTCCTCTGGTCAATTGGGAAAAACTGATGATTATACAACTTTAATAAAAAAGAACAAGACGATTTTCGAGTTTTTATTACAATATTAAAGGGCCAGAACGATTACTCGTCCTGGCCCTTCGTGTTTTCGACAAAATTACGACATGCGCTCGTTCATCACCTCAATTGCTTCGTCGCGAGCCGCAACAGGAGCATAGACACAAATCAATTTTCGGCCACTTCCCGCTGTCCTATAAGCCACCACACACTGACCCGAAATTTCAAGTCTATCACTGCTTTCGATTGTCGTTGTCCACCCACCACATGAAAATGCAATCCAACCATTCTCATCTTTTGCTAGGTTTTTGACAGGACCACTTCTTTCTTTTTGATTTCCGCCATCCGGCAGCAAATCATCAATCCAGTAAGTAGCTCCTTTGAGAATCTCTAACAGTCGAGTCCTTGCTTTTGCATCAATCATAATCTACTCCTTTTTTCTTGTGTTTAAGATATTGTTGAGTGTCCTTGTTTTTATTGGAACTAAAAACAGAATAGTATAAATACACCATTCTGTCAATGTTTATTCTAAAAGAATTTTAGCAAATTTATCTAAATTTTTTGAGAAATATAATATTTTTTCAAAATTAGGTTTTAAGAATTCATCAGCCCGATTATTGTTATTCAAATAGTGTTCAACTTCAACCCATAGGCCATGGACTGTTTTAAGATAATATACTTTAAAATTTATTTCAATTTCTTTTGGTGGCATAGGATAAATACTACAATAGGTATTAAGATATAGTTTGGCTCGTTTAATGTTTTCTTCGTTTATCTCACCACTTAAAAAACTATTCATCATTGATCTGAATAGTTCAGGAAATCGAGGACTGTATTGAGCTTTTTCAAAATCAAAGATATAGGCAATTTCATCATTATCGTTTAAAAATATGTTTTGATCTACATAATCCCCATGAACTAAATAATCATTTGAAAAATTAAATTGTTCATATTTAATTTCATTTTCTTCAATAATTTTCTTTTTTAATAAGATAATTTTTAATGCTAGTTTATCAAAATTAGTCTTATGCTTAATGCTTTTAATTTTTCCCATTACTAAACTAATATTATGAAGAGATTCTTCCTTATTCCAAGGATTAAAAGTATTATCTATTTTAATTACACTATCTTTGCCATAGAGATGCATTTTAGCTAATGTTTTAGCCATTGAGATTATGGCAGGCTTTGTAGGTTCTCCTCTTGTTAATTGTTTTTTGTTTATAAAAGGGAAGAGAGTGTAAAAACCCTTATTATATGAAAAGAAAGTTGAACCATTACTTGTTGATAATGGCATAATTACTGGAATTCCTTTTTCATTAAAAAATTGTTTAACTGAATGAATTTGCTTAATTCTTTCTTCATTATTAAACCTATATTTTTTTAAAAAATATTTTTTGTTTTTGTCTGAAATGATATGATTTTCACTTAAATATCCCTTAGTTACTTTTTCAATGTAATCCAAGGGATTTAATTCATACAATTCAGATACTTGGTTTAGTAGGGGTTGCATGGGACTAAATTATAGATTTTCCTTTATTATTTATCACGTCCACGGTCTTGGGAAATCAGACATCGAACAAAACTCGCGATTTGGTCTAGGATAAACATGACAAAGCACTTCACAAATCCTTTCAAGACTTTTCTCTGATAATTTCAAACAAGAATTAGTAAAAACATTAAATTCATCCTCACTCAGTTGCTGTTGCATATTCTGTATATGAATTCTATTCCTAGCTTTTCTAAGATATCCTAAATCGTCATATATGCTATCATTTCCAGAAATTCTTAATAAATTATTCTTTCTTATATAAGCAATTAAAGGTTCTAATTGATCTATTATCTTCGTCCTTGTATCAAAAACTACAGTACTATCAATATTAGGAATTATTTCGTTACTGTGCTCATTAACTCTTCGCACAAAATCATAAAGAATACATTCAATCATGGAAATAATTATCAAAATAATTGGTTTATTAAAATAATTATTATTACCATTTTGTTTTTTAGACTTATATAGAATTTCTACAATTTCAAAATTATAATTCACATTATCCATTCTTTTGAAATTCCAGAAGAATACATTTGTATAATCTGAGAATGGGCGAGACATAATATAACTATCTTAATTGAGCTTTGGCTATTAAGAAATCTAATCCATTCGCTTCTCCTTCATCTGTATTTGCATAAACGGCATAATGAATATCTTGATCAAAAAGATTTATACCTAGAGAAGACCATTTTTCAATAACATTATTCAACCATGTCTTAAGGTGATGTTCAGCTAATCCTGTCTCGTTACCAATTTGATAAAGATCTTCTAAATATTCTAACGAAGCACAGGCAAAAATCTGGGTTTTTTTACTCTCATCTTCACTTAAAAAAACGATGCGAGTCCAGTATAAGTCTCTATCAACATCTTCTATTATTTTCCCTTTTATGATTCCATTTTTCAAATTTTCTTTTGACACTGC
>CAYOHI010000007.1:43764-48403 GCA_964403725.1 uncultured Candidatus Saccharibacteria bacterium
TTTCATATTTTATTTAGCTATTTTTAGATCTCCTTAAATCTTTTATTTCTCGTCTCTCTTTTTAATAGCTTCTTTAGAACTGTCTGGTAAACTATCATAAAAACTACTAATTTCTTTTGGCTCAGTAATCATTTTTTCTGCTATAAAGTTTAATAATTCGAAAAGTTTTAGAACCTTTTCTGGATCTTCTTCTATATTTATCTCTCCAGGATGAACTGCATTATTCCCTGTTATCCTCAATATATCTAAAGATTTTTGAATTTGAGAATTTAATCCTTTTTCAACTAAATTTTTTATATCTTCGTTTATATTTTCTCCTTTCTCGCCAAGTTGTTTACAAAGTTTCTGTAAAGATAATCTCAAAAGTGCTGCTGATGCCCTTGGAGAATCATTAAAAATATTAGCAGCTTCTAAATAATCTTTTTGTATTTCTTCATTTAAATCTTCACTTGGTAATGAAACTGATATTTTCTTAGGGAAGATAATATTCTTATCAAACCAAACGATCTTCTCTTCACAATGCTCACACTTTGAAATAGTCCATTCTTTACCTAAGCTCTCATGAAAACTAGACACACTAGGACTAAAAGCACCACCATAAATATGTTTTACTTCTATATGTGCCCAAAATTGCTTAGCAAACACATTACAATGAGGGCAATGAAACTGCCCCTTCGCATGTACTGGTGGATAATATTTTTCTTTTGTCATGTTTTTATAATTTTAATTTCTAAATTTTCCATAAATCCTTCTCCTTCTTACCCCCAGCCACAAACCTCTTAGCCAGCTTATACTCCCATGGAAAACTAAAAAACTTCAGTTTCCATCTTAATTTACAAATCAATATAAAAGGCAATTTCAAGAATTTTGAAGCTTTGACTGTTGAACCCAAAGCACTTTCAACTGAATGAGCTCCAAATCTAACATAGGCCTCTAATGATTCAATAAAATCTGGATTATCTAACCATGGAAAATTCTGAACATCTAAAAAATTCAATTCATTCTTAATAGTCCCTCCCCATTCATTTAATTCCTGGGGTTCTGACCAGCCTGCTTCTAAGCATTCATTGTATAATTCTGATCCAGGATAAGGCCTGAAAGCCTGAGGCCCTAATATCTGAACCTTATCACTCAACTTAACCAATTCATCAATTAATTTCAAAGTTTCCATAATATCACTTCTTGTTTCCCCCGGCAGTCCAGCCATAAAGGAGTATTGTGGGATAATATCATGCTTCAAGCACATTTTAGCTGAATTGATTACATCTTCAGGCATAATGTCTTTTTTAATCTTTTTTAAAATTCTAGGACAGCCTGATTCAGCTCCAAAGGATAATAGATAGCATCCAGATTTTTTAAGTTTTTTAATGAATTCTTCATCAACCATACCACTCTTCAGATAGTTTGCTCTGACTGTCGTTTCCCAAGGAATGTTAATATTCCTTTCAATCATGCCATCAATTACTTTTTTAGCCCTCTTAATATCAACAAAGAAGTTTTCATCCCAGAAACGAAGCTTCTTTCCTTTGAAGCTTTCTTTGTTTTTAATAATTTCTAAATCATTCAAGACTTGCTCTGCCGTTCTGGGACGCCAACAGTTCTTCAGAATTGCATTAATGCAAAAAGCACATTGATGAGGACAACCCCTGGAAGTCAAAGAAGGAACTAAATGCAAACTGTCTAAAACTTCTTTTGGCATCAGATTCCAATTAAAAAGGCCTGTTTGGGCTGGATTATGCAATCCCTGAGGTTTATTAACAACTACTCTGTTATCCTTGACATAGGCTATGCCTTTAACTTCAGATAAGGATTCATTTTCAACCAACTGATGCATTGTTATCTCCCCTTCGCCATAGCCAACCACATCAACTAAATCATGATCAACTGTCTGGTTAACAAACAGACTCGGATGAGGACCACCCCAGATAATTTGGCAATCAGGATTAATTTTTCTGATTAAAGAAGAAATTTCCAAAGCAGCTGGAATTTGAGTAGTCATGACTGAAATTCCAGCATGACTGCAATCTTTTACTTGTTCTTCAATTAATTTTAAATATTCTTTTTGCCTGACTCCATCTACAATACTGACTTCAATATCGCGTTCATCTAAATAACTGGCAATGCTTAAAAGACCTACAGAAATGGAGCTGTCGTAATTCTCTTTGTTAATATTAAAAGGTGGGTTGATTAACAGGACTTTAGACATTTTTTATTCAAGTGATTTTAAACTATCCAAAAATATTTCTTTAATATCCTCATTATCAATTTTTTTTAAAACTTCTTCTTTATCTACCCATTTAGCCTGAATAATTTCATTACGTGGTTTAATGGTATCTTTTTCTTTAAATTTAATTAAATATATGACAGTTATCCCTTTTTTGCCTTCTCTGTTTGGCTTTTCTTTGCCATAAACAAATTCATTTTTAAATTCTCCATTAACAAATATGTACTTATCTGATTCAACTCCAACCTCTTCCTTTATTTCTCTTTTAATAGTCTCTCTTAAAGATGAATCTTCATCTTCTGCTGCACCAGCTGGAAATGTCCAGAATCCATCTTTATGTTTTACTAAAAGAAAGCATATTCTTTCTTCTTCCTTAAAATATGTTATGCCTAATGCTCCATAAATAATATCTCTCTTTCTTTCCATAAATCTAATTTAAATTTTCAAAAACAGATATCGTTTTTTTAACTAAATCATCAAAAGAAAATCTTTTTAAATCTTCCTTGGCATTACTAACTAATCTATTTGCTAATTCATTATCATTTAAGACCATATTGACAGCTTCAAGCCACTGCTTCTTATCCTTATAACCAACCAGTATTCCAGTTTCCTTATCCTTAATTGTTTCTGGATTACCTCCCGCCTTAGTAGTAATTACCGGTACTCCAACTTTCATGGCTTCTAAGATGACAAAAGACATCCCCTCATAATTCGTATTCAAACAGAATACATCAGCGATCTTTAGATATTCAACAACTAAATTTCTATCAACTCTGCCGGCAAAAAAGACATTTTCTTCTACATCAAGATCAACAGCTAATTTTTCTAAATTCTTTCTTTCTGGTCCTTCGCTAATAATGACTAATCTGATGTCCCTGTATTTCTTAATTAATTTAGGCATAAGCTGAATTAATGTATCCACGCCTTTCCAAGGCGTCAACCTGGCATTGGTTAAGATTACCTTATCAGGAATGCCAAGATCCTTCTTCAAGCTTATCTTAGAATCGCTGATTACATCTAAAAAATCAATTGAATTGTAAATTACCTCAATATTGTATCTTTTGACTCCGATCTTTTGGGCTAATTCTTTTAAGAAATTACTGACAACGATTACCTTGTCTGAATTAACCAATATTTTCTTCCTAGCCTTCTTTCTTCTTTCAATAAATTTAGAATATTTCTTAACTTGGAAATCCATAATATCATTTTCTGTTTCTTTTTCATTCAAAGCGATTTCCCAAGCAGAATCCCCTACAAATCTGGTAACTAATTTCTTGCCCAATATCTTCTTGATCAAATATCCTGCATATCCTGGTGTGTACAGATCCAAATTGTATACTACATCCGTTTTTAATCCCAAAATTAAACCTTTAATTAGAAACAAGAAGCTCTTAATAAGTCCCGGCCATCTATCGCTGACAGTCCTGACGGGATAAGGATACGCATTGGCCTCTTTCCTATTGCCAAAAGTCAAAACAGTGATTTTGTATCCTTTTTTAATCAACTCCAAATTGAGAGCCTTAAGAATAGTTGGCGGTCCGCCAACTCCTTTTAAAAAAACACCAGTTAAAATTAAGATATTCTTGTTTTTCATAATTTCCTAAAAACTTTCTTCATTTTCAATCCTATCTTATCCCAATTGTATTTTTCTTTAACTAATTCTAATCCATTATTAATCAAGGAATTCCTTAACTCCTCATTTTCAACAATCTCCTTAATTTTTTCAGCAATACTTTTTGGATTGTTGATTTCACAAAAAAGACCAGTCTCTCTGTCTTTTAGAAAATCTGGGATGCCGCCAATTTCTGTGCCGATTATCGGCAATCCAGATGCCATGGCTTCTAAAAAGGAAATGCCCAAGCCCTCAGAAAGAGATGCTCTGACAAAAACATCAGATGTCGTATAGTATTTGATTAAATATTGATGATCAATCTTACCCTTAAAGACAATCTTATCCCCCAATCCCAATTCATCAGTTAACTTTTCAAACTTATCCCTATCTGGACCATCGCCAATAATTATAATCTTGAAAGGAAAATTTAAATATGAGCCAGCTTTAATTAAGTCATCAATGCCATTCTTTTTAACTAATCGAGAAGTAGTTAAAATTATCTTTTCATCTCTTGATTCATTCTGTTTCGGCTTGAATATATTCAGATCAACTCCATTAGGAATAATCCTGATAGGCACCTTGACTCCATTCCTTAAGGCTCTTTTCTTCAAATATTGACTGATGACTGTTAGATAATCTGCATATTTAAAAGGCAACACATGCCAAGGCTTAACAAAAACCCAATAAAGCAACTTCATCCCACCGGCATATCTTTCTAAATGACTTTCAGGATCACCTTCCTGTAGGGTTAACAGTAATTTCTTCTTTCTAAAAAATATCTTAAAAAAAGAGGCGGTTACGCC
>CAYOHI010000008.1:0-43418 GCA_964403725.1 uncultured Candidatus Saccharibacteria bacterium
CATTAGCTTCTTTGATTTCCTTCTCTGCTTCAGTATATCTTCCCTCGAAATAGTAGACTGTCCCCATATTTGAACGAGACAAAACGCTATTATTAGCACACTGGGCTGCTGATATGAACAGATTCTTTTCAGTTAGCCAGTCGAAGTTGCGAATAAAGCTAATTGAACCATAGAAAATCACTAAGATGACAAAGATTACCATTGATAATTTATAGAATATTTTTGGCTTAATTCTGCCTAAAGAAACAAATCCATAAGCTAAATAGAAGCACAAGCCAACTGAAGGATAATACATCAGCCTCTCCCCTGCTATTGTCCCAATAGGAAAAATTAAATTAGAAACCACTAAGAATGAAAATAGAAAGAAAGCAGAACCTAAAGCCAGAAATGGACGGCGTCTT
Organism: uncultured Candidatus Saccharibacteria bacterium; assembly: GCA_964403725.1. Taxonomy (GTDB): domain Bacteria; phylum Patescibacteriota; class Minisyncoccia; order Portnoybacterales; family UBA2143; genus JAHJOV01. Next base: position 402 of record CAYOHI010000008.1, read on the forward strand.
AGAAAAGAAATAGTGGTGATAATGAAGAATAAAAGAATAGCCAAGCCCAAAAGAGTTTTCAAATTGAAAAAACTTTCAACCACTGGTATCTGATTATATGAATAATCAGAACACAATCCAAAGGGCCAGAAAGTCTTTCTAATATACATGACCATGACCTGCAAGGCCGTGCCGATCCTTCCCCAGAAAGAAGCAAATTTTAAAGGGTTTTCAACGATACTGGCATTAGTTATTAAAAAGTAAGGACCCAAGACCAATAAACGGGCTGTAAAATATGCTGAAGCCGATAAAAACAAAGGGGTAAAATATTTCTCCAAAATCTTTTTAAAAGAGATTTTCTTCTTAGGTCTGACTTTCAGGAAATCCTTGTAAAAAACAATCAATAGGGCTATGGGCCAGGCAGCAATAGCTGTTTCTTTGCTGCCTAAGGCCAAGAACAGCCATAAAGCAGTCAGCCAAATATTGCTTTTCTTCTTAATTATCTCTAAAAATCCCAAAAGCGAGAAGAATAAAGCCAATATCTCTGCCCGGCCAACAATATTGGCTACTGCTTCAGTATGAATCGGCAAGACCAGAAAGAGAATTACAGTCAAATATGCCAAAGTTTCTTCTTTAGGAAACAATTTCCTAATTAACAGATAAAGCAAATATCCAGTAAAAGCATAAAGGATTAAATTAACCAAATGGAAACTGTAAGTACCAATTCCAAAAAAAGATGAATTCAAAGCGTAACTTAAAAGGACAACTGGCCTGTAAAGTCCCGACTCAGCCGTCCAGTATCCCATAGAGACAATTTCAGGAATATTGTTCAAATTACTGAATAAGGAATAATGGCTGACAATTGACCGGTCATCAAAGACAAAATCGCCTGGCAAAGTATGCCCATAGACAAGAAAAACCAGGGCCAGACAGATTCCTAAGAAAATCAGATTCTTTTTCTTTTTGGTCATTAGGATAATAATAGCAGAATATGGAAGATAAAAAAACAGACAAGGCTTTAACCTTGTCGTTTTCTTTGTTCCCCTCCTTTCCTTTTTAATCCATAACTGCATAGTAGTCCCAGTTGAATTCTCGGAGCAAAGCCATAACATCTGGGTCATCACTATTCTTTTTTGCCTGCCTGATTACCCTTTCAAATTCTTCCATCTCTATTTTGCCTTGTTCTGAAGGCATGAATTTTGCGCAAAATCCTCCGCCGGTAATGACGCAAAAAGCTAGAGAAGAAATGGATGTGCCGCACTCGCAACTTAACGGAAAGAAAGCATCGCCAGTTGCAAAAATCCTACCCCGACACATAGCCCGCTGAGGATGTCTACTCCCCTCACTTCCTTGGAAAGCAGACAAATGCCATTCCAAGTCCTCATGCCCTTGATATGGCGTATTATCAATTTTTTTACCAGGATTAACTCCTAAAAAACGGTAATGCCGCAACCGGCAGCGACCATCCCAATGACACCATTTACAATAGAGAAAATACCCTGCCTTGATATATTGCTTATCTCCAATCATTTTAAGGCACCCCCCTTCTAAAACAAGCTATTCTGTTTTGAAAAACTTCCCCTCTCCTCTTCCTTGAATATATTTATCTTACCATACTCTCCATCATGTCCTGGGTCAATGTTAAGATTGCCTTGGCGCACTCGATTAATCCCTTCAGCAACTTCAGGACAGCTAACCCTTTCAATCTGTTCTGGATTAGCAGAAAAAAGAACATTAAATTCAGTGCCAAAGCGCTCAATCAGATTCTTGTATTCATTGCCCACTGTTTTTGTCTTAGATCCCAATCCTTTGGCATCGCCAATAATTTCATCTAGCGGGATTGTCTTTTTGTAAGGAATAATATTCTCTGGCTTGAACCCTTCTTTTCTATCAGCTAATTCATCAACTCGATGCAAAGTTCCTAAAGTCAAAGGTTTCTTGCATTTAGGACAGATATTGTTCAATTCCTTAGTTTTTTCAGGATTCAATACTATTCCGCATTTTCGATGACCGCTAAAATGATATCTCCCCTCTTCAGGGAAAAACTCGATTGTCTCTAAAAATCTATTGGGATTCCTATCTTTGATAGCATCGACAATTCCTTTGTAGCTCAGATCTGTATCAAAAACATTAGCTTCTCTCCCGATCCTTTGAGGTGAATGCGAGTCACTATTAGAAACCAAAGCAAACTTATCTAAAGCTGATAATCTCCAGTTCATATCAGGATCTGAACTAAGTCCCGTCTCAACAGCAAAGATATATCTAGACAATTCATCAAAGCATTCTTCGATATAGTCAAAGCCAGAATTGGCTCCAAACAAAGAAAACCAAGGCGTCCAGATATGGGCCGGGATAACAACGCAATCATCTGATATCGTTAAGACAATTTTCAATAATTCTTTGGCATCAAGACCCAAGATTGGCCTTCCATCTGACTTGATATTCCCTATCCAACTCAGACGGGTATTAATTTTTTCAACCACTTTGAAATTTGGAGCCAAAACAATCAGATGAACTTTTCTGGTCCGGTCGTTCTTTTTGTAAATACAACTAATCTCGCTGCTCAATAAAAATCTGGTTCCTTTATCTTCTTTGCCGTTCCCATTCTGAGGCAGCCAGTCATTTTTCTTTTCCAGAGCCCTGTTAATTTTCTTTTTTAATTTAAAAAGACCCGGCTCAGCCGGTTCTAATTTAGATTTCAATTCCTTGATCCACAGATGATGGGTGAAATCTCCTGTCCCTAATACCTTGATACCTTTGATCTTGGCCCACTTATCCAAATGATCCACGTCCATATCACGCGAAGTGGCTCTCGAGTATTTAGAATGGATATGCAAATCAGCAATAAACTTCATGTGTCCCCAGGAGGAGTCGAACCTCCTTAATAGCCAATAGGGACTAGGGCTAAAAGCCCTGTAATAACTGAGGGATACAAAAAAGAACAAAGTTGCAACCCCAGTTCCGGAAACTGGTTACTCTATTTACCAATACCTGCTATTGATAAACAGAGGCAGGTTAAGCGTTGAACTTGCATTCTAATCTCTTCAATTTTTCAATTTGAACGCAAGCACAACTCTCTATTATACCCCCCTCCCATCAGCGGTCAAACTGTGGAAAACTCCAGCACCTAAGAGACCCGTAATTAGCCAGAAAATTAGCTGGCCTTGCTGCAGGGTCCAGAAAAAATGATCGAATAGTGAAACAAATATTATTGAAAAAGTAATTAGTAATAGAACATAATGTTGCTCGTCTCTTTTAATCACATTATTCCTAAATTGCCTCAATAGCTGATAGATAAACATTAAAAAAACAAACAAACCAATTAATCCAACTTCACTGGCAATCAGCAAATATACATTATGAACTGGCTGATGAATCCAATTTAATAAAAGATAGAACATTTCTCTCATTTCCATGACAAAATTACCCAAACCAACCCCTAGTAAAGGATATTCCTGGATAATGGAAGATGATATATCGTTATAAAGCCCCCTTAAAACAACTGACTGCTCTTTTGAAGAGACACTAAAACGATCTAGTATTTCCGGTCTGGCCAAGACAAAAAATATGGAAGAAAAAACAATTAGCAATAGGAATATACCCAACATTTGCTTAGTGTACTTTCTAAAATTAAGAATAAAAAAGATAAAACTAAATAGAAAGAAAGTAAAAACTATACTCCTTGAAAAGGTTAAGAATAAGGAAAATAGAATTAAAAGATGAGCAACTAACAGAAAACAATCTCCCATTAGGCTTTTTTCTTTTTTAAGCCATAAATAATAGACAAAGAAAAGACAAACTAACAAAAAGAAAGCCAAAACATTAGGATGAGGAAAACTGCCATAGCTCCTAATAAAAGTTAAATCATTGGATATGAATTTAGCCACTCCGTCTATACCTACACCCAAGGGGCTTTCTGTTAGAAAACGCAAACCTAAATCTTTTTGAGAAGCAAACTGGCCAATGGCAATTATGGACTGAAACAGTCCACTAGCAACAAAAACTTGAGCTATTCTTTTAAAATTAAAGATTTCTTTGTAATTCTGTTTTAAATAGAAAAATAGAAAAACAAATTCCAATAACTTAATCCAAGAATAGAATCCAAAAGACAAGCTTCTGGCTTGAACTAGAGTAAATAAGCTAAAAAACAAAAAAACCAACAGCCAAAAACTATGGTTTTTCAATTGGAATATCCTTAAATTCTTAAAAAAATTATCCTTCCTTATCCGCCAAAGCCATAGAAACAAGAAAAGAATAATAAAAATATCGGTCAAATACAAATAAGCACTAGTCCATTCGTTAAACTCCCCTCCCCAAGTATGTATTATCTTTCTTGTCTGCCAAGGCAGACAAAAAACAAAAAGATAAAAGAAAATTTTCTCTAACAATATCATCTATAATTTCCCAAACTCCTCCCTTACTATTTTCCTGTCATCCCATGGTATCTTCTTATTCTTAGCCACGCACATCCAAGGCTCGCATCCCTTGCCGGTAATAATCACTACGTCATCCTTGCCAGCTAATTCCAAAGCTCTGGCAATGGCTTGTCTCCTGTCAATGATTTCTTCAGCCGTATTATTCTTCAAACCAGCGGAAATATCATTAATGATATTCTGAGGATCCTCATTGTATGGATCTTCATTGGTAATAATAATCTTATCTAAATATTTCTCCGCTATCTTGCCGAATTCAGGACGCTTCCATTTATCCCTTCCTCCGCCAGCCGCTCCCAGTACTCCAATAATTCTTCCATCAAATGATTCTTTAATGGTTTGGTACACCTTTATCAAAGCATCAGGCGTATGGGCATAGTCAACCATGACTGTAAAGGGATCCCTAATGACAATTTCAAGCCTTCCAGGCACACCAATAGCTTTTTCTAGTCCTGATTTAAGTTCATCTAAAGGAATTTTCTCTGATAATCCTAGAGATATGGCTGCTAAGGCATTGTAAATATTGAATTTGCCCAATAAATTCATTTCAATAGCCTGTCCATCAACTGTAAATTCAATTCCTTTCCTGCTTAATTGATAACTACTGGCTTTAACTGTCTGATCCACTTCCTCTGAAGACTCGAAATCTATGCCATAGCCCCATTTTCTCCTAGCCGGAAACTGCAAGAAATATTTAGCATTAGGATCATCTAAATTGACAATAGACTTGCCTTTGGTCTTGAGTTGCTGGATTAATTTAGACTTGGCACTCCTGTAATTCTCAAAGCCACCATGGCTTTCTAAATGCTCTTCAGTCAGATTGGTAATGATGGTAGTCCAAAAGCGAATAAAGCGCTGCCTGTGCTGCTTGATTCCTTCTGAAGTTACTTCTAAAATGACGTATTCGCATCCAGCTTTGCTAGCCTGATGCAAGAATTTCTGCAATTTAAATCTTCCAGGCATGGTCATCTTCAAGTCATTCTGCCATACTTTATCCTTAATCTTGAATTCAATCGAAGATAAAGATGCCACATCACGCCCAGCTTCTTTCAGCATCTGGGATATTAGATGGACAACAGTTGATTTGCCATTAGTTCCAGTAATACCGATAACTTTAACTTTCCTATATGGAAATCTGTAAACCAAAGCAGCCGTTAAGCTCAAGAAAAAGTGATAAAACGGCTGAAAGAATCTGAAAATTGGCTTAGGAATAATTTTCCTGCCTATATTTAATATTTTCTCTAGCATATATATTAAAGATAACAGGTAATTTTAAAAAAGGAAAGAGGACGGAATGTTTGTTCCGCCCTCTTTTTATCCCTCCATCTTTATTCTTTTTACCCGAGCGGAGTCACCATGCCGCAGCGGGCCCCTTGGGAGTTGTGCTGTCTGTAGTTTAGCGGCCATGACCAGACCTTCAACTTACTCTCAGGCTGTTCTGAGGCCACCAAAGCATGGTTATCAGACAAAAGAGAGCCGAACAACCAGCAGGCTCCCTGAGAGCTCAGCTGGGTTTTGTGTTTCAGGAAATATGCATATCGGAAGACTAGATATTCGAACAGATTGAGTCCGACTTTGCCGCTTTCGGAAAACATTTCGATCAGTTCAGTGCCGGGTTTTACGCTTCTGTTTGCTTCAGCCCTGGTTTCTTCTGGAAAACCCTCGCAATCGTCCGCAGTCAAAATATACGGGACATCCGGCCTATCGCTGAAATCAAGATTGGTGAGAAAATCTTCCATATCCTGAGGATCATCAGAACCGTGAGTCAGATCGCGCCGGACCGTATGAGGTGAAATCCAGATATGACCCATCAAGGTCTCACAGACAGTCTTTAGAGCCGCTATGTATCTCCCCTGGTTCTCAGCCGGAGGTAAAATCAAAACCATCAAAGATGGGTCGATTTTTGAAAGATTAACAAACCTTTCCCACCTGAAAGCTCCATCGATATGCAGGCATTCATCAATGCCCAGTTTTGTGTAAAAATCAAACCATCCATCCCTGAACTTTATGAAATCCTTGAGTCCCTCTTGCCATTGTGTGGCTAATTCACCCATTTTTCCCCCTTTATGTCAAACGAGTTAAAGAACCGTTACAAAACTTTCCTACCTATTTTATAAATCCAATACCATAGTTTACTACACACCAAATCATACGTGCCAGGGTAATTAATCTCTTCTCCATTGAAACCTTTTTTAAACCTAGTTACCCCTGGCCATTTATCTTCATCTATACCCCAGAAATCATAATATTTCAATCCTTGCTCCTTGGCTTTCAAGATAGTCTGCCACTGGAGCAAATATGGAGCCATTAATTGGCGAGAATCATAATCTGAAGCTCCGTGCAGATACACTGCCGTGTTATTGAAAAAACAAATCAAATTAGCAGCAATTACCTTATCTTTGTGCTTGGCTAAAAATAGCTTAACCATATTGCCACCCAATATTTCCAGCATCTTTGTATAATACTCATCAGGATGTAAGAAAAACTTATCTCTCTTAGATGTTTCTTTTAAAAGATTTAAAAATGAATCAAATGATTCCTTGTCATTTGACTGGATAACCTCTACTCCTCTTTTCTTAGCCAGCCTGATATTATACCTCGTCTTCTTATGCATTGAACTTAATAATTCATCTTCAGATTTTGAAATATCTAAAATTACAGTTTTTTTAGGCTGCATTTGTTTAGGTGAATGGACGAATTCAGGCAAGGATAATTCATTTTCTGGTTCAATTTTAAAGAAAATGCTGTTTTCTTTTTCTGCAATCTTTTTAACTTCTTGTAATAGGATATTGAAATCCCCCTGGCCTATAGGACCACGAGGACAATACAAATATGATTTACCTAAAGGAAGGTTAAATTTAACGATCAAACAACTGAATCCCCCGGCCTGAAGACGCCAGACTTTCTGATTCAAGGATTCCTTGAAATCACCCCACTGCCAAGACTGCAGAAAAGATCCTTTGTTTTGCTTAACAAACTGATTCCATTGTTCTTGGTTGCTCATATTACTTGCCTAAAAAACAAACTTACTCAGATCCTTTTTTGTGATTGTTTTATAAGAATCAAGCCAATCAAAAGGATTATCTTTTTTTACCTTTTTAGAATTCCATTTAAATTCATAGCCACTTAATTTACCTGCTTTTTCTTCTACTAAATCTATTTCATTGCCGTCATAAGTCCGCCAGAAATATTGGTCTGCGTTAATTTTATGATAAGCACGAAATTTCATTCTTTCTGAAATAATAAAATTCTCCCACAGCATTCCCATGTCCTTTCTGGTATCTGAAAAATTAAAATTATTAATAACAGCATTTCTAATGCCTACGTCACAAAAATATATCTTTTTCAGTTTAGAAATTTCCCTTCGCTTATTTTTAGTAAAAGGTTTTAGCCTGAAAATGATGGAGTTCTTTTCTAAAAGATCAACGTATCGCTCTATTGTTTTCTTATCAATTCCAACCGTTTTTGATAGCTCATTATATGAAACCTGTGATCCGATTTGCAAAGCTAAAGCCTTAAGCAGCTTTACTAAAATATCAGGACTTTTCACTTCTTGAAATCCTAAGATATCCTTATATATATAACTAGAAGCTAATTCTCTAAGAAGCTCTTCTTTCTCTTCAAAAGAAGATTTTGATACAACTTCAGGATAAGAGCCGAAAACCAATAAAGATTCTAATTCTTTAATAAGTTTTAGATAATCCTTACTAGGATAAATCTCTTCGAGACTTAAAGGGAAAAGAGAATAGACATGCTTTCTTCCAGTTAGCGGTTCTTGAGTTTGATCTAATAAGTTAAGACTAGATGAGCCAGTAACTATAATTTGTTTTTTTGTTTTATAAAAATCAACTAATAGTTTCAAGGTCTCTCCTATGTTCTCTACTTTTTGAGCCTCATCAACAAAAATAACCCTAGAATCACCGATCAGTTGCCTTAAAAACTCTAAATCCTTATTGGCTAATTGTTCTCTGTCGGTAGGATTGTCACAATTAAAATATTTATCAGAGATATTTTTAATCAATTCTAAGCTGAGAGTTGTTTTGCCAACTTGTCTTGCTCCAGTAATAACTAAGATTTTCCCTTTAAAAAACTTTTTTGATATATTTTGTTTTAATATTCTCTTATACATAATTAAGCGTAATTTAGTGATTGTATTCTCTATTTTACGTTAAGAATGAAATGTTGTCAAGTCCTTATTTCCCTAATATCTTCAAAGCTTCCTTAATCCTATCTTCAATTTCTTTAACTTTAGCTGGCACTTGCTTTAGAGCATCAGCAGCCTGGTATTTGGTATATCCCAAGCTGACCAAGGCGTCAACAGCTTCATCGTCAGTAACTAATTTCTTAACATCTTTGCCTGAAACCAAAATTTTACTCCTTAATTCCAAAATGACTCTTTCAGCAGTCTTTTTGCCAATGCCTGAAACTTTGGTCAGCAAATCAACCCGGCCACTGGCAATAGAAGCCTTTAAATCCTTGATTGAAGCCACTGACAGAACAGATGATGCGGCTTTGGGTCCAATACCGCTGATGGAGATTAATAGTTCAAAGAATTCCAATTCTTCCTGATTCAGAAAACCATATAGGTCTAAGAGATTTTCTCTGATATATAGATGGATAAAAAGCTTTGTTTCTTGATTTGAAATTAATTTATCTAAAAGAGGCGTAGCGCAATACACCTTGTACCCTACCCCATTAACATCCAAGACAACAAACTTTTCATCTTTTAATTCAATTTTACCTTTTAATAGTGCGATCATAGTTTAATAATACCTTATTAAAAGCATTCCTGGCAAATAAAACAGCCCGGTCGACTTTACGTCGATCGGGCTGCTTCTTATATTTCACACCTCCTTATTTCATTATTTACGTTTATTAATTATATCAAGAGCTTCTTGCGCCCTTATCAGATCATCAACGCTTACCGCCATAATATTGGGATCTTGATCATCCTCGCGCTTCCGGTCTACGATGGTTAAAACAACGAGGAATAACAGCGGAGCAAAGTCCATAGCAATCGAAGCCGCCCAAGCCACGCTAATATCCTTAGCATACTTAAACACCGCTGTACCGGCAGACATGACCGTGAAAGACTCAATCTCGACTTCGTCGTTTGACGAAACCTTTGTGATTGCGTCTTTGGTAATCTGTTTGGCAGACTCGACAGCTTGGCGGGTTTTACTTATTGCCTCAGCTTGCTTTCTGCCCAAGGCGCTGTCGCCGGTTGATTGAACCATAAGCTTATCAATTTGATCAGCAACCTGCAAAACAGCACTAGACACACTACTATGCGTCATCCGAGAGAAAACCGCATTAAGCTCGTTAAGCTTATTCGCGAATCTCCCGATCTTGCGGCGAAGTGGCTCGTCATCATAGTTAAGTTCACGCAACTCACCAATAAGAACATTGGATCGTTGATGTAATTCCTCAACTCGCTCTTGATTAGCCGTAACGGTTTTACTTAATTGACCAAACGAATCAGCCATTGTTTCAAACGTTACAGCCACTGAGCCATGACCTGGCGCCCCAGTGTACTTGCCTGCATCGGCAGATTTTTCCAGTGAACGGAATTGCTTACTCAGTGCTTCTAATGTCGGTACAAGCTTTTGTTCCTGGATAAGGATACCATATATTTGGGCTAACTTCTTGTCAGCTGCCTCAATTGTGGCATTAATATGGCGCTGCAGGGCAGCATCCCCACCAAAACCAAGAACTGACAATGTTGTGGAAAGCGAGAAGATAACAACACAAGCAAATACCAATATGATACTCAAACGCTTTCTCTTTTTTGCGTTTGCCTGCGGAAAAATGCGGTAATACACCATCCACAGACTAGCAGCAAAGGAGCCAGAAACCAAAGCCATGATCATCGGAACAACATTTTTATCCATCCACGGCTTGGTCGGATCGATCAAGTGAATTGCTCCTCTCCAGGTTGTGTACGCGGAACCGAAAGCCAGGAATAAGGTAACAATACTGATAATTCCAAGAGCGTAATTCTCTTTCCTGATACTACTACTCATAATATTTCTCCCTTTTTCTCTCATTGAGATTGGCAGAAGCCCTCGCATTGAGGGGTTACAGGATTATTGCCGATGTTTAGGTGTAAATCAGGGCGTCCCGGATTTTTCTGATGAAATTATAGAACCAAGGTTTTTGGACCATACAAGGTTCAAAGATAGTCGGCCTGTTGGCATGATCAATCAATACTTGCCGAGGTTCGTCGTGTAATAACCATTTTTTCAAATAGGTTATCAGCATGACAGAGAAGACAACTCTTACCTCATTGCCTTCGACTGTCTCAGCAAAGCGCATTCTAACAACACGTGCCAGAAGCACTCTTTGCTTATAATGACACCTGACAATATCGCCTTCCTTAATCCCGTTACAAACAAGGGATTCGCCATAGCCATTTTGTGAAGGCAAGATTCTCCTTATCTTCACAGAAACACTTTCTTTGTTTGCGTTGAATAAATTCCACGCAACCATTTGTTTGACTGACATTGTTTTCTCCTCTTGTGATCTCCCGCATTGGGAGGTTACCACAAACTCTCACATTGAGAGCACACTCTAGCCGCTTGAAACTTGACTTTATCATCTCCTTTGCTATTATTAGGTTATCAAAGAATAAGCAACGGACAATTCCGTTACATTATCCTTAATATAACACAATTTAATAGTTATGTCAAGAATAATAAATACATATGCCAATAACAAAATCAGCACAAAAAGCTTTACGTCAGAACCGCACCAAGCGGCTGTTTAATTTGCGTCGATCAACGAAAATGAAAGGCTTGATTAAGGAAAGTAATAGATTAATTAAGGATAATAAGAAAGACGAAGTCCTTAAAATCTTACCTGAAACATACAAAGCCATTGATAAGGCAGCTAAGCGCGGTATTATCAAGAAAAACACTGCTAGCAGACGTAAATCTCGCTTAACTAAGGCAATTTCTAAGATTTAATTTAGGGAATACAGAGCTTGACAGGCACTCATTTCCTTGATACCCTATACCTGTACCTATGGGTATTAAAAAACATCTTAAACCTCTGTTAAATCACCTTAAATCCAGTACTAGTCGCTCAAACAAAAGACTGCTCTTTGCAGCAGTTATTTTATTTACCTCGCTTTTTGCCTTAATTAGCCCAGTTAAAGGAGCCGACCAGCTTCTTTTTGCTTTTTTTGATAAACAACCAGAATCAGATTTCGTTGAAAACATGGAAGATACTATTCCATATTTAAAAGAAACCTTGGCTAATAATGAGACGTATCTGACAGCTAATACTTTAGCCACCATTACTACTCAAACCCAGGAAGAATATATTGATGAGACTGATCTGGTTACCTGGCAAGGCAATGCTTTACTTGACCAAAGCATTCCAATTACCACCATCAGCCAGGAATCGAGAAACGAAGCCATTGAATACACAGTCCAGGAAGGAGACATGCCTTCAACTATTGCTGCCAAGTTTGGAATTTCTTTAAATACCCTACTCTGGGCTAATAGCTTAAAAGAAACCAGCGTTATCAAGCCAGGTGATGAATTAACTATTCTACCAGTTAATGGATTAGTCCACCGAGTTAAAAATGGTGATACAATCGGCGCTATTGCTACAAAGTACAAGGCGAATACTGAAAAGATTATTGCTTTTAATGATTTGCCAGCTGATGGGAAAATATCGATTAATGAAAAATTAATCATTCCTGACGGACAGATGCCTGTTGTTAAAACTACCAGTTATGTTGCCAAACGAACATATACTACTGGCCCAGGCACTGGCAAGAGCAGGGCTTTCCCTTATGGACAATGTACCTGGTACGTTGCTCAGAAAAGAGTTGTCACCTGGTCTGGACATGCCAAATCATGGTTAGTTAACGCCAGAGCGGCAGGATACTCAACAGGATCCACTCCTAAAGTTGGCGCTATTATGGTCATGACTGAAGGCGGCTGGATGGGAAGAAGATACGGTCACGTAGCTTACGTTGAATCAATCAATGGAAGCTGGATCACCATTTCTGAAATGAACTATACAGGCTGGGCTCGCAAGAGCGTCAGAACCCTTAAAGCCAATGATTGGCGTATTAGGGGTTATGTTTATTAATACTCTTTAATATTTGGATTTAAAAAACTGCCACATGGCAGTTTTTTGATACTTCAAATCTATTAATAAACTACATTTGGAAATTAACCGATATTCTCCTATCAACTTTCTTAAGTGTACTTTTGACCACACTTAGAGCACAGCTTTGCTTCTGGCACCACTTCCAGCCTTGCTGGCCTAATATCTTTGCCGCACTTCTCGCATTTACCATACCCGTTGTTATCAATTTTCTCTAAAGCCTCGTTTACCTTCTTCAAGCGATCCTCCAGGGTATGCTCGACAGGCAAACGGCTTTCATAGGCTTCAATCCTTTCAGCGCTTTCATCTTTGTGTGACCGGTCATTTCCCAAGAAAGGCAACTTAGTCAGCCAATTACCTTTTCTTTTAGGATCCTTCTTAGCAAAAGAACTTAATTCTTTTGTTAATTTATCCTTTTCGGCTAATAGTTTCTTTTTTAATTGTTTTTTTGATTCTTTGTCCATACTTGAATAATATCATAAAAATATAATATCAACAAGATTTTTAAAAAAGAAAAGGGAACATGCCTTGCGACTTGTTCCCTTTGTTGTTTGGTCTATGGTGACCCGTCTCAAACATGATTTGAATCATATCTGGGATGGGTCACCATATGAATGTATAGAAGGATCATGACAAGACCCTTAAAAAATTATTTTATGGCCTCATGGTCCTCCATGTCTTCCCGTAAAATAGATGTTGCCGCACTTTTTATATTTTTATACAAAACGCCTCCGTGCAACAGACAACATATCTTCTCGAAAAAACATATCTTCTTTTTTTGCCGACTACATGTCCTTCCCCCCAAGGACTCTTGTTTTAAAGAACTAACTAGGTTGCAGAAATAGACTAGTCAGCAGATGCCCTCATTTAGAACAGACTCCCTCTTGAGGACATCTTTATTTTACCAGTTTTATAAAAACAGTGTCAACCCCATAGTTTTCCACAACTTATCCTCAATCTGAATTGATTACAGAATCGACAATTTTCTCTATTGATTCTTTTGAATTGCTGATAAAAAGATAATTTTTCATTTGGATATAGTAAAAATTCCTATATGAAACAGTCAATGAATTAAGCACTGATACTTCATTCTGGCGATACATATATTCAGAAATACTGAAATCCTTCTTCATTTCAGATTCTAATATATCTAATATTTGGCTTATCTTAGCTGAATTATCCTTATTCTCCAAAACAACTAAAAAGGGTAGTAGATTATCTGAATTAGCTGGCAGAGCCATATATATCAATTCATCTTTGAAAAGCGGCTGAATATGTTCAGTAAAGCTCAACTTAGTCTCATTTAAATACTGATTAAAGCCATTGATTATATTCTTCCCAGTAAAATTACTGTCTTGCATGAAGGAATTGAATGGAGCTACCTGTGGATAAAGCTGACTATGGTCAATTACGGCATAGGCAACGGTATTTTTTAAGAAATTATTCAAGGTTTCATCAAAAGGGCCTTTCTTTGAAATTAAAGAATAGCAGCTGATTGATAAATAAATCACTATTATGGACAAGACCACGCTTAAAAACAGCCATTTTCTTGAAGGCTGCTTTGTTTTCCCTTTGGATTCATTATCTCTCAAATTCACTTTCAAATCACTTGCTATCTTCCTGAATGAAAGCTTGCTTTTTTTGTTAATTTTAACTTGCATAAGTTAATTATTGAACACAATCAACTGGACAAGACTCTGCTGTCTCAGCGCATGGACAGTCAGTTCTTTGGCAAACGTTTTCCTGGCAAATATCATCTCCACATAGATCCTTGCAGCCTTGGGGCTCTTCTTTGATGCAAGACCCGCTGGCATCAGGATATTCCCCGTCAAGCTGGCAAGTCAGGCCATCACAACAGATAGTTCCAGCAATTCCTCCACACATACTGTTTTCTTGAGCACAGCTCTTGCCTTTAGGAGTATTATCCATGGATATTATGGTGTCTATGACAGCAAACATGCTTTCTTTTGATGTGGTAATGACTAAATTCCCATTAACCAAAGCATAATCAACAGTCAGGCCAGGCCCTAAAAGGTTAATATATCTGATATCCGCGTTATTATAGATATTGTCATAAAACTCGATAACGCTTAAGGAAGGAACATCATCTGTTAAAAACATATTCTTTAAATCATCTGTCATTGTGCTTTCCCAATTCTTCAGATCCTGGACCAATGTTTCGCTTTCTCCCATTTTAATAACTAGACCTAGGCGATTGCCTTCTTCTTGACTGTATAGGAATAAGGTGTGGTCGCTTGTAGCAGCTGAGAGTATGGCTTCTGGAATATTAATACCTAAAGCTAAAGTTAATTCGCTTAAATTAAGATATTTCTGTTCTCCATCTGATACTTTAGCTAAAACACGATTAATAGTGCTTGTTGCCTGCTCTTGATTAGCCAAGTCTTTAACTTGTCCTAATAACAGGGTCTCTTGACCAGTAATCAATTCAATGGTTTTGTCTTCAGCTGCTGAAATTAGAGAATCTGGAACTGTGACAACCGGCTCAATCGTCTGACAATCAGTATCAATCTGACATTGATTGTCCCCTTCTCCATCAACGCTAACACACATATCATCTTGGCATTCAAAATGAGTCAAAGCTATTGGTGGCTCTACTTGTCTTACGTAATTAAGCCAGTAAAAAAATCCTCCTATTCCTCCAATAATTAAGATAGCTGCCAAACTCATTAGGCCAAAAGCCAATTTCTTCTTGTTCCGAGGATCCTTTAGGACTACTCCAGAAGGTTTTGGCCTTAATAGCTCTGGTTTTGGAGAACTCATTCGCCTTGCTCTGAGCTTAGCTATCTTTGATTTAAGAGAGTTCAATAGATTTGCAAAAACGTTTGGTTTTTTAGGTCCCTCTGGCTTGACTTCAGGCTTGACGGTCTTAACCTCAGGTTGAATAGCAGGCTTTTCTTCTTTTTTCTTGCGGCGAAGTTTGAAAGATTTAAACAAAGACTTAATTTTGAGAAGTAAAGCTGATTCTTTTTTTGGTTTTTTCTCTTCCTTTTCTTTCTTTTCCTCTTTCTTAAGATTTTCTTTGACAACTTCTTCCTTTTTAACGATTTCACTTAAGACTGGCTTTGATCCCTTTACTTCAGGAGCACGTTTTCCAGCTGATTCCATCACAGGCAAGCCAGACGGAGGGTTAATAGCAGCTTTTTGCTTGACTTCCGGTTGTATTTGTACGCCGCTCTTTCCAAGTGCAGCCATATCTTTCTCCATAGTCTGAATAAACGAACTATCAATAGGTTCATCAATGGATTGGAGTAGTGAAGAAGGATCAATTGGCTCAGGCCGCCCTTGAGACGGCTGAACAGACGAAACCAGTCGCTTCTCCTTATTTAACGGCTGTTGTTTGTTGTCTATGATATCCACAGTTTACTTCTTATTTTCCTCTTTTGCACCTTTTAAGGTCAGATTAATCCGACCTAATTCATCAACTTTTTTAACTTTAACGACGACTACCTGACCCATCTTAACCACGTCTTCAACCTTCTCTACGTGGTAGTCAGCTAACTCAGAAATATGGACCAGTCCGTCTTGGTTAGGCAAAATCTGGACAAATGCGCCAAAGTCAGCGATCTTGACGACTTTGCCCTGGAAGGTTTCTCCAGGCTTGACTTCCCTGGTCAGATTCTTGACCCATTCCAAAGCCTTGTTGCCAGCTTCTTCTTCAGTAGCCGTAATATTTACCAGACCATCATCATCAATATCGATCTTGACTCCAGTACTATCAATAATTTCATTGATGACTTTACCGCCTGGACCGATTACATCCCTAATTTTATCCTTATCAATCTGAATGGTCAATATCCTCGGAGCTAATGGTGAGAGTTCTTTTCTTGGCTCTTTGATGGCTTTCTCCATTGTTCCAATAATGCCCAGACGAGCCTTATTAGCAGCCTTAAAAGCTTCTTTCAGAATCTCTAAGGTAACTCCCTCTATTTTAACATCCATCTGGCAAGCTGTCACCCCATGCTTTGTCCCAGCCACCTTGCAGTCCATATCGCCATGGTGATCTTCCGGTCCCTGGATGTCTGTTAGGATCTTGTAGCTGTCATTTGGACCCATGATCAGCCCCATAGCTATGCCGCTAACGTGCGTTTTGATAGGCACGCCGGCATCCATCAGAGCTAAACTTGAGCCACTGACTGAAGCCATTGAAGAAGATCCATTTGAAGAAAGAATTTCTGAAACTAAGCGGATGGTATATGGGAAATCTGTATTGCTGGGGATAAGTGGAAACAATGCTTTTTCAGCCAAAGCTCCATGGCCTATTTCTCTCCTGTTAGTGAATCCGATGCGTCCGGTTTCCCCTACTGAATATGGAGGGAAATTGTAATGGTGCATGAAATTCTTAACCTTTTCTTCTTCCATGCCGTCAATGGTCTGTCCTTCGCTTGGGCCGCCCAAAGTTACTACTGACAAAGCCTGGGTACTTCCCCTGTTGAATAGGCCTGTGCCGTGAGTCCTGTCTAAGATGCCTGTTTGAGCCTTAATTTCTCTGACTTCATCCAGTTTTCTGCCATCAGGCCTCTTGTCTTCTTTGGTGACTTTCTCATGGACCAGCTCATCAACCATTTCATTAAAGGTTTCTCTAATTTGAGCTTCGTTTTCTCCATTCTCATCTAAAGCCTTAATTAATTCCCTTTCTAAAAGAAGGATGCTTTTGCTTTTTTCAACATTTTCTGGCTGGTAAACAGCGTTTTCCAGCTTGTCTGACAAGTAATCTTCAATCTGCTTGGCTAGATCCTTGTCTAATTCCTTAATCTCTAATTCTGCCTTTTCTTTGCCAATTTCTTTAACAATACTTTCTTGGAATTCAACGATCTTTTTTATCTGAGGCTGGGCAAACTCAATAGCTGAGAGAAGAACTTCCTCAGGCACCTGAGTGGCTCCTCCTTCCAGCATGTTAATTCTGTCTTTCTTGCCAGCTACTACCAGATCAAAGTCGCTTTCTTCCCTTTTTGAGTAAGTTGGGTTTAGGACCCATTCCTGCTCTTCTCCAGCCTGACCATTTGAGGTTCTTCCTACTCTCATTCCTCCGATTAGTCCGTTCCAAGGGATGTCTGAAATGCCAATAGCCAATGAGGCAGCTATTAGAGCTGGGATATCTGGGTCATTCTCCTTATCAAAGGAAAGGACTGTTAAAGCTAATTGAATAGCATTCCTAATCTTCTGGTTAAAGCCAGGTCTTAGGGTTCTATCAATCATTCTTCCTGTTAGGATTGATTCATCTGACGGCCTTCCTTCACGCTTAATGAAGCGGCCTGATTTGATCTTGCCGGCAGCGTAAAACTTCTCTTCGTAATTAACGGAAAGAGGCATGTAGTCTACATTAGCTGGATCCTTATCCATAACTGCCGTAGCTAGAATTGTTGTTTGGCCGTACGTCAAAAGAATCGAACCATTAGCCTGTCCGGCTAGCTGTCCGACTTCTACTTTCAACTCACGTCCGGCCCAATCTGTCTTAAATTGTTTGGACTTCATATTTATTTTAGTGCAATGCTGCCAATGCAAGTTTCAGTTTTTCGTACAGGTTTCTACTCACAAATATGAACAGGAACCTAAACAAAATACTGATGCCGAGACTAGCAGCAATACACCTGGTTATTTCCTACTTTTAATTAAATACCTTCTCTTGTCCTTGCTTAGATCAATAAAGTCGTCTATGGATTCAAGCAGTTTGGCTGAAGCGCTTTCAGCAAAGGCGATCACTTCAGTCTGGATTCCCTTGTTGATCTTCAAATATTCCACTAAAGGAACAAAATCGCCATCACCTGTGACTAGCACTACTGCATCCATTCTATCGGCTAGCTTAATAGCGTCTACGGCAATGCCAACATCCCAATCCCCTTTTTTCATGCCGCCGGCAAAGACTTGTAAATCCTTTGATTTGAGCTCTAAGCCAGTCTTAGCTAAGGCATCAAAAAAAGTTTTCTCTTCTGGGGTTTCAGTGCTGATGACATAGGCCATGGCTCTGACCAGCTTGCGATCAGCTACGGCTGCTTTTAGGACCTCCTTGAAGTTAACTCTAGCTCCATAGAGATTCTTGGCTGAATGATACATATTCTGCACATCCATGAGCACAGCTACGCGCTGTTCTTTGTGTTTAATGACGCTCATTAACGTTTGAGACCTAGTTTCTTAATTACTTTTTTATAGCGCTTCTCGTCTTCGCTTTTAAGATAGTCCAACAGACGTTTTCTTTTAGCAACCATCTTCAAAAGACCCCTGCGAGAATGGTTATCTTTGGGATGTTTTTTTAAGTGTTTAGTCAGTTCTTCAACTTGCTTGGTGAAGATAGCAATCTGAACTTCACTAGAGCCGGTATCCTTATCATGGACTTTGTGCTCCTTGATTATCTTATTCTTTTTGGTCGGTTTTAGCATATGGGTATTGTAGCAGGAGTATTAAAAAAAGGCAACCCTGCCTGTGGAATTAGTTCAAAATATGTATATTTAAAGCTATTCTTGTACCCCGTAAGGGAATCGAACCCCTATCGATTGGTTAAGAGCCAACAGCTTTACCATTAAGCTAACGGGGCATATTTAATTCTAGAGCGCCTGGCAGGACTCGAACCCACAACCCTCACGTCCGAAGCGTGATGCTCTATCCAATTGAGCTACAGGCGCCTACTTAATATTTAATAAATCAACTACTCCATCTTTCCATCCTTTCATTTTTTTAAAAAAGTCTGCATTATACACTCTGATCTGCACACATCCTTTATAATTTATATTCTTTTTTATCTTATGGGGAGTAGGCTTGTAAATAGTTTTTAAAAAATGAGAAGCAGGAATACCTGTGATCTTAGACCAATACCCCTCACAATTTTCAAGAGCATAAATCTTATGAATAAATAATCTTATTTTTATTTTATCCTTAGGGATTTTATTAAATTTAACCAACCAATCCATCATTATTTTTATAACATCCGGGTCAGAATTACTAAAACTAAAGTAACTAGCATTTTTCCTTGCTCCTTCTGCCCAGTAGAAAACTACACCCGCAAGAAATAAAGGATTTTTAAGAAGTTTTTTAGATTCCTTCTTTGCCAGACTAGCAATGCGTTTTGATCTAGCAAGATTTCTCTGTCTTCTTGTCCAACTCGCTTTTGCTCTTGCATTATAATCTATCTTTTTTACATTCTTAGCAAGTATTTTTTCTTGGCTTTTTGTAAGTTTTACATTCCTTAACCAACACGATAATGTACTCTTTGGAAGATTAGGAATGATAGACATTATTTCTTTATATGTCTTGCCCTCAATTCTTAAGGAAATTGCTTTTTTCTTGTCTTCCAATCTCAATTTCATACTAGTAATATAGCACAAGATTAGAAAAGAAACAAGGGTCCCCTTATGGGAACCCTGCTTGAAATTAAGAAAAACTTATCAGCCTTCTCCACTCCCCTTAGGCTGATTCCTCGAGAGCTTTGAGTTTTCTCCAAAAAACTTCGTCTACTTGACCCGTTATGCCTCCGTTTCCTTCATTCCAGGCATTCCGAGCCAGTTTGACCTTTTCAGCAACAGAAACATCCATTGCGTCCAGGTCCCGAAAAAGCGCATTAACATTGGGAATACCGAACTCCGGTTGTCCTGCCATACACACCCCCTTTAAGTGTTGGTTAGAAGAATAGTTATTCCCTCTTCCACGGTAGCACATGCCGAAAGAATGCCCTAGCATTTGCATTGAAGCACTCTTTTGCTTCTGAATTCATCATTCTTCCAAGTCTCAGCTTATACATCTCTATGAGCCTTAATTGCTGGATGGAGCTCAGAGTAGAGTAGTCTAGTAGCCTGTCAAAGAAACTCCAGACATCTTTTTTTGTTAACTTTTCCATAACCATACCCCCTTCTGGTTACGATGAGATTGCCTATGCCCTTCTTTTATGATATAAACATAGCATTAAAACGAAATAAGGGCAAGAAATATATAGTTCTCTCAAAACCAAAAGGAGGTTACTAATGGTTATTACATCCAGAAAGATTATGCAGAGCCTTTCTGTAGCAATTAACAAGATCATCCCTTGCACTGAGGCTGGAACGTTCTACAGAAAATTCGTAGAGCTGATCTTGTTTAAAATTGGCGAAAACACCATTACCCTTATTGCCTCTAATGGCAATACAATGGGCTTTACCAAGCTCGAAATCCCCCATAGATTACCCCAGGGGGACTGGACTATCAACCGCAAGATTGCCAGAAAATTGGCCCGAGAAATCAGGCAAAGCGTTAAAGTGAAAATGGGAATTGACCGGAAAAAGCTAATCATCCAGACCACTCCTGAAGACGGAAGATTCGCCCTGTTTGCGCTGTATAAGGAGCCCTATCCCAACTATCACCATCCCTTCAGCAACCTCAAGGGGCTCAATGGCAGGGTTGTTTTCAAAGCCAAAGATACAAAGAGGGTATTGTCCGGAATTAAAAAGAAGAAATTCCAGACAATCAAAATCCTATTCAGGAGAAACCAGAGAAGCATTACGGCTGTCCTCATAGGAACGAAAGACGATACCGGAGAAACGCAAAAACACTACATCCCGGCCACAACTCATGGAACAGCCAAAATCCCGCTTTTACCAAAAAACTTCTCTAGAGCAGTCAGGGTCCTCGGAGGAGAAATTACCCTTGAAGTCTTTGGAGGAAACAGCATTGCTCTTTTTAAGAGCAAGGGAGTAAACTGGATAATCATGCCTTTGAGGATATGATGACCACCACAAACAACAGCAAAAGGGCGATGGGGCAACCTATCGCCTTTTTGAATAATTTATGCTATCATTTCAAATATGAAACTACCCAAAACAGTCCAAGATATTTTGAATAAGCTGGACAAGAGCGGATTCAAGGCCTATGCTATCGGCGGCTGCGTCCGCGACCTTTTGATTGGCCAAGAACCTAAGGACTGGGACATTACCACCAAAGCTAAGCCAGAAGAAATACAGAAGATCTTCCCGGATAATTTCTATGAGAACAAATTCGGCACAGTCACCGTCAAGACTAAAAGCAAGAAAGATAATCTGAAAGAGATTGAAATTACCACTTACAGGACTGAACAAACATATACAGATAAGCGTCATCCAGATAAAATCGGTTTCACCGACAACGTGGAAGAAGATTTAGCCAGACGCGATTTCACCTTCAATGCCTTGGCCTTAAACAAGAAAGGGGAGCTGCTTGATCTGTTCAATGGCCAGAAAGATATAGAAGACAAGAGGCTTAAGGCAGTAGGCGATGCCAAAGAGCGCTTTGGCGAAGATGCCTTGCGCATGTTAAGAGCCGTCAGGTTAGCTGTGGAACTTGGCTTTGAAATTGAATCTAAAACATTGGAAGCCATCAAGGAAAATTCCGGCTGGCTTCAAGCCATAGCCAAGGAAAGAATCAGAGATGAGCTTATAAAGATGATTATGTCCAATAATCCAGACAAGGCTATTGATCTTTTAAAAGAATCAAAACTGCTCAAATACATTATTCCTGAACTTGAAAAGGGGATTGGCGTTGACCAGAACCTGCACCATATCTACACCGTTTACCAGCATGTAGTTTTAGCATTAAAGTTTGCCGCTAAGAGAAAGTATAGCCTGGAAGTGCGATTGGCTGCCCTTTTGCACGATATTGCCAAACCCCAGACTAAAAGAGGCAAAGGCCCTAATGCCACCTTCTATAACCATGACCATTTAGGATACAAATTCACTATCAATATTCTAGACAGATTGAAATTCCCTAAAAAGATCATTGAAAAAGTTGCCCTGCTTGTCCGCAACCACATGTTTGTCTATGGCGTTGATGAAGTAACTGAAGCAGGAGTCAGAAGACTACTCAGAAGAGTAGGTCCTGAAAACATGGATGACCTGATTGACTTAAGAGTGGCTGACAGACTGGGCAGCGGCTGTCCTAAGGCCGTGCCGTACAAGATAAGGCACTTGAGATATGTCATTGAAAAGGTTTCCAAAGACCCTATTTCAGCCAGGATGCTTAAAATCAATGGCAATGATCTGATGAAACTGATGAAAATGGAAGGAGGGCCTAAATTAGGCCTATTAATCGAAGCTCTTTTAGCCGAAGTATTAGAAGATCCTAAATTAAACACAAAGACAAAGCTTTCCAAAAGAGCTGAGGAATTAAATAAGTTGTCTGACAAGGAACTAAAAGAAAAAACTAAGGTAGTAGAAGAGAAAAAAGAGGAAATTGATTCAGAAATTAAAGACAAGCATTGGGTGAAATAAATAAGCCAAATAAATCGGCCATAGTTTGTCTTGTTTTGTCTTATTAATTCATGTTAACTGTTGTTAATAATTAATAAGACATGTTTTGTCTTGATTTGGCGGGATTATTGGCTTATTTAAAAACCATGAAACTATTAAAAAATACAACCTGGAAAGAAGTATTTGAAGGCTGGAAACAAAGAGAAGCCAATGATCCAGACTGGATCAATTGCGCTACCAAAGTCATGGGCTGGCAAGATTGGGAATCATGGAGAAAATTCACTGTTTCACAATTGGACTTAAATAATCTATCCTGGCAAATATTTGAATTCACCAATCCAATAAGTGAAATCCCATCAATATTAATGGGACCGTATCACGGTTGGCAATCGAGGGTCAAAGAAAAGAACGTGCATACTTTTGAGGAATTAATAGACATGCCAGAACAGTTCCAATTTTTCTCTAATCATGATAAAGTGACTTCTATGATGAATAATTTCCCAAGTCCGACTGAGTTCATTGGACTGATCAGAGAAGATAATGGTAAAATAGTCTGCGTCGAGGGCCATCATAGAGCTACAGCCATAGCTCTGGCTAAAAAACAAAATATTGATGTAAGATTAGGTAAAACAACAATTGCTTTAGCTAAATTTAATCAAATTGATCTTTTAGATAAGGCACTAAAAAGAAAGACCACTAAAAACAAGGAGGCAAAAATATGAATCAAACAATACAAAACTTAACTAAAGCATTCATTGGCGAATCACAAGCCAGAAATAGATATACATATTACGCCAAAGTGGCTAAGAAAGAAGGGTATGAACAGATCGCAGGAATCTTTATTGAAACTGCAGAGCAAGAAAAAGTCCACGCCAAGAGACTCTTTGAACATATTCAAGAGTTAAAGAACAAAAGTAAAGAAAAACTAGATGAAATTAATGTTGAAGCTGCCGCTCCAACAACATACAGCACTACCTTAGGCAACCTCAAGGCAGCTATAGCGGGGGAGAAGTATGAATACACTAAAATGTATCCCCAATTTGCAGAGATAGCTGAAAAGGAAGGTTTCACCAAAGTCGCTGCCAGGATGCGTTCAATCGCCGTAGCCGAAGAGCACCATGAGGAAAGATACAAGAAACTACTCAGATTAGTCAAAGCTAATAAGGTCTTTAAAAAAGGAAAGAAAGTATCTTGGATCTGCCGAGAATGCGGATACATGCATGCTGGCAAAGAAGCGCCTAAGATGTGCCCGTCTTGTGATCACCCGCAAGCCTTTTATCAATTAAAATGTGAGGAATATTAATATGACCCAATTAAACCAGATTTACAAATGTCATGTTTGTGGGAATATAGTCGAAGTAGTCCATGCCGGAGCAGGGGAACTGGTCTGCTGTGGCCAACCCATGGAACTACAGAAAGAAAAAACAGAAGATGAAGGACAAGAAAAGCATATCCCTGTCATTGAGCAGTCTGAAGGGGGAGTCAAAGTTAAAGTAGGATTTGTCGACCATCCTATGGAAGACGCCCATTATATCGAATGGATCGAAATTTCCGTTGACAGCATTGGCCTTACCTACCGACAAACACTCAAGCCAGACAGCAAGCCAATAGCCGTATTCCCAATCAACGATGACAATATTAAAGCTCGCGCCTATTGCAATATTCACGGGCTATGGCAATCTAAATAGATTGCTGATGGGCCAATAGCTCAATTGGTAGAGCACAGCATTCGCATTGCTGAGGTCGGGAGTTCGACTCTCCCTTGGTCCACTTTGAGCATTAATTTTTTAATGCCTTGTTTTTTTTAACCAACTAAACTAATATATATCCATATGGACTACGACAAAAAATCTTTAGAATTACACAAAAGAGAAAATGGCAAATTGGAAATTAAATCCAAGGCGCCACTGAGAAACAAAACAGATCTGAGTATCGCCTATACGCCAGGCGTAGCTGAGCCTTGCAGGAAAATTGCTTTGAATCCAAAAGACGCCTACAAATACACCATTAAGAAAAACAGCGTAGCTGTGGTGACTAATGGAACTGCAGTATTGGGACTGGGAAACATCGGCGCTACGGCAGCCCTGCCAGTAATGGAAGGCAAATGCGTCTTGTTTAAAGAATTTGCCAATATCGATGCCTATCCGATCTGTATTGACTCAGAAGATAATGAAGAAATCATTAAGACAGTCAAGTTAATTGCCCCTGGATTTGGCGGAATTAACTTGGAAGACATAAAGGCTCCTAATTGTTTTGAAATTGAAGAAAGACTGAATAAGGAATTGGACATTCCAGTATTCCATGATGACCAGCACGGTACCGCCATCGTTGCTCTAGCCGCTTTGATCAATTCTTTAAAGGTAGTTAATAAGGAGCATGATAAAATTAAGGTAGTCATTAATGGAGCTGGCGCTTCAGGCATTGCCATTACCAAATTACTCCTAGCCTATGGCGTTAAAAACATTACCCTTTTAGACAGAATTGGCGCCATTTACAAAGGCAGAGCCAATATGAATCCAGCTAAGAAAGAAATTGCCAAAGTGACTAACCTAGAAAAGAAAAAAGGAAGACTGGAACATGTCATTAAAGATACAGATGTCTTTTTTGGCCTGTCAGTAGCCAATGTCTTAAAAAGACAATGGGCAGCCACCATGGCTAAGGATTCAATCATTATGGCTATGGCCAATCCGATTCCAGAGATCATGCCTGATGAGGCCAAAAAAGCAGGCGCTGCCATCATAGCCACTGGAAGAAGCGATTTTCCAAACCAGATTAACAACGTCTTAGCATTCCCTGGAATATTCAGAGGCCTGCTTGATTACCAGGCACCTAAAGCAACCACTGAAATTAAATTAGAAGCTGCTAAAGCTTTGGCTAAAATCGTTAAAAAACCAACTCCTAACAAAATTATTCCAAACGTCTTTGAAAAAGAGGTTTCGAGCAAGATTGCTAGGAGTATAAAGAAATGCATCAGTTAACAATAGTTGGCGCTGGGCCAGCCGGCCAGACAGCCGGTATTTACGCCCAACGCTACGGCATCAAATTTCAAATAATTGGAACCATTACTGGCGGAACAACCAACGAAGCCCATATTGTAGACAACTACCCTGGGTTTTCTTCCATTTCCGGACCTGACTTAGTCAAGGAATTCCAGAATCATTTAAACAACGATATAGTTGAAGAAGAAGTTGTTAAGATTTGCAAGATCGATAACGGATTTGAAGTGACTACTAATAAGAATAGATATGAAACCCAAAGCCTAATCTTGGGCATGGGCATGAAAATGAGGAAACTGGGATTCAAGAACGAAGATGAATTCCTTAAAAAGGGAATCTCCTACTACATCCCAGACCAGACAGAACAATTCAAAGACAAAACCTTAGCCGTAGTAGGCGGGGGAGACAGTGCCCTGACCAAAACCTTTAAATTATCTGAATCAGCTAAGAAAGTATACATTATCCACAGGAGAGATGAATTCAGGGGCGCTCCATCTTTGGTTAAAAAGATTGAAGACAAAGAAAACATTGAAATCCTATACAATTCCCAAGTAGCTGAAGCACAAGGAAAAGGCAAATTGGAAAAAGTAATCCTTAATACTGAAAAAGAATTAAATCTAGACCAGCTATTCCTGCAGATTGGCGGTACGCCAAACGTTCATCTGTGCGGTGACTTGAATATTGAAATGGAAAACAACTTTATTAAAGCAGACAAGAACCAAGCTACTAATATAGAAGGCATATATGCAGCAGGGGATGTGACTAATAATCCGTTAAAGCAAATTGTTACTGCTGCAGCCGAAGGCGCTATTGCCTGTTTCAGCGTATTTAAGTATTTGAAGAGTTTGAAATAGTTGACAAACAAACCCACTAAGTGATATATTAGAAACATACAGATAAGAAAGAGAAGATCCGTTCCGAGTGAACGGATTTTTTTGCCAAAAATTATGGATACAAAATCATTTGCTTCAGCCATCGAACAGATTTGCGAGGAAAAAGGTATTTCAAAAGAGAAAGTCCTAGAGACTATTGAAATGGCTTTGGCTGCAGCATATAAAAAAGAATACAACCGCAAAGGACAGAACATTAGGATCGACTTTGACCTTAAAACCGGAGCTATGAAAGCTTTTCAGGTTAAGTTAGTGGTGGATGAATCAATGCTGAAGCCTGAAATAGATGAAGAAACCGAAATTAAAGAAGAAGAAACAGAGGATGAAGAGAAGAAGATCAGATTCAGCGCTGAAAAGCACATTATGCTTGAGGATGTCAAGCAACCTAAAGCCAAGAAGAACCAGAAAAAGCCAGGTGATGAAGTTGAATTCAAATTAGAAATAGATAGGGAATTTGGCAGAATCGCAGCCCAGACTGCCAAGCAGGTAATCATCCAGAGAATAAGAGAAGCAGAGCGTGAAGCTGTCTTTGAGGAATACAAGGAAAAAGTCGGCCAGATTGTCAGCGGTATCATTCAGAGAATCGAAAGCAACAACATCTTTTTTGATATCGGCAAAGCTACTGGCGTCCTATTCCCTGAAGAGCAAATCCCACAAGAGCATTACCGTATCGGCCAGAGACTACGGCTCTACATTACTGATGTCCAAAAAGATTCACGCGGCTCGATCATTAACTTATCAAGAGCCCATCCTAAAATGGTCAGCCAGCTATTCACCTTAGAGGTTCCTGAAATAGCAGCAGAAACCGTTGAGATTAAATCCATTGCCAGAGAACCTGGATCTAGATCTAAGATTGCAGTTTATTCAACCGAGGAAAGAGTTGACCCGATTGGATCAATGATCGGCCAGAAGGGGACCAGAGTCCAAGCCGTTATCAACGAACTGGCAGGAGAAAAGATTGATATTGTTGAATGGTCTGATGATCCAAAGAAATTCATCAGCGCATCCCTATCGCCAGCCAAAGTCCTGGATGTTAAAATTGATGGAAAGAAAAACCAAGCTGAAGTAACTGTTCCTGAAGACCAATTGTCACTGGCTATTGGCATAAAAGGGCAGAATGTCCGATTAGCTGCCAAATTAACTAGCTGGAAGATTGACATTATGGCCCAAAAGGCCGATGGCAAGAAAGAAAAGGCAAAAATAGAGAGTGAAGAGAAAAAACCTAAGAAAAAAAAGAAAATAACCAAGAAAAAAGAAGAAAAGCCAAAGAAGAAAACAGTGAAAAAGAAAACTGAAACCAAAAAGAAAGAAACAAAGAAGAAAGCTGAGACTAAGAAGAAAAAGGACTAATTGACAAGTCCTTTTTTCTTTGCTAAAATTATACCGTTACATTAATCTATTACTCATATATAAATCATTAGACATTTCACTTAAATGACCATTTTAAGCAAAATTCATTTACAGACTGATTGCGTTACTCAGATAATGCTAGTTGATTTTGGTATGAAAAACACCCATGAACAATCTATTCATTTTTTTAGGAACAATTATCGGGACATTAATAGTCGGTTCAATCCTGGGCTACTATACCCGACAGACAATCGCTAAAAACCAAGCTGGGACTATCGAGGCAAAATTGAATAAAATGATTAGCGACGCCAAAGGCGAAGCTAAGGATACTTTGATTAAAGCCAAAGAGAAGGCTAATAGGGTTCTTGACGATATCAAGCACCAGGAAAGAGAAAGACAAACCCAATTAACCCGGATGGAAGAAAGGCTACTGAGCAAAGAAAAGAAACTGGAAGAAAAAGATAAGGAATTGGAGAAAGACTACGACAATTTAAAGACTAAAGCCCAGAAAGTAAAGAGAATCAAGGAAAAATTAGCAGACTTACAAAAAGAACAAATAAAGAAGCTTGAAAAAATTGCTAATCTGACCCAGGAACAGGCTAAAGAAGAACTCTTAACCGCCGCTGAGAAAGAACACCAGCAAATTCTCCTAGATCGCATTAAGAGATTAGAACAAGACGGTCAAGAAGAGTTAGGCAAGAAAGCCCAGAGAATTCTAGCTCTGGCTATGCAGAGGTATTCCGGGTCTCAGGCCAGTGAAATTACCTCTACTGCTGTAACCTTGCCAAACGACGACCTTAAAGGAAGAATTATCGGCAAGGAAGGCAGAAATATTAAGACTTTAGAGAAACTGACTGGTGTTGAAGTCCTAGTTGACGATACGCCAGGCGCCATTGTCGTCTCTGGATTTGATCCAGTAAGGCGTCAAACAGCTAAGATTGCTCTGGAAAAACTGATGCTTGACGGACGCATCCAGCCTGCTCGGATTGAAGAGGCTGTTGAAAAAGCCAATGAAGAAATCATTGAAAAGATCAATGAAGCAGGAGAAGCTGCCGTCTATGACGTCGGCATAGCCGGCCTCAACCCGCAACTAGTCAAGCTTTTAGGAAGGCTTCGCTTTAGAACCAGTTACGGCCAGAACGTCCTACTTCACTCTGTTGAAGTAGCTCATCTGGCTGGAGCCATTGCTTCAGAATTAGGTGCTGATGTGGATATGACTAAAAAAGCAGGGCTGCTTCATGACATCGGAAAGGCAGTTGACCACGAGGTCCAAGGGTCTCACGTTGAAATCGGAAGAAAAATCCTCAAAAAATTCGATATCAATGAAAAAATCATTGAAGCCATGCAATCCCACCACGAAGAGCATCCTTTCACCTCTGTTGAATCAATCATCGTTCAGGTAGCCGACGCCCTGTCAGGTGCCAGACCAGGAGCCAGAAAAGATACTTTAGAAGCATATCTGAAGAGATTGGAAGAATTAGAAAACGTAGCCAATGCCTTTAAAGGCGTTGAAAAGTCATACGCTATCCAAGCTGGAAGAGAAATACGCGTCTTTGTCAGGCCTGATGAGGTAGATGACATTTCAGCCTACAAATTGGCCAAAAACATTGCTGAACAGATCCATCAGGAATTGAAATATCCTGGAGAAATTAAAGTCAGTGTCATTAGAGAAACCCGAGCTGTGGAATACGCCCGGTAGATAGTAAAAACTGCCCGTAACGGGCAGTTTTTAAGTTAAAATTATGAAAATTATCCTTTTTGGCGACGTGGTCGGACAGCCAGGCCGCCAAGCAATTAAAAAAATACTGCCTAAGTGGCAAAAGAAATATGCCCCTGATTTTGTCATTGCCAATGCTGATAATCTGGCCCATGGCAAAGGCGTAACTAAGAATACTTTAAATGAACTCCTAGAATCAGGCGTAGACCTATTCACCTCTGGCGACCATATCTGGAGTAAGAAAGAACAAGCTTTCAAATCTCTGGAGAACAAAGAAATTCCCTTAATCAGGCCAGCCAATATGTCGGAAAAATTACCCGGGAAAGGATACCATGTCCTTGAATTAAGAACCAAAAAGATTCTGGTCATCAATCTGATCGGCAAGGTTTTTGCCAAAGAAGAATACGACAACCCTTTTAAAAAGGTTGACGAGATACTAGAATTAGAGGATGATGACTTTAACGCCATTATCATAGACTTCCATGCCGAAGCTACAGCTGAAAAGATCAATATGGGCTGGTACCTGGATGGCAAAGTTTCAGCCATACTGGGAACCCATACCCACATTCCTACAGCTGATGCCAAGATACTGCCAGAAGGCACGGCATACATTACAGATGTGGGCATGGTCGGACCCAAAGATTCCAGCCTGGGAGCAGACAAGCAAAGGGCACTGGACATGCTGATCAATGAGACGCCTTTCAGATACAAGATAGCCACCGGACCAGCTGAAGTTAACGCTGTTTTAATTGAAATCAAGAAAGACGGGAAGGCAAAAAAAATCAAATTATTGCAAGAAACTGTTGCTTTTTAGAAATTCTCTTGTTAAAATTGAGCAATAGAGCTAAAATACATGGTGGAGGTTTTAAAAAGAACAAAGGTCGATAACACAAAATTAAAATAATATATACAACATTATGAAAAATTTATCAAAAGCAGACTTAGTTGAAGCAGTAGCTAAGTCTTGTGATTCAAAAAAACAAGCTGATGATTGCGTTAACGCAATGTTAGATGCTATCACCAGCGCTTTGTCCAAAGGCGACAAGGTAACCGTAACTGGTTTTGGTACTTTCAGTACCTCTAAGAGAGCTGCTCGAATGGGTGTTAACCCAAGAACTGGCGAAAAGATCAAGATCAAAGCAACTGTCGTTCCTAAATTCAAAGCAGGCAAGTCTCTTAAAGACGCAGTGAGACCATAAGGGAATCTACTGCAATGCATTGCATAACAAAAAGGCGAATATATTTCGCCTTTTTGTTATACCTGAGCGGGTAGCGGGGATCGAACCCGCGTCGTTTGGTTGGAAACCAAAAATAATAACCACTATACGATACCCGCACTTCCTGGTCGGGCTGCCGGGACTTGAACCCGAAATAAATCGTCCCAAACGACTCGTGTTGCCAATTACACTACAGCCCGTAGTAACACAACTATCTTAACCCGTTATCAACAAGTCTGTCAATTCCAATTAACCCGTTCATATGATATACTCAAAAGAACCATGGATTTCAAAGGGATGTGTCAAAAACTCAACTTCGTTAAGCAATGCCGAGAATACAACTTGAGCATTTGGCAATGCCCAAGCTTCCTTTTTCTTTTAATCGATGTGGTTACGATCCTAGCTATGATCGGCACATATTTTGTTGCTGTTAAGTATGCCCAGCCAGAGATCGTAGCTCTAATCGTCATTGGCGTCAGCTTCTTTCTGATGGTCATCGGATATTTCATAACCAAAGGATTTGAAGATTTAGCCCAGGCCAACAGGCTGAAAACAGAATTTGTATCAATTGCTTCTCATCAATTAAGAACTCCTTTGACTGGAATCAGCTGGACCATTGATCTGATTCGCAAAACAAAAGATTTCGATCGCAAGGAGATTATGGAAAGATTAGATGAAATAGATGAAGGCAACCAGAGAATGATCAGACTGGTTAATGACCTGCTTGATGTAGCCAGGGTTGAACAGGGAAGAATGAATTTAAAGCCTAAAAAAGTATTCTTGGATGAAATTGCCCATAGCTTAATTGAAGAATATCAATCCCTAGCCAAAGCCAGCAATGTAAAGCTTGTCCTGCAGAAAGAAGATGACATACCTCTGATCAAAATTGATCCTCAAGGTGTTGGCCTGGTTATTCGCAACCTCATAGACAACGCTATCAAGTACACCAAGGGCGGAGGAACAGTCAGGGTCAAGCTGACCAGCGAGAAGAACAAGATTAGATGCGAGATCCAAGATGAAGGCGTAGGCATTCCTAAAAAAGATCAGCGTAACATTTTCCATAAATTTTTCAGAAGCCAGAATATTATGAAATATCAGACTGTCGGCAGCGGTCTTGGCCTCTTTATCGCCAAGGCTGTCATTGATGAATCTGACGGAGAGATAGATTTCTGGAGCGAGGAGGGAAAAGGCACAACTTTCTGGTTTGAATTACCAATTAAAAGCAAATAGCAGATAGCGTTTAACGGATAAGCTATCCGTTAGACGTATTTGCTGTTTTTAAAAAATAT
Organism: uncultured Candidatus Saccharibacteria bacterium; assembly: GCA_964403725.1. GTDB lineage: Bacteria > Patescibacteriota > Minisyncoccia > Portnoybacterales > UBA2143 > JAHJOV01. Next base: position 32,596 of record CAYOHI010000008.1, read on the forward strand.
GAAAAAAATACTCTTTATTGAAGACGAGCCAACTCTTCAAAAAGCAATTGGCCGCTACTTAGAACAGGAAGGCTATGAAGTTAAAAACGCGCTTGATGGCGATCTTGGACTAGAAATAGCCAAGAAAGAAAAGCCTGACTTGATTCTTTTAGATATCATTCTGCCAAAAAGAGATGGCTTTGAGGTCTTAAGCGAATTAAAGACCGACGAAGAGACCAAGAATATCCCCGTTATTGTCTTAACTAATCTTGAGGGTGATGCTGATGTAGAAAAGGCATTGTCTTTAGGAGCAACCACTTACCTAGTCAAAGCCAATTACAAGCTTGAAGAGATAACTGCAAAAATTAAGGAAACCTTAGGTCAATAACATATATGAGAGTGGAGGACTCACAATTAAAAGCTTTCATCCTTGATGCTGGACTGACTACTAAGGAAAAAATTGAGAAAGCTGAAAAAAGAGCCAAGAAATTAAAGAAAAGATTGGCTGATATTTTAATTAAGCAGAAAATATTGACCAAAGAGCAGCTTATCAAGCTTGAAGCATACATTCTGGGTATTCCTTTCGTCAATTTGGAAAAAGAGAATATCCCAAAAGACGTCTTGCAGATCATTCCTGAACCGATTGCCAGACGGCACAATATCATTGCCTTCAGGCAGAAGGAAAACAACCTGGAAGTAGCTATGCTTGATCCAGAAGACCTGCAAACCATCGAATTTATCAAGAAGAAATCAGATCTGAAGATATTGCCAAGGCTGACCAATCCAGACAGCATTAAAAGCGCCTTGAAGCAATATCAAAAGAGCCTTGAAGCCGAATTTGGAGACCTGATTAAGAAACAAGGAGGGAAAATCAAGGTTGTCACGGAAAAAGGGAAAGAGCAAAGCAAGGAAGACTTGGAAAAAACAGCAGAAGCAGTACCAATCATCAAAATTGTCGACACCCTGCTAAAGCACGCTATCCTCCAGCAAGTCTCAGACATCCATATCGAGCCGATGGAAAAAGAAGTCATCGTCCGATACCGCCTAGACGGCATTCTTCACGATGCCATGACTCTGCCTAAGAAAATTCATTCAGGTGTAGTGGCTAGGATCAAGGTTTTGGCCAATTTGAAGCTAGATGAGCACCGTCTGCCCCAGGACGGAAGATTCAAGATTGAAACTGAAGATTACAAGATTTCATTCAGGGTTTCAATCCTGCCAGTCTATGATGGAGAAAAGATCGTCATGCGTCTCCTGCCAGAAGATACCAAGGGATTAACTTTGGAAAAACTAGGACTGAGAAGCGAAGCCCTGGAAAGAGTCCATAGAGCTATCAAAAGGCCTAATGGAATGATTTTGGTTACCGGACCGACTGGATCAGGTAAGACGACGACTCTATATACTGCCATGGATATCCTAAACGAGCCTGGCGTCAACATTGCCACAGTAGAGGATCCAATTGAATACCGGATGCCTCGCATCAATCAGACCCAAGTCAAAGCCCAGATTGGACTGACCTTTGCCAGCGGATTGCGTTCCCTGGTCAGACAAGACCCTGACATCATTATGGTCGGAGAAATCAGAGACAATGAAACGGCCAGTTTGGCCATTAACGCAGCTTTGACCGGACACTTGGTCTTATCAACCCTGCACACTAACAGTGCTGCTGGAACTTTTCCTAGATTAATAGATATGGATACTGAGCCATTCTTAATTTCCTCAACTGTTAATGTCATCCTAGCCCAAAGATTAGTCAGAAAAATATATCCAGATACCAAGAAGAAATACAAGCTGACTGCTGCTGAGATTAAAAGCCTGAAACAAGAGGTTGATCTGGACCATATCTTAGAAATCCTTAAAAAAGAGAAAATTATTAAGCCAAAAGACAATTGGTCAACTATTGAATTCTATCACCCAGGCAAGTCGGAAGAATGCCCTGATGGATACAAGGGGAGAGTCGGCATCTATGAAGTCCTGGAAGTCAATGAAACCATCAAGCAATTAGTTGTCAAAGAAGCTACAGCCGATCAGATCCAGACCCAAGCCAGGGAAGACGGGATGCTGACTATGCTGGAAGACGGATTTATTAAAGCAGCCCAAGGAATTACCAGCATTGAGGAAATATTAAGGGTCACTAAAGAATAATGCCAAATTTCATCTATTCAGCCAAGGACAAAGACGGCCAGACCAAGGCCGGACACACCCAGGCAGCCAGCCAGCATGAATTAGCTGCCATTTTAAGATCCCAAGGACTGGTTCTAATCTCTGCTGATATAGCAGGGAGCGAGCAGAGCATCAAGAAATGGAAGAATTTCTTCAAAACCCTGTCAAGCAAGTGGGGTTGGGTTTCTTTAGTCGACAAGATGGTCTTTTCAAGGCACTTGGCTGTCATGGTTGATGCTGGCCTTTCCCTGAACCAAGCCTTAAAAATATTGTCTGAGCAGAACAAGAATCCGAAGTTCAAGAAAATTATCGATCAGATCGAGACGAATGTCAGGCAGGGCAAGTCATTCAGCGATTCATTAGCTCAATATCCCAAAACTTTCAACGGCATCTATGTCAATATGGTCAAGGTGGGGGAAACCAGCGGAAACCTGTCCGAAGTTCTAAAGCTCTTGGCCCAGCAAATGAAGAAAGACCATGAATTGATTAGTCGGGTCAGAGGAGCTATGATTTATCCGGCCGTTATCGTCACTGCCATGATCGGCATTGGCACATTGATGATGATTATGGTTGTACCTAAATTGACTGAGATCTTCACAGAGATGAATATCGAGCTTCCTTTAAGCACCAGGATGATTATTGGTATCAGCAACCTCCTTAAAGACCATTTCATCCTAGGCATCATTATCCTTATCATTTCTGCTATTGCCATCAGATTCCTGATCAGATTCAAATCGGTCAAGAAAGTACTGCATAAGGCATACCTATATCTGCCGATCATTGGATCTTTAATCCAGAAAATTAATTCAGCCAGATTTTCAAGGACAATCAGCTCGCTGATTGAAAGCGGAGTTTCCATAGTTGAATCCTTAAAGATCGTAGCCGGCATATTGAATAACATCCATTTCAAAGAAGCCTTGATAAATTCTGCTGAGGAAGTCCAAAAAGGAAAAGAATTAAGCAAGGCTCTAGACAGTTACAAAAACCTCTACACTCCTATGGTCGTCCAAATGATAGGCGTAGGGGAAGAAACAGGTAATTTATCTGAAGTCTTAGAGACTTTGGCTGATTTCTACGAGGAAGAGATTGATAATACGACCAAGAACCTGTCATCTGTCATCGAACCGGTCATTATGATTGTCATTGGTGCTGCCGTCGGCTTTTTTGCCATTTCCATGATGCAGCCAATGTATTCGATGATGGGAAATATTTAGCATATGAAAAAACAAAAAGGCTTTACACTTGTTGAAACGCTCGTTGGAGTAGGTGTTTTGATGATAATTATCATCGGTCTTTATGGCGCTTTCCAGCTCGGACTCAAGGTTGTAGCCCAAAGCAAAGCCAGAATTACAGCTACGGCTCTGGCCAACCAGAAAATAGAAATTGCCAAGAATCTGCCATATAGCCAAGTAGGAACTGTCAGCGGAATCCCATCTGGAAGCATTACTGAAACTGAAAACATCACCAGAAACGGAGTTGAATACACGGTCAAAACCACAGTTGGCTATGTTGATGATGAATTTGACGGGACAGCTCCAGCTGATGTCCTGCCCAATGACTACAAGATAGTCAGAGTCAAAGTAACTTGGCCTGGCTTTTTGGGTGGAGAATTGAATCTGGTTACTAACGTCACCCCTCAAGGATTGGAAACATCAGAAGGAGGGGGTAATTTGTTAATTTCTGTCTTTGATGCCCTGGGCGCTGCCATTCCTCAAGCCAATATTAACATCGTTAACGATGAGACCGATCCAGTCATCAGCGTTAATTACCAGACTAACAACGATGGCCAATATCTGGTAGCTGGAGCGCCCAGTTCAACAGCCGCTTATCAGATTACCATAACCAAATCAAACTACAGCACTGATAAGACCTATGGAACTGAAGAAGTAATCAATCCTGAAAAGCCGCATACCACCGTCATTGAAGGAAGACTGACTGAAATCAGCTTTTCCATTGACCAAGAAAGCACTTTTAATATTAGGACGCTTTCACCATGGGGGAGCGACAGTTTCAATGATTCATTTGCTGATGCTAGCAATATCTCAGAATCAAGCGATATATTAATAGATCAAGGGCAAGTTACCTTGGCCACGACCACGGCCAGTACCACTGAATACTTGACTTCAGGATACTTGACCTCTGATGTGATACTGCCCGCCAATATCGATACCTGGGATGAATTTTCCTGGACTGATACAGAACCAGAAGATACTGATATTAAATACCAGATATATTACTTCAATGACCCGGATTGGGTTTTGATCCCTGATGGTGATTTATCTAATAATTCAACTGGCCTTGATTCATCTCCAATTGACCTAAATTCACTGGCTACTACCACATACGACCGGATAATGATAAAGGGAAACCTTTCAACTACCAATACTAGCACTAGCCCGACTCTTTTTGACTGGCATGTAGCTTGGATTACGGGAGAAACCACGCCAATCGGCAATGTAACTTTCAATCTGGAAGGGAATAAGATAATCGGCACAGATGCCCAGGAAGATCCGGTGTATAAGTACTCTGAGGGCCATACTAGCGATGGCAATGGCCAAATCACTATCAATGGTTTGGAATGGGATTCCTATAATTTCACTATTGATGGATCCGAGAATCTGGATTTAAGGAGCACCGACCCAGCTTCAGATCCAATCGGAGAAAATATTGATCTTTTGCCTAATGCCAATCAAGATATTGATCTTTTCTTAGAAGCGGAAAACAGTCTTTTAGTTACCTTGCTTGACATAGAGACATCTGAAGCTATTTTTAGCGGGGAAGTCAGATTGCACAATGCCGGATTAAGCTATGACCAGACTCAATTCACTGATGCAAACGGGAAAACTCTCTTTATTCCACTTGAAACTGCTACTTACAATATTGAGATAGATATTGACGGATATGAAACATATTCAAACACTATTAATATTTCTGGAGATGAGGCTAGCGTTATCAATCTAACTCCAACCGGGCCATTTTAAAATGAAAAACAAAGGATTCACTTTAATTGAAATGCTGGTGACCATGGGCATCTTTATCGTGGCTATGGGAGCCGTATCTGGCTTCATAGCTTCTAGCTACCGCAGCCAGGCATATACTTTCCAGCAGTCATCAGCCATTAATGAGGCCAGAAAAGGGATTGAAACAATGGTCAAGGAATTGAGAGAAGCCAGAATGGGCGATGACGGAGCATATATTATCGAGAAGGCAGAAGATTATGAAATTATCTTTTACAGCGACATTGACAAGGATGGAGATACCGAAAGAATCAGATATTTCATCTATCAATCCGGCACCCTGGAAAGCCAAGAAGGAGATTGCGTTAGCTACAGCCAAGGCGGATCATGCAGCGTCGATTTCAATGACTTTACCCAAGAGCCCATTGAAGACGCTGAAGTTGAAATTTGTGCTGAAGGCGATCTGAATGGCGGCAATGAATACGTCGACACCTATGCCGATGGAGGATATCTGGACAGAATCTGCCGAAATGGATGTGGTCAATGTTCCAACCAGTGGGAGGGCTGCACCACCTTTGACGTCACTGCCCAGGCAACAGACGGATCGATTTCCTTTATGGCTGATGGATCGAGCGCCGTTGGCTCCTGGGGAGGAGGCTTCTGCGACTGGGAACAGAACAATCATTCAATGAAAGCTAAATTCACTTTTTCCTGGACTGAAACTGACTTAAGTGAAAATATTATCCTTAGAAAAGGAGTCACTCAGCCAACCGGATATCCGGTTGAATATCCTGAAGAAAACGAAAATGTTACCATCCTTAGCCAATATATCAGGAACCAACTGCCAATCTTCAGATACTTTGATGGTGACGGCAGCGAATTAGCCGCCCCAGCCAGATTAGAAGACACTAAATTAATGAGGGTTCACCTCATTATCAATATCAACCCGCTGCGAGCACCAGGGGATTTCGAATTAGAATCAAATGTCCAGATTAGGAATTTAAAAGATAACTTATGAGATTTGAAAAAGGAAGCATTACAACCTTGACTCTCGTCTTTGGATCAGTATTCATCCTGATGTTTTCAGGCTTGTCTGCTTTCATTATGCTTCAATTAAAGCATTCCAGGCAAAAAGCTGCCTGGAACCAGGCTTTAACAATAGCTGAAGCAGGCCTTAACTATTACCGCTGGCATTTAGCCCATGCCCCCAATGATTTCCAAGATGGACAGGCTTCGTGCTGCGATTCTCCGCCTTGCAGCGCTTGTGGCCCTTATGAGCACGACTATGACGACCCTGAAGGAGGAAATATTGGGGGTTTCAGCTTAGAAATCCAAGGAACCCAGCAATGCGGACAGACTTCATCTGTCATTATCACCTCAACTGGCTGGGCTGAGAGCCATCCCAATACCAAAAGAACGGTCAGAGTGAAATACATTCAACCGACGGTAGCTGATTTTGCCTATCTATTAAACGATAATGTCTGGGCCGGGGCTGATAGGGAAATCAAGGGGCCATATCACTCTAATGGAGGGATAAGGATGGACGGAGAAAACAAGTCTTTGGTTACTTCAGCCTCTGAAGACTGGTATTGCACCTCTTCTTTTGGCTGTTCTCCTTCCCAAACCATGCCCGGCGTCTTTACAACGGCCAATGGCAACGAAGATCTGTTTGATTTCCCCATACCGCCTTTTGATTTTGACGGCATTACCATGGATTTAGCTGAAATCAAGAGCACTACTCAGGGCGGCCAAGGCATATACTTGGGCCCATCTGGAGATGAGGGATACCATATTATCTTAAGGAATGACCAGACCATGGATGTCTATAGGATCACCCAATTAGACAGCGTCTATGCATATAGTAGCGAATTGGGCTGGCACTGGGAAGACTCTGTCATTGATAATGAATCTTTTCTGGGCAGCTATGATATCCCTGAATCCTGTGGCCTAGCCTTTGTCGAGGACAACCTCTGGATTGAAGGCGAACTTAGTGGTAAACTAACAATTGTTTCAGCTGACCTAATCAATCCAAATACTGAAACGGATGTTTGGCTGGAAGGGAATATTGAGTATACTGAAAGAGACGGCTCTGACGGATTAGTCCTGATGGCTCAGAATAACAATCTGATCGGGCTGGATGTGCCTGAAAGCATGGAATTGCATGGCGTATACATCGCTCAGAATGGGCACTTCGGCCGCAATCACTATTCCTGTTCGTGGTACTGGTCTGATTGCAAGAAAGATTACTTGGAAATATTCGGGTCAGTCGTATCAAACGGAAGAGTAGGCACTAAATGGAGTTCTGGCGGCAGCTGGTCTTCTGGATTTGAGCAGCGTGAAAACATTTATGATCCAGAACAGAGCTTCAATCCGCCAATATTCCTGCCAGCTACTTCAGAAGAACATCAAATAAAGGAGTGGGAGGAAATAGATTAATATAATGGACATCTTATCAACGCTTAATCCAAAACAACTTGAAGCGGTCACCATTATGAGGGGGCCTGTTTTAGTTATTGCCGGACCGGGCTCTGGTAAAACCAGATGCCTGACCCATCGCATTGCTCATCTGATCAATCAGAATACCTATCCCAGCAATATTCTAGCCGTTACTTTCACCAACAAGGCAGCCCAGGAGATGAAAGAAAGAGTCAGAGAGCTAATTAAGGATAAAGCATACAAATCCATGCCGACTATCGGCACTTTCCATGCAATTTGCCTGCAAATATTAAGAAGATATATCGACAGACTAGGGTACAAGAAGAATTTTGTCATTTATGACAGCACTGATCAGATTTCTTTAACCAAAAGGATCCTTAAGGATCTACAAATCAATCCTGACCAGTTCAAGCCAAGCGTTGTCAAAGACGCCATTTCCAGAGCTAAAGATGAATTAATCGACTGGCAGACATACCAGGAACAGGCTCACGACTACTTCCCTAAAACAATTTCCAGAATTTATGAGAATTACCAAAAATCACTCAAAGAAGCCAGTGCTGTCGATTTCGATGATCTGATCATACTGACCGTTAAGCTTTTTGAAAAAAATCCAGATATTTTAAAGAAATATCAGGACCTATGGCAATATATTCTGGTTGACGAAGCCCATGATACTAATTTGAGCCAATACACACTGACTAATTTACTGGCTGAAAAGCACAAGAACCTCTGGCTTATCGCTGATCCCGACCAGAATATATATTCCTGGCGAGGAGCTGATTTTAGAAATGTCTTGAATTTTGAAAAAGACTATCCAGAAGTTAAAACGATTCTTTTAGAACAGAATTACCGGTCTTCTAAGAATATTTTGGAAGCCAGCCACCACATCATTACCAAGAACATCGAGAGAAAGGACAAGAATCTATGGACTGACAATCCTAAAGGATCCTTGATCAATATTATTGAAACAGACAATCAGATAGATGAAGGCAATTTCTTAATTGAAGAAATTATGGATTTAACCAGGCAAGGGTATAGCTTGAGTGACTTTACCGTGCTTTACAGGGCCAATGCCCAATCAAGAGCCGTTGAAGAAGCCTTCTTAAAGGCCAATTTGCCATACAAGATGATCGGTACAGTCAGATTCTATGACAGGAAAGAAATTAAAGACATCCTGGCATATTTGAAACTGATAGCTAATTCTAAGGATCTGGTCAGCTGCCAGAGAATTATCAACACCCCGCCCAGACGGCTGCCTAAATTCGCCAAAGATGTCAATGAGCTTTTTAATTTAACAGACTGTCCCCCACCTTTAAAAATATTTTATGACCTGATTGATAACTTCAGAGAAGTTAACAAGAAGAAAAAGTTAACTGACTTGATTAATTTCGTCATTAAGAAAACAGATTACGAGAAATATATTAGGAAGGGGGATGAAGAGGGGGAATACCGCTGGGAAAACATTAAAGAACTCTTTACAGTAGCTGACAAGTACAATGAACTGGATCCTGGACTAGGACTTGAAAAATTCCTAGAAGAGATTACTCTTTTGTCTAGCCCTGATGAAGTGGATACTACCAAGGATTTAGTCAATCTGATGACCATGCATTGTGCCAAAGGATTGGAATTTCCAATTGTTTTCATTGTCGGACTTGAAGAAGGACTATTCCCGCATTCTAGGAGCTCATTTAACCCTGAGCAACTGGAAGAAGAAAGAAGACTTTGCTATGTCGGCATTACCCGGGCCAAAGAAAAAGCATATTTAACCTTTGCTCGCCAAAGAAAACTCTGGGGTCAAACCATGGTTAATCCGCCTTCTAGGTTTTTGGGCGATATCCCAGATCATTTAGTAGAACACCGTGAATATTTCTGATTTAAAAAAAACATTAAAGGAGTATGGATTAAAACCTAACAAGAAACTAGGTCAGAATTTTTTAATTGATAAGAATATCGTTAATAATATTGTTGAGTCAGCTGATGTTTCAAATCAAGATACAATATTGGAAATTGGCTCAGGCCTTGGAACATTAACTAAAGAACTGGCTGATAAGGCTAAGAAAGTGATAGCTGTTGAAAAAGACAAAGGCATAGCCGAAGTATTGAAAGAAATTTTAAAAGATCACAAAAATATTGAAGTTATCCATGATGATATCTTAAAGATGGAAAATCCCATTGAGGGAAAATACAAAGTTGTATCAAATCTGCCATATAATATTACTTCGCCAGTCATTAGGATGTTTTTAGAATCGGAAAACCCGCCAACATCAATGACCTTCATCATCCAAAAAGAAGTGGCCGAGAGAATCACATCAAAACCGCCAAGAATGAATATCCTAGCCATTTCAGTTCAAATCTATGCCCAGCCAAAAGTCATGTCACATATATCCCAGAACTGCTTTTATCCAAAACCCACAGTAGATTCCGCTATCATTAACATATCTAATATTAAAAAACCAGATATGGATATGAAGGAATTCTTTAAATTAGTCAAAGTTGGCTTTTCTTCACCCAGGAAACAGCTGGCTAATAATCTGCAGAGCTTGAACATTTCAAGAGAAGAAACGAAAAGAGCCCTAGCTGAATGCGGTTTGGATCCGCAAGCTAGGGCTCAGATTTTAGATATGGAGGATTGGAAGGAAATTAGTACTTCATTGGGATATAGTCGGTGATTAGCCATTGGCCCTGGTATCCAAACGATATCCTGTGGGCCGATGGAACAAAGGGATGCTCAGCTACCACACCGAGAATCCTCTCGGGCGGCATGGGCATAACTGCGCTACCATCGTCTTCAACCTGCGCCCCCTTATTAATCTCAGGAGTACCCCAAACCTTACCCGATAAGGAAACCCTTCTGCCTCTTTCAAAGCAATTGAATGCCACTTTCATAACAGCACCGGGTTTCAACAAATAGCCACGGTAATTAATACCACCTAAATTGACTACAGGTGCATTGCTGGTAAAATTCTGGGGAAAGCCGGTGCATCATGCACCTGGAAAAACTCATCGGTTGGATGAATCAAAACACTATACGGTAACGTGTTAATGATATCAATCACATACCTCTGAATAAACAGATCTCCGCCCTTAACAACAAGCATGGCCGTCCCGGATCGATTGACTCTGGTAACGTTACTGCATCCAGTTAATGCCAAAAAAATCACGATAGCCAGTAGAAATAATCTTATCCTCATTTGACACCTCCATTTTGTCATATATGTTTGTATTCGTTTTTTAAGCTTCTTGATGTTCTAATTATACCACATAAATATCCATTCTGTCAATAGTTTA
>CAYOHI010000009.1:0-4835 GCA_964403725.1 uncultured Candidatus Saccharibacteria bacterium
TTGTGCGGTCAGGCAGCAGTCGAAGTACTGATGAATATGGCAGGGGAGAGAGCTGAAATTGAATTATTGAAATATGCAAATTCAGGAGATGTTGAGGTTGGGAATAAGGAAAGAGTTGTTGGTTATGGATCTTTTTCTTTTTCTTGGAGTGATGAAATATTTTTCAATGAAGAACAAAAAGAGAATCTCTTAAGTATTGCCAAACAATCTGTGGAAGGATATTTAAAGACAAAAAGCATCCCTAGTTTTGAAATTACAGATGGATTATTGAATAGGAAATTAGGGGCTTTTGTGACTTTGAATAAGGATCATCAATTAAGAGGCTGTATTGGCAGGTTTGAACCGAATATTCCTTTATATCAAGTTGTTTCTCAAATGGCTGTTTTCGCAGCTTTTAATGACACTAGATTTAATCCTGTAACTGAGGGTGAATTAGATGAATTGGAATATGAAATCTCAGTTTTGAGTCCTTTGAGGAAGATTGATAGCTGGCAGGAGATAGAATTGGGCAAACATGGAGTGCAGATTCAAAAAGGAGTACGCTCAGGCGTATTCCTGCCCCAGGTAGCTGCGGAAAACAACTGGAATCTAAACAGATTCATGGGTGAATTATGCTCTCAAAAAGCAGGACTTGATTGGGATTGTTGGAAGAATGACGATGTTGATATGTATGTTTTCACGGCTACTGTTTTTGGCGAAGATTGACATATATTCGAATTTCAGTAGAGTATTGGTAAGGGTACAGGTCTTTAACAGCTAGTTAAATAGAGGAGGAGGTATTAATGGAATTCCAGGATTGGTCAAATGGCGATGAAATCAAAAGACAAGCCCAGCAAATCAGTTGGGATGATTTCTTCGGTATGGGCAAGAGCGATAAAACCATTTTTCTTAACAATTCTCGAACGAGAAATCCCTTTCATGTCTTATTCTCTCAGCAATTCAATCGGCGGATCTTAGACTTGATCTGCCAGGTTGCTGAAAAGGCCAGGGAAATCCGCAAAGATAGGCGTGATGGAAGGCGGTTTTTGAGGGATTTGCTTTTCGACGTGCATGCCTTGAACTTTTTCGCCCAACCCAGTAGCAGGACATTTCTATCCTTCGGTACAGCCCAGAAATATTTGGGTATGGACAGAGAGGATATTAGGGATCCGAGTATCAGCTCCGAAGCCAAGGGAGAATCTTGGTTTGACTCGGTCAGAACTTTCAGCGCCTATGCCGACCTGCTCGTTCTGCGTCATTTTGACAAAGATGCAGTCGAAAAGGCTGCTTGGGTACTGAACAAATCGGACAGGCGGATTCCTGTCATCAACGGCGGGTCCGGGCCGGACCAGCACCCCACCCAAGCCCTGCTTGATATTTACACCCTGTATAGAGCGTTTGGGGGCAAGATTGATGGCAAAACAATCGCTATGGTTGGGGATTTGGCTCGAGGGCGAACCGTCCGGTCCTTGGCCTATCTCATGAAAAACTATGAAGATATGCAGTTGGTCTTTGTTGCGCCCGAACGTCTGAAAATGAAGGTTGACATTAAATCGTTTCTCCTCAGGCACAATATTCCTTTCTATGAAACAGATGACCTGCGGGAAGTGATCGGTGAAGTGGATGCAACTTATATGACCAGAATCCAAGACGAACATGACAAGGGCGGGAAAAAAGATGAACCGGCGCCGGTTGATCCGAGATTTCAGTTCAAGTTTGAGTATCTTGATCTGATGAGGGAACGCGCTGTCATCTTGCACCCGCTGCCAAAGCGGGATGAGATCGATTTAAGAGTCGATGACTGCGGAGACCCTCGTGTGGCCTACTGGGATCAGGAAAGAAATGGTGTTTACACCCGTCTGGCGCTCATCGCCACCATTTTTGAAAAAGAACAGGAAATCCTCAATTTCTAAGGAAGACGTCGTGGAATACGAATGCCCGGAATGCAAGAGCGAGGAATTGGCGTTCTTGGGGATGCACGAATGCAGATTCCGTTTTCTCTGCAATCAATGCGAATGCATCTTTAAGACAAGCGCCGCAGCCGGGTATCTGCCTAAAATAGTGGCTATATTGAAAAGAAAGTACCCGGAAATCAATTAACTTCAACGGGAAGTCGCCCAAGGCGGCTTCCTTTCACTTTTAAATAGTATTAGAATGTAAATATGAAGCATTTAATCTTGTTTTTAATAAAAATATATCAGAAAACCATATCGCCAGATCATGGATATATTCCAATCCTTAAATTACTGGGTGGATGCAGGCATTATCCGACTTGCTCTCAATATACATACGCTATGGTAGAAAAACACGGAGCTTTTAAAGGTCTCTGGCTGGGTATGAAAAGGATCTCTACCTGTCATCCTTGGGGTAATTGATTTAGTCCTTAACATATGCTAATATATATTCAGTTCCTTCGCCGATCATTCGGCGTTTTATTGTTCTTCATAAAGGAGGTTTAAATTGGCTAAAAGAGCTGTGGTGAGATGTTTTCGGTGTAATACAAAAGTCGAATTAAACTTTCTGCCTGGTACTGTTGAAAAGTATGTTGGGGTCTGTCCTCATTGTACTCAGTGTATATACAGGAAGTTAGACGAACTAGGACCAGATGAAATTATAGAATAGAAAGGTTTCTGGTTCAAAGCAATTGGGCGACCTTATGGGGCCGCCCTTTTTTAATTCTCTAATCATTGATATGATTAATATATGAAGAATTTAGAAATTGCCAGAATATTTTATCTAATAGCTGAATATTTAGAAATGGATGAGGTTTCTTTCCGTTCCTTGGCCTACAGCAAAGCGGCTCGGGTCTTGGAATCATTGGAAACAGATATTGGTGAGATATATGGAGAAAAGGGAATCAAGGGGTTAAAAGAAATATCTGGCATAGGCCAGGCCATTGCAGAAAAAATTGAAGAGTATTTAAAAACAGACAAGATTAAGGCTTTTGATAAGATGAAGAAGGAGTGTCCCGTTGATTTGGAGAAATTGACTTCTGTTGAGGGCTTGGGTGCCAGGAAAATCAAGGTTTTGTACAAGAAATTAAATATTAAGAATTTGAAAGATTTGGAAAAAGCTGCCAAGTCAGGGAAAATTGGAGAGCTTGATGGCTTCGGTGCAAAAAGCGAGAAAAACATCCTGCAAGCTATTGAATTTGTCAAAGCCGGGCAGAATAGGTTCCTTTTAGGCACGGCCTTAACGATGGCTAGGAGAATAATTGGCAAATTAGAAAAACTGCCTGAAGTTAAAAAGATCAGCCATGCTGGATCTTTGAGAAGGATGAAAGAGACAATAGGGGATTTGGATATCCTGGTAGTCTCATCAAAGCCTGAAAAGGTAATGGACTTTTTTGTAAATATGCCAGGCGTTGTTAAAGTCTGGGCCAAAGGCCCGACCAAGTCTTCGGTCAGGCTGAGGAATAATTTGGATTGCGACCTGAGGATTGTTAAGAGAGAAAGCTTTGGCGCAGCCCTGCAATATTTCACTGGCAGCAGAGATCATAATATCCTAGTCAGAAGGATAGTCAAGAAAAAAGGATTGAAACTGAATGAATATGGAGTCTTTAGGGGGAAGAGGCAAATTGCTGGCAAGAATGAAACAGAAGTATACAAAACAGTCGGCCTTCCATATATCGAACCAGAATTAAGAACCAATACTGGCGAGATTGAAGCTGCTTTGAATGATAAATTGCCCAAATTAGTCCAATTAAAAGATATTAAAGGCGATATTCATTGCCATACTGACTGGAGTGATGGCAGAGAAACAATCAAGGGATTGGCTAAAACAGCTAAAAGTTACGGATACAGCTATGTAGCTGCAACAGATCACGCTGGTTTTCTAAGAATTGCCAATGCCCTGGATGGAAAAAGGCTCTTAAAGCAAATGGCAGAGATTGATAAGGTTAATAAAAGCCTTTCTGGAATAAAAGTTATTAAAGGAGCTGAAATTGACATCAAGGCTGACGGGTCATTAGCCATTAAAGATGAAGTCTTATCAAAACTGGATTTTGTCATTGCCTCGGTTCATTCTAGCTTTAAGATGACAAAAGATGATATGACCAAGAGATTAGTCAGAGCTATGGAAAACGAGCATGTTGATATGATTGGCCATCCGACAGGTAGAGTTCTTCAAAGAAGGGAGGAATATCAGTTGGATTTCAACGAAATTTTAAAAGTAGCTAAAAGAACAAAGACAGCCTTAGAAATCAATGCTCATACAACGCGCTTAGATTTGAAAGATATATATATTAGACAAGCTAAAGAATTTGGTGTTAAGATTGGTATAGGGACAGATGCTCATCCTTCAACATATATGAGCATGATGGAATTAGGCGTGGCTCAGGCCAGAAGGGGCTGGGCAGAGAAAAAAGACATTTTGAATACGAAGTCCTTTACAAAGTTCTTGGAATATTTTAAAAAATAGATACATGAAAACATCCATTAATTTAAAGGGGGAATTATGGATTTAGGATTTTCCGATGGTCTGATACTAGGGACAGCCGGAGAGTTGACGGCGAACGCAGAAGAAGGGCTAAAGGGAGCCTTGGACAGAATGGAAGGGTTTCTTGAAAAAGGAGGAGATCCTGAGGCAATCAAGAAAGAATTGATTGCTTTTATGAGAATGGCTGTCGGGTTATCCAAGGGCGCTCTAACAATGTTTGATCTAGCCAAAGGATTGAACGACCAAGGTGATCTAAATGAGATTTTAACTCAGTCTCGAAACTTAGTTGCTGCGGGGGAGCAATTAAGTCAGAGGATCATGGGATTAAAAAGATAAGAGAGTAAATCTCTTAAAAACAGGCCGCGTTTGTGCTAGAATAGCAGTAAACAAACGCGGTTGTTTTATTCTATGGATAAAAA
>CAYOHI010000009.1:4935-35388 GCA_964403725.1 uncultured Candidatus Saccharibacteria bacterium
AGGAAGAAATAGGGGAGTTCAAGTTTTTAAAAGTTAGCGAAATAAAGGAAAATGAAGAAGTATATTCCTTAGTTAAAGTAATTTTGGAAAAACATAAGGAAGGTTTAAAAAGAATTGATTTTTCTCCAAAAGAAATGGATATAGACAAGGATAATTACCGATTATATTTATGAACTTATATCAAAAATTTATATATTTGCTATCCTGTATAGTCTTATGGCCTGTCTGGAAAATATTTGTCAGGCTAGAAGTCATAAATCATTCAGGATATGATTTGAAAAAAATACATGGACCAATAATCATAACGGCTAACCATATTAGCCTTTTAGATGGCTTTATAGTCTGTAATAGTTTTAATCTGTTTTCAAAAGTGCACTATATCCGATATATGGTGGCTGACAACTGGATGCATGGATTAGCTGGACTCTATTTAAAATCAATCGGCTGTTTCAGGACTTTCTATGGCCAGGGATTAAAGGTTTCTTTGAAAAAACCAAGAGAAATATTGGTTAATAAAGGAACATTGATGATTTTTCCCCGGGGCAGAAGGAGAATAAGACTGCATTCTAGAAAAGCCAAGATTGGGGCAGCTGTACTGGCTCTTGAATCAAATATTCCGATTCTGCCGATTAAAATCATTGATTCTCATCCAGGGGATACCAAAAAATTCTTTTTTGGAAAAAGAAGGATCAAAGTGATTGTCGGCCAAGCTTACTATCTGAAGGATGGAATTGAAGAAAAAAGGGATTATACCTACGGGGATTACAAGAAAGCAACCAGATTTATTATTAAAAGGATTTCTTGTTTGAATTGTAATAATAATTCTTGTCCATCTGTGTAAAATACTGTAAAATAGATATTATAAATAGAGTAGATTTGTTCTTTTGAAAATAAAATAATGGGAATTCAGATGAGGGGGGTGAAAAAAATGAATAAAAACGAGACGATGTTCACTTTGAATTCTGATTGTTTTTTAATTAAAGGAGTTAAAAGAGGTGCTATTTACAATCTAGATACTGGGGATGTTTATTCAATTGATGAAAATTCTGTTAAAATTTTAGATAAATGTGAAAAAGGAATTTCCATTTTTATCTTTGGATCAGATTGCAGTTTATTTTCTAAGTTAAATATTGTTTCTCTAGATCTGTTTTTTAGGTAATTATTCCAGTGAGGAAGAATTATGTTTTCTAGATTTCTAAGATAAGGATGCCCTATATTAAATTTGCCTTCTTTGAAATATTTACCTTTTTTGTTCAATGTAATTCTTAATTCATTATCAATAGACAATTCAATAAGAGCATGCATAGTTTTAATATTTTTGCATTTTTGATCAGTTATAATATGCATAATTTCATGTGATAAATAAACAGTTGTGTAGTTTTTCCAATCTTCAGAATGTCCCCATTGAATTGTCTTGGTTTGTTTATTGGCCTTGCCATGACATGATTTTGGGTGAAAAATATAAACAGCAATTTCATAAGTCGGAATTTCAAGACCAAGTGTGTTTTCAAAATAGTTCAATATTAGTTTTTCATTTTCCTTCCATTGTTTTTCAACAAAATTTTTATATTTTTCTGTTTCGGAAAATAATCTTTTAAATTCTTTAGTTTTTACTGTTTTCATATATATTTTTTCTAGGACTTGAGCTATTTTAAAAAAAGTTTTTTGAAATTCTTTTTTTTCTGTCTTTATAAACAGTTCATTTAGAGCCCAATCATGGTGAATGGGATTAATCAGATAATATGTAGGTTCGTTTCGAAATTGAGTCCAGAGATATTTTTCTAACTTTAGCCAGAATGGAAAAGGAATTTCCTTTTGTTCTTTTCGGGCATAATAATTTTGTACAAATACATCTCTAATAAGTGCGAGTTTATTAATCTTAAATTTTAATTTCATAATATCTTAATTATGCTCTAAAATATAGGAAATGGCAATATTTTTATTGTTTTGTCTTTAAAAATATTGTAGAATAAAGACAGGATGAATTCTTTTCTAAAGGAAACAAAATACTGCGATTTTAATAATCCAGTTGTTCAGGAAATAGTTAAAAAATACAAAGGTGACTATGCTAATCAGAGGGATTTGGCAGTTGCCTTATTTTATTATGTAAGGGATAATATATTATATAGGGTAGGACACTGGAATAGGAAAGCATCTGAAACAATTCTAGAAAAAAAAGGAGTCTGTACTAGCAAGGCAAATCTTTTGGTTGCTCTATTAAGAGCATCAGGTATTCCAGCTGGCTATGGAGTTATGAGAGTTAAAGGACAAGAATATTTTGGTCCGATAGTACCGAGTTTTTTAAGGGGTAAGATTAGCAAAGAATCTGTCCATATCTATACCTATGCATATTTGAATGGATCTTGGTTGAAGTGTGACGCATCTGATGATGAGGGGTTTTCAAAAAATACTAGCTGTTTTAACCCGCAGAGTAAATTGACCGATTGGGATGGAAAATGTGATGCATCTTTAAATCTTGATGCTAGCCACATCTTAAAAGATGATGGTCCTTTGGCAGGTATTGATGATTTGATTGAAAAGAAACCGTCTAAAGGAAAATCTTTAGCCGTAAAGGCTGGAAACCTATATATTAATTTCTTAAGAGAGACCGAAGGAATAAGGGACGCCAAACAGGCTGAAGAGTTGTTCCTGTCATGGCTTAAGAAAAAATATCTGTTATTCTATATTGTTTTATCAATAAGCTTATTCTGGTTTAGCTTGAAGAAAAAAATATGAATGCCATAACTATCATATTAGCATTGACTGCTCTGGTGGAAATTTCCATTGTTTTTTTGATTTTGTCCAAACCTAAAAAGAATGCAGCTGATAATATTTTCATCTTTTGGAATGTCTTTATTATTGCTTGGATAATCTTGGATATTTTCTATAGCTTGGCTGACAGCAATATTCTTTTTTGGAGTAATGCTACATATATTTCTGCTCTGCTTTTGCCATTTTTGTATCTTCATTTTGGCAAAATGTTCTTATCAAAAAAGGATATTAACAAGAAATGGTTTTTCACATCTGCTGTCCTGCCAATTGTCATATTGATCCTATTGCTAGTTGATCCAACTAATATGATTTACAGGGATGAATCTGGGTCATCTTTTGGATATATATACTTCCTATATATCTTCTATATGGTTGTATATTTCGTGATTGGATATGTGATTCTATTTAGAAAAAGCTTATCTTTTAGAGGAGTTAAAAGAAGGCAAGTCAATATTATCTTCTACGGCTCTTTGATAGCTTCTAGCGCAGCTTTAGTTAGTGCCTTATTACTACCTCTGATTGAAAACTACAGCCTATACTTCTTTTCTCCAGCCTTTACCCTGATTCTTTCCGTCTGTATAACTTATTCCGTTTTTAAACATCACTTATTCGACGTAAAAATCATTACCACAGAAATTTTTAGCGTTGTAATTGTCCTAATATCTCTGGTAAATGTCTTGCTATCTCAGTCTCGTGCTGAATTCATTTTGAAATTAGGTCTTTTTATCGGTGTATCCATTTTTACAATTCTTCTAATTAAGGGTGTTTTAAATGAAGTTAATACCAGGGAAAAGATATCCAAAATGGCCAAGAGCCTTAAAAAAGCTAACGTTGAATTGCAAAAACTAGACAAAGCCAAATCAGAATTCATTTCCATCGCTTCTCATCAATTAAGGACGCCAATTTCTGTGATTAAAGGCGTTGCCTCAATGATGATAGAAGGGGATCTGGATAAGCTGCCAGAAGACAAGAAAGACAGGTTTGTCAAGAGCCTTTGGGATAAGAGCTGTAAATTGGAAAGCATCATTAGCGATATCTTGAATGCTACTGAAATGACTAATTCGACATACCGCATCAAGGAAGAGAAAGCTGAACTGATTGACTCAAAGGAATTCATTGAAAAGATCATCAATGATTTCCAAGCTGTTGTTCAGGAAAGAAATATTGACCTGTTCCTAAAAGATGCTGATAAGCCTTTGCCAAAGATCTATGGCCAAAGGCAGTATCTGCAAGAAGCAGTTGGCAATTTGATAGACAACGCTATCAAATATACGCCGTCAACGGGAACCAGTTCAGAAGCCAGAGACCGGCGCGATAAGAAGGGAGTGGTCAGTGTATCCGTTACAAAAGAAAAGAATAATGTTATCATATCAATAGAGGATAATGGCATCGGTATCCCTAAAAAAGAAATTGCTGGGCTATTCAGAAAGTTTGCCAGAGGAAGCAATGCTCGGGATATGTACACTGACGGTTCAGGATTGGGTCTATTCGTTGTCAAAGAGATTGTCAAAGGGCATTATGGGAAAGTTTGGGCCGAAAGCAAGGTTGGCAAAGGGACTAAATTCTTTATCTCTCTTCCAATTAGTCATCATAAGAAAATTAATATTAAGGAGCACATAATCAATGACGGAAAGTAAGAGGATACTTTTAGTGGAGGATGATCCTGATCAAATTCTTGTTTATCAGAGTAAGTTTGAGTTGGAGGGCTTTATTCTATTCGTGGCTGATGAGATGAAAAAAGCCATAGATTCTGCCTTGCATGACAAGCCAGACTTAATCTTGCTTGATTTGCTTTTAAAAAATGAAAATGGTCTTAATGTCTTAACTGAACTCAAGAAGAATCCTAAGACCAAAGATATTCCAGTAATCGTTTTTACTAATTTTGATACAGAAAAAACAAAAGATGAAGCTATGGAATTAGGAGCTGTTAAGTATGTAGTCAAAGCCCAGGTCACGCCAACTGAAATCACTCAAATAATTAAAGACATATTGGATTAATAAATATGATTAACTTTTCACAAAAACCAGCCTTTGGTTTGGATTTGAGCGATCTTTCCCTAAAGATTGTTGAAATCAGCAAAAGAAAAGGCGGTTTAGCTTTGTCTGATTTCGTTAAGCAAGACATTCCCAAAGGACTGATTGAAGGAGGGCTTATCAAGAAAGAAAAGGAATTGGTTGATATTTTAAGAAAAGCTTTAGGGAAAGCAAGAGTTGGCAAAAAAGTTGTCTGTAATCTACCGGAAGAAAAAGTCTTCATTAGAATCATCCAACTGCCGAAAATGAAAGAAAGCGAATTGGAAAAAGCGGTTCAATGGGAAGCTGAAGCCCATATTCCTTTAGATATTAGTGATGTATATTTAGGCTGGCAGATAATCAAGCCGATCTTTGAGCATATCGATCACTTGGATGTATTGATTGCTGCTACGCCAAAGGCTTTGGTAGACAATTATCTGAATCTCTTAAGGAAAAGCGGATTGGAACCAATTGCTTTAGAGCCCGAGTCAATCGCTATGACCAGGAGCATGATGACCAAAGACGACCTGACTCCCAGCATTATTGTCGATATGGGGGCAGTAGGGACTAATTTCGTCATTTTTTCCGCTTTAGCTATTCGCTTTACCTCGCATATCCACATTTCCGGTCAGCTTTTGAACAAAACAATTGCCAAGGCAATGAAAATTACTGAAAAGGAAGCCAATGCCTTAAAGATTAAGCATGGCTTGGATAAGAAAGTGGAAAAAGGGAAGATGTATAAGGCTCTGGAGCCGATTATTGATGATTTGGTTAAGCAAATCAAAGACTATGTCGTCTTTTACCATGAACATGCTACCCATGTCCATGGACCAGACGGGGCCATTGGTCAGGTAATTCTGTGCGGCGGCGATTCTTTACTGAAAAATCTGCCAGATGTTTTAAGCGAAAAGCTAGATATGCCGGTAAAGATGGGTGATCCTTTAATCAATATTCCACAAGTTGATAAGAAAAAAGGTGTGATTAAAAAAGAGGTTTTCTCATACACTACTGCCTTAGGCTTAGCCCTAAGGGATTTTCTCTAATATGTTCAAACTTAATCTTTTACCACCAGAGGAGATAAAGAGGATTGAATTAACAAAATTTGCTTTTTTGTTAATTTCTTTTGGAATACGCCTAGGTATTATTTTGGCTATTTTTGTAATTATTCTGGCAACTACATATTTTTCACTTCTGATTCTGGTCAAAGGCCAAGACAATTCCATAGAAGCCAGGCAAAATGATGAAAAGATCCAGTACCAAATGGAAGTTGAAGGGAAAATAGAGAGCATTAATCAAGAAGCTAAAAACATTCTTGATAAGCAGGACAAGCTGATTGTCTGGACCCCTATTATGGAGAATTTGAGCAAAGTAACGCCAGATGGAGTGTATCTGATCAACTTTTCATACAGGGCTTCTAATGACCAGATCAATATTACAGGCTGGGCCAGGAACAGGGACAAGCTGTTATCCTTTGAAAATTCGCTTAAAGATAGTATGTATTTTGAAGATGTTGATTCACCTTTGAGTAATCTGATCAAACAGAGTGATATTAATTTCAGCTTTACTACTAAGCCAATGGGGTCTTTAAAGGAAGATAAAGAAGAATGAATCCAATTTCAAAAAAATTAATAGGATCTTCTGTAATTGCCTTGATAGCTTTGTCTCTTTTTATTTGGCTGGCTATTTTCCCTTTGCTTGGCAAGATCAAAGAATTATCTCAAGAATATCTTGATAAGCAAGAAATATTGGCTCAATTAGACCAAAGGGAAGCCTTATTTAGGGATTTAGAGAATAGCTATGAAGACAAAAAGGAAGAATTGGACAATATTGAAGGAACTCTTCTGACTGAATCAGAAACAGTCGGATTCATTTCAACTCTGGAAGATATTGCCTATACGACGGGGAATGATTTTGAAATCAGGACAGCCAAGTCATTTTCTGAAGAAGGAGAAGAGAAATTCTTAAGCCTGACTATTTCTCTCTGGGGCGACTTTGAAAGTTTATTAGTCTTTTTAGCTAACCTAGAAGACAGCCCTTATCCGCCATACCGCTTATTGGAAATCGATAGCCTGTCTATCCAGAGGCTGGAAGGGGATGATGTCAGAGATGGTGATTTAGAAACAATTGTAGGAATTAAAATATATACAAGATGAAATTCAAATGTAATTTTTCAACAGAGAAAATAGCGTGTTTTCTAAAAAAGTATTACTTTTGGATCTTGGGATTCATTCTTTTGGCATTGCTTTGTTTTAATTCTTTTATCTATTACAATTACGTCTATCTGACAATGAATGCCAAAGTAGTCCCAGCTGATGGAAAGATATCGATTGATGAGGAAATCATAGAGAAAATTAACATTATCATTGAAGAAAGAGAAGATAGTCTGACTAGAGTTAAGACGAAGAACTATTACAATCCTTTTGATGATTGACTTTTTGAAAAATTTTAGTATAGTTCTATATATGCGCCTGTAGCTCAGCCGGATAGAGCAATTGGTTTCTAACCAATAGGTCGGGGGTTCGAGTCCCTCCAGGCGTGCTTGTATGGCATGCGTTGATAGTTAGAGTGAACAGTCTATCCACAACACAGTGCTTTGACATTGATGTTCTTTTGATTTATAATATTAGCAATGCCCCAAGTTAAATGCAAAATATGCAATAAAGAGTTTTATGGAAAACCAAGTCATATTAAAGTTGGATGGGCTAAATATTGTTCTAAAAAATGTCAATATAAAAGTCAAATGAAAGGCAGGTATGTTAAGTGTGAAGAATGTGAAAAAGAAGTGTGGAGAATGCCTAGAGAATTAAGAAATTCAAAGAGTAATAAGTTTTTTTGTAGTAAATCATGTCAAACAATATGGAGAAATAGGCTTTTTTCAGGGCCAAAGCACTCTAACTGGAAAGGTGGAGTGTTTATATACAGAAGAGTCTTACTTGAACACGATGATAGTCAGATTTGTGCGAGATGTGGTGAGAAAGATAAGAGGATAATAGTTGCGCATCATAAAGATAAAAATAGAAAAAATAATAATGTTGAAAATTTAGTGTGGTTGTGTTTTAATTGTCATTATTTGGTTCATAAGCACAACGAATCTATATAGTGATATATATGGCGGCTATAGTTTAGTGGTAAAACTCCTCTCTGTGGCAGAGGTTCCAAGGGTTCGATTCCCTTTAGCCGCCCAGATATTCAAAAAGTCCCTTATGGGACTTTTTGATTTGACTTAATTTTGTTAATATGTTTAATCTTATCTTAAGATCTCTAATATCAACCTTTAGATAGGGGGAAAGACTATGATGAACGCTCGTGATTTTGGAAGGTTTTTTAGTAGCAGCACTGAGTGGTTCGGTTATACCTATTTCGTGGATGTCGAAACTGGTCGCATCTACCTGGAATACAATATTTACTGTGATGCTCAGTATGTCCACTGTTATTCCTTGAAAAAGGATAAAGGCGTGTGGCTCTTCACCGAAAAAGACCAAGTTCGAACAGGCATGGGAGATGGTGTGCCGAACAGCGACACCAAAGTGGCTGGCACGGATATAGAAACAGCCATTAAATTTATGGCTGAAAAAATCCTGGAAAAGCCTGCCAGGCACGAAAAAGCTAAAGTCGATGTAGCGGATCTCGAGGTAAAACTGTGGGCGGTCCTGAGGGATTTGAGGAAAAAAATCTGGTTGGCATAAGCTGATCAGAGAAAACGGGACGACTAAATTGGTCGTCCCGTTTTTGGTAAAGTCGACTTCACTAGACACGGAATTGTATTAAATATATGATGACAATATATGAAAGAAACAAAAAAATTACATAAAGTTCAGATGGAAATATTAAGGGTTCTAATGTTTCGTCCAGAAGCTCGCTTTGCCGATCTAAATGTTCCAGAATATTCCAATGATCATTTTACTTTCCATATCAAGAGATTGATCGAACTTGGTCTGGTTGAGAAAAATGAAAATAGGAAATATCAATTGACTATAAAAGGCAAGGAATTTGCCAATCGTTTTGATGTTGAGAATTCAGAAATCGAACTGGAAAAACAGGCTAAGATCGGGGTTTTGGTTGTTTGTGTCAGAAATGAAGGGAATAAGAAGGAATATTTAATCCAAAAAAGGTTGAAACAGCCATATTTTGGCTTCCACGGATTTATTACCGGCAAGGCTAAATGGGGAGAGACAATAGAAGAAACCGCCCAAAGGGAATTAGAAGAAGAATCTGGCCTGTCAGCTGAATTAAAGCTATTGGGCGTAAAGCATAAGATGGATTATGATAATAAAGGTAAGATATTGGAAGACAAATATTTCTTTGTTTTCAAAGCTAGTAATCCAAAGGGGGAGTTGAAGAAAACTTTTGATAGCGGTGAAAACATCTGGTTAACTAAAAAAGAAATCAATCAATTGCCAGATCTGTTTGATGGCGTTGATGAATCCATAGAAATGGTTGGTCAGAATAAGTTTGTCTTCAAGGAAGATAAATATACTGTTTCTAAGTATTGAAATTCCAAAGGACCCTGCTATAGGGTCCTTTTTGGTTGAGGTTATTATTAAGCAGTGGCTTCTTGATGAACTTCATCAATCAGACCAAAAGCTTGTTTAAGGCGTGGGTCATCTTCATGATTACCTAACGCTCTTAACTTTTGCAAATAGGCATTGGTTACTTTTGCCCAGTCTGTCCTGCTAGTAAGTCTGCTTATCACTCGTCTGATTTGCTTGTCCATCGGATCATCGGCGAAATTAACGATTTCTTTTAGATAAGCGATAGCCAGAGTTTCGAGTTTTCTTGACCATATTTCGGTATTTCGACGGTAGCCCGGATTTTTGTCCGAGCCAGGCCAATGATGGGGGTAAAGGTATTTGACAGTGACGATGTTGGTTTTTTTAGCAGTTTCCAGTGTTTTGCCGATTCTACCGTGAACAACCAGATCTTGTTCGGCGATACAACCAGGACTTGAAACTGTTTCAAACTCTAACTCACCGATTAATTTCAGGCCTTTTGGAAGGTTCAATACTTTCTTTCTGTCAAAGACAATTCTTGCCAATCTGGCTACAATGTACTCAACAGCAGCCTTGCTTATTTCAGATTGCCTGAGACTTCTGATAGTTCTATCCAGGAGCTCTTTGGTCCAAGCTTCTTTAAGTAGGACCTTGAACTCGGGTGGACGTACTGAATGGCGTTTACGCGGGATTTGTATTTTCACAATTACCGCTCTTTTTCGCGAGTTTCTGGCCATTTCCCTGGTCCGATAATGCTTTTCTGAGTCAAGGTTGGTAATTGTAATCCCAATCTCGCATTCTCCTTCGCCAAACATTGGCGAGGAGACGTAAGGCCCCCAGACCACGTCAGTGTTGTATTTTACGATTTCTTCACATCCCTCTGCCAATCTGAAGTGCTTGTACTCTCTTTCCATTTTTAACCTCCTTACGGCGCTTTCCTTGTCTGTGTAGACGAAAGCAGTGTAGGGCTTAGGTTTTTACTCGCCCAGCGCGAGTAATTCATGTAAAAGTTCTACTGGTATTAATACTTTAAATGTCTAGTTTTGTCAATTTTAATAATAGCTACTAGGATCAGTATTTAATATCTGTTTTACTCTACTGGTAATACTTGAACTGTCAAAATATGATGATAGTTGCGTTGTCCAATCTGAATTGGATGTAGAGACATTTGGGCTAACACCATTTCCTTCAATCGGACTATTATCATCCCTCAAAGTCAGGGTATGGACTAAGAACATTGAATATTTAATACCTTCGCTAATCCGATTATCTAATTGAAAAACTCTTTCAATGGTGCCCCAGCCTCTGGTTGTCTGGCCAACCAGTACGCCAACATTGTATCTTTTCAGAGCAGCAGCTATCAGTTCAGCCGTTGACTGGCTGTTTTCATTGATTAGGATAACAACTTTTTTGTATTGGACTAGGCTATTTAGCCAGCCGATCTTTGTCTTGTAAGGCGTTCTTTCTCCTTGGTGGAGGAATTCATAGGCGTATTGATCCTGGCCGATAAAGGGTCCTAAGAAATATGGAAGGATATCAATTGATCCTCCAATATTATTCCTCAAATCAAGGACCAGGGTATCTAATCCTTCTTGTCCAGCTACTTTGTTTGCTTCATTTTGGAATTCTTCAAAAGTGACTGGAGAGAATCTTTGCAGGTGGATATGGAAAATATTAGGGGAGATGACCTGGCCATAAACTGTTGGCTCGGCGCCGCTGCCGTCATATCTTTTCTTCTTGTCTTCATCTGATAGGACTTGGTAAGCAGACTTGGCTTTTTCTAATTCTTCTTTAGCTCCTTGGCTGCTCTGAGGCGCTAATTCTTTTTCTTTTTCCTTGTAAGCCACCTCGACTTCTTCTTGACTGGCTCCTTTTTCCAATCCCAAGTCTTCATAGAGATCTTTTTCTGGATTTACATTGGTAACTTTGTTTTGTAAGGCCTGTTCATCTTGGGTCGTATAGAGTCCACTTCTTCCTATTGGTTGCAAGTTTTGCAGGACAATAGTAGCTAGCTTAGAAGAGAACTCCTGTTTTTGGTCTTCATTTAATCCACTTAGGATTCCTTCTAGCATCGGCTCTAGTCCTTCTTTGTTATTCGGGTTAGGGCTGTGTGATCCGCCAACTAATTTTTCAGAGCCTAGCTTGTAGAAATTGTTTAATTCTGCCTCTGATAGGGTATCCCAATAGTTTTCCTGAACCTTATCATATATTTCTAATAGAAAGGCAGTGTATTTGTTTTTTTCTTCAATTTCAATTATCGGTTCGGTAATCATGCTTTTCAGGGAATAGAAATATCCGCCAGTAGCTCCAATTACTAAAATGACTACTATACCTATCAGACCGGCTAAATAGAATAGATATTTTTTATATTTCTTTTTCATATCTATCTATCTTATCCCACCTCTAAGCTCTTGGCAAGTTCGTTTTTATCGTATAGTATATGTATATATGCAGGAAATGTTTTCAAAATTCATAGACAGCCTAATTCCTTGGCTGATGACTCACGGTGTGAGGATTTTAATCATTCTTTTTGTCGCTTATTTAGCTAAGCGTTTCAGTGGTAACTTGATTGATAGTATTGTCAGACGGACAGTGGTTTCTAAAGGTTTTCTTAGTCCAGCGGCTGAAAAGAAACGGGAAGATACTTTAATTGCTGTTTTTGAAGGTGTCTTAAAAGCCATTATCTGGTTTATTACCATTTTCATGATTGTGGCAGAATTTGGCGTAAATATCGGCCCTTTATTGGCTGGAGCCGGAGTAATCGGTTTAGCCATAGGTTTTGGCGCTCAATACATCATTAGAGATTTCTTTACCGGCCTATTCATTATTCTAGAGAACCAATACAGAGTAGGGGATGTGGTTTGTATTGATACGGTTTGTGGAACGGTTGAAGATATTAATTTAAGAATGACTATTCTGCGCGATACAGATGGCGCAGTCCATCATATCCCAAACGGCGAGGTTAAAATTGCCACCAACAAAACCAAAGGATTTGCCAGAGTTAATCTGATCATCGGCATAGCCTATGATGCAGATATTGAAAAAGTTAAGGGAGTTGTTAATAAGGTTGGCCAAGAAATGGCCAATAACAAAGAATGGAAGGATAAGATCATTAAGGCTCCAAGATTTGTTAGAGTAGATAATTTCGGCCCTTCTTCAGTTGATATTAAAATATCTGGCGAAGTCCAGCCCCAAGAGCAATGGGATGTCATGGGCGAGCTTCGTCAGAGAATTAAAAAAGCTTTTGATAAGGAAGGAATTGAAATTCCTTTCCCTCAACAAGTAATCAGGCAAGCCAAAGAGAAATGAGATTGACATTAAATAGTTAATCTGCTACTTTGTATGTAGTAAATTTTTGTTTTGAATTATGCCAACAATACAACAACTAGTTAAAAGACCAAGAAAGATTGCCAAGAAGAAGCCTAAGGCACCGGCCCTTAGGCGGACTTTTAATTTACAAAAGAACAAGCCGGGAAAATCAAGGTCTCCATTCAAGCGCGGAGTCTGCACCAAGGTATATACAGTAACGCCTAAAAAGCCTAACTCAGCTCTGCGTAAAGTGGCTCGTGTCCGCTTGACCAACGGCATGGAAGTAACAGCATATATCCCGGGCGAAGGACATAACTTACAGGAACACTCTGTTGTTCTAATCAGAGGTGGAAGAGTAAAGGATTTACCAGGTGTCCGCTATCATGTCATTAGAGGAGTACTGGATACCCAGGGAGTAGAAGGAAGAAAACAAAAAAGAAGCCGCTATGGAGCTAAGAAGGAAAAGGCAGGCGGCGCTCCAGCTGCTAGTAGTGAAGCTCCAGCCGAAGAATAAAAAATATGCGCAGAAAAAGAAACATCAAAAGAGATATTGCACCAGACCAGAAGTATAACAATACTTTGGTGGCCAAATTCATTAATTACTTAATGAAGGATGGCAAGAAATCAACAGCCCAAAAAGTATTGTATGGTGCTTTTGATTACATTGAAAAGAACAATAAGAAGCAAGATGCTTTGGAGGTTTTTGATTCAGCAATTAAAAACGCTTCACCAGTAGTTGAAGTTCGCTCACGAAGAATCGGTGGAGCCCGTTACCAAGTCCCTCGGGAAGTAAGAGGAGAGAGAAAAATTTCATTAGCTTTTCGCTGGATTATCCAGGCCGCACGCAGCGGCAAAGGCAAGCCTATGTATCAGCTATTAGCCCAGGAATTAATGGAAGCTGCCAAGAACGAAGGCGCAGCTGTCAGGAAGAAAGAAGAAACCCATAAGATTGCTGATGCTAACAAGGCTTTTGCTCATTTTGGCTGGTAAACAAAACTAAAGGGGAAAATGTTAAACTCAAAACAAGTCCCTATTTCTCCTTCAGAAATCAGTACTATTAAATCAGAGATTAATAAGTGTCATCAGGAAAAGAAAGAATTTGGCAAGCAGCTAGGGCGAATCATGTCAAACAGCGGCTCGTTTGCCGCTAATACGCCAGGCTATACAGAAACAGAAGATTTAATAAAGATAGTTGAAGGGAAAATAGAGCAGTACAATCAAATTTTAAAACAAACGACACCCATAAAAGATGTCGCTGAATTGCCCCAAGAATACATCACCATCTATTCCAAGGTGGTTACCAAGGACCAAGCAGGGAAGACAATGAAGTATTACATCTGCCATTTGCCAGAGAAAAGCAATCTGAAAGGTGTCGCTAGCTTGACCCCAAGATCCCCAGTAGGTATAGCTTTAATAGGAAAGAAGAATAAGGATGTCATTCAAATAGAACTGCCTAAAGGCAAGGTTGAATTAACAATAATTAAGCACGAGAATATCATTTAAACATATGGCCCGAGAATACAGTTTAGAGAAAACAAGAAATATTGGTATCATTGCCCACATTGACGCAGGGAAAACCACAGTCACTGAGGGTATTTTGTATCTGACAGGAAGAACTCATAAGATCGGCGCAGTTCACGAAGGCGATACCCAAATGGATTGGATGGAACAAGAAAGAGAAAGAGGTATTACTATTACCTCTGCTGCTACGGCCTGTTCTTGGAAAACCAAACACTATAATACTGAAGGCGAATACAGGGTCAATATCATCGATACGCCAGGACACATCGACTTTACCGCTGAAGTTCAAAGATCATTGAGAGTATTGGATGGTGCGGTTGTAGTTCTGGACGGAAAGATGGGCGTTGAGCCTCAATCAGAGACAGTTTGGCGACAAGCTGATGATTTTAATGTGCCAAGAATGTGCTTCATTAACAAAATTAACCAGATTGGCGGCGATTTCTATAAATCCCTAGATTCAGTCAGAGAAAGATTGAGCGTTAATGCTTTTCCAGTCCAGTTGCCAGTCGGTTTTGAAAAAGAGATTAATGGTGTTGTTGATCTAATCAAGATGAAGACATATACCTATACAGATTTCCATGACAAGGAATTAGTTGAAGGTGAAATTCCAGAAGACATGAAAGAAAAAGCAGAGAAGTATAGGAATGAGATATTGGAAAAAGCCATTGAAGTAGATGATTCCTTGACTGAAAAATATTTAGAAGGAAAAGAGATTAGCGAAGCCGAATTAGTTGAAGCTATCAGACAAAGTACTTTGAAAGGAAATTTCTTTCCAGTCTTTGCCGGGGATGGCCGCGGCGTAATCGTTGAAACCCTACTGGACGCTGTTGTTAACTATTTGCCTAGCCCAATTGATTTGCCTGACGTGATTGGCACTGATCCTAAAACTGAAGAAGAAAAGACCAGAGAAACTAAAGATGACGCGCCTTTGGCAGCTTTGGCTTTCAAGATTGCCACTGACCCGTATGTCGGTCAGCTATGTTACTTCAGGACATATTCTGGAACTTTGGAAAGCGGTTCATACATCTATAACGCCAGTACTGGCAAAAAAGAAAGAGTTGGCCGGATTGTTCGAATGCATGCTAACAAGCGTGAAGAAGTTAAAGAGATCTATGCTGGAGATA
The DNA here is from genome assembly GCA_964403725.1 of uncultured Candidatus Saccharibacteria bacterium. Classification (GTDB taxonomy): domain Bacteria; phylum Patescibacteriota; class Minisyncoccia; order Portnoybacterales; family UBA2143; genus JAHJOV01. The sequence goes on from CAYOHI010000009.1 coordinate 20,165, forward strand.
TTGCCGCTATTGTCGGCCTCAAGGGAACAACAACTGGCGATACCTTATGCGATATCGATGATCAGGTCATTTTAGAGAAAATTGAATTCCCTGAGCCAGTCATTTCCATTGCTGTTGAGCCTAAAACTAAGGCTGACCAGGAAAAAATGGGTCTGGCTTTAAGGAAACTGGCTGAAGAGGATCCAACATTTCAGGTTAAAGGCGATGCTGAGACGGGCCAGACTATCATTTCAGGTATGGGTGAACTTCATTTGGAAGTTTTGGTTGACCGAATGCTTCGCGAATTCAGCGTTGGCGCTAACATTGGCAAGCCCCAAGTAGCCTATAGGGAAACGATCAAGAGTCCAGCTAAAGCTGAAGGGAAATATATCAAGCAAACTGGCGGTCGCGGACAATACGGTCACGTCTTGATTGATATCGAACCTCAAGATAGAGGAGAAGGTTTTGAGTTTATTAATAAGATCAAAGGTGGAGTCATTCCTCAAGAATATATTCCAGCTGTTGAAAAAGGTATCAAGGAAGCTATGGACAAGGGCGTCATTGCCGGTTATCAATTAGTTGATGTTAAAGTCACTTTGTATGACGGATCCTATCATGATGTTGATTCCTCTGAATCAGCCTTTAAGATTGCTGGATCCATGGCCCTGCAAGATGCTGTCAAGCATGCTGATCCAGTTCTGCTTGAACCAGTTATGAAATTGCAAGTAGTGGTTCCAGAAAAATTCATGGGTGATGTTATTGGAGATATAAACTCTAAAAGAGGCAGAGTGGAAAAAATGGAAGACAGGGGAGAAGGGGTTAATTTAATGAAAGTCATTGATGCCCAAGTGCCGCTAGCTAGCATGTTTGGTTACGCCACTCAATTACGTTCAATGAGCCAAGGTCGAGGTACTTCAACAATGGAATTTAGTCATTACGATGAAGTGCCTAAAAATGTAGCTGAAGAAATTATTGGAGGGGATAAGAAATAGTATGTGGGATAAAATCAAAAAAATACTATCCAAAGGCGAGGGCAAGTGCATTATCATTGAAGATAATGAGCCTGCTTATGTTGTTGTCAAGTGGGAGAATTATGAAAGAATGATAGATACTTGCTCAGCTGAAATCCAGGAAGCTAACAAAAACATTGATCATTGGAAGGCTGAAGAGAACGCTAAGGTTGAGCCGGAAGTCGCTCCAGTTGAAGAAGAAAGCGACGAAAAGACCGAAGTGAAGATAGAGGATCTGCCCTTTTAGGGTAATTCCTTGACTAATGTATTGACAAAGAGGGTCTTTTTTGTTAATTTTTAAGTATATTAGATAATAAACTAAATTTAATAAAGACAAAGAATTTGGATAATGACCAATAAATATTTTTTTTGTTCATTATTTAATCCTGTTGTCTCTTGCCCTTATGGCTGAAAAATTTGAAAGAAGTAAACCACATTTAAATATTGGAACCATCGGTCACGTTGACCATGGTAAAACCACTTTAACTGCTGCCATTTTAAAATGTTTGTCAGCCGCTGGTTTTACTTCACAACAAAAAGGTGTTGATCAAATCGACAACGCGCCAGAAGAAAAGGCTCGTGGTTTAACCATTGCTGTTTCTCATGTTGAGTATGAGACAGAAAAGCGTCACTACGCTCACATTGATTGTCCTGGTCACGCCGACTATATCAAGAACATGATTACTGGGGCAGCCCAGATGGACGGCGGAATCCTAGTTGTTTCTGCTGCTGATGGAGCTATGCCTCAAACGCGTGAGCATATCTTGCTGGCCCGCCAAGTTGGTTTGCCAGCTCTAGTTATTTTCCTGAATAAGACCGATCAGGTTGATGATTCAGAAATGGTTGACTTAGTTGAGCAGGAAATCAGAGAGCTTTTGACTAAGTATGAATATGACGGTGAAAAGATTGCCGTTATCCGCGGTTCAGCTCTTCAAGCCATCGAATGTGGCTGTGGCAAAGAAGACTGTGACAAGTGCGGTCCAATCTTGGAATTAATGAAAGCTGTTGATGAGAATATTCCAGAGCCAAAGCGTGCAGTTGATGAGCCTTTCTTAATGCCAGTTGAAGATGTCTTCTCCATTGAAGGACGAGGAACTGTTGCTACTGGTAGAATTGAAAGAGGTAAAGTCAAAGTTGGTGAGGAAGTTGAGATTGTCGGCATGAAAGATACCCAAAAGACAACCATCACCGGAATTGAAATGTTTAACAAACAACTTGATGAAGGACAAGCAGGGGATAACGCTGGTATTCTCTTGAGAGGAACCAAGCGTGAAGATATTGAAAGAGGTCAAGTATTGGTCAAGCCAGCTAGCGTCACGCCTCATACAGAATTTGAAGGTGAAGTATATATCCTAAGCAAAGAGGAAGGTGGACGACACACTCCATTCTTTAACGGATACAAGCCTCAATTCTATATCAGAACCACTGATGTAACAGGCGATGTCACCTTGCCAGAAGGTACAGAGATGGTCATGCCAGGTGATACCGTTAACTTAAAGATTAAATTAGTAGCCCCAGTCGCCTTGGAGAATAAGCAAAGATTTGCTATTCGAGAAGGTGGTAAGACAGTTGGCGCTGGCGTGGTTACTAAAATTTCTAAATAGCTGTTTGTCTAAGGTCCTGCCTGCAACTAGTGGGCAGGACTTTAGTTAGCTCTAACTAGCCTGGGGCGAAGAAGGATCCTAATAACTTAGTATTCTTCTCCGCTTCAGGCGGAGATAAATAACAATGGCACCTAAAAAAGACGAAGAAATAAAACAAAGAATTCGAATTAGAATTCAAGCTTACGATCACAAATTAATCGATCAATCAGTCAAGCAAATCGTTGAAACTGTTGAACGTTATGGCGTGAATATCCGTGGACCGGTTCCTTTACCAACCGAAATTCATAAATATACGGTTAACCGGGCTACTTTTGTTCACAAGAAATCACGCGAACAGTATGAGATGAGAGTTCATAAGAGGTTGATTGATATTCTTAACCCTGGTTCAAAGGTAATTGATGCCTTGATGGAATTAACGTTGCCAGCGGGTGTTGATATTGAGATAAAGATGATTTAACGTTTCAAATACGTTGCATCAATAAAAATATTTATGAAAAAATCTTTATCAACAGTAGAATATGATTAGGATTAATAGTGAAGGGATTTAGTCATTGTGACCGGGGCTATCCCCGGTTTTTGTATAAAAAATATGAAATTCATATTAGGTAAAAAAATTGGCATGAGCCAAATATTTGACGAAAAAGGCAAAGTTACTCCAGTAACCTTAGTTGAAGCTGGGCCATGTCAGGTAACTCAGGTCAAAACAGACGAAAAAGACGGCTATACGGCTGTCCAAGTTAGCTTTGAAGGAAAAAAAGACAAGCATACTAACAAAGCTCAGCAAGGGCACTTCAAGAAGTCTGGAGCCAAAGTCAATTTCAGATATTCAAAGGAATTTAAAGCAGGAGATTTGAAAGTAGGGGACAGTATCACTGCTGGAATTTTTAATCCTGGGGAAATAGTTAAGGTAACGGGTATTTCTAAAGGTAAAGGATTTCAGGGCGTAGTCAAAAGACACGGATTTGCTGGGGCTGACGCTACTCACGGAACCAAGCATAACGAAAGAGCGCCTGGTTCAATCGGATCAGCTTTCCCTGAAAGAGTTTTCAAAGGAAAAAGAATGGCTGGCCGCATGGGTACTGACCGGATAACAACCAAGGGATTGGAAATTATCCAAGTTGATGAAAAAGAAAATACCCTAGCTATTAAAGGAGCCCTGCCAGGGAAGCCAGGAACCCTATTAGAAATCATAGCAACCAAAGAAATTGAAAAGCCAAAGGAAGAAAAGAAAGAAGAGCCTAAAAAAGAAGAGAAGAAAGAAGAAAAACCAGCTGAAGAGAAAAAGGATAAATAATTATGAAAGCACCAGTCTACAATCAAAAAGGAGAAGAAGTAGCCAAGACTGATCTACCAGTCGAGATTTTTGATGTGGAATTGAATTCTGACTTGGTTCACCAGGTAGCCGTTGCTCAAATGGCTAATTCCAGGAAAGTCATTGCCCATACCAAAGACAGAAGCGAAAAACGCGGTGGTGGAAGAAAGCCTTGGCGCCAGAAAGGAACAGGCCGGGCCAGACATGGTTCAACTCGTTCACCAATTTGGCGAGGCGGTGGAGTAACTTTTGGTCCAACTAAAGACAGAAACTTCAGCAAAAGCGTAAACAAAAAGATGAAAAGAGGAGCCCTTTTCATGACTTTGACATCAAAAGTCAAGGACAAAGAGTTAGTCTTGTTAGATAAGATTGAACTGGCTGAAAACAAGACCAAATTAATGGCTGAAGTGTTTAAGAATTTAAAGGATAAATTAAAGAAAGATTTGAATAAAAGTACATTAGTTGTCTTGCCTACGACAGATTTAAAAATTAGCAGAGTTGTCAAAAATATTCCTAAAATCAAGACAATCAGAGCAGACAGCTTAAATGTCTTAGATATCCTGAACCACAAGCATTTAGTGATGCTGCAGGATTCAATCAAGGTAATTAAGAAGACATATATAAAATAACATGGCCCTATTAGACAGATTTACAAAAAAGAAGAAACCTGAGGTTAAAAAGCCCGAAAAAAAGGCTAAGGCTGAAAAGACGCCTAAAGAAGTCAAAAAGGAAGCAAAGCCAATCATTAAGAAGAAAGGTATTGAAATTTACCAAGTCATTAAAGAGCCCCATATTACAGAAAAAGCAGGTATCCTAGCTGACCAGGGTAAATATGTCTTTAAAGTATATCCAAAGGCTAATAAGGTGGAAGTCAAAAAAGCAGTTGAAAGCCTTTATGGAGTAAAAGTAGAGAAAGTGCATATGACCCACATCGCTCCCAAGAAAAGAAGATTAGGCAGGCATATGGGTTGGCGCCATGGATTAAAAAAAGGATTTAAAAAAGCAGTAGTTACCCTGAAGAAAGGGGATAAGATAGAGCTATTGCCAAGATAAAGATATGAAAAGATACAAGCCAGTCACACCAGGAAGAAGAGGAATGACTTCAGTAGACTACTCCTCAATCAGCAAAGTTAAACCAGTTAAGAAGCTAACTAAAAAGCTGCTTCAAAAAGCTGGGCGTGGTTTTGGCGGTAAAATTACAGTCAGGCATAAAGGTGGCGGCCATAAAAGGAAATATCGAGTCATTGATTTTAAAAGACATGACAAGATGGGGATCAAAGCCAAAGTAGCTTCAATTGAGTACGATCCAAACAGGACTTGCTTTATTGCGCTACTTAACTATACTGATGGAGAGAAGAGATATGTCTTAGCCCCGGATAAATTGGAAGTTGGCCAAGAAGTAATCTGTAAAGAAAAAGCTCCGCTTAAGATTGGTAACCGAATGGAATTAAGAAATATTCTAGTCGGGACCCAGGTCTACAATATTGAACTCCATCCTAAAAAAGGTGGCCAGATGATCAGATCAGCTGGCAGCTGGGCCCAAGTTATGGCCCATGAAGGCGGCCATACTCATTTGAAACTAGCTTCAAGCGAAGTGCGAATGGTCCAAGAAACTTGCATGGCCAGTATTGGACAGTTGAGTAATACCGAGCATAATACGGTTGTCATTGGAAAAGCAGGAAGAAGCCGCTGGATGGGCAAGCGCCCAACAGTGAGAGGTTCAGCCATGAATGCTTGCGATCATCCACATGGCGGAGGAGAGAACAGGCAGTCAATTGGTCTGAGAAGAGGTCCAAAAACACCTTGGGGCAAGTTAGCTTACGGTGTTAAAACCAGAAAAAAAAAAGCTAGTAACAGGCTAATTTTAAAGAAGAGAACTAAGAAGAAAAGGAAATAAATATGTCAAGAAGTCTAAAAAAAGGTCCATATGTAGACGCAAAATTACTGAAAAAGGTAGCTAACTTAAAGGCGGGTGACAAGACTGTCATCAAGACTTGGGCTAGGTCCAGCAGCATTTCTCCAGAAATGGTCGGCTTTACTTTCGGTGTCCATAACGGCAAAGAACATATTCCAGTATACATCACCGAAGATATGGTCGGTCATAAATTGGGCGAATTTGCTGCTACCAGGAAATTTATCAGGCATGGTGGTAAAATGCAAAAAGAGCAAGAAGCAGGCGCTAGGAAATAAATATGATTACAGCAAAATTAAGACATTTAAGAATATCTCCAAGAAAAGTCAGATTAGCCGCTGACCTAGTCAGGGGTTTAGACGTGACTGAAGCAGAGAATCAGCTGAAGTTCCTACCCAAGCGCGCGGCTGATCCTGTCTTGAAACTCTTGAAATCAGCTGTTGCCAATGCCTTGAATGATTTTGAAGCAGTCAAAGAAAACCTTTTTGTAGCTATGATTGCTGTTGATCCAGGACCAACATTGAAGAGATGGATGCCAAGAGCCATGGGCCGGGCCACACCTAAGCTTAAAAGAACTAGCCATATCACTATTGGCTTAGGCTTTAAGGATGGACAAGAACCAGCTAAGAAGAAAGTTGAAAAGAAAGACAAGAAGGCTAAAGCCCCAGTTAAGAAAGCCAAGAAAGACGCAGGTTTAATAGAAGAAATTAGCCAGCCAGTCAAAGAAGAATCAGAAGTAAAGCCAAAGAAAGTTTCTCCAGAAAAGCCCTATCAAACAACAAGCCAGTCAAAGAAAAAGTTTTTTAGTCGTCAAACTTTAGGTAATGCCAAAAAGACTTTTAGAAGGAAAAGTATTTAAAAATATGGGAAGAAAAGTACATCCATTTGTTTTTCGAATAGGCACAGTCAATAAGTGGAAATCACGCTGGTTTAATCGAAAGAAATACAAGGAGCTATTAGAGCAAGATATTCAATTGCGCGAGTTTATCATGAAGAAATTAGCCAAAGCCAGTATTAATTCTGTAGAAATTGAACGCTCAGCCAATATGATCAACATCATCGTTGAAACAGCCAGGCCAGGACTCGTCATTGGCCGAGGCGGCAGCGGAGTAGAGGAATTAAAGGCTGAATTAAAGAAAATTATCAGAAAGACTGATCCAGAACTAGCTAAAACTGAAGTTCGTCTGGAAATCGAAGAAATTAGGCAGCCTAATAGCCATGCGGCCATTGTTGCCCAAGATATTGCCAGTCAGATTGAAAGAAGAATGCCTTACCGAAGGATAATGAAACAGACTTTAGATAAAGTTATGCAGTCAAATGATGTCCAAGGCGTTAAAATTATGGTCAAAGGAAGATTGAATGGCGCTGAAATTGCCAGAAAAGAATGGCTCAAGAAAGGCAGAATTTCCCTCCAGACTCTAAGAGCAAATATCGATTATGCCCCAGCTACGGCCTACACTACCTATGGAACCATTGGAATTAAGGTTTGGATCAGCAAAGGAGAAGTTTTTGAAAAGGATAAGAAATAGACATGTTAACACCAAAGAAAGTAAAACATAGAAAGTGGCAAAAAGGCAGAAGGAGAGGCAAAGGAAAAGCAACTCGAGGCAATGAGATATCTTTTGGTTCATTTGCCCTAAAGACCATGGAAGAGACTTGGCTAACTTCACGTCAGATTGAAGCAGCCCGAAGAGCCATGACCAGACATATTCAGAGAGGCGGCAAGATTTGGATCAGAGTTTTTCCTGATAAGCCAGTTACCAAAAAGGGTATTGAAGTGCCGATGGGCGGAGGAAAAGGCGGTGTTGACCACTATGTTATGCCCATCAAGCCAGGCAGAATTATCTTTGAAATGGACGGCGTGGAAGAGGAATTAGCCAGAGAAGCTATGACCAAAGCCGGTCATAAGCTGCCAGTCAGAACCAAATTCATTACTAGGAATTAACCATGAAAATAAAGGAATTAAGACAAAAAACAGAAAAAGAATTGAGAGACCTGTTGAATGAAGACCGCCAGAAACTGGGTCAGCTTAAGTTTGATCTAGCTTCTAAGAAATTGAAAGATGTTAATGAATTAAGAGAATTAAGAAAAGATATTGCAAGAATTTTAACCATATTAAACAAGAAAAATGAAATTATTAAAAAAGAAAATTAAAGAAAAAGTCTCAAAGAAAAAGACAGAAAAGAAGGGTCGCTTTCTTGATGGTGTCGTAGTTAGCGACAAGATGGATAAAACCATTGTTGTTTCAGTTAACCGATACAAAGAACACCCAAAATACAAGAAGCGATACAAGATCAGCAAGAAATATAAGGCCCATGACGAGAAGAACGAATACAAGACAGGCGACAAGGTGACTATTCATGAAAGTAAGCCTTTAAGCAAGGATAAAAGATGGAAAGTTGTTAAAAAAATATGATACAGCCAGGAACAAAATTAAAAGTAGCTGACAATACCGGTGCTAAGATCATCGAGTGTTTTAAGGTATTAGGCGGCAGCCGCAGACGCTATGCTCAGATTGGCGATGTTATTGTCGCTGCAGTTAAGCTTGCCGAACCTCGCAAGCCAGTCAAAAGAAAAGATGTAGTCAGGGCAGTGGTTGTCAGGCAAAAGAGGGCTTTCAGGAGAAAAGATGGCTCATATATCCGTTTTGACGAAAATGCTGCTGTCATTGTTGACGGGTACGCTCCAAAAGGCGGTCGTATTTTTGGACCAGTTCCAAGAGAATTGAAAGAAAAGGGCTTTGATAAGATAGTATCACTTGCTCCAGAAGTATTGTAAAAATATGAAAATAAAGAAAAACGACACAGTTTTGATAATAAGTGGAAAAGACAAAGGCAAAAAAGCCAAAGTTTTGGAATCTTTTCCAAAGGACAACAAGATAATGGTTGAGGGAGTTAATGTTGTCAAAAAGCACCGTAGACCAAGGAATGAAAAAGAAAAAGGACAGGTTGTCGAGCTGCCAAAGCCAATCAGCGTTTCTAATGTTAAATTAATTTGTCCTAAATGCAGCAAGTCAGCCAGGGTAGGGTATCGCTTGACTGAAAAAGGCAAATACCGTATCTGTAAAAAATGTGAACAAGAAATATAGTATGAAATTATTAAAAGAAAAATACAATAAGGAAGTCCTACCTGCTTTAAAAGAGACGTTTGGTCTTAAGAGTGATATGGCTGCTCCTAAAATTGATAAAGTAGTAGTTAATATTGGCTTTAATCCAGTTACGGGTGGAGATAAGATCCAGGAAGATTTAACCAAAGACCTGGTAGTCATCACAGGCCAGAAGCCAATGCCTTGCCAGGTTAAAAAGCCCGAAGCATCATTTAAGACAAGAAAAGGAATGGTCAATGGATTAAAAGTTACCCTAAGAGGCCCAAGGATGTATGATTTCTTAAACAGGTTAGTTCATCTGTCGCTGCCTCGTGGCCGTGACTTTCGAGGATTGAAAGAATCAGGCATTGATAAGGCAGGAAACTTGAATATTGGCATAAAAGAGCATATAATCTTTCCAGAGATATCAGCCGAGCATGTTAGGAAGATATTTGGATTCCAGATCACCGTAGTGACAAAAAATAGTGATCTTGAAAAAGGAAAAGAACTATTCAGGCTATTAGGATTCCCAATTAAATTTAAGGAAGAAAAAAATGGCTAAAAAATCAGTTATCGCCAGAGCAAAAAAGAAACCCAAGTACTCAAGTCGAATTATCCGACGCTGCTTTCGGTGTGGTCGCAAAAGAGCCTATTTGAGAAAATTTAACCTATGTCGAATCTGCTTTAGAGAATTGGCTAATAAGGGTGAGATCCCTGGAATTAAGAAATCATCATGGTAAACGATCCAATTTCAGACATGTTAACTAGAATAAGGAATGCTCAAGCTGTTCTTCATCAGACAGTCTCTATTCCTTTTTCCAAGCTTAAGATGAATCTGGCTGAAATCTTAGAAAAAGAAGGATTGATCGGCAAAGTAAGCACTCAAGGAAGAAAGACTAATAAAACTATTGAAATCAGCTTAAAGTATGTCAAAGACCAGCCAGCAATCAATAATATTAGAAGAATTAGCAAGCCAGGTCGCCGAGTATACATCAAAAAAGATGAAATCAGGCCAATCAGACAAGGCTTTGGCATGACTGTCATTTCAACCTCAAATGGGTTGATGACTAACAAAGAAGCCAGAAAGAAAGGCCTGGGCGGAGAAGTGCTTTGTGAAATTTGGTAATTTAAATATATGAGCAGAATAGGAAAACAACCAATTAATATTCCAGATGGCGTTGAAGCCAAACTCGAAAATGATGAGATTAAGATTAAAGGCTCCAAAGGAGAGCTAGCTCAGGCGATTCCAAGTGAAATTAAAGTAGAGATTAAAGACAAGGAAATCATTGTTGCGCCGGTAAAAGAAACTAAGGATTCCTCAGCTTTTTGGGGATTAATGAGAACCCTAATTTCAAATATGATTGAAGGGGTGACTGAAGGCTATCAAAAGCAATTAGAAATTGAAGGAGTTGGCTTTAGAGCTGCTTTGCAAGGGAATACATTAGTTTTAAACCTTGGCTTTTCTCATCCAGTTGAAGTGGAAGCTCCAGAAGGAATTGAATTCAAAGTAGAAAAAAACCTGATTACAGTTTCAGGAATTAATAAGCAGTTAGTCGGACAGGTAGCTGCTGATATTAGGGCCAAGAAGAAGCCAGAGCCGTACAAGGGCAAAGGCATTCATTATCTAGGAGAAGTAATCAGAAGGAAAGCTGGCAAGAAAGCAGCCGGAACTGAATAAAAAATATGTTAGAAAAACAACGAAAAAAACATAGGCGCCATAAGCGCGTCAGATCTAAAATAATCGGAACTGCAAAGCGTCCGCGTCTTTCAGTTTTCAGAAGCAACCAGCATACTTATGTTCAGTTGATTGATGACCAAAAAGGAAAGACTTTAGTTAGCGTTAATGATTTAAAGATGAAAAAAGGAAGCAAAGTAGAATTGTCCAAGCAGATTGGAAAAGTAGCTGCTGAAAAAGCGTTAGAGAAGAAAATCAAGGAAGTCGTCTTTGACAGGAGCGGATACAAATACCATGGTCGTGTCAAAGCCATAGCTGAGGCAGCTAGGGAAGCAGGATTAAAATTTTAAATATGTTTAATAAAAATCAAAAACAGAATAATAGAAGGCCAGCTCAAGATAGGGAATACGACCAAAAGCTGCTTGATGTAGCCAGAGTTGTTCGAGTTGTAGCTGGTGGACGTCGTTTTAGATTCAGAGCTACTGTTGTTATTGGCAATAAGAAAGGAAAAGTGGGTGTTGGCGTAGCTAAGGGAGCTGATGTTAGCTTAGCCGTTGAAAAGGCAGTTAGTGACGCTAAGAAGCGCTTAATTAACGTTAAAATCGTTAATGGAACCATTCCTCATGAGACTCAGGCTAAATTCAGCACAGCTAAGGTTTTACTGAAACCAGGTGTTGAAGGTAGAGGTATTGTAGCTGGCGGAGCAGTCAGAGTTGTCTGTGACCTAGCTGGAATAGAAAACCTTTCAGGAAAAATTCTAGGCAAGACTAAGAATAAGCTGAATAATGCCAGGGCAACCATTAAGGCTTTAGAGGATCTAAAGACAAAATAACATGCAATTACATCAATTAAAACCAAATCTAAAGAAGAAATTAAGAAAAAGAGTAGGCCGGGGAGGAAAGAAAGGAACCTATTCTGGAAAAGGAATGAAAGGTCAGATGTCTCGGGCTGGCAGAAAGCCTCGGGCTGATTTTGCCGGTGGCGATACACCGATGTCTAAAAGAATTCCAAAGAAGCGCGGTCAATCAGGAAAGCTGAAAAAAATCAGAAGAGGAGTAAGAACAGCCAGATTAATGGCCAAGCCAATAATTTTAGATTTAAAGAATATTGAATCTAAATTCAAAAAAGGTGAAATCGTTTCTCCCAAGACCTTGTTTAACAAGGGTTTAATTAGTAAAATAAGGAGAAGCATTCCTAATATTAAAATCTTAGGTGAATCAAAGAAAGAGTTGGAATTTAAAGGAGTAAGCTTAAGTAAGAAATTGCAAGATAAGATTGAACCTAAGAAAAAAGAGAAAGCTGTTAAGCCAAAACCTGAAGTCGAATCTAAAAAGGTTAAGCCTAAGAAAGCTAAAAAATAATCTATGAAGTGGCTAGGAAAAGTTACTCAAGTTTTCAAAATTAAAGATCTGCGCAAAAAGATACTTTTTGTCTTAATGATCTTAGTGATTTTCAGAATCGCTGCTAATATTCCTGTACCTGGAATTGACGCTGAACGTTTGCGTCAATTTTTTGGTGATAACCAATTATTCGGCCTTTTGAACGTTTTCACTGGCGGAGCTATGAGTAATATGTCAATTATCATGCTAGGTCTTGGCCCGTACATTACCGGGACCATTATCATGCAGCTTCTAACGATGATTTTCCCACAGTTGGAAGCTATGTATAAGGAAGAAGGGGAGAAAGGCAAGCAAAAATTCAATCAGTACGGACGAATGTTAACTGTGCCTTTGGCTATCATGCAGTCATACGCCATGCTGAATCTCTTATCCCGCCAAGGAGTACTTGATCCGTTATCAGGCTTCCAATTATTTGTCTCTATTTCTGTAATTACAGCCGGGTCTCTGTTTTTGATGTGGCTTGGTGAATTGATTTCTGAAAAAGGAATTGGCAATGGTGTTTCATTGTTAATTTTTGCTGGTATTGTCTCCAGAGTTCCTCTTTCAATCAGGGAATTAGCAGTAACCTATACGCCAGCTAAGATTCCATCATATATTGCCTTTATTGTCTTGGCTCTAGTCATTACAGCTAGTGTTGTAATCATTACTGAAGGAAGAAGAAATATTCCAGTATCATATGCCAAAAGAGTCAGGGGAAATAAGGTTTATGGCGGAGTTTCAACATTCTTACCATTAAATGTTAACCCAGCTGGTGTAATTCCAATTATTTTTGCCCTGTCAATCATGCTTTTCCCAGGTATGGTGGCCAGTTTCTTAGGGGCTTCTGATACTGCTTGGATAGCCAGTGCGGCTCAATTTGTTGGCCGCTTGTTCGGTAATCCTTGGTTTTACGGCGGAGCATATTTCCTATTAGTTGTCCTATTTACATATTTCTATACAGCGGTAACTTTTGATCCTAAAAATGTAGCTAATAATCTGCAGAAGAGCGGTGGCTTTATTCCTGGAATTAGGCCAGGTACTCCAACTTCAGATTTCTTGTACTTTATTCTAAACAGAGTCCTGCTATTCGGTGCAATATTCTTGGGAACTATTGCAGTCTTACCTTCAGTTGTTCAAGGCGCTACTGGTATTACTGCTTTTGGATTTGCTATTGGAGGAACTGCACTCTTAATTGTAGTTTCTGTAGTTTTAGAAACTATGCGACAAATTAACTCTCAGTTAACAATGAGGGATTATGAAGGGTTCTAATATGTCTTCTCAATCAAAGGTTATTATCCTTTCCGGTCGATCAGGCTGCGGTAAAGGAACTCAAGCTAAGCTTTTAATCAAAGAGTTTGGTTTTGAATATCTGGGCAGTGGCAAATTCTTGAGAGGCAGAACTGAAAATACTGATTTTACCGGGAAGAAATTAAAAGAAGTTTTGGAAGGCGGAGCTTTGGTCCCGACTCCAATTATGTTTAGAATCTGGGCAGAAGAGATTGAAAAGATGAAAGATGTAATCGATGAAAAAGGCGTTATCCTTGATGGCAGCCCACGCACCTTACTAGAAGCTGAATTAATGGATGCTGCTTTTAAATGGTACTCTTGGGATGATGTTAAGGTAATTTTACTTGATATTTCAGAGCAGGAAGCCTTTGATCGCTTGACTAAAAGAAGAATTTGTAAACAATGTGGTAAATTAATTCCTTGGGTAGGAGATTTCAAAGGCATGAAAGTGTGTGATGATTGTAGTGGGGAGCTGATTACCAGAGCTGATGATAAGCCGGAGGCTATTAGGAAAAGATTGAAATTCTTTAAAGACGATGTTCAACCAGCTTTAGACTATTACGAGAAACAGGGCAAATTAGCTAAAGTAGATGGTGATAAGTCAATTGAAGACGTATATCATGATGTTAAAAAAGCAGTTCAATGATTTCAATTAAAACAAATGAAGATTTGGAGATAATGAGTGAAGGAGGGCAGATACTGGCCAGAGTTATGCGAGAAGTAAAGAATGAAGTTGAGCCAGGCATGACGACGAATGATTTAGATAAGCTTGCTACCAAGCTTATTTTAAATTACGGTGCCCAACCGGCTTTTAAGAATTACCGCGGCTTTCCAAATGCTTTGTGTACTTCAATTAATGAACAGATTGTCCATGCTGTGCCTAGTGACAGAGTTTTAAAAGAAGGCGATATCATAAGCTTAGATTTAGGCGTAATTTACAAAGATTTCTATACTGATATGGCTGTAACTGTACCAATTGGTTCAGTTGATCCAGAAATCAATAGATTGATCAAGGTAACTAAGAAATCTCTTAAAAGGGCTATTGCCAGAGTAAAGCCAGGCAAGACAATGGGTGATGTCGGCCATGCTGTTGCCAAGCATGTTGAAGAACAGGGATTTCAAGTAGTTAGGGAACTGTGCGGTCATGGTATTGGCAGGAAACTTCATGAGAATCCTGATATTCCTAATTTTGGACAAAGGCATAAGGGGGAAAAATTAGAACCAGGTATGGTTTTAGCTATTGAGCCCATGGCGGTTATGGGTAATCCAGGAATCAAAAAAGGGCCTGACGGATTCTGTTATCAAACTGCTGATAACAGCCCATCAGCCCATTTTGAACATACTATAGCGGTGACTGAGAAAGGACCGAGAGTGTTAACTGAATGATTACTTTCTTTCTTTAATCTCTTCCTTGATACTCTTAATAAATTTAGTTAATTTAACAGCTCCTTGGTCTCCCTTTTCTCTGTTTCTAACAGCTACGCTTTCTGCTTTCTGTTCCTTTTCACCGACAATTAACAAATATGGAATTTTTTCCATTTCTCCTTCTCGAATTCTTTTGCCTAAGGTTTCGTTTTCGTCTTTTACTTCAGCTCTAATTCCTGATTCTTGGAGCTGTTTTTTAATGCTTTCACCATACTTATTGAATTTCTTGCTTACAGGAATAATTTGAGCTTGAACTGGAGCCATCCAAGTAGGGAAGGCGCCAGCATAATGCTCTATCAGAATGCCGAAGAATCTTTCGATTCCGCCATAGGCTGTGCGATGAAGCATGACTGGCTGATGCTTTTTGCCATCCTGGCCGATATATTCTAATTTGAATTTCTCTGGCATGGCGAAATCTAATTGAATTGTTCCGCATTGCCATGTTCTGTTTAGTGCATCTTTAATATGGAAATCAATCTTAGGACCATAGAAAGCTCCGTCTCCAGGGTTTAACTTGTAATCAGCCTTTATTGATTTTAGAGCATCAGCTAAGCCT
>CAYOHI010000010.1:0-15180 GCA_964403725.1 uncultured Candidatus Saccharibacteria bacterium
CTGAACCGAAGCGTGTTTTCAACCTGGCTAATAGCCAAGCCAACATTATTCTCATCATCAACCTTAGCCCTTAAAAATGCTAGATGATTTATTCCTAAAAGCATTTTCTGGGCTGTCCTGACCGGAACAAAAACCAGATCGTCTTGGTTCTGAAACATAGCTACGCCTCTTTCTTCCATGACGCCGATCACCTTGAAACTGACTTGTCCAATCTTGATTCTTTTGTTAATTGGATCATTCTGTCCAAATAGCTCTTCTTTAACACCACTGCCTAAAATCACTACTCTGGATAAGCTGTCATTTTCTTCTTGTTTGAAGAAACGACCCGTTTCTACCTCTGTATCTTCGACATTAATGTAGCCAGCGCCTACCCCGCTATAATCAAAATCTTTTGAGTTATTCAAATAACTCAAAGTCGCTCTTCCTCTGACATATGGAGAAACTGCTGTAATATATGGTAAATCCTCCACAGCCAAAGCATCTTCATTGGTTAGAGTAGTCACTTCAATGCCAAACATCGCTGCTGGAGCACCAGATTCATCAGCTGCCCCAGGCAGAACGCCGATCAGATTGCTCCCCATTGATCTGACTTGGGATAAGAGCAAATCTTGAGCGCTGGCCCCGACAGCCATAATTGAAATAACGGCTGCCACGCCGATAATGATACCTAGCATTGTCAGAAAAGACCTGCTTTTCTGCAAAACTAGATTGTCTAAACTAGTTTTAATAGTTTTAGATAAATACATTTCCTATTTCTCCAGACCATTTTTAGCAATATGCTGGTGTTTAACTCTTTTATCAGAAAGGATTTGTCCATCTTTTAGAACTAAGATGCGCCTGGCGCATTCAGCTACATACTTTTCATGGGTAACCATGATAATGGTATGGCCTTCTTCATTTAAATCTTGGATTACTTCCATTACTTCTTGGCCAGACTTGCTATCTAGGTTTCCTGTTGGTTCATCAGCTAGAATTAGTTTTGGCTGATTAATCAAGGCTCTAACCACAGCCACCCTCTGTTGTTCACCACCTGATAATTGATTGGGACGATGTTTAATGCGATGAGATAGCCCTACTTTATCCAAAAGCTGCCTGGCTCTTTCTTCAGTTTCTTTCCTATTCAGGCCAGGCGTATAGATTGTCGGCAACAAGACATTGTCTAAGACAGAGATTCTGGGCAAAAGATTATAGGCTTGGAAAATGAAGCCGACTTTACGGTTCCTAATATCAGCTAATTTTTCATCATCAAAATCACTGACGTCTTCTTTGTCGAATAGATATGAGCCTTTTGTCAGTTTATCAAGGAACCCGACAATATGCATTAGGGTTGATTTACCTGAACCAGAAGAACCCATAATGGCGACAAAAGCTCCTTTTTGGATATCAAAAGAAACCCCGCGCAAAGCCGGGGTCACTACTTCATCATCAATATAGTCTTTGGTTAAATCCTGTATTTTAATTAGCATAAATTTATCTTTCAACTATCACCTTATCATCTTCATCAAGACCACTAATAATCTCTATCGTATTCTCTCCTTCTAATCCTGTTTCAACAGTTCTCTCTTTCTTATTCCCGTTCTTTAAGACTGTGACAAACTTGCGGCCCTCTGCTTCTTTGACTGCATAATATGGCAGGAATAGGACGTTTTCCTGTCTGCCTGTTTCAATATCTAAATTAACGGTCATACCTGACTTGATTCTTTCGTCTTCAGCATCAAATATGGATGTAATCTGGTAATATATCACTCCTGATACGACTGTTTCAGCTGGATCGATTTTAACAATCTGGCCGGAAAAATTCTCATCTGGACCCAAGGCATCCAAAGTCATTTCTACCTTATCGGCTAAATTAACTTTGGCAATTTCAGTTTCAGAAATATTAGCTTCAATCTGAAAATTACCGGTAGAAATCATTGAAATAATAATTGAATTAGCCTGAGCCGTCTCGCCTACTTCTTTTTCAATACTCGTCACAGTACCTGAGACAGGCGCCCTCAGGACAGTTTTGCTTATTTTCTCCTGGTACTGAAGGACATTGGCTTGAGCTTGCCTGACTTCAGCCTGAGCCAAATCGACATCTTCCTGCCTAGCCCCGGCTTTTTTCAAAGCCAGCTCATCTTCAGCCGTATTCAGGGCAGCTTCAGCTGTATCCAGATTGGCTTGGGCCGTATTGATATTTGTCTGGTTGGTTACCTTGGTTGAACTGATAGTCTGTTCAGCAGAAGTCAGGCTAGTTAACTGAGTATCAATATTAGTCCTTTCTGTCTCAACGCTTGTCTCATGGGCAGTAGAAACGCTACCTTCAACACTTGGATCATCCATAGCAGCTCGCAAGTAAGCTAGACCATCCCTAATACTTCTCATAGCTGACTTCATCTCATCTAAGGCTAAATCAATATTGCCATAATTTGGGTTAATTTCAGCTGTATCTAAATATTGCTCAGCTACAGTTAAATCGCCCCTTGCTCCATTTTCTTTATCCTTAACATTTGAAGATAAGGAACTGCTGTCATTAAAGTATTCTTCTCTCATGCCAGCAAAGACAATCAAAAGAGCCTGGTCGGCTTTGGTATATGAAGTCTTAAGAGTATCTAAGGCATCTTCATATGATTCATCTAAATCATTATCAGCGTCATTCTGAGCGTCAGTTAGAGCTTGCTCTTTGTTAGCTACATCTGTTTTAGCCTTATCAACAGCTGACTGGTAAACCTGGATGTCTTCTGGCCTATTACCAGCCAAGGTTTGATCTAGCCTGGCTTGGGATATATCCAAAGCAGCCTGAGCTGATTTTAACTGGGCAGATAGTTCGCCTGCATTCAATCTGATTAAGGTTTGGCCAGCTGATACTTGGTTGCCAACTTTGGCATCAACCCCTATTATTTTCCCGGTAATCTCAAACTGCAGGTCAACCTGTTTTGACGGAATAACGGTTCCAGTTACCGAAACAAGTTCAATAACTTCCCCTCTTTCAACGTCTAAGACCGTCGAGTCAGTCTCTTTCTCTCCAGTCAAGCCTTTAAAAACGAGATATGATCCTAAAAGGATAACAACGATGCTAACAATGATAATTATTTTTTTCTTCATATATATTAATTAATCTCGTAAGTAATATTAACGTAAACCTCTATCTTATTCTCTCCAGTTTCAATGCTTGGCGCCAGACCGCCGCCTCCGCCGCCAATACCATATGCTCTTTCTGAATAATCATAATATTGTGGCGACTGTCCACTTTCACTGAAATTAACTATGCCGATAATATCAACACCCAGGTCATCGGCAATCTTCTCTGCCTTTTCTCTGGCTTTCTTGATTGCTTCAGTCCTGGCTTGTTCTCTTAATTCTTCTTCATCGTCAACTGTGAAATAGAGGTTGCCGACTTGATTAGCCCCCTTATCAGTCGCCTCAGATATTATATCCCCGACCTTATCTAAATCCCTGATCTTAACATTTACTGACTGGGTAATCTCATAGCCGGACAAGGTTCTCTTCCCAGAAGACGGAGCATAGTCATAGCGAGGATAAATATTAAAGGCAGCCGTCTTTAAGTCCTTATCTTCAACACCCATATCTTTTAGAGATTCTAAAACCGCATTCATTTTCTTCGTATTGTCAGCCATAGCTGATTCTACAGTACTGGCCTCGCTCTTGACTGAAAGAGTGATTAAGCCCAGATCAGGCTTGGCGAAGACTTCAGCTGAATCAGAAACAGTAAAGGTATTCCTGATCATGGCATCTTGGCCGATATATCTTCCTTCTTTAATCTTATTCTGGATCCCGATCAATCCAGAGAAACTTAAAACTAATAGAAAAGCAGTCAAGACCCAAACTAGATACTTTATATTATTTTGATTTGTATTAAACTCCATACTTGTATTACCTTATTGCTTTTAAGAATGGCCCGACAACGCCATCAACGAATTCCAAGCAGCTTTCACGATCCAGATAGAACCAGACAATGAAGGCAACTATTAGAATTAAAATTAAAATACCCAAGAAAGAACGACTAATGAACAATCTGAAGAATTTACTGATCCAGATCTTCTTCTGAGCCTTCTCCTTCTTGATCAATTCCTTTTCTAAGGAGAAATCATAGTGTTTATAGAATTCTACCTTATCAATTAAGAATTTCTTCAGATTATCCTCATGGAAATCACTATCTGGATCCTGTTGTAATAGCAGGATCAAAGTAGAAAATTTTACTGATTCTACTTTATCAATGTTTTTAAAAACTCCTTTCATTTCAGCTACCCAGACAAACCAATCAGTCTTATCATTTTTAAGCGAACTTAAAAGAAACTTTCTTTTGTCTTTTTTAAGAAATCTGTTAGAAAGCTTTTCTAATTTCTTTGCTAATTTATCTTTACTAGCCACATATACATTTTACCATAAATCATTATCCACAAACAATATATGAATAGATAACTTGACAAATACATATAGATATGTCAAATTAGGAAAAGTTTGAATACAACAAAAGGAAATGCATGGGCATTCCCTTTTTATATATAGTTTCTTAACAACAATTCATCTTTAACTCAGGAGGAGTTATGAATGATACAAAAGCAAGATCCTTGAAAGAAGAGGCTGAGTGGTTCAGGACCTTATTCGAGCAATCCCCTATCCCTCAATACCTCGTTGATATCAAGGGTATTTTCATCGACGGCAACGCTGCAGCCACCAAGTTGGTTGGCTACACCAAAGAAGAAATCATCGGAAGAAAATTCACTGAAATAGGGCTTCCTTCCGATGATGACGCTGAAATCGCCGGAGAGCGCCTCGCCATAAATTTCCAAGGCGAAAACAGGAGTCCATCACAATATACTCTAACCTGTAAGAATAAAACACAGGTTGTTGTTGAGTGCTGGACCCGCAAGACTAGAATCAATGGCAAATCGCTACTTCTATGCACCGCTATCAACATCACGGCCAGAGAAGAATTAAAGCGATTGACAGGCCTACTGCCCATTTGCGGCCATTGTAAGAAAATCAGAAATGATCATCAACAATGGGAACAGGTTGAAGCATATATCAGCAGCCATTCCGACGCCAGATTCAGCCATGGTATTTGTCCCGAATGTGCAGAAAAACACTATCCAGGAATGGATCTCTACGATGACGAAGATGAATAAAACATTAAAAACTCCAGGGCACCCATCAAACAAGGGTGCCTTTGAGCTTTTATATATCTTGACATGAGGAAAATGAGTGATATAATAGAAATATAGTTGTTTAATATAAGAATAGTGAAAGGAATAATATGCCAGAACCCAGTATCCAGGAAATCATGGAAAGATTAACTAGAATTGAGTCGGAAAATAAAGAACTCCAAACAACTGTTACAACCCTCTCACAAGAATTACAAGAAACGAAAAAACGACTAAAAGTCGTTGAAGGGATTTTGCCAATCTGTTCCAAGTGTAAAAAAATTAGGAATCCCAAAACAGATCAATGGCAAACACCCGAAGAATTTTTCGAAGAAATCGATTTCTCCCACAGCCTATGCAATCCATGTGCCCGAGATCTCTATCCAGACCTCAATATCCCTACATGAATCAATTCTGATTCAAACCTTAAAACCTAAAGGCGCTTCCCCAACGGAAGCGCCTTTATGATTCTATACAAAAGTAGAAATGATTATTAAAAATCCAAAGATTAAGACAAAATATCCAAAGTTAATCTTTCTAGCTAGTTTTAATAATAAGTCTATAGTTAATAATCCAAAGACAAAGGAAGAAATCAAGCCTATCAATAATTCAAAAGAAAAGACAAATTCCTTAAAATTTAAAATAATGTTTCCCCCTAGAACAACTGGCAAACTCATTAAAAAGCTCAATTTTAAAGAATCCTGACTATTGAATTTCCTTATAAGCAAACTTGAGACAGTCAATCCAGAACGAGAAAGTCCAGGTAAGGTTGAAAAGCCCTGGACCAATCCTAATATTAAGCCGTCTTTTTTATCCAAATCCTTAATTTCCCTATTCCCCTGTCTCTTAACCTTTAATTGCAAATAGGCTGTGATTAGCAGCAATAAGCCGATGATTAGATTAATCATTTCAGATGATAATAGCAATTGTTTTTCTAAATCAACAAAAGCTTTTAATAAGATAAATCCAATAATTCCAGAAATTAAAGTGCTTATTAAAAGAAAATTAAATAATTTCTTGTCTTTAATTTTTATTACATTTAAAACATCTTTTCTAAAATATACCAAAGCGGCTAAAAACGTACCCAAATGCAAAAACAAAGCTGTTCTCACAGCCATGTATATATTTACATCTCTAAAATTTTTAACAATTAAAACAATCAAGCCTTCTGAGCTGACGGGCAGCCATTCGGCTATCCCTTGAATTGTTCCCAGGATAATATATTCTAGCATATGTCTAATATATCATATATTAAGAGTTTAATAAAACAAACAGGCCTTGCCCTTGTCAGGCAAGACCTTGCTTTTTTGAAGCGCGGCTTAAGCCGCCATACCTGTCATACCCCGGAGACGCTTATTGATAGCCGCCTGAGCATCGGCGATGATGCCCGTCTTGGTCGGATCGGCATTGAAATTGTCGAGCTTGGCCTGGTTGTCGGCACTGAGCTCACGACCTGGAACAGCGAGATAACAGAAGCCGAAAAAGTTATCCGTGGGATCTTCGCCTTCCAGCAACTCAGCCAGAAAATTCTCGGCTTCATTGGCTTCCGGCCCGCCTTCTTCCATAATTTCGCCGATTTGATTGAGCCAAAAGCACCGCTTCCGGCTCGAGGCCAATTCCCCTTTCACCTGCGCCAACGTAAGATTTGTCTGTCTTCCCATCACAAACCCCCTTTTGCCGTGATTAGCGTTAACAAACTATCTCTAGACGATGTTTTACTAATAACATTAAATGAATATATTGTCAATTAAAAAACAGCAAATAATGTTTACTGTTTAATATATGTAATTCCTAACTAATCATTCATCCCTATTTGCATACTCGCTAAAGACCCAGCCCTCCTGCTCGTCATTTAATTCAATCTTATACCATTCCTCATTTTCATCTGACAGAGATTCTTCTAAGAATACATAGCTTTCATCAGGATAAACTTTTGTAATGATCTCGTAATTTGTCCCTGGTCCTTTTCTGACATTGAGCCAGCCGGTTTCTGTATCGCTAATAGTTACTTTTTCAACCTCTTCAATTACTTCTGGAGTTGAAGTTGCCTCTATTATCTCTGGTTCCTCCGGTATCTCTTCGTTAACAACCGGCTTTTCTTCAGCTGGCTTCTCTTCTGGTACTGGATCATTTAAGATGTATGTATAAGAGATCCAACCTAAAAATACAAGAACTATTAGAGAAAAGATTATCTTGCCTACAGGCATGCCTTTAGGTCTGTTTAAATTTTTAACTTCGGGCAGAGATATTCCTTTTTTGGTTCCTGGCAGTAGATTCATGCCTGAATTTCCCGGATTCTTCTCTAACCCTCTCAGAGCCAAACCGACTACTGTATTAAACAAGACTGGCTTAACGCCCTTAATGCTTAATTCTTTAGCTAAAAATGATTCTCCTAAATTGACTTCTGTTTCCAAGCTCTCTGAAAAGTATTCAGATATTTTAGGAATCGTTGATGAGCCGCCCACTAAATATATTTCCCCTACTGGATTCTTGTAGAATTCCAAGGATTTCTTGACTGCATCGATAATGGGCCTGGCTTCTTCTTTCAATATATCAGCTACTTTCCCTTTGTCTTTCGTCTTGCTGAACCCATTTGCTTTCTTTAATTTCTCAGTACTGTCTGAAGAAACCTTCATCTTTTCTTCAATAGCCTTGTTAAAGTTATTGCCAGCCACTTGGACCACTGAAGATAATCTTAGACTATTCCTATTATCAAAAATATTAATATTGGTTGTTCTTGAGCCAATATCTATTATTAAAATATTCCTTGCTTCTTTTGGCTTGTTTTCTGTTTTTAGAGCAGAAAAGAAATCCTTTGATTGAGACAAGGCTCTTTGCAAAGCAATTGATTCTAATTCAAAGACTACCGGTTCTAATCCTAGTTCTTTCAGGATGACATAATATGTATCAATAATTTCCTTCAGAGTCCCTATATACAATACCTCCTTTTCTTCCTTGCTAGTTGAGATTACCTGGTAATCCCAATATATCTTATCTGATTCCAAGGATATCGCTTTGGCAGCTTGGCTTGAGATTAATTCTTTCAATTCTTGGTTCTTAAGATTCTTCGGTACCCTGAAGATATGGATAAAGACTTTTGATTCAGGCAATGAAACAACAACTTGATTACTTTTAACGCCCGCTTCATTGATTGCTTTCCTGATCTTCTCAGTCAATTTTTCCCTATTCGGCACAAAACCGTCTTTAATAATACCCTCTTCTAATTTTATCCTGGCAAAAGCACCCACTTTGTTTCTAGAGGTCAATTCCAAGACTTCAATGGAAAAATCACTTATATCCAAACCAAAAGCCGGTTTTTTGAAAAATTTCAACATATTTTACTTCTTCTTTTGCAAAACAAAAAGAATTCCAATTAAAAATAATGGACCTGAAATGAGCAGCCAGGCCAGCCAGTGCTGGTTATTAGCCATAATGATATATGCCAGACCTAAGATAATATATGCCCAGCCTCCAATATGCGGCATTTTCCAAGAAAAAATTAAAATAGCGATCAAGATAAAGGTTGGAATCAAATGCATAAATAGAGCTAACATCATTTCCCAAAATCCATACCCCTCGCTAAAGACATCTGTTGCAAACAGACTGATAAACAGAATCATGGCAATGCCCAAGATTCTAGGCAGCCAATACATGATTGGTTTCATACTCCTCCTATATTATCAATATAATTAATATCACAAGACCTATGCCTAATAAATACAGCAAAGTGTAGCCTACCGCGAATAGGGCCTCTTTAATCCTTTTATCTAAAGCTAATATAGCCGCATAGCCAAAGATCAAAGAACCGACCACAGCTACAGAAAAGACCAGAATTATAAGCATGAATCCGGCCACTGCAAAGACAGGCGGCTGAATAGCTATCTTTTCCATCAGTTGGAAAAAACCGCTGATCAAATAACAATAAGCAGCCACACCCAAAGCCTGTAATAGACCGATTGTTGATGGTTTAAATTTTTTCATAAATATATTTTAACATTAAAAGACCGCCCTAACAAGACGGTCCTTTATGAGTATTCCACAGCCTACTTTCTAGAAACTAACTTTCTGAAAAACAATC
The DNA here is from genome assembly GCA_964403725.1 of uncultured Candidatus Saccharibacteria bacterium. Lineage (GTDB taxonomy): Bacteria > Patescibacteriota > Minisyncoccia > Portnoybacterales > UBA2143 > JAHJOV01. The sequence goes on from CAYOHI010000010.1 coordinate 9,223, forward strand.
GATAAAGAGATCCTAGAGTAATCAACATAAAGACCAGGCATACCAGCCAGCCGACAAATGGAACCCAGCAAACAATCTTTAAGCCAATCACACCGACAACAACTGCCTGCCAATTGATCTTGTACTCAGATTGTTTTTTAATAATTTTAATCAACCAGCTACCAAAAGCAATACTGGCTATCGCTAGGGATAATAGGACCATGAAAATGTACAATGGAACTATTAATCCAGCCAAGCATAGACCAATAACTGTAATTGCCAAGATAATACAAGCTACTGGAGTTAGGATCAAAGCAGCAAAACCTCTTCCTAAATTAGGCCAGAAATTCTTTAAGCTTCCCTTGATGATTTGCTTGGTGATATTCCTGAAGAAATATACCAAAACCAAACCGACAACTATCGTTGATAGGAATTTAATCAAGAATCCTAGAGTCAAAAGACCCAACAAAAGCTTTGGATCCATGACAAAAGATACATCAGTCATTATCTTTTCAAAATCAATTTCACCAAAAACTACAGCTCCTTCCTTCATTTCTAATTCCCTACCAGCCTTGTATTCTACATTTCCTCGAACTTCAGCCTGATCACCTAAGACCAGTTCATCAACCATAGCCTTCACGTTTCCACCAACTTTGCTGTTAATATTGACTTGCCCGCCGCCAATCAAGACATCGCCTGATATCGGCGCTTCAATATTCACATTGCCGCCGCCAACGACTAAGTCGCCGCCAACAGAAGCTGATTTAGAAATAGTGATGTTGCCGCCGCCAATGAACAGATCTTCTTCAATCTGGCCTTCAATAACGATACTGCCACCGCCAACATGGACACTGTCACCCACTTTTCCTCTAACAATAACCGTTGAACCACCAGCAAACAAATTATTCTCAACATCTCCATTGATGGTAATAATATTACCGCCAACATAAAGGCTTTTACTGACATCGGCATCAATGGAAACCATATTGCCGCCAGTATATAGGTTCTTAACCTTTTCACCCTGGCTGATAGTAATATTGCCCACAGTCTTGTCTGGCTCTACAAAATCAGCTGCTATGGCACTAAGGCCAAAAGACAGTATAAGAGCAGATCCCAGAAAAGAATATATTATTTTTCTCATATATTTAAACCTCCTAATATTTAATTATTTTCTACAATGATTAATAATCCAGCTTAGAGCTACTACAATAACGATAACTGGCAGCCAAGGGATATCAAAAGAGATAACGCCAATGTCCTTTAGTAACCAAGCAACGCCTAAAAGCAAAACTGCTACTGCAAAAGTCGGAAAACTCCCGCAATCGCAATCACATAAAGATTTTTTATCACTCATAAACTTCACCTCCTCTCACAGATAGTATATCACAAAATTTAAAAATCTTCATCCATGCCCTCTAATTTCTCTTCTGCAAATCGGAAATAGAGAAAAGGAACGACAAAAAGAGTTAATCCAGCTGAAATCATTAAGCCAAAGATTATGGCAAATCCCAAACTACTCCATAACTCGCTGCTAAAGGTAATCGGCAAAATACCGACAATAGTGGTGATGGTTGTCAAAACAATTGGACGGATGCGGACAATACAGGCATTAACTATCGCCTCTGACCTATTCATCCTGTTAATCCTATTCCTATTAATCATATCAACCAGAATAATTCCGTTATTAACTACGATTCCAGCCAAAGCAACAATTCCGATAATAGCTGGCAGAGTCAACGGACTGCCAATCAATATCAATCCTGGAAAAACACCAATAAATGATAAAGGAATGGTTGTTAATATGAATAATGGCTGGCGATATGATCTGAATTGCAAGATTAAGATACCAGCAATTAAGAAAACTGCTAAAATCATGGCTCTGAACAAGTCATTATACGATTGTTCTAAATCTTCTTGTTCTCCGCCATAAGCTAATTCAACATCTTGAGGAATATTTAAAGTCTCAACTTCACGCTGAAAAGCACTAATAATCTCTAATGGCGTGACATCCGGTTCAGTATATCCAGTCAATCTGAAAGAACGCTGTCCATCTTCATGCCTAATGGTCGGCCGGCTGGCTTTCAGTGAAACATTGGTAAACGTACCCAAAGGGACACCTCCCTGAGGCGTAGCGATAGTTAAGGATTCAAGTGTATTAATGGTAGCCACATTCGTCTTTTCACCATCAATCAATGGATCTAGAGCATATTTGACAATGACATCAATTTCTTCACCTTGAGTCCTAATGACCGTTGCTTCAGTTCCCTGGACTGCATTACGCAAGACTTGAGCTAATTGAACTGTACTGATACCAAATAGCTGTGCTTTAGCCCTATCTAGTTCAATTACAAATTCACCTTTTGATTCATCAATAGTTGTTTTGACATTAGTTGTTCCAGGAACATCCTTTAATATTTCCTTCAATTCAAGGGTTAATGTTTCTAATTCTTTCAAGTTACCTCCCCTAATGCCAATATCAACTGGTGAAGCCGAAGGTGGGCCTGAGCCCATCTGCATGACTGAAACTTCCGCATCGATTGTCTCATCGAATAGCTTTTGGAAATTATCTGCTAGATCAGGACTCCTTATTTCCCTTTCCTCTTTGTCACGAAGGATAATCATAATTTCAGCAACATTATCTCCCCGACCTCCAAAAAACAGAGGCTGTCCGACACTGACAGTATATGACTTAATATTCTCATCCAACAGGAGAGATTCTTCAATCTGGTCAGTAATGGATAAAGTTTCCTCTAATTGGGTGCCGATCGGCTTTTTGACTTGAATGAAGAAATATTCTACATCCTCATTCGGGAACATATTCATTTTCAATAGACCCGTTATTGGCAAAGCCAAGCTCAAGAAGAAAAGAAGGATAACGCTAACAACGAAACGACGCTGTCTCTTCTTGTCTGTCAATAGCCTTGATAAGACTCCTTTGTATTTTTCCGTTAAGGAATCAAAAACATTAACACAGAATCTGTGCCTGAATGAATCAAAGAATCCAAACAGATTCCTTTTACCTATCCATGAAGTAATGAAATGGACATTCAATCTCCTAGCAGCCAGCGCTGGAATCAAACCCAAACCGACAAATAGTGAGCTTAAAAGAACTATAGTTACGGTAATAGGGATGAATCTCATGTATTGTCCCATAATTCCTGACATTAAGAGCATTGGCACAAAAGCAAAAACCGTAGTCAAAGTTCCGACAATTAAAGGCCATTGAAACTCTTTGACAGTTAATAGAGCTGCTTCCTGAGGTTTCTTCTTATCAGTCCTGATATATACATTCATTCTTTCAATAATAACGACAGCCGTATCAATCAAGATACCCAAAGCTAGGATCAGAGAGAATAAGGATAGGAAGTTTAGAGTATACCCGCCAAAAGAAAGGAAAATGAATGTTATTAAAAATGAAAATGGCACAGCCAAACTGGCAATTATGGCTTCTCTACCACCGATGAAGATGTATAGGAGAATTAGAATAATGAAAACTGTCTGAAGACCGCTAACTGATAAATTGCGAATATCATCTCTGATAAACTTAGCTAGATCCAATAGGACTTCTACTTCAATACTTTCTGGCAAGTAAGTTCCCCTGGCTTCTTTAATTGTTTGGTTAACCTTATCAACAAGCTCAATAATATTCCCTCCCATAGCTTTTTTAATACTCAGAGTCACTGAAGGCAAAGAAGGATTGCCATTAAGACTTAATTTGGAAATACCGGTCTTGAACAAGCGGAACAATAAAAGAGACTATGGTGGGCCACAGCTGACCACGCTTTAAAGTATTTCTCAAAAAGCCATCCATATTTAAATAGTAATTATAATATTTGCTCCGTTGGCTGGATGATGTTAGAACTTGTTTTAGTTAATCTCCCTTTCTAAAATCCTAAATCCAATTAAAATAGCATCAGAGATAAACTCTTCTATTTGCTTATGTTCATTTTTAAGTTGACTAGCTTTTAAATATCTGTAATACAATCTTTTCTTCTTCTGCTTAATAACAGCTGGGGTTATTTTTTTTCTCAATAACATAGCATGGATTAGAATGCGTCCAATCCTGCCATTGCCATCAGAAAATGGATGTATTTTTTCAAATCTGCTGTGAATTTGCGATGCATGACCTATACAGTCTTTGTTTTCTCTATTGATATCTTTTACTAATTCTTTCATTAAAGCAGGGATTTTTAAAAAATTAGCTGTGGGAACATTTGTTCCTAAAATGCGCACAGCATGATTTCTGTATTTGCCAGCATCTTCTAAAATTCCCTTCATTAATATTTCATGTAATTTTAGAATAAAGTCTTCGCTAATCTTAAATCTATAATCTACGTTATCAAACAAATATTTTAAGGCTAATTGATGATTTTTAGCTTCTAAGTGTTCTTTTAAATCTTTATTGGGCAGTGTTAAATTTTCAAAAATAACATCTGCTGTTTCTTCTTTGGTCAGAGTGCTTCCTTCAATACTATTCGAGTTGTAGGTTAAAGCTAAAACAAGTTCATCGTAAATATCAGAATTTTCTTTTATAAATTTAATAATATCTTTATATTCTTTTGATTTGTCTTTAATAATATTTTTTTTAGCTAACAAGACATCTTCAATGATCATTTCCTGCCCTGTATATTTGTAATAAAATTGATCAATTTTGTCTTGATGTTTTTTATGAGGCAAAGACCTTTCATTGATCCAGCTATTCAGAGTCGCAAAAGAAACACCTATTTGACGCGCTAACTTTTCCTGGGTTAAGCCAGATAAATCTCTTATTATTTGTAATTTTTGTGATATTTTCATGTTATAGGTATTTTACAAAACTTTATATAGTTTGTCAATATTTGACTGTGTATAAAGTTTTAGACAATACACAAAATTAAAAACCGCATAACAATACGGTTTCATAGCTCAGCTTCGTTGGCTGGACAATGTTAGAACCTGTTTTATTTTAAATATCTCCTGTAGGCAATCTTAAATATTCTAGTATAGGAATCTGGGTGATCTTCTAGGAAATAGTCTTTACCCCATCTTTTCTTTTCTCTAACAACCCTTCTTTTGTCTGCTTCTTCTAAATCAATATCTAAGAATACTTTTTTATCAAATATATTATTGAATAGCTTTGGATGAAATAGGAATATACCTTCAATAATTAATATCTTTTTAGTTAAATCGTAGTTGTAGGTTTTGTAACTATCAGTATTTGAACGGTATCTTTTTACAGTAAATGTATCTTTACTCTGTTTTTTAAACTCATTAACTAATTCTTTGATTTTATCATAATAATACCAATGGAATTCATAAGCTTCTGATTTATCTTTTAACTTTTTAATCCATTTATCTCTTTGATCGCCTGGCAGGATAAAATCATCCATATATACGGCTAAAATATCTTTGAATTCTTTGTTTAATTCTTTTAATAAGGTTGTTTTGCCTGTTCCGCTGTAGCCGTCTATGGCTATTGTTAATCTTTCTTCTTTGTTTAGCCAATTTTTAATTTTGTTTATGAATTCTTTTTTGTCCATAATTTTATTATACTAAATATAACTAAAAAGTTCTAACGTCCTATTTGGGTCAAAATCAAAACCGCACAATAATGCGGTTTATAACTCAGCTCCCCATTAAGGACGTGTTTAGAACCCTAGATTGGGATAAAATAGCAGAAGAATTAAATCTGATTGGCAATTTAACACAACCATCTAATAGCTTTAACTAGATTCACTAAATAAAAAAACAAGATGATTCTTTAAAATATACCACTATTTCAATTTTAACTTTACAATCGGCTTCTTTGCACTATTTTTTAAATGAAACTTATAACAATATTTATTTCTATCATTATTTACTAATTCTAATTTCTTCAGTTTCTCTGACTCAAATAATATAGGAGTATCTCTAATAATTTCCAAAAGATGCACTAAAAACAATGTCCAATTTTTATTTAAATAACTTATTGGTAATTCATATTCTTCAAAAAATTTGTCG
>CAYOHI010000011.1:0-14998 GCA_964403725.1 uncultured Candidatus Saccharibacteria bacterium
AAAAACGCCTAACGGCGCATTAAGTTTCGATTCGGATTGAGGGGGGTCGGTGGGTGCCCACTATTATTTGTAGTTTATCGTATTCTCTTCATTTTGTCAATAATTTAATATTAATGACCCCATCTAAAATTTTCCTCTGCCTCTGCTTATTATTCATAACCGGAGTATTTATTTACTCTTTTTTTATTATTCTCGAAAATACTGAATTTAATAAATACCATGATAATGAATTAGAATTAACTGGAATCATTATCAATGAACCAGAACAAAGGATTAACAACCAGAAATTTGAATTTAAATCAGATATGAAAGGAAAAATATTGATTACCACTGATTTGTATCCAGAGTATTCTTACGGAGATAAATTAGAAATCTACGGCAAACTACAAGAACCAGCAGTATTTGAAGATTTTAATTACAAAGAATATTTGGCAAAAGATAATATTAACCTAGTTATATATTATCCAAGTATTGAATTATTAGAAAAAAACCAAGGAAATATATTTTTTAACTATATTTTTAACTTCAAAGATAAATTAAGAAATGTAATTGAAAAGACTCTATTACCACCCCAATCAGAAATTTTAAAAGCAATCTTTTTAGGAGATAAGTTTGGATTATCTAATGAATTAAAAGAAAAATTAAATATTTCTGGAACTAGACATATTGTAGCCATATCTGGAATGCATATGATTATTATGACTCAAATTCTTTTGTTTTTATCTTTAGGGGTTGGACTGTGGCGCAAACATGCCTTCTATTTTGTCCTCATTCTTCTATTCTTATACATCTTAATGATCGGTGCACCAGCGTCTGCTGTTAGAGCCGGAATTATGGCAGGATTGCTCTTATTCGCTCAAAAAATTGGGAGATTAAGAAGCTCTGGCAGGGTAGTGATATTTGCAGCTGTCATTATGCTAATTTTTAATCCTTTGTTAATTAAATCAGATGTCGGTTTTCAATTATCCTTTATGGCTACTTTAAGTATAATTTATCTAAAACCAATTTTAGATGAAAAGACTAATGCATTGCCTAATCCTTTAAGAGTTAAAGATATTTTAACAATGACTTTTGCAGCGCAATTAGGAACTTTGCCTCTATTAATATATCACTTTGGCAGATTGTCTTTAATCTCTCCAATATCTAACTTATTAATCGTTCCCTTATTACCTGGTATAATGATTATGGGGATGATATTGGTCTTTATTGGATTGATATCTTTAGGTTTAGCTAAAATTATAGCTTATCTTGTTTGGTTTATTTTAACCTATTTAATCAGAGTAATAGATTTCACTTCCTCTATTCCTTTTTCTAATTTTGAATTTAGAAGTTTTTCTTTAATATTTCTAGTAATATATTATTTAATCTTATTAGCGTATGTTTACAAGAAAAATTAGAATATTTATCTTAGTAATTCTTTTAGGATCGACCGTTTTTGTCTGGGATATTGTGTTTGAATATTCTTCAGATGATATTTTAGAAGTTAATTTCCTAGATGTCGGTCAAGGTGATTCAATCTTCATTGAAACACCTAATAACAAGCAGGTTTTAATTGATGGAGGACCAGATAAGACAGTCATGGAAAGACTGGGTCAAACTATGCCTTTTTATGACCGATTTATAGATTTAATCATTCTAACTCATCCAGATGCAGATCATATTACTGGTTTAATTGAAGTTTTGAAATACTACGACGTAGGATATATTTTAACCAGCGGACTTGAAAAAGATACGTTGGTTTACAAAAAATGGAAAGGATTAATTGAAGAAAAAGAAATCCCTTTAATTTTAGCCCAAACAGGACAGAGAATAATTATACAAGATGGAATTAAATTAGAAATTCTCTGGCCTGATCAGAGTTTAATTAACTCATATTCCAAGCCATCGAATAATGTATCAGTAATGGGTAAATTGATTTATGGGGATATTGAATTTCTTTTAACGGGTGATGCTGAAGAAAAAGTTGAAAAATACTTAGTTAAGCATGAATTTGATTTGGAAGTTGACATTTTAAAACTGGGTCACCATGGAAGCAAATCGTCTACCAATGGAAATTTCTTAGAAAAAGTTAATCCAGAAATAATAATAATTTCTGTAGGGGAGAATAATAGATTCAAACATCCTAGTCAGGAAGTCTTAGAAAGAATTAAAAATATATCGATATATAGGACAGATGAACATGGTAGCATTAAAATTTTGACTGATGGAATTTTGTTTGATATACTAACAGCGAGATAGTTGCAAAGGAACTATCTTTTAATTAATCTAAAAAAATATGAAAAATTACGAAAAAGAATTTCCATTTACCAAAACAAAAGTCAGAGGACTAAAAAAGAAGTTTGATTTAGATGATATTAAGGACCGAAAGAGATACTTTAAGGAAAAAGTTGGTAAAGAAATTGCTTTGCTCAAAAAATACTTTAAAAAGAACAGTTTTATTGCCTATTTTCTGGGAAAGAAAAGCTCTGGCAAAGGAACATATACTAGGCAAATGATAGAAATTTTTGGCGAAGATAAGATCGGCCACATTTCAGTGGGTGATGTAGTCAGGCAGGCCCATAAAGATATGAGTGATAAGAAAAAGAAGAAAGAGCTTTTAGATTATTTAAATAAAAATTACAGAGGGTATATTTCTATAGATGAAGCAATCGATAGATTGCTAGGCAGAAGTACAAAAGCACTTTTACCCACTGAATTCACATTGACGCTTGTTAAAAGAAAAATTGACAGCATGGGCAGGAAAACCCTCTTCATCGATGGGTTTCCAAGAGATTTAGATCAAGTATCCTATTCTCTGTACTTCAGAGATTTAATTAATTACAGAGATGACTTGGATATCTTTGCAGCTATCGATATTCCTGAATTTGTTATTGACCAAAGAATGAAAGGTAGGGTGACTTGTCCTATTTGCCAGACTCCTAGAGGATTGGAATTATTAGTTACCAAAAAAGTAGGCTATGATGAAGACAAGAAAGAATTCTACTTAAAATGCGATAATCCGGGATGTAAAGAAAAGAGAATGGTTAAAAAAGAGGGTGATGACTTAGGCATTGAGCCAATTAGGGAAAGATTAGATAAGGATGATCAATTAATAGATAAGGTTTTCGCCCTACATGGCATCCCTAAGGTTTTATTAAGAAATTCTGTTCCTGTTAACCTTGCTAAAACTCACGTTGATGATTATGAACTTACGCCAAAATATATCCATAAGTGGGATAAGAAGAATAAGAAAGTTATAACTACCAAGGAATCTTGGGTTGCCAAAGATGATAATAATAAGAAAGTATACAGCCTATTAGCCCCACCTGTAGTCGTTTCTTTAATTAAACAGTTGACAAAAGTTCTGAATCTATCTTAAAATATAAATAGCTTTGCTGGTCAAGAAAAATTTCTTTAAATTTCGGATCAAATAGTTTTTCTCGGGAGTTTTACATTAATTGGCGCCGTGGCGTTAATTTGCGAACACCCACTTAGAAATCTGTCGAAATTATAGGAATTGCTTGCCAGCGAGGCTTTTATTGTTAAAAGAAGAGTTCTTTTAACAACCAGGGGTGCAGTGAATTTTTTGGTAAGGGGGAATCATGGCTAAGAGAAAAGGTGGAAGATTGCCACCAAAAGGAAAACCGAAAACAAAAACGCCTCCCAGCAGAAGGAGAGGTCAAAGAAAATGCGACACTTGGAAATGTCCAAAATGTCACTGGACAAACAGCAAAAAAACTGACTATTGTCAGAATCCTCAGATAAATTGTTCGGGCAGACGGTCAAATCCGTTCGCTTAATCTGTAATTTGCTGTTTCTCCAATAAAATACCTCGTCAGGGTAAACCCGACGAGGTATTTTGATTTAATATATGATTCAAACCTATTTAACCTTACTCAAAGTCTTAATGCATTTAGTACAAGCTTTTACTTTTTTACCATTAGAAAGAGTTACCAATTGTAAATTGGGATATTTCTTTTTTTTGCCAGTTGGGTTATACTTACCACGAAGCTTCTTTCTGATAACCGCAACCATTGGCTTTTTGCCGCAAATTGTACATCTTCTAGACATATTAAGAAGCATTCTATCACTAAATATATAAAATTTCAAGTCCTATGAACGATTTTATCACCCTGATTTTTCAACTGGCTATTCTCTTGATGTCAGTTGTTGTCCATGAATTTGCTCATGGCTGGATGGCTTTTAGGCTGGGGGATCCAACAGCTCAGAAATTTGGGCGCTTAACTCTAAATCCAATCAAACATTTGGATTTCTGGGGCTCCTTTATGGTGCCTTTTATGCTTTTTGTCTTTTCTGCCGGGACTATGATGTTTGGCTGGGCTAAGCCAGTGCCATATAATCCATATAATCTGAGGGATCAGAAGTATGGTTCAGCTAAAGTAGCTTTTGCCGGACCAGCTGCTAATTTAATAGTGGCCTTAGTTTTTGGATTAGGCTTAAGATTCATGCCTTTAGAGCTAATGGTTTCGACAGGTTTGGGGCAAATATTTGGTTTAATCGTATTTTTAAACATTCTTTTGGCAATTTTTAACCTAGTGCCAATTCCACCTTTGGATGGTTCTAAAATCTTATTCACTTTTCTACCTGCTTCAATGGAAAACTTAAGAGTTTTCTTAGAACAGTATGGAATGTTTATTCTTCTATTCTTCATTTTCTTCGCTTTTGATTGGATTATGCCAATAATTCTGTTAATTTTCAGATTGATTGTTGGGTAGTTCTATTTATGTTAAAATTTCAATAACCCGATTACCTGATGTGGCTATATGGTAATCATTATGGGATTCTGCCATAGTTGCCAGTTCGTGGGATCTTGGACTTTAGTACTTAGAAGCAGGAACGAGCCTATAAGATCTGGTAAAATTTCCACGACATGGATACGCGTTAAGCATCTGTGAACGCAAGGGTGTTACTGGCAACTCCCTTTCAATAACAAAAGCCCTTCCGCTTTTTCGCGGTAGGGCTTTTTGTTCTCAGGCAGGGAATCTTGCCTTCTCCAAATTATATACTTATTTCCTCTCTTCAAGCTTGATATCGGTGGTGCCGATCTTGTCACCTCTGAGTATTTTGACCTTAACGATATCGCCAGGCTTGTGTTCGTGAATCAAGCCTTGGAGAGGATGCTTGGCATCGATCTTTGTCTTGCCAAACTCCAATATTATATCATTTTCCATCAATCCTGCTTTGGCTGCCGGACTGTTTGGAACAACAGCTGAATCGCCGACGCCAGGCTCGCGAATAATCAAAGCACCGTGATCAACCGGCAGGCGGACATTTAATCTTGTGGCAAACTCTTCCTGAATCGCTTTGTTAAGCATAATATACCTGACACCCAAGAATGGCTGGATAATTCTGCCGTGTTTCTTTAAGTCTTCTAAATCCTTTTTAGCGTTGTTAATCGGAATAGCGAACCCAATATTCTGGGCTCCCATGACTATAGCAACGTTAATAGCTATGACTTTTCCATCAATAGTAAAAAGAGGCCCGCCTGAATTACCAGGATTAATAGCGGCATCTGTCTGGATTAATCCTCTTAACTCAGCTGTTTGTCCAGAAACGCCATCACGGGCTGAAATTAATCGGCTCAAACCAGAAATGACTCCTCGAGAAACTGTATTAGGAAAAGCACCCAATGGATTGCCGATAGCCATAACATCTTCTCCTAATTCAACATTACTTGAATCACCCAGTTCCAAAGCAGGGAATTTCTTTTTCTTAGCATCCTTGATCTTAAGAATGGCTACATCCTGGACTGGATCACGAGCTAATATTTCAGCTTGATATTCTTTTTCATCCGAGGTAATGACGGTGTAATCTACATCAGGTGATACAACAACATGACGGTTGGTAATGATAATGCCATCAGATGAAACAAAAAAACCACTGCCGCCGCCAATCTTAACTTTTTGTTTTCCTTCTTGGCGATATTGAGTGATTGGAGGTCCGTAAGGACCAAGTAATTCATCAAAAGGTTGATAAATGTATTTCTTTATCTTAGGTAAATCCTTGCTGATGACAATACTGACAACAGCAGGGCTAACTTTTTTAATTACATTTACAACAGGTGATTTAGTCATATATTTGTCTCCTTTTCAATAAGTATATTCCATTGACGAACAATAGTCAATACGATACGATAAGGACATGAGCCCTCGTAGCTCAGCCGGATAGAGCAGCGCACTCCTAACGCGCAGGTCGCAGGTTCGAATCCTGCCGAGGGTACTTTATAGGAAAGTTAGTAAAAAGTTTAGCAAGATTTTTTCCGAAGCTTATATCTAAGACATTTCTAAAAATTCGAGCGTTTGGTAAAATATTCAGTTGTTAAAAGAATTAATTTTTTTTGACAAACCTAAGAAATTTATTTATATGATGAAAATAAAAAATAAAACGATCATTAGATTGATAGGTTTTATTTCTGAAGCTTATAAGAGAATGAGAGATATTTTTATAACGGATTCTGTATCGTTATTTTTATTTATGCTTGTTTTTCTGATTGTGCCATTATTGGTTACAATCTTTTTGTATGGTTCGATATTTAAAAAACAGGAAATTGATATTATAGATAAAGACAAGGAATATCGTCTTTATCCTGAGATTAGTACGGAATTTACGAAATATTTGGTTGGGCGATTATTTCAAACTTCATTGGGTTTAGAATGGTATGATGTCTGTTTAGAAAATAATAATAAAATCTTTATAAACGGCGAAGAGCTAACTGAAGACGAGCGTGCTCTTGATCCAGAAGGTGGTGCAATGGAAATTACTATTTCTGAATTAGAGACCAATGCTTCATCGACCCTATATGCAAAGATAGGAATCCGAGCATGTAATCCAATAAATGTAGGTAGTAATCCTGTCATTAAATTCGAACAGTTGATATCTCGTCGTCCAGAAGTATTTCCAGTGAAGATGATTGTTGATACTTCAGCTACTACCACCACTAAAGAAGATATTAAAGGCACAATAGATCTTAATGATTCTAGGGCATATATTAAGAATAACTTTTCTGCTTGGATGTTAAAATATTTTGCAATTATTACAGTTTGGAGTATAATTATTTTTTCAATAAAGAAACTATTAAGATTTTTTAGGCCGAATATCACAGACTAAGGAAGTAAGCTCAAACGTCCTTTACTGCTCTGTGTTAGGTAATTGAACCTTCATTGCACATTGATAGACTCTATGGTACAATTGTAGTAATGAATAGAATAAAACTTAAAGAAAAAGCCATAGAATTAAGGAAAAAAGGAAGGACTTATTTAGAAATCCAAAAAGCTTTAGGAGTTAAAATACCCAAGAGCACTCTTTCTAATTGGTGTAGCAAGGTTAAACTACCTAAGGAATATAGAGATAGGATTCGTAAGCTAGTTTTAGAGAATGCGCACAAGGGTAGAGCAATTGCATTAGCTGTTAATCGGATTAAAAGAAAGAAATATTTAAAATCAGTAGAAGACAGAAATATACACCTTGTGAAAGTATTGAAAAATAAAGATATTGCGAAAGTTGCACTTGCAATGTTATATTTAGGTGAAGGGACAAAAACTCCAGGAGGATCTCTAAAATTTTCTAATTCAGATCCATTTATTATAAGTTTGTTTTTGACTTCATTGAGATATTGTTATAGTATTAATGAAAGGAAGTTTCGTTGCACACTTATGTGTAGAGCTGATCAGGATGTTGAAAAATTAGAGAGATTTTGGTCAAAAACTACAAATATTCATCCAAGACAATTTTATAAGGCCAGGGTTGATGCTCGAACTATAGGGAAACCATCAAAGAAACTAGATTATAAAGGAGTATGTTGTATAGATTATTTTTCTAGTGATTTATTTATAGAATTAATGTCAATTCCAAAGATAATCTACAAGGGCCCATAGCGCAGCGGTAGCGCATCTCGCTGGCAGCGAGGAGGTCGAGAGTTCGAATCTCTCTGGGTCCACACAATTAAATATACATGCCGAGGTAACTCACCGGTAGAGTGTTTCGCTGAAAACGAAAAGGTAGTGGGTTCGACTCCCACCCTCGGCACCACGCGGGTATCGTATAGTGGTTATTACATCTGGTTGCCAATCAGATAACGGGGGTTCGACTCCCCCTACCCGCTCCAGATCACTAAGAATCACCCTTTTCGGGTGATTTTTAGCTCATTAAAAAAACACTCCAAAACTATTGACAAATTAGGTTGAATATGTTAGTATATAGGAAATCCTCAAGCGGGGATTTTTTAATTGAAATAAAAATATGATTACAGCTAGTCCAAAGATTTCAGCAACTTTTGCTCTAGCTAGCTTGATTTCAAACTTATTTGTATCTCAGCCAAACATTGAAGTTGATTCAGCTGATCCATTAGAACCAGCCAAGCAATTGGCTACCATTCATGGTCAGGCTTTAGTTCAGACAGCTAATCCTGATATGCCTGTTGTATCAGATAGACGATATGTTCTGGTTACGGCGTACTCTAGTACAGTTGACCAGACAGACTCAACCCCGTTTATTTCTGCCTCAGGAACTCATGTATATGACGGAATGGTCGCTTGTAACTTCTTAAGGTTTGGTACCAGAGTCAGGTTTCCTGACATCTATGGAGATAAGATTTTCGTAGTTGAAGACCGTATGGCTCTTAAAAACAGTCATAAGATAGATATCTGGTTTGAGACTCGAGAACAAGCTAAACAGTTTGGAGTCAAAGTGCTAAAAGTAGAAGTATTGCAAACATAAAAGAGGCCCATGTACGGGCCTCTTTTATTTTACCTTGTAAATTTCCAATAAATTGGAATTATACCTTTCAATCGAATAAATTGGCTCTTTGTTTAAATAATTAAAGTGTTGATCCAAGTCACTGGGTAAATATGTCTGTCTGGTAAAAAACATTAAATAGTTACTATCCAAAGCACAGGCATAAATTAAATCACCTCTAATAGGGTAAAACTGAACTAAATGCTCGGCAAAAGGCAAGCAAATGATTGAATTAGAAACAGCATTCCTATTCAGCCATTCAATACCTTGTCTGTAACTGGCACCCCAATATTCAATCTCGAAATACTTCTCAATATTTTCAGGGATAGCCAATCTTAATCCCTGGTTGAAATATGAGCCGCCAAAAGGATAAATTAAAATAGATTCATAAATCAGAATGACAGATGTCAAAACAAGAATGCCAATGATAATATTCTGGCTATGCCTAGTTATCCTATTCAGCCACTTGATTAAATAATGCAATCCCAAGCCAGCCAAGATTACCAAGGCAGGCAAGGAAATCAAATAATGCCTAATCCCGTCATATTTCACCACTCCTGGCTTCATAGCCATAAGAACAGGGATTAGAAGCCAGAAAAGAATCAATCCGTATTTCCAAAACCTTATCCTTAATTTTAAACAAGCTAATAAGGAGGCCAATAAGAAAGAAAAATAAGATAACTAAAGGAATGGCTATGGATAAATATACTAAAGGATAATGCCAAGGAATTTCAGATCCAGGGTAAATTTGGCCTAAATACAAAACCTCGCCAATCCAACCATGACTTAGAAAGTATGAAATTGATTTAAAGAACAATAAGGGATCTTGCCATAGAGCTGGCCAGGTTGAAAATATTACTAAAACGGAAGATCCAAGGAAAGTTAAAACCAAAACTAAATCTCTTTTAAAATCCTTAATTTCTTTTTTAAAATTTAAAAGCCAATAAATAAAATATGGAATAAAGAATATAGGCAGAATTAATAAAGCGCTTACCCTAACTGAAACAGCTAATCCGCAAAAAATACCAGCTAGAACAGAGTATATTATTCTCTTTTGCTTGAATCCTAAATAAAGGAAGTAAAAGCAGATAATTGAAAAAGCAGTAATAGGAATATCTTTAGAATTGTAATGGGCATGGGCCACAAAACGGGGCAAAAACAAAATAAAGATCAAAGAATAGAAAGCAACGCTTTCATTAAATAATTTTTTAACAAAAAGAAACAAAAAGAAAAGACCAATAAAAGCAGTCAAAAGAGTCAGAAGATGAAAAGCGCTAACATATTCAAAACCTAATCTTAAAAAAAACTTTCCAAAAAATAGGTTTAAAATTTCAAAGAAAGATCCATAATAAATTGCATCATCCCTGAGTAATTCAATACTTTCAGTTTTCTGAGTGATATAATTAATATTAGCTTTGCCAATATGCTGTTGGGAGGCTTCATCCCAAGTCATGCCATAATCAGACAAAGCAAAAATATTAATTAAAAGAAAAAATCCTAGGATTATATAAACTGGTAAATATTCTTTCTTGAACATGTCTGTATTATACAATAAAAAAAGAACCCGATAAACGGGTCTTTTTCCTGTGCCGCGGGTGGGATTCGAACCCACATGGACAAAGTCCACGTCATTTTAAGTGACGCGCGTAAGCCAATTCCGCCACCGCGGCATAAATCCTTTAAACTGAGGTGACGACCGGATTTGAACCGGTGTACACGGTTTTGCAGACCGCTGCCTAACCACTCGGCCACGTCACCTTGTTTTTAGAATAGCACAATATTTCTTAATTTCAAGTTTTCTGACTTAATATCTCTTCAATTCTTTGGGCTTTTGATTCAACTTTATCAATTTCAAAGGAAAGCTTGGGAATATATTTCAAATGCAGTTTCTTATTCAGTTCCTGCTGAATGAAATATATTTTTTTATCAATAATCTCTAGAGCCAGTTCACTCTTATCTGTTGGAATAACACTAACTTTAATCTTGCAATTTTTCAAATCAGGGGAGGTGTCAATATTAGTGATAGTCACCAAAACATTAGAGATATCAATTTCTTTTAGAAGTATCTTGCTAATTTCCTGTTTAATAAGCTCGTTAACACGATCTATTCTTTGAGACATTATTCTAATTCTCTTTTTTTCTTTTCTTCCTTATAGGCTTCTAAGATATCTCCTTTTTCAATGCCCGCGTTGCCTCTGAATTGAATGCCGCATTCCTGTCCTTTATTGACTTCATCGATATCTTTTTTGTCACGCTGCAGTTGAGCGATTCTTCCATTTCCTATAATCTTATTATTTCTGATAACATCCAGGGAAGCGCCTTGCTTGATTTGGCCGTCAATCACTTTGCCGCCAATGATCTGCTTTTCTTTTTCTGTTCTAAAAACTGCCAAAACCTTTAATTGGCCCAAAGCATTCTTCTTAATTTCTGGTTCAAGTAATTTAGAAAGCAATTCTCTGACTCCTTGGATCAATTCATAAATGATATCAAAAGTCATAATCCTCACTTTCTTCTGTTGAGCTAATCTCTGGATTGAAGCATTAGGCTTTATCTTAAAGCCAAATATTTTTGCTTTGGCTGATTCAGCCAGCTTAATGTCTGATTCCGTTATGCTACCAGCTTCTGATTTGAGGATTCTTAGAATAACTTCATCATCAGGAATGCTTCTAAGAGATTCTTTGATGGCCTCTAGGCATCCATGGACATCGCATTTAAGGATAATGTTAAGTATTTTCTTATCATCATCGAAAACCTGGACTTCAGTATCGTCTTCAGGCTGTCTTTTGATAGATTTTTTATCAACTCTTTCTTGGGCCTTGTCTAAATTATTGAAAACATAGAATTTTTCACCAACCTGGGGCACTTGATTGAATCCGGTAATGATCACTGGCATAGAAGCAGTGGCTTTCTTGATGGGTTTGCCTTGGAAATCTTGCATTATCTTAATTTTCCCAAAAGCTGAGTCAGTGCCAACAATATCTTTATTGGTCAGAATACCTTCTTTGATTAGAAGAGAGGCCGTATTGCCGCATTGACTATCGCAATGCGATTCGATAACTGACCCGGATGTTCTCTCGTCAGGATTGTGTTTCAATTCTTCCATTTCAGCCACTAAATTAATCATTTCCAGCAAATCTTCAATTCCCTGACCAGTTTTAGCAGAGACATTAACTGAAGGAACAGAGCCATTCAGAGATTCAACCAGCATATCGTATTTAGCTAATTCACCTTTGACTTTTTCAGGCTGAGCTGCCTGCTTATCTATCTTGTTAATAGCGACAATAGCTGGAATACCAGTCTTTTTGATATGCTGGATAGCTTCTTTTGTCTGAGGCTTGATTCCTTCTTCAGCTGCTACTACCAGGATAGCGATATCGGCTACTTTAGCGCCTCGTGAGCGCATAGCTGAAAAAGCCTCATGACCTGGCGTATCAATGAAGGTGATTAGTTTGTCCTGATGCTCTACCTGATATGCTCCAGTGTGCTGGGTAATCCCTCCAGATTCTCTTTCTGCTACTTTGGATTTTCTGATATAGTCTAGAATTGAAGTCTTGCCATGGTCAACATGACCTAAGATTACTACCACTGGCGGCCTATTCTTTTGTTCTTTTTTGGCTGTCATATGGCTTAAATTAACATATTTTAAGGGAATAGTAAAGTTTAAGCTATGTAGATGGATATTTACATTTTAGGTAAAAAATTTTATGATAAAGTTATTATGAAGAAAGTCTATCTACTATTAGCTATAATAACACTTCTTTCTATTAGTTCTTTTTGTGAAGGGAGTTTCTTTTGTCTTCGAAACGATGTATCTTCTCATAATATCCCATATTCATTCCTTCAAATCCACGAAGAGACATGGGATGGGATGGATCAAATAGTTGAATTAGCAAATAAGTACAATGTTCCATTAACCATCACATTCTGGCCCGGCATCGTAAATGAAATTTCAAGAGATTCAAGGAAAATTGAAACAGTTCATGAATGGTAAAGACAAGGCCATGAAATAGGGATTCATACTCAAGGTTTTCTTAAAGAAGGAGGATGCAGTCAAAGTAACCAATGCTGGAGAGAAGGAGATTTTGAAAAATATGAAAAACTTGCCTATCCTCAGACTGTCAAATCAGGAACGGTTAATAATATTCTTGGCAGTCCAGGCGTGAATTCATATTTAGATTTTGTTCCAGAACCGTACATTTACCAGACAACAGGAAGATATGACGGAAGAACATCAAAAGTTTTAGAAATGGAATACGATGGACGCAAGGTATATGTTCCTGCGATAAGGGCAGGATACTGTCCTCGTGAAGGAGCGCCTCATGCTGGAACGGACGCAAAAATCGAAGCCTATGAAACGCTTGAGTCAGATGAGATATTCGGTTATGTTTTTCACACGGCTGATGCTTTTGGTGATACTGATTGTGATCTTAGTGAATTAGAAAAATGGATGAAGTTTCTCTATGAAAACGATCCAGAAGGAGGAAAGAGAATGACTATTACTGACTTAATGGAAGAATATGTCATTCCCAACGATTTGGTTATGAGAGATGTTCATTTGCCGTGTCCTGAAAAATCTGAAACTAGAGATAATCTAGCAAATCAATATACTTTTAAAAACCCAGATGGCTTGGGTTGCGTTGGTACAGTAGAGGACCGATTTAAACTTGGACGAACAAGGCCAAAATGCGGAGATGGTGTCTGTTATGAAGAGAATTTGGAAACATGTCCTCAAGACTGTGAGGGTTTATTGAATAGATGATTGAGAGATATAAATCTGAATTATAAAAAAACGGCTCATGGCCGGTTTTTTTATTATATCCAAAACTAATCCTATTCCTTAACCTTAACTCCAGCTTTCTTTAAGGCTTCAGTTTCTTCTTTTGATAATGGATATTCCGATTGTCCATTCTTTATTGGTTTGCTGTAAATTCTGGTACCTTGGCGGGTGAATAGACTGGAGATGACCAGGCCGCTATCTTTGGCATCCAGTAGGGCGATGGCAAAGCTTTGGTCGCCACCAGTGTCTTTAAAAGGATTAAATCTGACCACACTTACTTTTTGGAGACTTTCTTCTGTGACCTTCTCTAAAATTTTAGTTGTTTCAAAAAGCTGTTGAATATTATTCTCAGCTTTTTTCATTCTTTTGATCTCTTCAAAAAGCACGCCTTCCAAATCTTTTGCCTTGCTGCCATTAAAAAATGATTTTAATCTTTTTTTAATTTGTGAAATTCTAAGATGAAGGAATATATTCCAAGTAATTAAGAAAAGCAAAAAAACAGAGAAAATTAGAAGTATTTGGTTATTTTTTATGATATCTAGCATTTTAAGAGTAATATTTTTTAAGTTTAGAATAAAGCATTTTTACATATCTTTCAGATTCTTCAAAGTCATATTTTAATCCAATTTCTCTAAGTCTAAAAGGCACCCATGCATTATTAATAACTGCTGCAGAATACAATATGTCTTTTTCGATGGTTCCACCTAATTTTTTGAATTTTTCTTCAAATGAATCCCATAAATCAAAAGAAGTTACCATTTGATAGATAGATAGAGAGGGATGAGTGTGTCCAAAGCTTCCCCAATCTACCATACCTTCGATATCAAAAGAAGAATTAACTAAAACATTATTAAAATTAATATCTAGGTGACTTAAAGTTCTATTTTTTTGAAAATCTGGAGATTTTTCATTTTTAATCAAATAATTCATTGCCTCTTTTACTTTTCTATTTATATCTTGATTTTTTCCTTCATCTAGAACTTTCTTTCCCTTATCATTAATTATGTGACGAAAAAGTATATCCTTTTCATCAGTGGCATTTTTCCAGTCATCTATAAATAAAGAAAGTTGGGAATGCATACTGTAAATCATTTTTGCCAATTTTTCTCCCATATCTTTAGAATTGCAAAGATTTTTTTCGATTGCGTTTTGGAGTGTTATTCCTTCAATTTTTTCCATTTCTGCCTTATAGAAATATTTTTTATCATGAATATAAGAATCAATTGTTTTATACTCTGATAAATATTTCGGAATTTTAAACCCCAAGGAAGTGCCTTTTTCTAAAAGTGAATTTAGAAAAACTAAATTATTTTTTTCAAAGTCTGCTTGACTTTTATCGTCATAGAATTTTGAAATCTTACCATTACCGTCATCGATTACGATTGAATGATGTCCTTTGCCTATAATTTTCATAGTTATTATACCTATATTCAGCGGTGTTTTCTGGACGATGTTCGAACTTTCTTTGAACAAAATCCAGAATAATGA
>CAYOHI010000012.1:0-13136 GCA_964403725.1 uncultured Candidatus Saccharibacteria bacterium
TTTTTCATTCTTACACTCTAACTCAATTCGGATTCAAATGGGACAGTGCGATAACTGCACATTAACCCAAACATAGAAGGAGAGGAAAGATGGCAATTGAATCAATCATCGTTTTGCCGGCTGACAAGAGAGGGACGCTTCAGGCCAAGCTCAAAGAGTACAAAGGCCGATTGGCTAAAGCCGGCGATGTACTGTACAGGAAGTGGGATGCCACCTGCAAAATTGCCGTTCTGCAGAAGCTTCTGCAAGATGGTCAGTTGGACATCCAGAGTCTCGCTGCCGAAATGATGGATGTCCATAAGGACGAGGAGGGTTTCAGTACCTATTTCCGGAATTCCTTTGAAACGGCCTGTGGCGTCATCAACGACTACTGCGAAACCGGCGGCGAAAACTGCCATGGCGGCACCGGTCTTCCCGAAGTTCCCGAACTACCGGCACCGGCCGCGTCGGCCTAAATCAAACCACGCTCTTAACAGAGTGGGCGCTTCCAAGCGCAAGAAGGGACCTCCCTGAAAGGGCGGTCCTTTTTGATTGAAAATAAGGATATAATTTGCTAATATGTACTAGTTGGCCCACATAGCTCAGTGGAAGAGCAACTCTTTCGTAAAGAGTAGGTCATTGGTTCAAATCCAATTGTGGGCTCATTTACTCCTTAGTCAAAATATGCTAAAATGACGAAGATGAAAGACTTATCTGAAAAACTGCAAGACAAATACGATAAATACAACGCTATTCTATCCATCTATGCTGGAGCAGGAGGGACTGATGCTCAGGACTGGGCTGAAATGCTGTTGAAAATGTACCTTAAGTTCACCAAGAAGAAAGAATGGAATGCTTCAGTTATTCAAATTAAAGAAGGAAAAGAAGCAGGGATAAAGAATGCGACCATGCTGATTAAAAATCCATATTCTTACGGATATTTAAAGAAAGAATCTGGAGTTCACCGCTTGGTTCGCTTATCTCCATTTAATTCTAATAATTTGAGACACACATCTTTTGCTTTAGTAGAAGTCTTGCCTGAATTAAAAGAAATCTCTCAAGTAAATATTAAGCCTGAAGAATTGAGAATTGAAACATACAAAGCCAGCGGTCCAGGAGGGCAATATGTGAACAAAACCGAGTCAGCTGTGCGTATTACCCATATACCAACAGGTATAGTGACTACTTGCCAGAATGAAAGATTGCAAGGTGATAACAAAAGGACAGCTATGAAGTTGCTAACAAGCAAGCTTTACCTGTATAATTTAGAGAGTAGGCAAGAAGAAAAGAATAAGTTAAGAGGCCAGACTATGCCCAATGAATGGGGCAGCCAGATCCGCTCATATGTCCTTCATCCTTACCAGATGGTTAAAGATCACAGGACCGGCACCAAGGCCGGCAATCCTGAATCAGTCTTGGAAGGCAAATTAGATAAATTTCTCGAAGCTAATATCCTAAAATTAAAATGATAATTTTTAAAAAAGTTTCTAAAATATATTCAGCTGAATGTTCAGCTCTAGATAATATTGATTTAAAAATCAATGATAAAGAATTCCTATCTATTGCTGGTCGCTCTGGAGCAGGCAAGTCAACCTTAATTAAGCTCTTAATCAGAGAAGAACTGCCGACCAAAGGCCAGGTGCTTTGGGGTGAACAAGATGTTAGTCAAATTTCAGATAAGGATTTGCCTTTGTGGCGCCGCCGCATTGGCATGGTATTCCAGGATTTCAAACTACTGCCAAACAAGACAGCTTATGAAAATATTGCTTTTGCCATGGAAGCAGGGGGCAGGACTAACCAGGAAATTGAAAGAGATGTGCCTCAGCTTTTAAAACTAGTTAATTTAATAGAAAGAGCCGAACATTTTCCAAATGAGCTATCTGGCGGAGAAAAGCAGCGTGTGGCTATTGCCAGGGCTTTGGCCCACAGGCCGGATGTCTTGGTGGCTGATGAGCCAACTGGCAATTTGGATCTGCTTCATACTTGGGAAATCATTAAGCTTTTAATGAAAATTAATGAATTAGGTACAACCGTTATCTTATCAACCCATGATCGGGATGTGATTAATGGATTAGATAGGAGAGTCATCACTTTAGAAAAAGGCAAGGTCATTAACGATGATCAAAACGGAAAGTATATCTTAAGATAAATATGCTAACTAGCTTCATTCGTATCGTAAAATCAGGTGTTTTGAGTTTTTGGAGGAATAAGTGGCTTTCCTCAGCCGCTATTTTTATGATGTCTCTAGCTATCTTTGGTATTACTAGCTTAATTTTAATCAATGTTTTGATTAATTCTTTAGTAACTGACCTGGAAGATAAGATTGATGTCAGCGTATATTTCAAGCTAGACACAGCTGAAGAAGATATTCTAAAAGTCAGAAGTGATCTAGTCCAACTAGATGAAGTTAAAAGCGTTGAATATATTTCGACAGATGAAGCTTTAGCTAATTTCAAAGAAAGACACAAAGATAATGAAGTCTTACTTCAGAGCTTGAATGAATTAAACACCAATCCACTGGAAGCCAGTTTGAATATTAAGGCTAATGAAGCTAGTCAGTATGAATCAATCGCTAAGTTTTTCAATCAAGGCAATTACCAGGATATTATTGATAAGATAAACTACTTGGAAAACAAGGCAGTGATTGGCAGATTATCTGCAATTACTACAGCTATTCGCCAAGTTGGCTTTGTAGTTCTGTTAATTTTAGCTGCTCTAGCGGTGCTTGTGACTTACAATACAATCAGACTGACAATCTATTCTTCAAGAAAAGAAATTAAGGTTATGAAATTAGTTGGGGCCAGTAATTGGTTTACCCGTGGTCCTTTCGTTATTGAAGGAGTGCTTTATGGCTTTATAGCGGCCTTTGTGGCTTTACTTGTCATGTATCCGATTCTATGGTATCTTTCCCCAAAGATTACTTCATACTTGCCAGGAACAGACATCTTTTACTTTTTCCAAGTAAACATGATTGTTCTGTTCTTTACCCAGATTGTAATCGGCGTAGTTCTGGGTGTGGCTAGTAGTATTGTTGCTATCCGAAGATATTTGGATGCTTGATTGCTAGATAGTCTAATGGTAGGAAAAATTTGAATTTTATGATATAATAGTGGTAATGGTAAAATGTAAATTGTGCGGCCACTATTTTAAATTAATAACAGAGAAGCATTTACAAGCCAAACATAATTGTAGTATAAATGACTATATCGCTAAATTTGGCAATAAAGGGGTTGGTTATTTTTCAATTTCAGTCAGTAAGCTAGATAAAAGTGATCCAAGATATATCCGTTGGAGAGAGAGTTTAAAAAAGAGACCTAGTCCATGGAATAAAGGATTTAACAAAAAGACTCATCCAGGTATTGCTAAAATTTCAAAGACTTTTAAAAAGAAAAAGATTGATAATTTTGCTAATTGGCGTCAGCAAGCAATTGAAAAAGGTTTGATAAAAACAGAATATCCTTCTTTTGAAAAAGATGGTAATCTAGCCGAGTTAATTGGCGTTGTCTTAGGTGATGGGTATATTGGGAAATTTCCTAGAAGTGAAGTGTTGCAAATATTCTCTAATTCTAACAATCAGGGGTTCGTAGATAGATATACTGCTTTAGTTCAAAGAATATTCAATAAAAAACCAGCAGTAGCTAAAAGAAACTACTCTAATTGTACTAATATCACAATTTACGAGAAAAATATTAGCAATAGATTAGGTATTCCGACAGGCGCTAGGAAGGATAAAAGATTTACAATTCCAAGATGGATATGGAGCGATAAGAACTATTTAATAAGATATCTTAGGGGATTATACGAAGCAGAAGGCTCTTTTTCTGTTCATCCTCCAACTTATACTTATAAATTTGTATTTGCCAATAGGAACGAATCTTTATTGAATAATGTCTATCGGAGCTTAAAAAAAATAGGTTTCAATCCCCATAGAACTAAGGTGAATATTCAGATTTCAAAGAGGAAGGAAGCTTATGAATGTAGGGATTTACTGGGTTTTAGAAATTATCAATGATTTGGGGAGTTTGCTAACGGTAGGCAGCAGCGCTCTGGACGCTGTGGTGCAGGTTCGAATCCTGCCTCCCCAGCAATGGAATATGAATAAATACCAAGAGAAAATTAAGAAATTTACTGAAGACAGAAATTGGAATCAATTTCATAATCCAAAAGATCTTTTGCTTGGCATAGTGGAAGAGGTGGGTGAGTTCAGGAATATCATTAAATGGGAGCAAGATCCAGAAAAGATAAAAGGAATCATGATGAAAAATATCGATGAGGTTAAAGATAATATCGGTGATATCTTTTGGTTTCTCTCTTTATTGGCTAATAGTTGTGATATAGACATTGATTCTGCTATTAAAGAGGTGATTGGGGAGAATGAGAAAAGGTTTCCTATTGATAAAACAAAGAACAAGCATACTAATATTAAAATGGGCGGTCATGATGGAAAGTATTAGATTATGTCGACAGTAATATATATAATTTTGGTCAGTATTTTTATAGAATTGGTTACGCTTTCTGGAAGATTAATCCTGCATAGAAGGGGGGCTGAAACACAAAAAGAGCTGCATTAGCCAAGAATCCACCATTTCTATATAGGAATGGTTTTGATCTTTATATACTTCCTTCTACCAGATAATCTGTTAATGACTGGCAAGCTGACAATCATTATTGGCTTATCCTTAATGATCTCTGATTTTTTCCATCATCTTGTTTTTATTCCCTTGGTTAAGAAATACAAGCTTGATGTGGGTATGCTAAATCATGAGGTAATTCATAACTATTTACAGGGATTAATTGCCATCCTTTTCATCATTATTGGTCTAGTTGCCTTACTTACTCCTTTAACACCAGGTTCATGGTTAATTCCAATTGGTCTAGTAGCACTACTAGGCCATGAAAGGGCCAAGAATCTTTTGAAAAGAATTGTTGGTGAGGGGATGTATAAGAAATTAAAGCTGGATATATTTCTAAAAGATAGGGGCAAAGGAAAATGGAGAGATATCTAATATGTTTAAATATTTAAACATTGGTTCATTCCTATATAGCTTAGTTGTAATCTTTTTTAAAAGAAAGTTAGCTCAGCCTCATTTTTGTTTTAATTCAATAAACGATATTGATCCAGAGAAATTGAAGGAATCAGGATGCCAAGGTGTCATTTTAGACAAGGATAATACAATCACATTTTTTTATGAAAATGAGTTAGCGCCTCAGGTAGCCGATACTGTAAATGAATTTAAAAAGGTTTTTGGCAAGAATCTTGTAATCTTATCAAATACAGCTAGCAATACTGAGATTAATGGAATTCAAGTTTTAAAAAGGAGCTTTAAAAAACCTTTTGGTATTAGTTCTGTTGAAAAATATTTTAAAGAAAACAAAGGCGGATTGGCCATTATTGGAGACAGGGTATTTACAGATATTGTCTTTGGCAATCGTCATAATTTCTTAACTTTCTATTGCAATCCTTTAGATTTAAAAAAGAAAAGTAGGATATATAGATGGGTTATTAAATTTGAAAGGTCTTTAATTAAAAAACTATGAAAAACTTAATATTTACAATCATTGTCATATTAGTCGTTGCTGGAGGTTTGTATCTCCTTTATCAGATAGGGGAGCATAAAGAGCTCGAACAAGTCGAATTTGATAGTGAAGGATTACAAATGCCAGGAGAACAACAAACGCAAACAACTCAGCCATCAGAACAAGACATGTATGGTGGCATGAGTAAAGAAGAATTTTGGAGCCAATTAAGGGCTGAAATTGTCCAAGAAGGACAAGGTGTAGAGTCTAAGAATGGCGATAAATTAACAGTTCATTATGTCGGAGTGCTAGAAGATGGAACCAAGTTTGATTCCAGTGTTGACAGAGGACAGCCTTTTGAAGTGACTGTAGGGGCTGGTCAGGTTATCCAGGGTTGGGAATTAGGTCTGGTTGGAATGAAGAAAGGAGAAGTCAGGAGATTATTTATTCCATCTGAATTGGGTTATGGTGAAAGAGGAGCCGGACAAATGATTCCACCTAATGCTAATCTAATCTTTGAAGTTCAATTATTGGAAATTAATTAGAATATGGGTAAGAAAAAAGTCCAGATTATCATCCTCATTTTGTTAATGGTTTGGTATGGGCTTTTTTTTATGGAAAAAATTGATTTGACTACTGCTGATCTAGGAAGGCATATTAAAAATGGTGAAGTTATTCTTAATGGTCAATTCGAAGTCTTAAATATTAATTTCTATTCATATACTGAAACTGATTTTCCATTTGTTAACCATCACTGGGGTGGTGGAGTGATTTTCTATTTCATCTGGAAAATATTTGGATTTGTTGGATTATCCCTATTCTATCTTCTGTTGGGCCTATCCATCTTCTATATCTTCTTTAGGATCGCTTGGCAGGAGTTTGGTTTTAAGTTATCTGTTTTGTTATCTGTCGTATTAGTTCCTTTAATGGCTGCCAGGACAGAAATTAGGCCGGAGGGCTTCTCATACTTCTTTATCGCTCTATTTTTCTGGATTTTATGGTCCTGGCGTAGGAAGAAATTAAGCGACAAATGGCTTTTTGCCTTAATTCCTTTAAGTCTCATTTGGGTTAATTTGCACATATATTTCATTTTCGGTCTGGCCTTTATTGGTCTATTCTGGGTAGATAATTTAATTGAAAAAAAGAGATTTAATAAGAAGCTTAGCTTGGTTTTAGGCTTATCAGGCTTAGCTAGTTTAATTAGTCCTTTTGGGGTTAAGGGATTTCTTTATCCATTCAATATATTTAAGGAATATGGATACCAGATTGTTGAAAACAAATCAGTTTGGTTTCTAGAAGAATGGGGATTTAACAATCCTAATATTAGATTGTTTGAAATATGCTTGGGGATTCTAATCTTAAGCTTTATTCTGCTTTTAATTAGGAATAGGAAAAAGTTTTCTTTTATCTATACAACCCTAGCTGTTGTTTGGGGGACTCTGGGTTTTTTGGCTATTCGCAATTTTACGCTTTTTGGTTTCTTTGCTTTATTAATTATCGGATACAATTTAAGATGGTCTAAATTAAAGGTTAAAAAATGGCCGTTTGGTTTAATTATCTTCTTATCCATAGTCATATTAGCTGTCAGTTTTTCTGTGTATAAGGCAAAATTGCCTTTACAAGAGTACAGATTTGGCTTTGGTCTGATCGAGGGGAATAACAGGTCTATGGAGTTTTTTAAAGAGTTGAATTTACAGGGACCAATTTTTAACAACTATGATTTGGGCGGGTATCTAATTTTCCATCTTTACCCAGATGAAAAGGTTTTTACTGATAACAGGCCAGAAGCATACTCTGTATCACACTTTCAAGAAGAATATATTCCAGCTCAGTTAAATAACGAGACTTGGCAAAATCTGAGTAGCGTGTATAATTTTAATACCATATATTTCTCTCATAGAGACTATACGAATTGGGGACAGAATTTCTTAATTGAAAGAGTTAAGGATGAAAATTGGGTTGTGACTTACGTTGATCCTTTTGTCATTATCTTTCTTAAAAGAAATGAAATTAATCAGCCTTTAATTGATCAATTTGAAATTCCTAATTCTGTTTTTGGATTATGAAAAAACTTTCCATTATCATACCAGTATTAAATGAAGAAAAAACTTTGGAAAATGTGCTTGAATTAGTATCTCAAGCGCCTACTTTGGATTTTGAAAAAGAAATCATTGTTGTTGATGATGGCTCTACTGACAATACAATTAATATTTTAAACAGCTTAAAAGATAAGTTTAATTTAACTGTTGTTAAACACAGGAAAAACAGAGGCAAGGGACAGGCTTTAAGAACCGGATTTAAAAGAGCCACAGGCCAAGCTGTAATAATCCAAGATGCAGATATGGAATATGATCCAAATGATTATGTAAATATTTTAAATACTTTTAAGAAAACCAATTCAACAGTCTATGGTTCACGCAATCTGAATCCAGATAGAAGAGGGTACTCGCATTTTGTCTTAGGTGTTTGGTTTTTAACAAAGGTTAACAACGTGCTTTTCAATTCAAGATTGACCGATACATACACTTGTTACAAACTATTCCCAACTGATCTGATTAATTCAATTCCTCTGAAAAGCAAAGGATTTGAATTTGAAGCTGAAGTTACAGCTAAGATATTGAAAAGGGGAGATAGGATTGATGAGGTAGCCATAAGCTATACTCCAAGAAAGTTTTCTGAAGGAAAGAAAATTAAGACTTCAGATGGCCTGAAAGGTCTTTGGACCATATTCAAGTGCAGATTTAGGGATTAGGCTACTTTGACAACTCTCACATTTCTTGGTAATATATATGACAATGAAGAAAGAAATTTATCTAGATCATGCTGCAACAACGCCAGTTGATTCGGCTGTATACAGAAAGATGCAGCCGTATTTTAGTGTTAAATACGGCAATCCTTCCAGTATCCATAAACTAGGCGATCAATCACGCCAAGCTATTGAAAAGGCCCGCCAGCAAGTAGCTGATTTCTTAGGCTGTTCTGCCAAAGAAATATATTTCATCGGTTCTACCAGCGAAAGCGATAACTGGGTCATTGTGGGCGCTATCGAGAAAGCTAGACTTCAAGGTATTAAAAAACCTCATGTCATCACTTCAGCTTTTGAGCATAAGGCCATTTTAGAGCCAATCAGGGTATTAGAGAAAAAAGGATTGATTGAATCAACTCTTTTGCCGATCAATAAAGACGGCTTGGTTGAAATTAAAGACTTAGAAAAGAGCATTAAGAAAAATACGGTTTTGGTTTCAGTAATGTATGCTAACAGTGAGATTGGCACAGTCCAGCCAATCAAGGAAATCGGCCAGATAATTGGAAGAGTAAATGACAAAAGGAAAGATCCTATCATTTTCCATACAGATGCAGTCCAAGCAGTCAACTATTTAAACTGTGATGTAAATTACTTAAACGCCAATTGCCTGTCGTTTTCAGCCCATAAGATTTATGGGCCTAAAGGAATCGGCGTTCTCTACATCAGAGAAGGCACGCTTCTCAGTCCTTTGATCAGAGGAGGAGGGCATGAGAGGAATATGAGGGCAGGCACAGAAAATGTGCCGGGTATCGTTGGTTTGGGCGAAGCAGTCAGTCTGGTGAATAAGAAGAAGAAAGACAATGAAAGGATCAAGAAGCTGAGGAATAAGCTGATTACCGGGATAATGAAAGATATTCCAGGGAGCCAGTTAAACGGATCTTTGGAATACAGATTGCCCAATAATGCAAATATTAGCTTTAGCGGAGTTGAAGGAGAAGGGATTCTAATTGATTTATCTGAACAAGGGATCTATGTTTCAACAGGATCAGCTTGTGCCAGCCATTCATTGAAGCCGTCACATGTCCTGACATCCATTGGTCTTTCTGATGAGCAAGCTCATGCCAGTATTAGATTTACTTTAGGCAGGCAAACTAAATCAGCTGATATTGATCAGACTCTAAAGGTTTTAACCAAAACCATTAATAGATTAAGAAAAATATCAGGGAAATAGATATGTATAGCAAAGAAGTATTAAAACATTTTAAAAATCCCCAGAATATGGGGGAGATGAAAGACCCAGATGGCGTGGGTGAAGTTGGTAATCCATCATGTGGCGATGTTCTTAAAATATATATTAAAGTAGAAAGTAATATCATTAAAGATATTAGGTTTGAAACATTGGGCTGTGCTGCAGCCATTGCAGTTTCTTCAGTGGTTACAGAAATGGTCAAAGGAAAAACTATTGATGAATCTTTAAAAATTACAGAACAAGACATTGCTGAGAAATTAGGCGGACTTCCCCAGACAAAATTACACTGCAGCAATCTATCAACTAAGGCACTTAAAAAAGCAATTGAGAATTACCAGAGCAAGAATTGACAAAACCATCCTTTTAAGTATAGAATAAGCGATATGGCAGTACCAAAACAGAGACATACAAAATCAAGAAGAAATAGGAGGCGTTCTCACCATGCTTTAAAAAAGCAGGGTCTTTCAGAATGTCCAAAGTGCAAGGAAACTGTCATGCCGCACCAGCTTTGCCAGAACTGCGGCACTTACGGGGGCCGGGAAGTAGTTGATGTTTTGGCTAAGTTGAATAAAAAAGAAAGAAAGAAAAAAGAAAAAGAGCTTGGCGAACAGGAAAAAGAACAGGCTCAAAACAAAGAATTAAGCATGGAAGGTTTATCTAAAAAATAAGGAGGGATAAATAAAATGGCTAATCGTCATCTTTCAAGAAGTATTGCTATGCAGTCCCTGTATGAATGGGATTTCAAAGGCAAAGATCCTAAACAATTAAAGGAAGTCGTTGATAAGAATATCAAGGAATTCGGTCCAGGCATAGAAGAAAGCAATTTCATCTGGCAAATAGTCAACGGAGTAGTTGATAATCTTGATAAATTAAACAAGATTATCGAAAAATCAGCTCCTGAATGGCCTTTGGATCAAATTACCATTGTTGACAGGAATGTATTAAGAATCGGTCTTTTCGAGTTGCTTTTTGGCAAACGCGATGAAGTTCCGCCTAAAGTAGCTATTAATGAAGCTATTGAATTAGCTAAGACTTTTGGTGGTGAATCTTCAGGTAAGTTTATCAACGGTGTTTTGGGCACGGTTTACCGGGAAATAGGGGAACCGGGCAAAGACGAATAAATTAATATTAGTATCTGTTATTAAGTATTTAGCATATCCATACTAAATGTTTAATATTAGATACTCATTAAGATGAGTGATCTAACAGAACTTGAAAAAATAATAAAGGTAAAGTTTAAAGATAAGGACTTGCTTGAACAAGCCCTGGTTCATCGTT
This sequence comes from uncultured Candidatus Saccharibacteria bacterium, assembly GCA_964403725.1. GTDB lineage: Bacteria > Patescibacteriota > Minisyncoccia > Portnoybacterales > UBA2143 > JAHJOV01. The sequence continues at coordinate 10,770 of CAYOHI010000012.1, forward strand.
CATATTTAAATGAAAATCCAGATTTTCATTTAAAGGATAACGAGAGACTTGAATTCTTGGGTGATGCTGTTTTGGAGTTAGTAGTAACTGATTATCTTTACAGCAACTATCCTAATCCGGAAGGTGAATTAACTAATTGGCGTGCTGCTTTAGTTAATGCTAAGATGCTGGCTAAAGTTGCTAGTAGATTAGAGGTTAATAAGCATTTGCTTCTAAGTCGTGGAGAAGCCAAGGATACAGGCAGGGCCAGGCAATATATTCTAGCTAATGCTTGCGAAGCCTTAATCGGATCAATATACCTAGACCAAGGCTATGAAAAGTCCAAAGGTTTCATTGAAAGGGAAATTCTTAGCGAATTGCCTGAAATTATCAAAGAAAAACTTTATCAAGATCCCAAAAGCAGATTTCAAGAAGAGGCCCAAGACAGGGCAGGCGTTACGCCAACCTATGATGTGCTCAAAGAATGGGGTCCAGACCATGATAAGCAATTTATCGTTGGTGTCTATCTGGAAAAAGAACTGATTGCCGAAGGACAAGGTTCTTCTAAGCAAGAAGCCCAAGAAAAGGCAGCAGCCGCTGCATTAGATGAGAAAAATTGGAATTAAATATATAAAATTATGCTAACAATTCGTTTAGTCAGAACGGGTAAAAAGAATGCTCCCAGTTACAGAGTCGTTCTTATTGAAAAGACAGCTCCGCCTAAAAGCGGAAAGTTTTTAGAATTATTGGGAAGCTATAATCCAAGATTAAAGCAAATTAGTTTGAAAAAAGAAAGAATTGAATATTGGCTATCTCAAGGAGTTCAAACCTCTGATACGGTCCATAACCTGCTTGTATCGCAAGGCGTTATTGATAAGCCTAAAATCAAGAAGAAATTAAAGACTAAGAAGAAAAAAGGCAAAGCTCCAGAAGGAGAAGAAACCAAGGAAGAGACTCCAAAAGAGGACGAAGCTAAGGAAGAAAAGCCAGAAGAAGTAAAGGAAGAAGAGAAAGAGGAGAAGAAAGAAGAAGCTTCAGAAGAGCCAAAGAAGGAAAAAGAAGCTCCAAAAGAAGACCTTGACAAAAAAGAGGAAAAGAAATAAAGTATTAGTAAGAGTAGCAGTCAGATAAGAAAGGTCGTGCTGCTATAGTATATCAAGAAAATTTTAAAGAAATATGGCTAAGAATACAGATCAGGATTTCCTAGAGTTCGTTGTTAAGTCCATAGTTAGCAATCCAGATGATGTTAAAGTCACCAGGACTGTTGATGAAATGGGTGTTCTATTGAACCTCAAAGTTAACCCAGAAGATATGGGTCAGATTATTGGACGACAAGGTTCTACAGCCAGAGCTATTCGAACCATCTTAAGGGTAATCGGCGTTAAGAATAATGCCAGAATCAATCTTAAGATTGAAGAGCCAGAGGGCGGTAGAGTTAGAGCTCCAGAAGCAACTGCTTCCGATGCAAAAAAAGGCGTAGATGAAGTAGTTGATGAATTGAAACTGTAATATATATACGTGCAGAATCACAGAAGCTGCGCTACTCTTGTGGGGCAGTTTTTGTTTTTAAATATATGCGATTTGATATAGTCACAATTTTCCCAAAGATCTTTGATTCATACTTTAATGAATCAATCATTAAAAGAGCCCAGCAAGAAAAACTGGTTAAGATTAAAGTTCACAATTTAAGAGACTATACTACAGATAATCATAAGACAGTTGATGATAGGCCATACGGTGGCGGATTTGGCATGGTCTTAATGGTTAAGCCAATCTTAAAAGCAGTTGAAGATATTAAGAATAAATTTAAAAATAAGAAAAGAAAAGTAATTCTTCTTTCAGCTAAGGGTAAGAAATTTAACCAGGAAATGGCAAGTAAGTTTTCAAAATTGGACCAATTGATTATCATCTCAGGAAGATATGAAGGAGTTGATGAAAGAATAGCCAGACATATAGCGGATGAAGAGATTTCCATAGGGGAATATGTTTTAACTGGTGGAGAAATCCCAGCTATGGCTATGGTTGATTCAATATCTAGATTAATTCCAGGAGTGATTGAAAAAGGCTCACTTGAGGAAGAAAGCTTTTCAAAAGAAAATACTTTGGAATATCCCCAATATACTAGGCCAGAAAAGATAGAAATTAATGGGAAAGAAAGGAAAGTTCCCAAGGTCTTAATATCAGGAAATCATCAGAAAATAAAAGAATGGAAAAACAAGCATTCAAAGAGCTTTAAATAAAGTTGACAGAGATCGATTGATGATATAAGATAGGATAGTAATATTCTTTGAAAATAGAATATGTTTTTAACTGCAATTTTGTGCAGTTGTCCTAATTTATTTTTTTTGAGAGTTTGATCCTGGCTCAGGATGAACGCTGGCGGCGTGG
>CAYOHI010000013.1:0-11566 GCA_964403725.1 uncultured Candidatus Saccharibacteria bacterium
ATCTAATGGCTCTTCTGATTAGACGGCGAACGATATATCCTTGATCCATATTTGAAGGAGCCACTCCCTTGTCATCGCCCATAATGAAAACTGCAGACCTGATGTGGTCAGCAATAACTCTCATTGCTTTGGTAATTTCCTCTGAATCCTCATATTTCTTATCAGATAAATCTTCAATTATTGAAATGATACTAGTCCATAATTCTGTCTTGTAATTATCATCCAAATTATTCATAACAGCTAAAACTCTTTCCATGCCCATGCCTGTATCAATATTTTGCTGCGATAAAGGCTCGTATGTCCCATCTTCTTTCTTGTTGAATTCCATAAACACATTATTCCAAATCTCAACCCATAGATCATTATCATCATTAAAAGATTCTGGAACTTTGTCCGGGTCGCCAACCCAATAGAATATTTCGCTATCCGGACCGCATGGGCCAGTCTGTCCAGCCGGACCCCACCAATTTTCCTTTTTACCTAACTTAGCGATTCTTTTCTCATTAATCCCTAAATCAACCCAAACATCATAGGCTTCCTGATCAAAAGGAGCATCATCATCTCCTTTAAAAACAGAAACAGCGATTAAATCCTTATCCAAACCAAGCCATTCTTTGGAAATTAGAAACTCTAAACTCCATTTCAAAGATTCTTTTTTGAAATAGTCTCCCAAAGACCAATTGCCAAGCATTTCAAAAAAAGTATGATGAGTTGGATCACCAACTTCTTCAATATCAACTGTCCTGACGCTTTTCTGGACATCAACCAGACGATTTCCAGATGGATGCTTCTCACCCATTAAATACGGAACCAAGGGATGCATTCCAGCGGAAATGAACAGGGTAGTCGGATCATTTTCAGGGATCAAAGAAGCGCTGGGTATGACAGCGTGATCTTTTGACTTGAAAAAATCAAAATATTTTTGTCTTAATTCTCTTGATTTCATATATTTATCTTATCTTTTAAAATTAAAGGCGTCAAATCAGCTAACTTCCTCCTGATAGCATTTCTCACAATAGACAATCTCTTTTCTTTCTGGAGAGTATGTTGTTTTAAATTTTGTATTGCATCCTTTCTTCATGCATTGTCTGTCGTGTAATTCCATTGGATTCCTTAATTTGATCCTTTGCTCGTGGCGACAGTCAGGACATAGCCTTGGGATTGGGATGTTTTGTTTTTTGTAGAATTTAAGCTCGGATGGAATTAATCTAAATACCCCGCTTCCTTGGCAATCCTTATTCTCACATTTAATAATTTTCTTCAAAAAACTCTCATCTATATCTTTAATATTATCTGGAATATCTTTTGCCTTAATAGTAGCCTCATATTCTGCTTTAGGATTTTCATACCAATTAAACCCAAGACTCTTAGCCTTGTCTTCAGAAAGAGGAAAATATTCATTGGCGATTGTCTCATTGTATCCAAAAGGGCTAAATTCTGCCGGTAAAAATTCACCATATCTGTACTCTCTTCCCTTTTTATCAACATATGGCATTTCATCCATATGTTTCTTAATTTTAGGAATTAATTCTTCATATTCCTTCTTTGTATATTGCTTGTTTAAAATGCAATATTTCTTACTCCTTAGACCAACACATCCGAAAATATAATGACAACCATTATTCCCAATAGCATATTCCGTTTCATAGAAGCCAGCCTGTTGTGCCTTTGGATTCTTGGGCATATTAAGCCATGAAAAATTGGTCTTATACCCTCCAGTTTCTGCCATTTCATAGCAAAGCTCTCCGCCAGCAATAGTTACGTCAAAACAATCTTTGCTCGGCCAAAAAAGAATTAACTGAGAATATTTTACATCTTCGCAGTTTTTAATTCCATAAGAATCCAAAACATTTTTTGAATTGTATATATCCTCTCCTGTTACATTGACATTCTTGCGGCCATGCATAAATTTAACCGGATACTTAAGCCAAAATCTCTCAGATTTCTTTTTTAAAGCTAATACACTCCTGTGTGATCCCAGATTAAATTCTTTAATTTTCTTTAAATATTCCTCTTTAGAATACTGTTTGTTGAATATGTGGTATTTTTTGTGTCTCAAATTAACACAGCCAAAACAATTCTGGCAATTGATTAAGTTTTTAGAAAAATATACGTCTTGGCAATCTGCACAGCCAAGAGAATAGTGAGTGTTATAGCATCCAGCCAACATAAATCCATCGTAGGATAATTCGCATTTAGCTATATCTAGATTATCATAGCAATCATTGCAAAAATTAGTATTGACGCCATAAGCGCAATTTTCAGAAGACCCAGTATTAAACATCAAATAGCAATCTTTGATATAGCCAACATTATTGCAATAAGGGCTATTGACTGATTCCAGCTCAAGCTTATGAGGCATACCAACCTGACGCATTAACCCTTTTAATTGCTCAAAGAAAGGTTTTTTGAAATCATAATCTTTCCCATATTTCATAGCGTCCATTTCATCTGACCACCAATAGGTTGAATCATATACTTTAAAAGGAGATTTAGGAGAGATACAAGAGAAGACTTCTTCTTTTTTATCCTCTATTTTTCTTTTATATAGGGTCCTGGCGCTTCTAAAAGCCAATCTTCTTTGGGTTCTACACTCAGGACAAAAAGTAGGCGCCGGTACGCCTATCTTTTTATAGAATTTAAAATCTTCTTTTTCAATATTAAATTTAGTTTTGCAATTCTGGCATTTTGGCATAATTTTTATCCACATTCCAAATACTTGACAATAAGCACTTATTTCGATAGTATAAAGGCATTACCACGAAAGAAACCCTTATGGTGTTTTGTTGCCATCGGGGGTTTTTTCATTTTTAACCTCTAAGATTGATTTTTGATCATTTATATATGCAATTGGTGCGTTTGTTTTTTTAAGCAGTACAGAACATTTATCTACACCACTTGGTGATAAAATCACTTTTAATTTATCTTTTTCTTGAAGAAATTTTACAAGTGATGAATAATCCCCATCACTAGAAACAATTATTGCTTTATTAAAATTATTTTCATAAGCATCACAAACAACTTGCAATACTAAATCTGCATCACAATTCCCTTTCGGTTTGCCGTTGTTATCGTAAACTGTCTCTTTAAAAATCAAAGTAAATCCTGATTCTTGTAAATATTTATATAAATCTTTATATTTAGGAATAAGTCCTATGAAGATATAGGCACGTTCAACCTTATATTTTTCCTTAAGCCAAATTCTAAATCTTTCATAATCAAGTTGCCAATTAAAAACTTCCAATCCTTTGTGCAGATTAGCCCCATCAATATAAGCAAAATTATTATTTTCTGTTTGTTTCATATATCTATACTAATGGCTCAGGATCACTATTCTCTTCCTTGTCTTCTTTTTTACTTGTCTTTTTAACTATTTCCTCTTCTTCTAGATTTTTCTTAACTTCCTTTATAGGCACAGCATATTTTTCTCGACTGTATTTAACGATATCTTTCTTGAACGACTTATGAGTCGGTGACAAGACTTTCAGAGTCTCTGCTGAAAACGGATCAAAAGTCTCTCCATCAATAGTCATCTTGATATAGAATTCCTTAATTCCCAGATTAATCATATCCTCAGCTTCAAAAACAGGCTTCATCTCTGCCGCCATCTTGTTAGCATCGTCTCCGCCAATCCTGAAAGTAATCATGGTGCCAATATTTCCTAAAACGGTAGCCAAGACTTTCTTCAATAATTGAGCCATATATTGATGGGCTACTGTGATAGCCAATCCATATTTCCTAGATTCAGCAAATAGATTTTCGAAAGTCGTAGTTACTAGGTTCTGGAACTCATCGACATACAGATAGAAATCTTTTCTGTCTGATTCTTTCATCGAAGCCCGAGCCATACCGGCCTGGTAAAGCTTGGTAATGAACATTGAACCAAAGAAACTACTATTCTCTTCACCCAACTTCCCTTTAGATAAAGATATTAAAAGAATCTTTTGTTCATTCATAATGCCCTCCAGATCAATCTTGTTTTCCTTTTGGCCAAAAATATTTCTTAATAAGGGATTAGACAGGAACTGGCTCAACTTATTAACCAGAGGAATAATGGCTTCAGTATCGAATTTCTCAGACCAGTCAGCAAATTCAACTGCCCAGAATCTCTTAACCATATCATCTTCGATGTATTCAATGACTTTTTGTCGGTAATTCCTGTCAGTCAGCATCTGAATCATGCCCCTCATTGTTGCTTCTGGATAATCAAGCAAAGCCAGAGTAGTAAATCTGAAAACATGCTCTAATCGAGGTGTCCAATTGGCTCCGAACTGCTTTTCTAAGACCTCTAGTAGGCCTTGAGTAACCTGATGTTTCAATTCTGGATCAACATTGGATAAAGGATTAAAAGAAACTGGATTTTCCGTATCAGCTGGATCGATAATGACAACATCTTTTATCCTGTTTTTTGGAACAAAAGACAGGACATCTTCAATGAAGTCGCCATGAGGATCAATCAAGCAGACCCCATGGCCATGGGCGATATCTTGGCGAATTAATAACTCCATCAATTTGCTCTTGCCAACTCCGCTTTTCCCAACCAAATACATATGCCTTCTTCGGTCAGTTCTTTTGATGCCAAAAATGAACTTCTTTTCTTCTAAAGCAGCTTCGTAATTCGTCCTTCCAAAGAAAGAGCATGTCTTGGGATCTACCCTGCCGTAAACAGGAAGCTCTGGAGGAGGAGGCGCATATTTGATTTTTCGAATTGTTCCTCTGGCCATAATTAAAAAGATAGCGTTCAGCTATCTTTATTATACACCAAAACTGATAATTTTCAATTATTCCTTTTTCCCTATAGCCTCCTCTAATGTCTCTCTTAAATCTTTTAAATTAACCTCAGCTCTCCTTTTCTTCTTCCTGAAGGCAACCGGTTCTTTCTTAATAGCTTCATCCAAGCCGACAGCCGGCGGTGTCTCTACTTTTTTTTCCTTAACCTCAGGCCTTATGCCTTTTTCTTTCTTTTCTGTTTTCTTAGTTGGACTTTTCTCCTTTTTGCCTCCAGCTTCAAATTCAATACCTAAATCGCTCAAGGCAGCCTGTTGGCTAGCGCTTTCTGCCTTTGTCTTGAATACTTTCTTCTCCGGCTTATGAAGAAGCTTCAACTCCTTGCCAGCTTTCACTTTTTCTAAGCAATCCTTACAATAAATCGGTCTTTTGCCATCTGGCTCAAAAGCAACTTCCGTGCCAACTCCGCAACTCCAGCAAGTCTCTTTGTTCTTCTTGCTTGAAGACTTCTCATCGCCCGCATTGATTTCCTTGCCATGATTGTGATCATTATCTGACATAACACCGGACCATTTGGCAATCCTTTCTTCAACTTCTTTTCTCGGACTAGCATATCTTTCTCTTGAAACCTTAACGATCTTATCCCTCTGATCAGTCTCGCCAATATCCATCGGTGGTATTGTCGTCGCTGAAAAAGGACGGCAACTGACCCCGTCAATCATCATCTTCAGATAGATATTATAGTTATCCAGATTAACCAAGTCTTGGATTGTAAATTCAGGAGAGAATTCCTTCTCTAGGAATTCTGCATCAGCTGCCCCAACGCGCAATGAGATCAGGCTGCCTACGTTACCAAAGATCGAATCTCTGACCTTAGTTGTCGTATCAGTTACCAGCTGGCCAATATATTGATGAGCAACAATCAGATTCAAGCGGTACTTCCTAGCCTCAGACAAGACATTGGCAAAAGAATCTGTAGCGAAGTTCTGAAACTCATCAACGTATAGATAGAAATCTCTTCTTTCATCTTCGGGAATCCTGACTCTTTCCATAGCTGCCAATTGGATCTTGGTAATGAGCATGGCTCCCAGCAAGGCAGAGTTATCTTCACCGATTCTTCCCTTAGATACGTTAACCAGCAGTATTTTCCTGTTATTCATAATATCAGGAATATTAATCGTGCTTTTGGACTGACCGACAATATTCCTGATCAAGGATGTGGACAAGAACTGCCCGACCTTGTTCTGAATCGGAGCAATAGCTTCGTTTCTGAACTGGTCCCGCCACGAAGCATATTCATTGACCCAGAAAGACCTGACTACCGGATCCTTAACATTGTCAATGATCTTTTGGCGGTAATCCTTATCGACTAAAATCCTAACGATACCCAGAAGAGTCGTATCCGGGGTTTCAACCAAAGCTAAAATACAGTTATTCAAAATATATTCCATTCGAGCTGACCAGACATTAGCCCAGATCTTCGTAAAAATACCCATCAGATCGGAAGCAACCAAATGCTTGTATTTCTCATCAGGAACCTGCAAGACATTGAAGCCAATCGGATATTCGTTATCAGCCGGGTTGAAATATACGACGTCATTAACGCGATGGGAAGGAATCTTATCCACTACTTCTTCGACAAATTCACCATGAGGGTCAACGATACAAATACCATGGCCATTCTGAATGTCCTGCAAAGCCAAATTCTTCAGCAAGGCGGTCTTACCGGTACCGGATTTACCGATAATATACATATGCTGGCGGCGATCAGGACTTTTAATGCCAAAAGTAGCTTCTCTATCTCTGTAATTAGTTTTTCCAAAAATTGTAATATCACTCATATATTTTTACTCTTGAACAGGCAGACCCATTGGAGGTTCACCCTTCTTAGATTCAACTTTAGATAACAGAGGAGTCTTAACTGGCTCAGATGGGAAATGGTACATGGTAGCCAGTTCTTCAATATTTAAAACGAATGGCTTGCTTCTGATAAAGAGCCAATTCAGAATAGGCAATTTTTCAAAAGAAAGCTTATTCAAATATTTGATCACATCGGAATATTGGCAAAAAGCCCGCTTTTTGTAATCAGCAAAAACTCTTTTCTTTCGATAAGTCACCCTCTGCTTCTTGGCCTGATACCAGTAATCAAGAGAAGGAGTAACTTTCCCATTCGGCTTAAAGGCATTCAGATGCTGGGTGTTGACTTGCTTGATTGACCCAAAGATAGCATTAACATTAGCCATATTGAAAGTATCTTGAGGGCCTAAATAAATGATCCTAATAATCGTTTCAAATCCGATTTTTGAAATATTCTGCTCAATAGCCGAAACAACATCCTGTTCGCCCTTGGTAGTCTTCCACATGAACATGGGATCGTCTTTACTATCCTCGCTGCTACTACTGAATTCCATACCTTCGCCTGTGGCAACGCTGCGGGTCACTGCCCTAGTTACATCTTTCCAAGCATCTATTTCTTTAGAAATAGCGCCTTGTTTTTTCTCTTCTTTTCGTCCAACCAGCTTATCCCTCAACTTTTCGCCTTCTTTCTTCCAAGTATCATCTACAGGCCTGATCAAGGTCTGAATCCAGACTTGCTCCCCCTGCTTGATCTTACTCATCACTTCCAAAAGGCCTGAAATGGGATCGACCCTTTGATCATCGCTTTTAGCATCTTTTTCAAATTGAGGATAAGTCCTAATGGGATAGCCATCTTCTTTAACCAGAACCAATTCTGTTCCCCACATGCCATAATCGTCATTAGGCAGGGTTTCTGGAACTGAATTGACATAGTCATCTATTTGGGTGATTTCAGCCTCTGGATATTGAGAATAGACTTGAGCCTCAACTAGATCACGGAAAGTATCAACTGTCCTGATTAAAAAGCGAACTTCGCCGCTCTGGCTGATCATTTCAAAGCTGAACCACCTTTGAAAAACGCCATCCATGAACCAATCCTTGAAATTAGGGCCAGAATGTATGCCATGCAGACCGGCAAAGATCTGTTCCATGGAATATGGGGTCTTTTTAATATCTTTGGGAGGCTTAATTTCCAGAATTATCCAATTCAAACTATTAATGAATCTAGTTCTCCTGTATTTAACCCAAAGATCCCCGGCTAAAACGAGTAATAGCAGGGGTAACCAAATCCACCAAAGGAACAAGATCATCCCTCCAATAAAGGATAGAACAAAAATTCCTATAGAAATTAATCCTGTAGGATCAGACATGTAATATTTTTTTAAAAAACTTAATTTAATACTTTATTTCACTAAAGAATACTCTCCTGCTTCATTTCGATTGAAGTATTGCCTGTTTTGTAGATTGATTAGAACAGTATTAGGCTTTACTAACCGAGTGTCTAAAACCTTGCTTAAAATTTTATCTTTTGGCAAAGATCCATTTTTCTGCAATACTTGGGTGATGACATCCTTGACGGTACCTGGCTGATAACCCCATTCTTTCAGGGCATAGGTGCCTCGGCCTACTAGGATAAAGCGAGGATCTTTGATTAATTCATTATGAACCGTTTGAGCCTGAGCTAAATTATTTCCTAAATTAGCCTTATTAATCAAATTGGCTACTTCTCTGAAATGCAAAGGCTTCTTGTTTTCTTTTAGAACGATATATGATTTGTCTTTAGCTCCTCTTGGACTGATTTCAGGCCACTTAACCAAGCCAAACTGGCCAAAATTATTCTGGTTAATCTGCTTGGTAGCGTCTAAATATGACAAAGCTGCTTTCTTTGGCAGGTTAACTTCCTTTAATAAGGCGTTCTTGCTGACAGGCTTGTCGACATTTTCCAATCTATTAACTAATTGATTAACTGCCTTGTCAGCCTGATTTAAAGCACTCTTTGAATTTGACCACAAAGGATGGAATTTATCTGATTCAACAAAACGCTTATAAGACTGACCTAGAGTTAAAATGAAGTATAAAGCACCCCTATCAGAATGGGGGTGGTCAGTTTTGGTCAAAGAAGACAGTAATCTTTCTTCTCTGACAATCTTGCCTTCTTGATTTAAAAAGTTATCAATTGAACGAAAAGCAGGATTAAAAAGGCTAATAGTCTCAGGCTTTTTCAAATCAAAAAAAGCAGCTTCTTCAACCTGTCTTACTCGTTCTCTAGTAATGCCATATTTCTGGCCAATAGCTTCAAGAGTTTTTCTGTTCCCGCTTTTAAGACCGAAGCGTGAAAAAAGAATATCTCTGGTTCTTTGGTTAGAAATATTTTTCAAAGCATTATTTACTAATTGTTCATATTTTACTGTCATAATTCTTTAAATTAATTGTTTTTAATAACGGACTCTAATCCTACCACACTATTCTAAAACAGTCAAGACTTATTACCATATTTTCTCCCGTACCAGCTAACAATCAATGAGCTGGTAATGAAAATTGAAGAATAGGTCCCGATAATGATACCGATAACCAGAGCTAATGAAAAGTATTTAATCGTTTCCCCGCCTAAAAAGAATATGGCTAGCAGGACAAATAGAGTTGTCGCCGCTGTATTCAAGCATCGAGTAAGGCTTTGATTAACACTGTCATTTAAAGTTTTTCCAAAATCTTTCCAATTGGTTCTTAAAAGGTTCTCTCTGGCCCGGTCGAAAATGACAATACTATTATTAACAGAATATCCTAAAATTGTCAAGAAGGCAGCGACAAATGGCAAGCCGATTTCAATTTCTCTGAAATGATTCAATATTGAGAAGAATCCCAAGGTAATGAAGATATCATGGAATAGGGCAATGATTGCAACCATCCCATATTGCCAAGAAGCAACTGGACGAGACACTTTCCTAAAAGACCAAGCGATGTATAAAATGATCGCTATTAAAGCAAAGCCAATTGCATAGATCGCTTTTCTTTTTAATTCTTCTCCGATTAAAGGACCAATTGATTCAAATCTTTTCTCAATAACCGGATTAAATTCATTTAATCCTGATAAAACCTTTTGATGGGTTTTCTCATCAATATCACGCAATCTTAAAATCAATCCCTTATCCCCTGTTGGTTGTAAATTGACACTGCCAATAACTAGCCCTGCTTCGTCAGCTGGCAAACTAACCAATTTTTCCTGGATCACTGAATTATCAGGGCGATCCCCCGTAAATTCAACTTCCATTAAGCTTCCTCCGGTAAAATCAATTCCCAAGCTCAATCCCCAGAAACCTAAAGATAAAGCACTAGCTACAATCAACAGAGCTGAAATGGAATAATATATTTTTCTGTATTTAATGATTTCCATATTTTAATACCACAATCTTTTAATATTTTCCAATCTTCCGTTAATAAACCATTTTAGAAAGCTTCTAGTTATGACAATAGCTGAAAGCATACTGAGAATAACACCGATACCCAGAGTTAAAGCAAAGCCTTTGATTAATCCTGTAGCAAAGATGTATAGGATTAAGCTAGTAATGATGGTTGAAATATTCCCATCTCTGATGGCTGGCCAAGCACGCTTGAACCCTTCATCAATGCTCCCGCCCAAACTTTTGCCTGATTTGAATTCTTCTTTCAATCTTTCAAAAATTAAAATATTGGCATCCACTGCCATACCGATTGATAAGATAAATCCGGCAATACCTGACAGAGTCAAAGTAACCGGAATTAATTTAAAAATTGATAAAACGATAACAACGTAAATTATTAAAGCCAAGCTGGCTAATAATCCAGGCAATCTGTAATACAAAATGATAAAGGCCAAAACCGCCAAGAATCCATAAATACCAGCTTTCAATGATTTATCTAAAGAAATCTGACCTAAGCTGGCCCCAATAGTTTGCTGATTGATCAATTCAATCGGTACGGGCAAAGCTCCAGCATTTAAACGCTGAACTAATTCTTTGGCTTCATCAACAGTAAAATTACCAGTAATTTGAGCTTTTCCGCCAGTAATGGCTTCCTGGACTGTCGGTGCGCTGATTGGCACGCCATCCAGATATATAGCAATGCTTTCACCAACATTCTTTCTAGTTAAATCTTCAAAAAGCTTACCTCCTTCACTATCAAACTGCAAACTGACTTGAGCTTGAAAAGTTTGCTGGTCAAACTGCAATTCAGCACCTTCAAGATAGCGGCCAGTCAATTGAGTTGGAATAAAGTAGGGATCTTGAGTTAACAAGGCCTGTTCTTCAAAACTAATCTCTAGCCCTTCAATCAGCTTATTACGAGCTTCTTCCTGATCAGCTAAAATCCTATCTCTTTCTAATTGACTCCTTTCTTCCCTAAAATCTAAAGATGGAGTCTGGCCAATCATTTCAATAGCCTGATTAGCATCCTTGATTCCAGCTAATTCTACAATTAAGCGGTAATCATCGCCCACCTTATTAACTTGAACAACCGGTTCAGCTACGCCGAACAAATTAACCCGTCTTTCAATAACATCCCTGACACCCTGCATTGAATCATCAAAGCTATCAGATGTCACATTGGACAGATCAGCCTGATAAACCAAATGAGTACCGCCCTGCAAGTCTAATCCCAATTTAAAAGGCTTATCCCACATTTGCGGCAAAACTTCAGTTCCAGCTAGACTATTTAGCCAATTAACAGGCCTGTTCCATAAATTCGGGTAATTAAAAGAAGCGGCAAGAAAGCCTATGATTAAGATAACGAGTATCACTCCATGAACCTTCTTTGGTTTGCCGCCCTTACGAGCTTTTCTTTCTTTTTTATTAAAAACTGCCATATATAAAATTTAGCTTAATTTTACCGTTTTGTCAAAGATAAACCTTGACAAATCATGTATTTTGTGTATAATATATAGTATATAGTTCGCCCACCGACCCCCCTCAATCCGAATCGAAACTTAATGCGCCGTTAGGCGTTTTTT
>CAYOHI010000014.1:0-11141 GCA_964403725.1 uncultured Candidatus Saccharibacteria bacterium
GGGCTGATATAGTAACCTTAACAAGCCAAAGGGGGTACAGCATGAGAATAGCTTTAGGCGTAGGTTTAAGATTGGGCATCGTGGAAGTACCGGAAGTGCCGCAAGACGGAAGCACTATCACCATAAGCGAAGGTCAGGTAATCGAAGGGCATAACCTCTTTTACGAGACATATGTCGGTCGGCAGATCCGTCTTGTCAGAAAAGGGGAAACGCCCTGTAATGGTAAAAGTCTTCCATATTTTCATGAAAGAAGGCTTGCCCAATAAGCTAGAGCTCAGCTCAAAAATAGGACCACAGGATTTGCCCTGTGGTCTTGCATTTATTGACAGAAGCCAGTATTTTGATTAAGATAAAGGAAAATATAGCAGAGATAGTGAAAGTTGAATAAGCCATGCTTATTCTTTTCTTCATTATTATCTGTCCTTAAACCTATGAACATTAAACCACTAAGAGACAGGGTTCTAATAGAACCAATGGCTGTCGAAGAAAAAACAAAGTCAGGCATTATTCTGCCTGATACAGCTGATAAAGAAAAGCCTGAACAAGGCAAGGTTGTTGAAGTTGGTCCAGGTAAACCTGGTATGAAAATGACCATAAAAAAGGGAAGCATTGTTCTATTTACAAAATACGGTCCAAATGAGATCAAGGTTGATAATAAAGAGTATTTAATTGCTAGAGAAGAAGACATTCTAGCTATTTTAGAGTAATTGGAATTAATTTAGCTAGTTATCTATTAAATCTTAATATTTAACTAATTAAATTAATATTTAAAAAAATGGCAAAACAAATTAAGTTTGATGAACAAGCTCGGCGCCAGCTTAAAAAAGGCGTTGATAAGTTAGCTAACGCAGTTAAAGTAACTTTGGGCCCTAAAGGCCGCAATGTAGTTTTAGACAAAGGTTTTGGATCACCTGAAATTACCAATGACGGTGTTTCAATTGCCAAAGAGATTGAATTAGAGAACAAGTTTGAAAACATTGGTGCATCTTTAGCTCGCGAAGCAGCTGAAAAAGCCAATGATGCTGCTGGTGATGGAACCACTACAGCTACTCTTTTAACCCAAGCTATTGTTACTGAAGGGTTAAAAAACGTAACCGCTGGAGCTAATCCATTATCAATAAAAAGAGGCATTGAAAAAGGGGTCAAAGCTATTATTGGATCCTTGAAGAAAATGTCTAAAAGCGTTTCTGGCAAGGCAGAAATTGCCCAAGTAGCAACCATTTCAGCAGAAGATGCCCAAATGGGAGATATGATTGCTGAAGCTATCCAGGAAATCGGCAAAGATGGAGTAATTACAGTAGAGGAATCACAAACCTTTGGCTTGTCTAAAGAAACAGTTAAAGGAATGCGTTTTGACAAGGGTTATGTTTCTCCATATATGGTAACCAATACAGAAAAGATGCAGGCTGAATTTGAAGATCCATATATCTTAATCACTGATAAGAAGATCTCTTCAATTCAAGAAATCTTACCTTTGCTTGAAAAGATTACCCAAAGCGGTAAAAAAGACATTGTTTTAATCGCTGAAGATGTTGGTGGCGATGCCTTGGCTACTTTAGTAGTTAATAAGTTAAGAGGAACCTTTAATGCTTTAGCTATTAAAGCTCCTGGCTTTGGTGATCGAAGAAAAGAAATGTTAGAGGATATCGCTACGCTTACAGGCGGCAAGGTCATTTCTGAAGAGTTAGGTCTTAAATTAGAGAATGCTGAAATTGAATCCTTGGGTAGAGCCAGAAAAGTAATTGCTAATAAGGAAAATACCACCATTGTTGAAGGCAAGGGGAATAAGGGAGAAATTGAAAAGCGTGTTAGTCAAATTAAGACTGAACTTGAAAGCAGCGATTCAGACTTTGATAAGGAAAAATTACAGGAAAGATTAGCTAAGCTTTCAGGCGGTGTAGCTGTCATTAAGGTTGGTGCAGCTACTGAGGCAGAACAGAAATACAAACAGGCTAAATTAGAAGATGCTTTAGCTGCTACTAAAGCTGCAGTTGATGAAGGCATTGTTCCTGGCGGCGGCGTTGCCTTGATCAGAGCTTTAGATGCCTTTAATGAGATTAAGGCAAGAGGTGAGCAGAAGATCGGTATTTCAATCCTACGCAGAGCTTTAGAAGAGCCACTAAGGCAAATTGCTATTAATGCAGGTAAAGATGGAGCAGTTGTTGTTGATGAGGTTAAAAAGCAAAAAGCAGGCTATGGATACAATGCAGCTAAGAATAAGTATCAAGACTTATTCACTGCTGGTATCATTGATCCTACTAAAGTGACCAGATCAGCTTTGGAAAATGCTGCTTCTGCTGCAGCCATGCTTCTAACTACAGAATGTGTAGTAACTGATGCTCCTGATAAGAAAGGCAGTAGTCCTATGCCTCCAATGGGTGGCGGAATGCCTGGTGGCATGCCTGGAATGGGAATGTAGGGAACTATTGGAAATTAAAACGGCCGTCTCGCGTTGGAGACGGCTGTTTTTGTTTTTTGATTGAATCCCATTTAGGCTTAATTTTGGGAAAGAAATCCATTTTTATTGGAGATTTCCTTGGGATGACTGAAGTCGAGGGACATGGGCAATGAGTCCGCTGGGAAAGAGATATTTCCAGCCTTGGTCGTCGTTCATTTGAACTTCATCGCTTTCCGGGGAAAATCCGGTGACCGTGAAAGGTTGGTCGACGACATCACAAATAACGAAGCGATCGAGGTCGTTATTTCCCATTCTTTCTCTGAATCCGGTATGACCCATGAAGGGAATCACGGTATTCAAATTGAGTCTGACCGCTTCGCCCGGAAAAAACATCACGCCTTGTCCCTGTTGGTCCAATGTTGCCATTTCTACACCTCGCTTTTCCTTAAAGATTTAAAGAAACTAGCCTAAAAATCATAATCAGATTATAGTCCATCATTAATAAAATGTCAATAGTAAAACATATATTGCAAAACAGTCTAAAAGGGGATATAATGAGAATGAAATTCAAATCAATTTAAAAACATCATTTAGGTGATATTTTTTGGTTTTTAGCTTAAAAAATCAATAAATTTACTTAAGTGTAAAAAAATATGTGGTATGTCATAGGTATTGTCGCAGTTGTTGTTTTCTGGCTAATCGCCGTATATAACGGTTTAATTAAGTTAAGGAACAGAACTGACGAAGCATGGTCAGATATAGATGTCCAATTAAAGAGACGCTATGATCTGATTCCTAATTTAATCAGTACAGTTAAAGGTTATGCAAAACACGAAAAAGAATTACTAGAAAATGTAACCAAGGCCAGAACTGCAGCTATGGGTGCTCAGAATCCTGGCGATAAGGCTCAGGCTGAAAATATGCTGACTGATACTTTAAAATCTCTTTTTGCTGTAGCAGAAAACTATCCAGATTTGAAAGCCAATACCAATTTCTTGGAATTACAAAGAGAACTGTCTGATACAGAAAACAAGATTCAGGCTGCTCGCAGGTTCTATAACGGAAATGTCAGAGACTTTAATACGAAGATTCAGGTATTTCCAAATAATATGATTTCACGGATGCTTGGATTCAAAGAATATGACTTCTTTGAATTAACTGAAGAAGCAGCCAAAGATCCGGTTAAGGTTGAATTTTAATGCCAACCCTATATACACATAAGGATAGCAATATCCGCAAGACATGGATATTAATTAGTCTTTTCCTAATCTTCATTATTGGATTGGGCTGGGTTTTTTCTTATCAATTTAATAGTCCAATAATCCTTTTCATTGCTGTAATTTTCAGCAGTGTAACTAGCTTCATTTCATACTGGTATTCGGATAAGATTGTCTTATCCATGAGCAAGGCTCGTGAAATTAAAAAAGCTGATAATCCGGAATTGTATCGCATTGTAGAGAACTTATGCATTACAGCAGGATTGCCTCTGCCTAAAATATATATTATTGATGAGATGGCTCCTAATGCTTTTGCAACGGGAAGGAATCCAGAAAACGCCGTGGTAGCCGTAACTACCGGTCTGTTGCAGAAATTGGATAGATCTGAATTAGAAGGAGTAATTGCCCATGAATTGGCTCATATTGGCAACAGGGATATTCTACTTCAGACGGTTGTTGTTATCTTAGTCGGCTTAGTGGCCTTGCTTTCCGATTGGTTTTTAAGATGGAGCTTCTTCGGAAGAAGCGATAATGATAACAAGGGTCAATTAGGTATGATTATGGCCATAGCTGGTATTGTTTTAGCTATTCTTTCTCCTTTTATCGCTATGCTTATTCAATTGGCAATTTCAAGGAAAAGGGAATACTTAGCTGATGCCAGCGGAGCGCTTTTAACCCGTTACCCAGAGGGATTGGCTAAGGCTTTGGAAAAGATATCCCAAGACAATACTCAGCTGAAAGCGGCTAACAAGGCAACGGCACATATGTATATTGCTAATCCTTTCAGAGGTAAAAAGATGAG
The DNA here is from genome assembly GCA_964403725.1 of uncultured Candidatus Saccharibacteria bacterium. Taxonomy (GTDB): domain Bacteria; phylum Patescibacteriota; class Minisyncoccia; order Portnoybacterales; family UBA2143; genus JAHJOV01. Next base: position 4,418 of record CAYOHI010000014.1, read on the forward strand.
AAAGATGTTTATGACCCATCCTTCTACAGAAGATAGGATTAAAGCTTTGAGAGGGATGGATATTAATTAAGGAGATAAAATTATGGGCATATTTTTCCAAGGTAGTAAGAAAATTAAAGAAGATGAATTCAAGAAGGCTGTAAAAAGCATTCCTGAGCTGTCAGATAAGGAAAAGATGTATGTTGAAGGCTTGTTTCAAGATGCATTAGAGGGAAGCGGGATTACTAAAGAAGAATTAAAAAAAGAAATTAAGGAATTAAAAAAGGATTTCAATGATCCTTTGGATTCAAATGAAGTTGAAAAAGTAAAAAGGAAATTAGAAAGCCTTTTTTAAATATATGGATGATTTTAGAGAACAGCCAAATATTGAACAGCAAGAGCAAACTTTTGAAGGATTTCAAAAAGAAATTACAGAATTAAAAGAAGCTGAGTTAGAAGAAAATGGTGATAATGCCAATCCTGATTTAATGCAAACAAATACTGACGAATTAAATGAAAAAGATATGGAAGCCTGGCAATGTTGTAAAGATTTAACCATGAATAATGTTACTCAGAAAGATATGGATAAATTTCAGGAATACAGAATGGAAATTAGGTCTAGTGAAGATGTTCCAGTAGGAAGAGTAAGGTTTTCGGAATTTTTAGCTAACAGATTGAGCGTAGCTTGGGCGTATAAAGAATTAAAGGATGAGGGTTTAATATAGGGAGAGGTCGCATAGTGGCCTAGTGCACCGTCTTGGAAAGGCGGCATACCGCAAGGTATCGAGGGTTCGAATCCCTCCCTCTCCGCATTGAATAATTAACAAAAGAATATGTCTCTAAAACAAAATCAAAAACAAGTTAATGATTGGATTAAACAAACCAAGATTGGATATTGGGAACCTCTTTCACTTATGGTGAAAATAACGGAAGAAGTAGGTGAATTAGCTCGAGAGGTAAATGACAGACATGGCGGACGCATCAGAAAATCAGGCAAAGATACAGAAGATATGGGTAAAGAAATAGGGGATATCATATTCGCCTTAATATGCTTAGCTAATTCCCATAATATTGATTTGGATAAGTCCTGGGAAAGAGTTATGGATAAATGTTATGACAGAGATAAGGATAGATATGAGAAGAAATAAGAAGGTATTACTCTTATTAGCATATGTTTTTTTGACTAGCGGGTTAGTTCTTTTAATTAGGCCATACTATTTTTATTCAATTTTGATTGTTCTAGGTCCGCCTACAATAGTTAATTTCTATTGGCTTAAGAAATCAAGGATGAAAGTTTTCCTTTTTTCTCTGATTTCAACTATTTTCTTTGCTTTTCCGGTTGAATTAGCTACGAGACTGGCCGATGTCTGGGATGTCCAGACAATTTTCTTTCGTCCTTTTGGCTTGATCCCTTTTGAAAATATGCTTTTTGCCTTTATTAATTTCTTTTGGAGTCTGTCTTTCTATGAATACTTTGTTAATAAGGACAAGAAAAGGAAAATTTCTCACAGGATGAAATATTTAGTTGGCTTGTATGTAATTTTTGCTGTTTTGATCTACGGATTATATTTTTATAACAAAGAAATGGTAGCCATGAACTATTTCATGATATCAGTTCCTATTTTAATAATTCCTTCAATAATCATATTTTCTAGAAATCCAGGATTGATTAAAAAGACAATATTGCCAACATTATTTTTCGCCATCGTATTTTTCGTTTATGAAATGGTTTCCATATATATCGGCAGTTGGTGGTGGCCAGGGGAATACTTCTATTCTTTTGAAATTCTAGGAAATACTTTTCCCTTAGATGATGTCATTATCTGGTATCTGTTATCAACCCCGACTCTAATTGGGGGTTATGAATTTTTTGCCGATGACTATGCTTAATAAATTAAAAAAAGAATTAAAATCATTAGCTGATCCTGAAAGAGCCAGGCATGAAAGCAGGTATTTCAAGACAGGCAAAGGGGAATATGGCGAGGGCGATATTTTTTTAGGTATTAAAACTGTACTCAAAAGGCAGTTAGCCAAGAAATATGTTGATTTGTCTTTAAAAGATGTTGAGTTTTTAATGACTTCTAAATTTCATGATTATAGACAGATAGCTCTTTTTGTAATAACGAATAAGTATATAAAGGGAGATGATAAATTAAGAAAAGAGATATTTAATTTCTATTTAAACCACACAAAATATATCAATAATTGGGATTTGGTAGATATCTCGGCTCATAAGATTGTTGGTGATTATCTATTGAATAAAGATAGAAAAATCTTATACAAATTAGCTAAATCAAAGGATTTATGGGAAAAAAGAATTTCCATCATTTCCACTTTTGCTTTTATCGATGAAGATGATTTCAAAGATAGCTTGCAAATTGCCGAAATTCTACTTCATGACGAGCACGATTTGATCCATAAGGCAGTTGGCTGGGTTTTAAGAGAGGTTGGCAAGAAAGACCAAGATGTTGAAGAAAAGTTTTTAAAAAAATATTATTCTGTTATGCCTCGAACTATACTGAGGTATGCTATTGAAAAATTTGAAGAGAATAAAAGACAAAAATATTTGAAAGGAGAAATATGAAGATAAAACATAGGGAATTACATCGAATTGTTTCAACAGCCATTATTCACAAAAAAGCAAAAGGAGAAATTAAATATCTAATTACCCAAAGAAGCTTTGATAAAAAAGTTTATCCAGGCAAATGGACTGTACCGGGCGGCGGTTTAGAAGTTGATGACTATGTAAAAACCAAGAAAACAACCAAGGATGCCTGGTATTTTTCTTTTAGTGATTCTCTGATACGAGAAGTAAAAGAAGAAACTAATGTTCTGATGGGTAAGATTCAATACCTGTTAGATATTACATTTATCCGTCCTGATGGAATTCCGGTGATAATCTTTAGCTTTTATGCGCCGTATAAATCGGGCAAGGTAAAATTAAATGACGAAAGTATTGGTTTTGCCTGGGTGACATACAAAGAGGCCAAGAAATATGATTTGATTAGCGGAATCCTACAAGAGATTGAAATGGTTGATAAAGTACTTAAAGGTAAGAAGAATGTAAAATTTAAAATTAAATAATGGAAGAATTAATTATTAATTTCATTCAATTATATGGATTGATAGCGGCATTCTTTTTAATGATGAGTAATGGGTTTATAGGATTCCCACCAAGCGAGGCAACCATGGGATTAGCCGGCATAATTGCATTTCTGGGATACATGGATATTTCTTTAGTAGTTTTAGCTGGGGTCATAGGGAATGTCTTAGGAGCTGTCATCCTATACTATGTCGGTTCAAAGATTGGGTATGAATGGCTATTGGATTTTAAGAAATATTTGAATTCATTCGGAGGAATAAGGAAAAGACTATCGGATTGGTTGCCTAAACATGAATTTATTGATAAGTTTATTGAAATGTTTAAAACAAAGGAAAGCTTTATCTATATCGGCATTCTTCGATGTTTTCCGGTTATTCGCTCAATAATCTCTCTTCCAGCAGGAATAGTCAGGATGCCTTTTAACAGATTCCTGCTCTATACAACACTGGGATGCACGGTATGGATAGGCAGCTGGGCAGGATTCGGATATATTCTAGGGGAGGCTTGGTATGAGTGGAGCAAGGGAATTACATTAATTCTCTTTATTGTGCTAATAATGCTTATGTTCTATTTAAAAAGCAGGTTAAAAAATATTTTAGAAATATGATCAAAAAAATACTAATATTTTCCATAGTTCTATTGGGTTTAATAATGGGTGTTAATAGTTATGCCAAGAGCTACTATTACCACCTTATTGAAGTGGATATCACGGTAAATCAAGACAGTACTTTTGATGTTGTTGAGAGACAAACATACAAATTAGATGGCAGTTTCGGATATTTTTACAGAGATATTGAATTGAAGGGATTAGACCATATTTCAGATATTAAAGTCTTTGATAGCGATGACAACGAATTAGAAGAGGATGAATATGATCTGTCATATAATGGGAATCGAAGGCATATCCAATGGAATTTCAATAGGCGTGATTTTAATGATGAATTAAAATCATGGACTGTTGCGTATAAAGTACACGGGGGATTAGGATTCTTTAAAAATTACGATGAGCTTTACTGGAACGCGATATTCGCTGATCGTACGGTAAAGGTTCTTTTTGCTGATGTTAGGGTTCATCTGCCAGAAAATGTTGAAAAAAGTGAAATTGGTCAAAAGATATTTATTGGACAGTCTGGCGATACAGCAGAAAGTTCTAATTATGAAATCCTCAGTGACGGAGTATTGAGATATATGGGAGTTAATCTGAATCTTGGAGAATATCTGACCATAGTTGCCTCTTGGCCAAAAGGATTGATTGAAAAGCCTTTTCTTTACAGGAACCAGACAATCAACTGGATTGCTTTGTTATTGGCTCTAATTTTGCCTTTCAGCATCATTAGGAGGTCGTATAGGGATTGGAAAGAGAAAGGCAAGGATCCTAAGATTGATAAGACTGTGATTGCTCAATATGAGCCGCCTCAGGATTTGACTCCCGGAGTGGTAGGTATCTTAGATGACCAGAGATTCTCAGTTAAGGAAGTGACAGCTACCTTGGTTGATTTGGCTGTGAGGGGATATATTAAGATTAAAGAAGGTGAAAAGAAATTCCTCGGTCAGAGAGAATATATTTTTGAGAAATTAAAAGAGGGTGATGATTTAAAGACTTTTGAAAAGAGAGTAATGAAGGGAATGTTTGTCGGAAGCAGCTTGAAGATTGGAAACATAGGAGAAATATTCAAAGTTATTCTTAATAAAGAGAAAAGGGATAAGTTTTTGAAAAAACCAACTCAAGAAAAAAATATCATTTCTTCAAATGATTTGAGGAACAAATTTTATAAGAGTCTCAAGGAAATAAAAGAGGAATTACATAAGGAAGCTGTTAAAACTGGATATCTAACAGGCAATATCGAGAATATTAGGAAGAAATTCCAGAGCAAGTATGGGGTGTTGGTTATCTCGGGTATAGTCATGTCGTTTGTCAGCTTTATTCTTTTTGTCGCTTTTGGTCCGATAGTTGTCGGTCTGATATTTATCTCTATCGGTATTCTGATTTCAGGAATAACCGGAACTATTTTTGGATACTATATGCCATCTTTGACTAAACAGGGTGCTGATGAAAAATGGAAATGGCTTGGCTTTAAAGAATACTTGCATACAGCTGAAAGATTCAGGTTAGGAGCTGAAACTGTCGATACTTTTTCAAAGTATTTGCCTTATGCCATAATTTTCGGCGTGGAAAAACAATGGGCTGACCGTTTTGCTGATCTGAAATACCAACAGCCTAATTGGTATGTTCCAGCTGTAATCCATAGCAGTGGTTCAGGGGGTGTTGGCTCTGGATCCTTTAGTGGTCTATCTTCTAGTATTTCTTCATTTAGTACGTCAATTTCAAACACCTTTGCTTCTTCTCCAGGTGGTTCTGGAGGTGGAGGATCCGCTGGCGGCGGAGGCGGCGGAGGCGGAGGAGGTGCTGGATAATCCGGAAAACGAAAAAGCTGCCGGTGCTGACAACTTTTTCGTTGTCGTTTGCACACCGGCAGCTCGGTTGTTGTTATTTAAACTTTGAAAACAGGGTTTGTACAACCATTCCAAACAGAAACAGCGCGTAGATGAAATTCATTTTACATTCAGTCAGGAATGGCAGCCCGATCATTACCAACATAATGGCGATTGACCAGGAACTCTTTTTCCTCATCAGATAGCTGTTAGATATACCAGCTAAAAAAAATATTACGGCGGTTAACATGACTACGACATCTGCAACCAAAGGGTTCGTTATCATCAATATCTCCTTATATATGCGTGAGGTGTACTAGCTTTTAATAAGTATAACATTTAAATAGATATTTGTCAAGTAATATGACAAACACTCCAGTAGATGACATTAAGAATAGATTAGATGTAGTCGATTTGATTCAAGGCTACATCCGTTTGCAAAAAGCGGGGCGGAATTACAAAGCGCCGTGTCCTTTTCATTCTGAAAAGACGCCTTCTTTCATGGTTTCCCCAGAAAGACAGCAGTGGAAATGCTTTGGCTGCGGCAAAGGAGGCAGTATCTTCGACTTCATCATGGAAATGGAAGGCGTTGAATTCGGTGATGCCTTGAAAATATTAGCTCAGAGAGCTGGTGTTGAGTTGAAAAAAGTTGATCCTAAATTAAAGACTGAAAGAACCAGAATTTATGAAATTTCCCAGTTAGCTAATCTTTTCTTTGTTAAGCAGCTAGAGGCCAGCAAGGCAGGAAAGGAAATGCACAAATATTTAGCTGATAGAGGATTAAAGAAAGAATCAATAAGGGATTGGCAGGTTGGCTATGCGCCTAATCAATGGAGATCCTTAAAGGATTTTTTAAACAAGCAAGGATATCCCAATGAAGAGATTGTTAAGGCTGGCTTAGCTGTCAAAACTGATAAAAAGGGAATAGGCGATGGATTCTATGACAGATTCAGGGATCGGATCATGTTTCCAATCAAAGATATCAATGGAGTGGTAGTCGGCTTTACAGGAAGGGAAAATCCGAATAATCCTGATGAAAGGATGGGTAAATACATCAATACGCCCAGTACGTTGATTTATGACAAATCCAGGATTCTCTATGGATTGGATAAGGCTAAGTTAGATATTAAGAAGAATGACTTTTGCTTGATGGTAGAAGGCCAGACAGACGTCATTATGTCCCATCAGGCCGGATTTCCGAACGCTATT
>CAYOHI010000015.1:0-7708 GCA_964403725.1 uncultured Candidatus Saccharibacteria bacterium
AATCAGGGACAATTCCTTCATCGGCAATGCTGACCCCTGAAGGAGTCATCCATTTAGCTACCGTAATCTTAATGCTTGAACCACCTCTTAATTTTTCTAATTGCTGGACAGAACCCTTACCAAAGCTCTTCTGGCCGACAATCTGGATGCCTTTAATATCTCTTAAGGCTCCGGCTAGAATCTCTGAAGCAGAAGCTGACCCCTGATTGATCAAAACAACCGTCGGCATATTTTCTAATAAACCATAACCTCTGCTCTTATGCTCGGTCCTATTGCCATCGCCATAATCTTCAGCCACAACCAATTCTCTTTTTGGCAAGAAATAACTGGCAATGTCTATAGCGACTTCCAGATATCCACCTGGATTATTACGCAAATCCAAAACGATTCCTTGGGCATTAGCCTGGATAGCTTGCCTGACCGTAGTCCTGAATTGCCCAGCTGAATTTTCAGTGAAATGATAGAATTGGATATAAGCAATATTCCCTTCTTTCATTTCCCAGGTAATTATTGGAATCTGGATAGTATCCCTGACAACTGTGATTTCTCTTGCCTCATCCCATTCATCTCTGGCAATCAGCAAAGTAACGCCAGTTCCCTTTTCTCCCCTGATCAGAGTAACGGCTTCATCAATAGTCAAATCGCCAGTCAAAGTATCTTCAACTTTCAAAATCTTATCCCCTGCCTTGATTCCTGCTTTCTGGGCCGGATTTCCTTCAAGAGGCGTAATGACAGTCAGAACATCCTTGCGAATTCCAATCTCAGCACCGATCCCTTCAAAGCTTCCCTTAATATCATCCATGAATTTCTTACTATCCTCTGGCTCCATAAAGACAGAATACGGATCATCTAAAGAGCCCAAAAGGCCGGATATGGCGCCGTAGACCATTCCTTGGCGATCTAAGTCATCTCGATGAACATATTTCTTTTCAATCACCCGCCAAGCGTCCCAAAACAGGCTGAAATCAACGTCGATCTCCTGGCCTGATTCCTTGTTATCCAATCCTTCAATCTTTTCAATTGAAGGCTGATTATACTCTCCAACAAAAAAACCAAGACCAAAAACAAGCCCTAGAATAATTGCATATATTGGAATTGAAATATATTTTTTCATTTTATCCTTTCCTCCACTTCCATAAGTATTTAACAAAGCTGGCAAGATGCATCCGGCTATACTTATTCAAAAATATGTCTAAGAATGCTCCCCACTTCTTACTATGTCTTCCGTAATAGTGAGACATTTGAGCAGATGGCAGATATATTACCCTGTATCCTTCCTGCCAGAATCTGCGACACCAATCAGTATCTTCAAAATATCTAGGATATCTTTCATCCCATAAACCAACTTTGTCAATTCCTTCTCTCCTAACCAGCATAGCTGAAGCCTGGATCCAATCAACTGCCTTTGTCTTATCAAGATCTTCACCTTCTATTAAGAAATGAGCTAATTTCTTCTTTCCCCATTTGGTATTTTTCAAAAATGTCCTTCTGACCAAAACTGAACTGATTGTTGGAAAGCGAAAGCAAGATTTCTGAACTTCATTGGAAAAAGTCAGCAGCTGAGGACCGATAATGCCAACCCTGCTATTTTCCTCCATATACTCAATCAATTTCTTAATAGCATCACCCAATACTACAATATCATGATTAAGAATCAAGACATAATCGCCCTTGGCAACCTCAATGCCTGAATTTACCAGTTTACCATAGTTTGCAACATTTTCCGAAAAATGAATTATCTTTGCCTGGGGATATTCTTCTTCAATCATATCCCGGGTTTTCTTTTCTGACTGGCTATCGAGGATAATCAACTCATATTCAATACCATCAATATTTTCCTTAATTGATTTAAGACAAGACTTCAGCAAAGCAGGTGTTCTGTAATGAGTAACGATGATAGAAAGCATATTTAAAATACATTCTTACAAGCCTCCTGAATCTTATCGAAATTATCCCCGACAGGCAAAAGCACATACTCTTCATTGATGAATGTATGATACAAGAGACCCTCAGGGCTAATATCGAAAAATTTCTTTGTAATATTTTCTTTATCTATTTCTTCGATTAGATTAATAAAATTCTTCATATCTCCCAACCCCATGTCAGTCCTTACATTCTTACCCAAGACATCCAGTATATTATATATCTTAACCGGATTAGCCAGAACACCCAAAGACAAAGCTTTGTCTTTGATAGCCATTAGGACTTGATTCTGTCTTCTCATGCGGTCGAAGTCATTTGTCGAATAGCGGGAACGGACATAGTACAAAGTAGTCTGGCCATCCAGTTCATTAGTCCCAGTAGCTACATGGAAAACCCATCTTTCTTCCCCTTCAATTTCCTTGATGAACCAATGCTCGTCTTCTTCCCATCCTTCTTTGGCCCATTGAAAGCTTTCTTCAAAAGGCTCGTCTAAATGAATAGTAATGCCACCCAAAGCATCAACGCCTTCTTTCAAGGCCTCGAAATTGACACTTATGCCATAATCAATATGCAATCCGGTAACTAAAGAAGCGGTTTTCTTAGCGCAATCCAATCCTCCTTGGGCATAGGCAAAATTTATCTTCCTATCTTCTCCAGTGCACCAGATTGTTGTATATAAATCACGAGGCAGAGAAATTAAGGCTAATCGGCCAGTATCTTTTTCAATACTTGCCAGAATCATCGCATCGGAAAGCAATTTGCCATCACCCGGATCTTCTAATCCTCTCATTCCTAAGATTAGGATATTGAGCTTATCTGGATCGTCTTCCGGCAGATCAGGCAAATCTTCGCTAAAAGGCAAAATATTATTTGCATTAGACCATTCAATTACCTGGCTGATAGTAAAGCTGGTCTTGAAAAAGAAAAGCGAAACAAACCCTATTAATAAAATAAGGGAAAACAGCGCCCAGAAACGTATTCTTCTTTTTGGTTTCTTGTATTCTATTTCTTCCATTTATTTAAACCAACGAGCCATTTCTTTTGAACTTACTCTCCTGCGGCCCATTATTATTCTCCTTTTTTTAAACATTACAGGCATTTGCTTGAATATATCGATGAATGCCTTCCAGGTATATCTTTCAAAAATCGTAGCAAATCCCCAAGCTCCAATTTCCTTAGGCAAGAACCATGGCAGATGCCTGATCAGAACTCCAATCTGCTCATTTTTAATCTGCATCAATCTTCCGTTTTTAAAAGATAAGTACTTGCTAAACTTACTGATTTTTAATCTTTCTTTGATGATATCCCAATAACTTAAGGCTGTATTCTCACCTGAAGTCCGATCATGGTAAGCGATTGCCTTTGGCTGGTAAAAAGCTTTCCAGCCTGCGAGACGCAAACGCCAAGCCATATCGACATCTTCTTTGTAAGCGAAAAAATCATTATCAAAATACTCATCATCAACTTTAACATCTTCCAGAGTCTCTTTGCGGTAAATGGGCACTGCTCCATCAACTCCAAAAACTTCATCCACCTCTTCAAATTGTCCTTTATCAAGCTGTCCTTGCCCTCTGTTAATAGTTCTTCTGTTTTTTAGCATGATCATGCCTGTAGTATCGATATATCCTTCTCTCCATTGCATTGCCTTTCCCTGGACTGATCCAATACCTTTATCCAAATCAAATACCCTTAAAGCTTCCTTAATGAAATCTTCATGCAATTTAACATCTTGATTCAACAAGAAGACAAATTCACCTTTACATTCTCTAATAATCTCATTATGTCCCGGCGCAAAACCCGTATTTTCAGGATGATGTCCTAAATATTTAATATTCTTCCTATCAGAAATGCTTTTAATATATTCAACAGTCCCGTCAGTCGATCCATTATCAAGTATTAAAATTTCAATATTAGGATAGGTTTGATCAAAAACAGAATCCAAGCATCCTTTCAGATATTTCTCACCATTCCAAGTTAAGAGACTAATTGAGACTAAGGGATGATTTTGCTCCATACAAGATAGCTAAATTAGTTGCGAAAAACAAAAGAACCTTGTCGTTTAGAAGAACGACGTCAAATACACTATATCCTAAAATCCAAATCAAAGCAAATAGGAAAAATCCAGCCCAAACTTGCAAATACGACTTATTAGCTCTAGTAAACACCTGCCAAGCGTCTTTGATAACATACCAAAAAAATGCCAATAAAACCAATAAGCCGAAAACTCCAATTTCAGCTGCAAAATCAAAATACAAGCTATGAGCAGAAGACCCTTTCTTAGCTGTGGATAAGTTCTCATTCAAAACCAATGGATAATTCCCTATGCCTACGCCTAAATACGGATGCAACACCATTGAATCAAGAGTCCTCCTCCATATTTCCAGCCTTCCTTTAATGGAAGCCTCATTCAAATCAAAGATGCTTCTGCTTCTTTCAAAGAAAGAAACGCCCATAGTCGCCTCTCGGCCAAGTTCAATATATTGAGGTGCAAAAAGAATAGCTGCTGCAATTGGAAACAGAAGAAAAAACATAACGAGACTACCTAGAGCTAATTGAGCTTTTTTCTTATGCTTCCTGTAAATCAGCATAAAAAAAGAAACAACCAGAACCAATCCCATAGCGCTAGCCCAAGCTGCCCGAGATCCAGAAAAAACAACAGCCAGTAAACACAGAATCAACAAAATATATGGATATTTTTTCTTTTTCAAAAAAACTAAACTTAAGAAAAACGGCATAGAAAGAATAGAAAATACAGCAAAGGAATGCGAATCAGGAAAAACAGAAAACATTCGCAAGGTTGGCAACTGATATGAATAATATGAAAACCAAGTATTGCTATATGACAAAAGATTGCTCAAAGCCTGGCCATAAAAAACATCAATTACTCCTCTATCCCATAAATACCAGAATTTATGCAAATTAACAAAGAACACCATTATTAACTGCAGAAAACCGATTCCTAAAACTAATCCAATAGACACTTTGGCTGCATTAATGACCACTTCAAGAATTTCTTTCTTTTTAGCAACCATATTCCTGATAACAAGATATATTAGAAAAGCATTAACTAAAAAGATAATTTTCTTCAGACCAATGACAATATCCTGGGCCACAACAAGCGACAGAAATGAAAATAAGAGAAAAATCAATAACAGATGTTCTGATCTGTAATACTTAAACGCATTCTTGAATTTCCACTTATTAAAACCTAAAGAAATGCCATATCTGAAAAATAAAACCATAAACAGAACAATAGACAATACTCGCCAATTAGCCAAAGTATCAAAACCCCCTCTAATCGGCAAAGCGACAAACAGAGGGATTGATGCAATGAAAACCCACAGGGAATCTTCTAGTTTACTGAAAATGAAATAGAAAACAAGCAAGCCAGTCAAAAACCAACTAGCTTCTCTTGGCAAAACATTAAAAACCATCATCAAAACTGTTATTACCTCAAAAAGGAGAATAACAATATTTTTCTTTTTAGATTCAGTCATTAGTATCCTTTTAATTTCTCAGACCTATCATGCTGGCGCATTCTCTCCAAGGCTTTGGCTTCAATCTGCCTGATTCTCTCACGAGTTACGCCAAATTCCTTACCTACTTCTTCTAAAGTATGAGTTACCCCGTCTTTTAAGCCAAAACGCATTTCTAAGATTCTTTGCTCACGAGGAGACAAGTCAACCAATATTTCCTCTAATCTCTTTTGTAATAATTTGCGAGCTGCAGACTGAGAAGGAGAAATGCTTTTCTTGTCTTCAATGAATTCACCCAAGCTGCTCTCTTCTTCATCATTGCCAACCGGCGCTTCCAAAGAGATCGTTTCTTGGGATATTTTAATAATCTGCCTGATCTTATCAACGCTTTCATCCATTTCAGCAGCAATCTCTTCAGGCAGAGGCTCACGACCCAGGTCCTGCAATAATCGGCGCTTAACCTGAGTGAATTTACTGATTGTTTCAACCATATGTACTGGAATACGAATAGTCCTAGCCTGATCAGCCAGAGCTCTGGTAATAGCCTGTCTGATCCACCAGGTAGCATAGGTTGAAAACTTATACCCTTTATGGTAATCAAATTTTTCAACAGCTTTGAAAAGACCGATATTTCCTTCTTGAATCAAATCAAGCAGACTTAAATTCCTGCTTCGGCCAACATATCTCTTGGCAATACTGACAACCAATCTCAAGTTAGCCTGAGTTAATTTCTGCCTTGCTTCCTGATCATCTTGTTCAATCAATTTAGCCAATCTGACTTCTTCTGCAGCAGTCAGCAAAGGAATTCTTCCGATCTCTCTCAAATACATCTGGACATTATCAAATTTCTCAGCTACCTTTCTTCCTTTGACCGGCTTTTTCTTTTCATCTGAATTTATTTCTAGAAATTCAACTGATTCAACAACCTTAATGTTATTCTCCTTTAATTCATCATATACTTTTTCAAGACCTTCAATGTCATTTTCAATCTTAGGAATCAATTTCAATAATTCGCCTTCTGTAACGAAGCCTCTTTCTCTTCCCCGGTTAATCAATTGATCAACTTTTTCCTGAGTAATCAGATCTTTCTTAGTCCTCTTTCTCCTAACAGTTCTTTTCTTAGGAGCTGCTTTTTTAACTGGCTTTTTCCTAACGACTCTCTTTCTCGGCTTAGCGACTTTTCTCTTAATTGGCTTTTTAGCAGCTGGTTTTCTTTTTACCGGCTTCTTAGCTGCTTTAGCCCTGGTTGTTGTTTTTTTTGTTGTTTTTCTAGGCATAATTTTTAACAATTAATTATTTCCTTAGATAAGTTATTAAATTCATTAGTTAATTTTTTCAAAGTTTTTTCATCTTTCTTGCTTTCTGCTTCTTTAATGGCCAGATTCAAGCCATTTAATTTTTCTTGGTAATATCGTTTCTTTAACTGACTGAAACAAAACTTAGCTTCTTTGCCTGGCTCGAATTCATCAGTATCCTCGTTTAAGACATTTTGTGCTTCCATCTTAAAAGTAATTTCATCAACTCTATTAACTAAATGGTCAGGCAATTTCTTCTTCAAATTCTTTAAATTGATTTTTTTGCTTTTACTCTTCTTCAAGACTTTAAATATTTCTTCTAAGTCTGAATTGGTGAATAGATAACATGGTTCTTTGCCGCATCCTTTAAAGCTGCTGTTATCCGTCAGAATCAGACCCAAGGTATATTCTTCCAAATGATCTGCTTTGTTCGGCGTATTAACGATCTTTTCTTCTGTTGATGGTATGTCTAAATCAACTTCCTTTATCTTATCCATTTCCTCAGTCAAAGCAATTTCCTGGACTTGCAATCTTTTAGCTGCTTCTTGAAGCCAATGGGCTTGCTCCACCTTATTGTTAATCTTCTTGATTATTGGCAAGACAGACCCGCTAATTTCCTTCTTGCCCCTAGCTGTCTTGAAATCATTCCTGGCAAAGGCAGTGTCTAAATAGAATTCGATCAATTCCTGGGCATTTTTAATCGCTTTTCCCCATAAGGAAGGGTTCTTTTTAATGTATTCAGCTGGATCCTGATTATCTGGCAGATTGATTACTTTGGTATTGAAGCCTAATTGCAAGGCCAAATCAATCCCTCTCTTGGTAGCTGTTTCTCCAGCCAAGTCAGTGTCAAAAGCCATTGCCAGATTTTCCGTATATCTCTTAATGATCTTTAGCTGGTCTGGGGTCAAGGCTGTGCCTGAAGTGGCAATAGCGTTCGGAAATCCGGCCTGATGGGACATAATGACGTCTGTCTGGCCTTCAACCATCAAGCAGAAGTCATTCTTCTTAATATTC
>CAYOHI010000016.1:0-6337 GCA_964403725.1 uncultured Candidatus Saccharibacteria bacterium
CATTGTCGGTGATATTTCAGGCAATGTGGTTGCCTTTGGATCTGAATATACTTTTAATCCTAGTACGACTGGCGATACCCAGGTCTTATCTCTTGCTGAAGGCAATCTGATAGTTTCTTATCAGGATGGCGGCGGCGTTTCAAATTACGGCACGTCTATTATTGGAAATGTTAATATCCCTGTTGTTGAACCAGAGCCAGAACCCGATCCAGAGCCAGAACCCGATCCAGAGCCTGAGCCAGAACCAGAGCCGGATCCTGAGCCAACACTTCCTCCATTAACGGTTTTTGATGATGGTTCTTTGCTTAGAAATCCTAATGCTCAAGGATCTGCTGCTTTTGACATCTATATCATTAAGCTTGTTGGTGACAAGAAATTCAAAAGATTAATCTTATCACCTCATGTTTTTGACAGTTACGAACATTTTGACTGGGATAATGTCCAGGATGTTAGCAGTGAAGTTCTAGATGCTTATGCAGTTTCAAATCTAGTCAGAGCTGATAGTCATGAAAAGGTTTATGAATTAGTGCCAGAAGGAGATACAGGAATTAAGCATTGGCTGAGTATTTCAGCAGAAATGTTTATTGAAGCCGGTTATGACAGCGATTCCATCTATACGATCAATGAAACGGATCTGGATGCCTATATGACCGGGCCAGTCAAAGATACCATCTCTTGACTTATTAGCTGGTCTTAATTAGGATATATGATTATGAACAAAAAAAGAATTTTTTACATTGCCTTAGTTGTAATTGCAGCTGTTTTAGTCTCTTATTTCTATTTATATAAAATATATTTCCAAGAGCCTAATGAAATAGACAGGACCTATGCAGCTGAAGATTTCCCAACTCTTCTGCAGAAGCTTGAAGAGGGGAGAATAACCCAAGAGGTAATAGATTACAGTATCGAGGATTTGAATAAGCAGTATAGCAAGCTCAGGGAAGGCGATCACATATATATCCGCTGGATCAATGTCGGTATCTTAAAGAAGAGATTTGATGACTTTGAAGGCGCTGAAAAAGCCTGGTTGACGGCAGTTGATTATGCTCCAGAGCAATCTTTGGGCTATGGCAATCTGGCTGACTTGTATTTGTTTACTTTAGGCGAATACGAGAAAGCTGAAGAATACTATTTGAAGGTTTTGGAATTAAGGAAGGATAATTACACTTATTACATCGGACTAGCTGCTCTGTATCGATATAATATGACGGAAAAGGCTCATTTGATTGAGGGAATCATCAATGAAGGAGCGAGTATAAATCCGGCTGAAGCAGCAAACTATTATTTGTATTTAGCTGATTATTACGCTCGGGACGGCGAAAATATTGAAAAAGCTAAACTGTATGCTAATAAGGTGATCGAATTGGATCCTGAATCAAGAGACCAGTTACCTAGCTATGTAAGGGATATTCTTTAATGAGCTTAGATAAATTTCTTAAATATTTTATTTGGGTGGGTTTGGTTGTTATTTTTTTTGCACCATTATTTGTTAATGGTGGTTTTTATTTCCCGTTCATCGTACCTAAGACTTTAGTTTTTAGGGTAGCTGTAGAATTGATATTCTTGGCCTTTTTAGGTTTGGCTGTTTTGAAGAAGGAATACCGGCCAAAGCTTAATTTGGTTTTGGTTCTATTTTTCTTATATATCCTGACAGTGGTTGTCTCTTCCTTGATGGCTGGAACTTTTTATCACAGTTTTTGGAGTAACAATGAAAGAAGCGAGGGAATTCTGTTGCTGATTCACTTATTTATGTATTTTATTGTCTTAAGCGGTTTCTTGCGCCGCTTAAAAGACTGGCTGGTAATTTTTGAAACTTCTTTCTTGAGTAGCGTTCTGCTTACTTTATATTCTTTGGGTCAGCATTTCCATATTGAAGGATTTATGTCTTCGGCTGGCGGAGTGAGAATTACGGCTACTATCGGTAATGCCGGTTACGTGGCAGGGTATTTAATTTTTAATTTACTCTTTGGCTTACTCTTATTCTATTTCAGGAAAAACAAATATTTGCGCTGGTACTATATTATCGGCATCCTTTTGCAGATCTTTATTGTTTTCAATACTTTGACCAGAGGTGGAATTATTGCTTTAATCTTTTCAGCCTTCCTCTTTATCGGATACCTGGCCTTTATTCGCTTGAAGGATAACAAGATGATTAAAAAGGCAAGTATCGGCGCTCTGCTTCTTTTCGTTATCTTTACCAGTATTGTCTTTGTCAGCAAGGAATCTGACTGGGTTAAGAACAGTGATGTCTTGGACAGAGTAGCCAGTATTTCTATCGGGGCGACCACGGCCCAGAATCGTCTGATGACCTGGGAGTCGTCTTTTCAAGGATTCAAGGAAAAACCGATATTGGGTTATGGTTATGAGAATTTCTATCAGGTTTTCGATAAGTATTTCAATGCTAAGATTTATCGTAAAGCAGGTTCCGTTATTTGGTTTGACCGGGGCCATAACATGGTTTTTGATCGCTTGATTACTGGTGGATTGGTTGGACTTCTTCTTTACTTATCTATGCTTTTGCTCCCCCTATATTACTTATGGAAGCACTTTTTTAAAAACAAGACGGAAAGCGGATATTACATACCGGTTATCTTCAGCCTGATAATGATCGCCTATCTGATCCAGAACATGTTTATCTTCGAGGCTCTGGTAACATACATTCCGCTGTTTTTAGTTTTGGCCTTTCTTTCTCAATTTACTCCTGATTGGAGTGGGAATATTTCAAGCTCAAAGACTCCATATTCCTTGCTCTTAACAGTTTTCATAATTATTTTGGTCCCAATGATGTTTGTCTTCAATGTCAGGCCGACTTTGGCTAATATGAAATTTATCGATGCCTTGATTTACTCGAATAAGAACCAGCATGTCCAGGCATACAACCAGTTCATTAGTGTTTTGGATATGAAGACAATGGGTGATCAGGAATACAGGCAGCATTTGGGTGAGTTTGTTTCAAAAGTGATCAATGATCCAAGCCAGGACCTTGAAGAGAATTGGGAAATTAAGGTTGCTGAGAGAACAGAAGAGGAATTTGACAAACAAATCGCTGAAAAGCCCAAAGCAACCAGAAATTACTTGATGACTATGAGATTCTTGCTGAAGAGCTATCAGTACGATGTCAGTCGATTGGAAAAATCGATTGAACTGGGCATACAGGCTGAAAGATTAAGTCCGACCAGGCCGCAAATTTTCTATGAAATGGGCTATGCCAAATATTACTTGGGCAAGCATTTGCAATTAACTGGCCAAACGGAAAAAGGAGAAGATCTTTATGACGAGGCTGTGATTGATATGCAAAAAGCAATTGATCTGCAAGATCAGGTAGTTGAATCATATGTCAATATGGTTATGCTTCTCTTGGTTACGGACAGGAGCGACCAGATTCAGGCTACTTTGGACGAAATGACTGGATTGGGTCTGGTCTATCGCGACCCGGAACAGCTTGAAAGAATGGCTAATTCAGCCATTAGGGTTCAGAACTATGAATGGACTAAAATATTTTACAAGGATTTAATTGAATTCGTTCCAGAAAATCCTGGCTACTGGATTAACCTGGCTTTGGCTTATGCCAATTTGGGCGAGGATGATAAGGCCATAGAAGCAGCGAACAAAATCGGCGAATTCGGCGATGAGTTCAAAACGCAATCGGAAGCCTTCATCCAGGATGTGAAGAATGGGGTTTATAGGAAGTAAATTGACATATGATATTTTGTGTGTTATATCTTGAACAAACAACAACGCGGGTAAATCTATGGGGGATTAGATTATGTGTAATGAGAAATCTTCGAGAGGTGTTGTAGAGGCTAATTCGAGTGTAGTCGTCGAATCCGAGAAAAGAGACCGCAGCAACGATGTATCTGATCGCCAATACGTTGTGATCAGTCCTTTTGGTCCTTTTTACTTTTGGGATGGCTGGCGTTAGATTCTAAGCCGCAACAATTAAAAAACGCTCTGATGCAATGCATCGGAGCGTTTTTCTTGTAATCTATCCTAATTATACACTTCTTTCGTTTTCCTTATCATCTGTTCTATACTGAATTCTTTCTCTATCTTCTCCCTGGCTCTTTTGGTTATCTTTTCCACTTTCTCTTTGTTTTTTGTAATATATTCAATCTTTTCTTTGATTTGATCTGGTTTTTTAGGTTTGATTAAGAATCCTGTTTCCTTATTTATTAATTCAGGAATACCGCCAACATCAGTTGAAATTACAGGAACTTCTGCAGCCATGGCTTCAATTATCGTATATGGCAACCCTTCTTTGACTGAAGGGAGAACAAAGACATCAAAGGCCTTTAAATAGGTGGCTGCATTAGCAATGAATTCAATTAAATTAATGTTTTTTGGATGGTTGTTCTTGATATAGTTATAGATTTCTTTTTTGTCTGGATTTTCTCCGCCGCCAATGAGAATGAACTCGAATTTTTGATCAAGCTTTTTAACTGCTTTTAAAAGATAGGAAATGCCTTTGTTTTTAGTCCACTCAGCAATGGTACCGACAACTAGATCAGAAGTATGGCCCAATAGTTTCTTTTGGGCTTCTTCCTTATCTAAAAACTTAATCTTTTCAATATCAATTCCATTATGAATGACAGTTAACTTATCCTTCCTGGCTAATTTGTATCTTAAAGCAGTTTTTTTATCAAACACAGAGACACAAATGATTTCATCATAGAAAAGGGAAGTAATCTTACTAAATATCTTAATTAAAGAAATCTGCCATTTAGACCTATCTTCATTGACAGCCCAGCCATGGGCAGTGAAAATCATCTTAACTTTCTTGCCAACTAGAAGTTTGTAAATCAGTCCAGCGACACCTACCACGCCTCCGGCTTTTGAGCTATTTGAATGAATGATGTCCGGCTTGACTTGGAAAAGCAAAGAAAGGATTTCAAATCCAGCTAAGAATTCTTTGAAAATATTGACGTTTCTCTGGAAATTGACAATATTGTAATATGTAATACTTTCTTCTTTGATTCTTTCATAAAACTTGCCTTTGCCGCCGGCAGCAATGGAAACATCAAATTCTCCTGACATGCTTTTAGCCAGGCTGTGGGTATATACGGCAGCTCCTCCCCAGACAGATTTAGTGATGATGTAAAGAATTGATTTTTTAGCCATTTTTTAGTATATTAGTATATATATGACCAATAAGCAAGGGAAAAAAGAAAGAATTATTCTAGTAACAGGTGGAGCTGGTTTTATCGGTTCTCATCTCATAGAAAGACTGGTTCAAGACAAGAACAACAGAATCATATCTCTTGATAACTATTTCAACGGCAAAGAAGAAAACCATATTGAAGGTGTAGAATATATTAAGGGAGAAACAAAGGATATTGAAGAACGTATTAAGGAAATACCTGATATTGTCTATCATCTTGGTGAATATTCAAGAGTTTTGACAAGTTTTGATGATGTTGAGATGGTCTGGCGTTTTAATACGTTGGGAACTTTTTCTGTCTTGGAATTCTGCCGCAAGAACAATATTAAGATTATCTATACCGGTTCAAGCACTAAGTTTGGAGATGACACGGGAGGAAGAGAAGAATCACCCTATGCTTTTAGCAAAGCAAACAATACTGAACTGGTCAGTAGTTATGGAAAATGGTTTAATCTGCCTCATGCCATCACGTATTTCTATAACGTCTATGGCGGCAGAGAAATTTCTGAAGGTAAGTATGCTACGGTGATCGGAATATTTTCTAGAAAATACAAGAATAAGGAGCCTTTGACTGTCGTTTCTCCTGGGACTCAGAAAAGAGCCTTTACATATATTGATGATATTATTGATGGTTTGGTTTTAGTTGGTGAAAAGGGATCTGGAGATGGCTATTGCATCGGATCAGAAAAGGAATATTCAATTATTGAAATCGCTAATCTTTTTGGCAGTGAAATTAAAATGCTTCCTGAAAAAAAAGGAGACAGGAGGTCATCTGCTATTGATCTGTCTAAAATGAAGGAATTGGGATGGTCTGCTAAAAAAGATGTTAAGGAATATATAGAATCAGTTAAAAAAAAGGATTTATAATGAAAAACATTTTAATCTTTTCCACTGCCTATCTTCCTTTGATTGGCGGAGCTGAAATAGCGGTTAAAGAAATTACCGATCGTGTTAGCGACTCTAAATTTGATCTAATTACAGCTAAAATCAAGTCTAATCTGCCTAAATTTGAAAAAGTAGGCAATGTCAATGTCTACCGGGTTGGCTTCGGCTTTGGCTTTGACAAGTTCATCTTGCCTATCCTTGGCCTTTTAAAAGCCATAAAACTGAATAGAAAAAGGAAATATTCAATAATCTGGTCAATTATGGCCAGCCAAGCAGGCGTAACCGCCTCTTTTT